>CAXBJO010000001.1:0-227481 GCA_963976255.1 uncultured Rhodobacterales bacterium
GAACGCTGGCATCAAACCATGAAGAACCGTGTTCTGCTGGAAAACTATTACCTGCCAGGAGACTTGGATCGGCAGATCAAAGCATTCGTCGAATATTACAATAACGAGCGTTACCATGAGAGCTTAAACAATGTCACACCCGCTGACGTCTACTTTGGCCGTGATAAAGCCATCATCAGAGAAAGGAAAAAGATCAAACGAAACACCATCAATCAGCGTCGCTTGCAACACTTCAGGAAAGCGGCATAATCAAATCAGTAAAACGAACCAGAGCCTCCATTATTTTATAAGCTCACGTGTTCCAATTTATTTGACGACGGACACATTTCCACTTGTATTTACCACGGGTCATTGTGTATGCCGATCAGCGGAGACGTGGCCGAGTGGTCGAAGGCGCTCCCCTGCTAAGGGAGTAAGCGGTTTGTAGCCGTTTCGAGGGTTCGAATCCCTTCGTCTCCGCCACTTGCCCCAAGCTAATTGGGATGACCTGGTTGCCCCCGATATTACGCCCAAGATTCCGCGGCTTAGGCTTTGTTCGTGGCTTCTGAGACTTCTTTCGTTTCTACATTTGAATAGCCCCTAGAATTGTAGGCACCTTGTCCCCTAAAAATGAGGCAAGGAGAACTCAATGGCACGACCACATTTCACGGAAGACTTTAAGAAAGATGCTATTAAGCAAATAACGGAGAGCGGCTATTCGGTTGCTGATGTTTCCAAGCGTTTGGGCGTAAGTACACATTCACTTTATGCTTGGATGAAGCGGTTTTCAAAACCACCTATTGTAGCGCAAGAGGCAACCGAACAGACTGCTGAGATCAGACGGCTTAAACAGGAGCTAGCACGTGTCACAGAGGAGCGTGACATTCTAAAAAAGGCCACCGTGTACTTCGCCAAGGATGCCAAATGAAGTATGCGTTTATTCAGGCATACCGCCCAGTATTTTCGATCCGCGCGATGTGTCCGTTGCCCGCCAGATTATTGCATCGCAATGATCGACAGGGGTGGTCTGCTTGTTCATCCAAGCGGGTTCTACGCTTGGTTAAAGTCACCGCTCAGTAACAGAGCCCTTGAAGACAAACGTCAGACCAATCTTCTTAAAGAAGCGTGGAACGACAGCCGTAGATTTATGGTTACCGTAAGCTGCACGATGATCTTCGTGACCAAGGTGAGACCTGTTGCCCCAACCGTGTGGCGCGTTTAGCAAGGCTTGCAGGGATCAAGGCCCAGATCGGCTATAAACGCCGCCTCACTGCCCGGCAGTGCATGTTTACCTGCGCGAGAGAGGGGCAAGTCTGGCGGCAAACCATCTGTTGTCGTCAAGAATACGTTGGACAGGCAGTTCAATGTAGTCGCTCCAGACAGATTTTGGGTCACAGACATTACCTACATCAAAACATATGAAGGAATTTCGAATCTGGCCGTTGTAATTGACCTCTACTCTCGCAAAGTTG
Source organism: uncultured Rhodobacterales bacterium (assembly GCA_963976255.1). Classification (GTDB taxonomy): domain Bacteria; phylum Pseudomonadota; class Alphaproteobacteria; order Rhodobacterales; family Rhodobacteraceae; genus Amylibacter. Next base: position 1,452 of record CAXBJO010000001.1, read on the forward strand.
TTGGCTGGGCGATGCAATCCCGTCAACCGGCCCGCCTGCGAAGCATCTGAAAACTGTGAGAACAGGGTATTAAAGAAATCTCCGATGCAAAAAAGAACAGCCCCCGAAGGTGCCGCTATTGGCGCCACCTTCGTCCGAACTTGAGGCCCAAAAACTCAGGTCTTCAGAACACGGTAAATCGCTGGGATCACCAGCACCGTCAGCAGGGTCGCGGACACCAATCCGAAAAACAACGAGATTGCCAAACCTTGAAAGATCGGATCGGACAAGATAACAGCCGCACCTATCATTGCGGCAATCCCTGTCAAAGCAATGGGCTTAAAGCGCGTCGCACCTGCCTCGACAAAGATGTCCACAAGTGTCTTGCCTGTGGGGTCAGCGTGGCGGATAAAATCCACCAGCAGGATCGAGTTGCGCACAATAATACCAGCAAGAGCAATGAATCCAATCATCGACGTGGCCGAAAACGGTGCGCCAAAAATCCAATGTCCGACCATAATGCCTAGAAAAGTCAGTGGGATTGGTGTAAGGATCACCAATGGCAATCTGAACGAGCCAAATTGCGCCACCACAAGGATATAGATCCCCAACAGCGCCACACCAAAGGCCGCGCCCATATCGCGGAACGTGACATAGGTAACTTCCCATTCTCCGTCCCACAAAAGCGTTGTAACACTTTCGTCCTGCGGCTGGCCGTTCAGGCTGATCACCGGTTTGGTTCCTGGTGACCACTCCATATCGTCCAACGCGCGCCCAACCGCGATCATTCCATAAAGAGGTGCTTCAAAACTACCTGCCAATTCACCCGTCACCATTTCCGCATCCAGCCCATTATGACGAAATATCGGAAACGAGGCGCGTTCTTGTAACACCTGAATCACATCACCCAATTCAACCACACCTCGGGCACCTGGCAGCACATTTGCCGGGATCGGGGTGGACAGGAACCGCTCGTCCAGTACCTTGTCAGCTGGGGCTCTTGCTATGCGGATCGGAATTGGTGCCCGCCCGCCGCCGCGGTGCGAATAGCCGACGGTTTGTCCGCTGTTGAGGATGGCCAATGTGTCAAAAACATCGCGTTCCTGTACGCCGAAAAACTCTAGAAAATCGGTGCTGATCGTGGCGCGGAGCCTGCGTGGTTGTGTGCCAAAGCTGTCATCGACATCAACGATGAACGGTACGCTTTCGAATGCTTCGCGCACTTTTGTTGCCGCCGCGCGTCGAGTTTCGGCGTCGGGGCCATAAACTTCTGCCAACAAAGTGGCGATCACGGGGGGGCCGGGCGGTGGCTCGACCATTTTTAGTTTGGTGCCCGCTGGCAGAGCCAACGCGGCCAAGCGGCCGCGAATGTCCAGCGCAATGTCATGGCTTTCTCGGTCACGTTCAGCGGCAGGTGACAGCGTAATTTGAACCTCGCCCAGCTGTGGCGTGGCGCGCAGATAATAATGTCGTACCAAGCCATTAAAATTGAAAGGAGCCGCCGTTCCTGCATAGGTTTGCAACGACACAACTTCGGGTAATTGTAGCACCAAACGCGCGACGTCCTGTGCCACACGGTCTGTCGCCTCGGTTGAAGCTCCTTCGGGTAAATCAATCACCACCGAGAGTTCTGATTTGTTATCAAAAGGCAATAGTTTGACGGTGACATCCTGTGTATAAAGCAAACCCAGTGAACCAAACGACAAAGCCGCAGTGATCAACAGAAACGCAAGGCTACGTCCCTTCGTGGCTAACAACGGCCGCGCCACAAAACTATAGGCCCGCCCCAATATGCCGCCCGGGTGATTACCAGAAGATGCATCAAGGTCATGCGCCACTAGCGGCGCACGCCCTGCCATTTTGACCATCAACCAAGGCGTGATGATTACGGCTACAAAAAACGAAAATATCATCGCCGCACTCGCATTTGCTGGAATTGGGCTCATATATGGCCCCATCAGCCCTGACACGAACAACATTGGCAACAATGCCGCAACCACGGTAAGAGTGGCAACGATTGTGGGGTTACCGACCTCGGCAACCGCCGCAATCGCCCCCTTGATTCTGTTACCATCTGTAGTCTTGGCCCAGTGACGTGCGATGTTTTCAATTACCACAATCGCATCGTCAACCAGTATGCCAATGGAAAATATCAGCGCAAACAACGAGACACGGTTAAGAGTATAGCCCATGATCCAAGCCGAAAATAACGTAAGAAGTATCGTCACAGGTATTACGACCGCCACCACCGCCGCCTCGCGCCAACCAATTGCAAGCCATACCAACCCGACAATCGACAACGTAGCAAGCGCAAGGGTGAACAGCAACTCATTGGCCTTTTCATTGGCTGTTTCACCAAAATTTCGAGTCACGATGACATCGAAAGTTTCAGGAATCAGACTCCCTTCAAGCGCTTCAATCCGCTCCATAACGGCCTCGGCCACATCCGCCGCGTTGGCACCTGCCCGCTTGGCAACGGCCAAGGTAACTGCGGGCGTTCGCAGGATTTCACCGTCCTTGTCGGCGCTTACATTGGCTACCAACGCATCGGCGTAATCAGGCACGAATGTCACCTGCGCTACGTCTGCTACGTAAACCGGTCGCGCATCACGGGTTGTAAGTAGCAGATTGGCAATCTGGGCGGGTGCGACCAGTGTTTCACCCGCCACAAGTTCAACTTGTTCGCCTCCATCGCGCACACGACCAATACTGAGCGACCTGTTTGCACTCGCCACTTTGCCCGCAAGCTGCTGCAACGTAACACCATACAACGCCAAACGCTCGGGATCAGGCGCGATGCGGATCGTCTCAGTGACCTCGCCAACGAGATAGGTCAGGCCAACATTATCGGTCTTGGCAATCTGCGTGCGCAATTCGCGCGCAACGCGCGTCAGGTCATTCGCGTTAACCCCAATGACACCCTGCTTGGGTGCAAGTGTCATTGATATGATGGCCACATCATCGATGCCGCGTCCAACAATCAACGGTTCAGGAATCCCTACCGGAATTTGATCCATATTAGCGCCGATTTTGTCACGCACACGCAACACAGCGGCATCGGATGATGTCCCAACTTTAAAGCGTGTCGTAATAATGGCTTGGTCATCTTGGGTGGATGAATAGACGTGATCCACACCGTTAATACCCTTTAGAATTGCCTCCAATGGTTCAGTCACCAACTTCACCGCATCTTCGGCGTGAAGGCCGGGAGCCTGCAAGAAGATGTCAACCAGCGGAACCGAAATCTGTGGCTCTTCTTCGCGTGGAAGCGACGTAAGAGCAACAAGCCCCATCGCCAACGCCGCAAGAATGAATAACGGCGTCAACGACGAAGTGATGAACGCGCGGGTCAAACGCCCCGCAATGCCTAAGCTAGTGGCTTCGGGCGTATCACTCATGCGGTGCCGCCAATCGATCGCCTGTCTCAAGGCCTGCCAGTATTTCGATCATTACCTTGCCTGCAATTGTCCGTCGTTGACCGGAAACCACAGTACGAAGAACTGAACCATCCGCGCCTGCGACAGCAACAAAATCCAGACCGAACCGCGACGTGACAGCCGTCTCAGGCACCATCAATGCCTGCCGGATATCTACGGGCAATCGCACCAAAACCCGTGCGTCAATAAAGGCTTCGGGCAGATTGGGTACCTCGACATCAGCGATAACCCTGCCATTCTCTATCAGTGGATAAATGCGGGCAAGTCGGCCTTGTTCGGCACCTGTTGCTGTTTCAATTTCAATGTCCGCACCCTGTTTTAAAAACGCCGCATGGCGCTCGGGCACAGCAATACGCAAGAAAATTCCACCACCGCCAATTGTTGCCACCGCTTCACCGGCCATAACGACAGCCCCCGCTGCAACCGGTACATCCAGTACACGTCCCGCAATCGGTGCCAGTACTGTGCCTTCGCGTGCCTGTTGTGCAACCACTTGCCGATCGGCGCGTACCGCCGCGATTTGGCCTGTCACCACATTGACCTGTGTACGCAACGCATCAAGGCGTTGCACTGTGGTCACGCCGCGTTCCAACAGATCCTCGCCGCGCCTGAGTTCAGCGCTGGCGTTGTCCAACTGTGCGGTCAGTGTCTGCAATTGGGCATCAATCGCCGCCAATTGAAAATCGATCTTTGCGTCTACTACGCGCGCCAACGTTTGCCCTGCCATAACGACATCGCCTTCAATGACGTTGAGCGAGACAAGCGTACCGCCGAGTCGCGCACGGGCGGGAATACGGCTGCGGGCCTCGATCTGGCCATAGACTGCTTTCCATTCTGTCACTGTAACAGGGGTCAGCGCAGTGTTCTCAGCTCTCGCTGAGAGTGCTAGCGCCGTTAAAAAGCCAATTGCAACAATTAAGGTTCGCATAATGATTCCAATTTCGAGTAAGTGAGTTAGGCGTTACCATATTACATGCTAAAAACGGAATGTAAATAACGCCGATCATTCCAAACTAGTTTACATTAGCGAAATAAGGAAGCCCCGTGGTTTTGTGTTGTCCGAGTCAAAATCGTATCGATCTGCCAAAGTATCGTTTGGCGGGTACCAAACATATAAATATCCAGTTATCAAAATGTGGGTTACAGATTGCGATGTTTGTGAAAGAAATTCTTGTGGACATTGTGGTGACTTGATACGGGAGTTAATGTTCAGCGTGACGGCATCAAAATCAAACCAAGGACTCTATTAAAGTTGAAGGGAACTTGGATTCAGGTCAAGGCCATAAGAATGAAAAAGGCGTACCACTTCGAGCGACGCTGACACTGTCACATTGAATCAAGCACGCGAAAGTAGCTTGTAATATCGTCGGATGGTAAAGTAGGGCTTGAACCCGTGTTTTAACGACCAACCCAAATTTATGCCTTTAGCGGATTAAAACAGGCCACCTGTGCACCAAGCAAAGTCTGAAGTTCGGGTGTCGATGCCCGACATTTGTCTGTCGCATATGAGCAACGTGGGTTAAACGCGCAGCCCGCGGGTGGGTTTAACGGGGACGGGAGTTCGCCTGACAAAACGATGCGGTCCTTTTTGATGGTTGGATCCACGTTTGGTGTCGCAGATAGCAATGCTGCTGTGTATGGATGCTGTGGTTTTTTGAAGACGACGTTTGCAGGGCCGCTTTCGACCACTTTGCCCAAATACATCACCATGACATCATCGGCGATATGTTTGACAACAGACAGGTCATGGCTGATGAACAGATAGGCAAGGTCAAGTTCCGCCTGCAAATCAGCCAAAATATTTAGCACCTGAGCTTGGATCGACAGATCAAGTGCAGACACAGGTTCGTCCAAAACCAACACGCGCGGGTTTAACATTAGCGCACGTGCAATCGCGATCCGCTGCCGTTGACCGCCAGAGAACATATGGGGATAACGTTCGATATGTTCGGCGCGTAGGCCAACCTTTTCCATAGTTTGTGCAGCCCGTACGCGGCGTTCTTCGGTATTCATCTTGGTGTTTAGGCGTAGCGGCTCTTCGAGGATTGTTCGCACTTTGTGGCGTGGGTTCAGCGACCCATAGGGGTTTTGAAATACGATCTGCACCGATTTACGGTGGTTGGTATTATTGAAGTCCGCAGGTGATCCGTCGATGTCCAATGTACCCGCTGTGGGCGTTTCAATCATTGAAACCAATCGCGCCAGCGTGGATTTTCCACAGCCGCTTTCGCCGACAACGGCAAGTGTTTGCCCCGCATGCAAATCAAAGCTGGCGCCGTCCAGCGCTTTTACCAGACCAACGGGTTTGAAAAATCCATTGGAGACATCGTAATGCCGGCTTAGATCACGTCCCTGTATCAAAAGCTCTTTCATTGGGCCGCTCCAAGTGGGTGATTGCACAAAGCGTGCCCTAATCCCGCGCCTTGTTGTTTGGTCGGAGGTTTAAGGCAATCCGGTTGAACGTATGTGCAACGCGGCGCAAATAAACAACCTACAGGGCGATCATATTGACCAGGTACCACGCCCGGGATCGATGGTAAGTTTCGACCGATGGCACGTTCAGGTAAGGCAGCCAACAGCGCAGAAGTGTAGGGGTGGTGTGGTGTAGAAAATAGGGTTTCCACGAGCTGCTCTTCGACTTTTTGCCCTGCATATTGCACTTGTACGCGATGCGCTGTTTCTGCAACAACACCCATATCATGTGTAATCAGGATCAACGCCATGTCCTGTTGCTTTTGTAAATCAATAAGCAGATCCAATATCTGTGCTTGGATTGTGACATCCAGCGCTGTTGTGGGTTCATCAGCAATAAGCAATTTTGGATTGCCGGCCAACGCCATGGCAATCATTACACGTTGGTTCATTCCCCCAGAGAGTTGATGGGGGAACGCTTTAAGGCGCGTGTGTGGGGCAGGTATACCGACCTGTTCCAACAGCTCGATTGACCGCACTTTGCATTGGGTGCGATTCAGGCCCAGATGTAGCCGCAACACCTCGCCTATTTGATAACCCACGGTGAAACATGGGTTCAAGCTAGATACAGGTTCTTGGAAAATCATCGCTAGATCTTTGCCGATAATTTTGCGGCGTTCTTTGGCGCTGATCGTGGCCAGATCGTGGCCATCGAACATCATTTGATCCGATGTAATCTTTGCCGTCCACGGCAACAGTCCCATTGCGGCCAACATGGCCACGGATTTACCTGACCCGCTTTCACCAACGATTGATAAAATCTCGCCGCGTTCGCACGTTATATCCACGCCATCGACGGCGCGAAACAGACCGCCTGCGGTTTGAAAATCAACCGATAGGTTTTTGATATCCAGCAAATGCATTACGACCTCTTTAGTTTTGGATCGAGCGCGTCACGTAATCCATCACCCATCAGGTTGATCGCCAGAACAGTGATCAAAATAGCAAGCCCAGGGAAGGTGACGACCCACCATGCGCGCGTAATAAATTCTCGTGCCTCGGCCAACATGGTTCCCCATTCGGGTGTTGGTGGTTGTGCGCCCATGCCAAGGAATCCAAGTGCGGCCGCATCTAAAATCGCGTTTGAGAATGAGAGGGTTGCCTGTACGATCACAGGGCCTAAGCAATTGGGCAAAATAGTGCGTGTCATCATGTAGAATGGTGACGCGCCCGCGACGCGCGCCGAGGTCACATATTCACGGCTCAGTTCGTTCAAAACAGAGGCTCTGGTCAATCTGACGAAATGTGGTTGAAGAACAATCGCAATCGCAATCATTGCGTTCAGCAATCCAGGACCAAGGATTGCGACCATAACCAGTGCTAGCAGCAGGCTTGGGAAAGCCAAAATTACATCCATAATTCGCATAATCACAGTATCCACTGCACCCCGGAAATAACCTGCGATCAATCCAACGCTGACACCGCCAACCATCGCAATGCCGACAACGACGACACCAATGAACAGCGAGAAACGTGCACCGAAGATCAGGCGTGTCAGCATGTCACGACCAACCGCGTCGGTGCCCAAAAGGAACCGCCACTGACCACCTTCTTGCCAAACTGGTGGCACCAGTAATGCGTCGCGATACTGTTGTGTTGGCCCATGCGGGGAAATAATGGGTGCGAAGAGCGCAGTTAGGACAAGGATTGATATCAGAATTAACCCCAGAACAGCGCCTTTGTTTTCGGAAAAGTAGAACCAAAATTCTGCCAACATACGACGGCGTAGTTGGCGTTTTAGTTGTTTGGGAGTGAGTGCTGTATCTGTCATAATGTCCTACTGATGCCGAATGCGTGGGTTGATCAACCCGTATGTGATATCGACCAACAAGTTCACGATCATCACTATAGCCGCGATAAGTAATAAGCCGCCTTGGACGACGGGATAGTCGCGCCTCGAAATGCTGTCGACCATCCATTTGCCGATACCCGGCCAGCTGAAAATTGTTTCAGTCAGAATCGCGCCTGCCAGTAATGTGCCCACACTTAACCCAATAACCGTAATGACGGGGATCATGGCATTACGCAGTGCATGAACGCCAACGACACGGCTTGATGAAAGGCCTTTGGCGCGTGCCGTTCGTACGTAATCTTCGCCAAGAACTTCGAGCATTGCCGATCTTGTTTGGCGTGCGATAACCGCCAGCGGAATGGTTGCCAACACAATAGTCGGTAGGATCAGGTGGCGCAGGGCAGAGGTGAATGCGCCTGATTGTCCCGACAACAAGCTGTCGATCAACATAAAACCTGATGGTGTCGGGAAATAATACAACAACGAGATGCGTCCCGACACAGGCGTCCATCCAAGCCAACCAGAAAATACGATAATGAGCAAAAGCCCCCACCAGAAGATTGGCATTGAATACCCCACAAGCGCCGTGCCCATGATGGATTGATCGATGAACGTGCCACGCTTGCTGGCGGCAATTATGCCAGCAGGAATACCTATTAAAATAGCCAGAATCATCGCCGCGATTGCCAGTTCGACCGTCGCAGGGAACAAGGTGAAAAACTCTGACAAAACGGGTTGTTTAGTGACCAAGGAGTTCCCGAAATCACCCTGCGCCAAATCACCGAGATATTCCAGATATTGTTGCCAAATCGGGCGATCATATCCAAATTCTGCCAGTAGACGTTGATAGCGTTCTTCGGTCAGACCACGTTCGCCTGCCATCAGTAAAACAGGATCACCGGGCAGGACGCGCACAAAGCTGAATGCGATAAATGTGATGCCCAAAAAGGTGGGAATTAACAATGCGATGCGTTTTAGAAGGAACGAAAACATTAGCCGACAATCCTTAGATCACGTGAGAAGTTGGTTAAACAATCGTGGCCCGTGTCTGTCACAACGATATCATCTTCGATACGTACACCGCATTCGTCCTTGCGGTAAAGCCCAGGCTCTACGGTGAAAACCATGCCCGTCTGCAACACATCCATGTTGCCGCGCATGATTTGGGGGGCTTCATGGACATCCAAGCCCAGCCCATGGCCTGTCTTATGACGTGCAAAAGTGGCAAAATCAGATTCCTCAAGAACCTGTTGCACGGCATCATCCACCGCGTGCGCAGTGATCCCCGCGCGTGTTACTGATTTGCCGCGTTCATTCGCCGCCAAAACAGTATTGTAAAACGCACGGTCGCGATCTGATACTGCGGACACGAAAAACGTGCGTGTTATGTCGGCATTATAACCTTGCCAACGTGCACCGAAATCAATCAACAGCGCATCTCCGCGTTTGACCTTGTAGTCTTCACGCGCACTGGCATGGGGCTGTGCGCTGTTGTCACCAGCCGCAACAATTGGATCGAACGACAGGCCATCGGCGCCCATTGCGAAAAGGTTCTTTAACAATTCTGCTTCGATTTGTTTTTCTGCTTGTCCAATGGCAACCGTTTGCAATGTCGCTTCTAACGCGCGTTCCGAAATGTCGATGGCGTGGCGAAGTAGTGCAACCTCTGCTTCAGATTTTATCAAGCGGATCGATGATATATCTGCATGGGCATCTGTAAATTTCACAGCAGGAAAGACCCGCGTAAGTTCTATTTGTTCGAATACACGCATGCGCTGAGCCTCTAAGCCAAAGCGCGTGGAATGTGCAAGTTGTGGTAACGCGGTAGCGGCGGATGTAAATGCTGTGGCATAGTCGTCCTCGTCGCGCCAATCAAAAATCTCGCCTTGAAAATTCAGTTTCTCAAATGACGCCATTTCCAGGTTTGGAACAATGGCAACGGGTGTACCTGTGGCGGGAATGATTATCACTAATGGGCGTTCCATCAGGTGGAAGTTATGGGCGAAGATACGTTTGAAATTCGGACCTGGAACAAAAGCCACGGCGTCCAAATTGGCCGTCTGCATGGCTGTGTAAACTGATTTTAATCGGGGATCTGTCATTATGTCTTCTAATAAAATAAGAATCTGGGCGAGATATCCCGCCCAGATCAAATGCGTTATTCAGCGATATCAACGCCGTCGAAACGGTGTGATCCAAGTGGGTCCATTTTATAGCCGGATACTTTCTTGCTCATTGGCATAAACACAACAGAGTGAGCGATCGTGCCCCAAGGTGCTTCGCGTTTGAAAACGACTTGTGCTTGTTCGTACAAGGCTGTGCGTTTTGCTTGGTCTGATTCTTGTTTGGCGGCATTTACCAACCCATCAAACTCGTCGTTACACCATTGTGCGCGGTTTGATCCGCCAACAGATGAACAGCTCAGTAATACTGACAAGAAGTTATCTGGATCACCATTGTCACCAGTCCAACCTAATAGAACAGCACCGTCACGATCCAAATCTTTGGATAGTTTTAGGTATTCGCCCCACTCGTACGAGGTGACTTCTGCTTCTACGCCGACAGCTGCAAAATCAGCCTGTAGCAATTCGGCCATGCGGCGGGCATTCGGATTGTATGGACGTGCAACCGGCATCGCCCAAATTTTCATCTTCAAACCAGAAACGCCTGCGTCATCCAACATTTTCTTGGATGCGACTGGATCATAAGGATCGTCCTTGATCGCGTCGTTATACGACCACATTGTCGGTGGAATCGGGTTTTTCGCCGCCTTACCAGCCCCTTCAAACACGGCATCCAAGATGGCTTGTTTGTTAATCGCCATGTTCAACGCTTTGCGCACGTTTACATTGTCAAACGGTGCAACCTTGGTGTTGTAAGCAAGGTAGCCAACGTTCAGGCCTTCTTGTTCCAGAACATTCAGGTCTGCGTTTGCGCGCAACTCTGGCAGATCAGCCGGATTTGGGTAGGGTGCAACATCACATTCGCCCGCCTTTAACTTTTGCATACGAACAGAGTTGTCGGTTGTAATTGCGAAGACAAGATTGTCGATCTTTTGCTTACCTGCCCAATAATCAGCATTTGCCTGATAACGGATAACCGCATCTTTTTGGTATGCTACGAATTGGAACGGACCAGTGCCAACAGGTTCTTGGTTAAGGTTCGTCATCGTACCGGATGCCGTCAATTGATCAGCATACTCTTTGGATACGATAGACGCGAAATCCATCGCCAAGTTTGCTACTGTCGGGCTTTCTGGTTTGTTCAGGATGAACTTAACCGTCATATCGTCGACTTTAACAATATCCTTGATAAGTGCGGGCATATCCATACCGTTGAAATATTCCCAAGCAGTGCCCTCAGTATATTTATACCATGCATGATCTTCATTGCGTTGACGATTGAAACTGAATAAAACATCATCTGCATTGAAATCACGTGTCGGTGTGAAATAGCTGGTGTTGTGAAACTTAACGCCAGGGCGCAGGTTGAAAGTGTATTCCAAACCATCAGCAGATGCTGTCCAGCTTTCGGCCAAGCCAGGGATTACATTTGTTGTGCCACGCTCGAATTCGGCCAAACGGTTATAGATCGGGCGAGATGATGCGTTGAATGTTGTGCCTGATGTGTACAGCGCAGGATCAAACCCTTCGGGCGATCCTTCTGAGCAATAAACCAATGTTTTTGCTTGAACTGCGCTGGCCATGGTCGCGGCCGCCAGACATCCAACAATTAGTGATGTTTTCTTCATAGAACTCTCCTATTTCAAAATTTTTCGGGGGAATAGTAGTTTTTAATTCCAGCCAGTTCGTTGATTTAATCACACTAATGTAAGTCTGTCATGCCCTAATATATTTTCGCGTAAACATAAAATCAAAAAAGCCAGAGCTGAATTGTAAAATTTTGTAACATAATACATTTCGCCACTTCTTGTAAATTTTATCTTTTTTGAACAGAGTTTTCTGCACTGTATTTTGCTGCTCACACAGGAGGCGGTGAGATGCTTCAGGACGTTGTCAAACTAGAATTCTGAGGTCGGATATCAAGCGTGAACTTGTCGATGAGAAGCGTAGTTCTTGATTTCCGAACGCAATGATAATCGGGGCGTTTGTCAATTCTAGTGGACATGTTCGTATTGCTGTGGACATTGTGGTGACTTGATACGGGAGTTAATATTCAGCATGACCAAACCAGAAGCAATCGTTTTCGACCTAGATGGCACCCTAATTCATAGCGCGCCAGATTTACGGTTTGCGGCCAATGAGGCGCTTAAAGCGGTTGACCGCAGACAACTTGATTTGCCGACTATCATCTCGTTTATTGGTAACGGGGTTGAAGTGTTAGTTGAACGTATTTTGGATGCCACTGGTGATTCGAGTGAAGCGCTTAAGCGGGATGTGCTGGCGATCTTTCTTAAGGTTTACGGCGCGAACATGACGACACTTACGCGACCATATCCTGGTGTTGTTGCCGCCCTGGAACAATTAAAATCCAGCGGTGTGCGTTTGGGCGTTTGTACCAATAAGCCGACAGCACCAGCCCGTGAAATTTGTGAAAAACTTGACCTTGTACAATTTTTTGATGTGATTGTGGGCGCAGAGTCAGATCAACCCAAAAAGCCAGATCCGCAATCATTGTTGACTTGTATTGCCGCGTTGAATTGTACACCGGAGCAAGCACTTTATGTCGGCGATAGCGCGATAGATTTTCACACGGCACGAAGGGCATCAGTAGATTTTCGTCTTTTTTCAGCTGGGTATCTTAACGAATCATTGCCAGAATTGAGCGATGAAAATCGCTTCAGTAATTGGGCAAAATATGAAATTAATTTTTTTTCAATTTCAAACGAGAAAGTTCTTTGTGAATCTCGTACTTGCCGTTAACGTCGGCAAATTGGAGGATTTTACATGAAACTTATGAACTCACTTTTATCCAGCGCTACACTGGCGCTAACGATGACTTTGGCGGCACCCTTAGCTGCGCAAGAGTGCCCGCGTGGCGATCTTGATAAAAAGTACTGCGACGTTGATGGCGATCTGGTTGCGGATACGCCCACTGATCCAGCCGATCAAGTTGATCCGGATACTTTGGTTTTCGCCTACACACCTGTCGAAGATCCTGCCGTATACAAAGAGGCGTGGTCTGATTTTCTGGCGTACTTAGAACAACAAACGGGCAAATCGGTGGTCTTTTTCCCCGTGCAAAGCAATGCAGCTCAGATCGAGGCGATGCGCTCTGGCCGTCTTCATATTGCGGGATTTAATACAGGTTCAAATCCGTTGGCTGTGAATTGTGCCGGGTTCAATCCGTTCACGATCATGGCGGCAGAGGACGGCGGCTTTGGCTACGAGATGGAAATCATCACATATCCTGGGTCCGGCATCGAAAAGGTCGAAGACATAAGGGGCAAGCAACTGGCCTTTACCTCGCCCACTTCGAACTCGGGCTTCAAGGCACCGTCCGCAATCCTGAAGGCCGATTATGACATGCTGCCGGATCGCGACTTTGAGCCCGTCTTTTCCGGCAAACACGACAACTCGATCCTTGGGGTCGCCAACAAGGACTACATGGCCGCATCCATCGCCAACACGGTGATCACCCGGATGGTGGCACGTGACGTGATCGAGGCCGATCAGGTCGTGTCGCTGTACAAATCCGAAACCTTCCCGACCACAGGTTTTGGTACCGCGTACAACCTGAAACCCGAGTTGGCAGAAAAGATCCGCAATGCGTTCTTCAGTTTCGAATGGGCGGGCACATCCCTTGAGGAGGAATTCGGCAAAGGTGGCGAATCGCAGTTCATCGATATGAACTACAAGGATTTCTGGAACGTGATCCGCAAGATTGATACTGCAAATGGCGTAAGCTACGCCTGCGAATAAACGCTGATTGGGCGGACCTACGAGTCCGCCCATTTTCAACTAAACAATCAAAAAAAATTGGTGCGGGGATGTTCATGCTGCGAGTAGACAAGCTTGTAAAGACTTATAAAACAGGGGATCAAGCGTTAAAGGCAGTGGAAATCGATATCCCAGAAGGCCAAGTTTTAGCGTTGATCGGGCCTTCAGGTGCCGGGAAATCAACCCTTATCCGGTGCATAAATCGACTGGTTGAACCCACATCTGGCAAGGTCTATTTGGGTGATGTAGAGCTGACAGGCCTGTCATCTGCTGCCTTGCGACGCGAGCGGCGACGCATGGGTATGATCTTTCAGGAATATGCGCTTGTAGAGCGATTGACTGTCATGGAAAATGTTCTGTCGGGACGTTTGGGTTATGTCGGATTTTGGCGCAGTTTTTTACGCAAGTTCCCACAATCCGATGTGGACGAAGCCTTTCGCCTGTTGGATCGCGTCGGCATGGCGCACATGGCGGACAAACGCGCCGACGAGCTGTCCGGTGGGCAACGCCAACGTGTCGGTATTTGCCGTGCCTTGATCCAAGATCCCGCATTGTTGTTAGTCGACGAGCCGACTGCATCGTTGGACCCAAAGACATCGCGTCAGATAATGCGTTTGATTTGTGAGTTGTGCAAAGAACGCGGGTTGGCGGCGATCATCAATATCCATGATGTGGCCTTGGCACAAATGTTTGTGCAACGTGTTATCGGCCTTAGGTTCGGTGCCATCGAATTTGATGGGCCACCAGAGGGTCTGACCCCCGATGTTCTGACGTCTATCTATGGCGAGGAAGATTGGGAGGCGACCATCGAAAAGGTCGAAGACGGCGAAGAGGTGGCCGCGCAATGACCGACACCGCTTTCGATGTGAAATCAAGGTTGGGTCAACCTTGGAAAAAGCCACCATTCGTTAAACGAAATTGGCTCCGTTGGATCTTGATCCTTGGGTTTGTTGCATATCTAATCGCAGCCTACATGACAATCGACGTCAATTGGTCGCGTGTTTACGATGGTTTAGAGCGGGGAAAGAAATTTGTTCTGGCCTTTACCAACCCCGATTTCACCTCTCGCTCGACCGATATCTGGGGGGGCATGATCGAAAGTATCCTGATGACGATTGCTGCTTCGGTTGTGGGTATCGGGATATCGATCCCAATTGCTCTTGGGGCGGCGCGCAATGTGGCACCACTGCCCGTTTATCTAATTTGCCGTGGCATCATCGCCATAAGTCGCGCCTTGCAAGAGATTATCGTGGCGATCCTGTTGGTTGCGATTTTCGGTTTTGGACCGCTGGCTGGATTTTTGACACTAAGCTTTGCCACTATCGGATTTCTTTCGAAACTGTTGGCCGAAGATATTGAAAGTATGGACAAGACACAGGCCGAGGCAATCAAGGCGTCTGGTGCGCGTTGGACACAATGGATTAACTATGGTGTTCAGCCCCAAGTCATGCCGCGATTGATCGGGCTCAGTATTTACCGCGTTGATATTAATTTTCGCGAAAGCGCGATCCTTGGTTTGGTGGGTGCTGGCGGGATTGGTGCAACGCTAAATACCGCTTTTGATCGTTACGAATATGATACGGCTGCGGCGATCCTTTTGATCATCATTGTAATTGTTATGGCGCTTGAATACCTGTCTGGTGTTATCCGCGCGAGGGTCCAATAATGCCAGTTCGTGACGCAAATAATCTAAAACTTTGGCAACGACGTACTGGCCGCGAGAGCTTGTTCCATTGGCTATTGTGGTTGATTGGTATCGCTATTTTCGCCTACAGCTGGCAGCAGATATCCCAAGCAACGACGTGGTTTTTCGTCTGGGACGCACCGCGCATCGCAACTGATATCTGGACTCGTGCCACACCGCCAAAATGGGAATACATCGCGCAATTGGGCAAACCGATATGGGACACCTTTAACATTGCGACATTGGGCACAATCATCGCGCTGTTTCTGGCGATTCCTGTTGCGTTTCTTGCGGCCAGTAACACAACACCGTCACGACTTTTCATTCGACCAATTGCGTTGTTGATCATTGTGTCGACCCGATCAATCAACTCGTTGATTTGGGCGCTGTTGTTGATTGCCATTATCGGGCCGGGCGTTTTTGCAGGCGTTGTGGCGATTGCCATTCGCTCTATTGGATTTTGCGCCAAACTTATTTACGAAGCCATCGAAGAGATCGACGAGACCCAAGTTGAGGCAATCTCGGCCACTGGCGCATCGCGCTGGCAGGTCATGGCATATGGTATCGTTCCGCAAATCATGCCCGCTTTTGCAGGTATTGCGGTGTTCCGCTGGGACATCAATATTCGTGAAAGCACTGTACTGGGGCTGGTTGGTGCAGGGGGGATTGGCTTGCAATTGTCATCGTCATTGAACGTGCTGGCATGGCCACAAGTCGCACTTATCCTGCTTGTGATCTTGGTCGCGGTCGTCATCTCTGAATGGGTTTCAGCCAAGGTACGGGGCGTGATTATTTGAATATGCAACAGGCCTTTTCGGCTTATGAGAATGTGCGCCATCGACTTCCTTCGGCACGTTCTGACGGCGTCTGCCTTGCGCGTGCTAATCTTGCCGAAATTGCGGGCGAGGTTGACACATTCTTTCTGGACGCATTCGGAGTTCTTAATATAGGCGAAACTGCCATTGCGGGTGTTCCAGCCCGCGTGGCCGCACTTCAGAAAGCGGGAAAGCGCGTACTTGTCGTCTCTAACGCGGCAGGTTATCCGCATTCCTTTTTGATGAATAAATACCAGAAACTTGGTTATGATTTTGCAGATGAAGATGTGATCACCAGTCGTAAAGCCCTGATCCACGGCCTGAAATCAGAGCCGGATTTCCACATGGGTATTATGGCAAATGAACAGCTTGGACGTGCCGATCTTGAGGGGCTTAATATCACATTCCTTGGCGACGATCCGATGAACTATGATAATGTTGATGCCTTTCTTATGATCGGCAGCGCGGTTTGGACCGAAGATCGGCAAGCGATGCTTGAGGCCTCAATCGCTGCCAATCCTCGACCCGTATATGTCGGTAATCCTGATATCGTTGCCCCGCGTGAAACCGGGTTCTCAACCGAGCCGGGCGCGTTTGCACATCGCTTGGCTGATCGTACTGGTGTCTCGCCGCAGTTTTTTGGAAAACCGTTCGGCACGATATTCGACCTTGCAATTGCGCGGCTGGATACGTTTGACCCTGCGCGTACACTGATGGTGGGCGACAGTCTGCATACTGATATCTTGGGTGGCCAATGTGCGGGTACCAAAACCGCGCTGATTTCCGATTATGGGTTCTTTGCGAACGCAGATGTAAACCAATACATTGAGAAATCAGGTATTTATCCCGACTATATACTTGAGCGACCCTGAAGAAACTGAGTTCTGTATGTTTCACAAGTAGATTGATTTTGATGAAATTTCAAAAAAGAAATTACAATAATCACAAGCACTTGCAACATCTAAATAAAGCGCCATAATTAGCGTGAAAACGGGGCTCCTTCCTGTTTAACCCTATACAAACCAAGCGAGTTTCATTTGAGCGATCAAAACCTAATAACCTTCTTACTTAGCATTGCTGGCGCTGCGGCGTTGTTAATTTGGGCTGTACGATTGGTACGCACAGGCGTCGAACGTGGCTTTGCCAATCATCTTCGGCTCTGGTTTCGCTTGTCTGCAAATAATCGGTTGTTTGCCGCTGGCTCTGGTATTGGCGCGGCTGTTTTCTTACAAAGTTCGACCGCAGTTGCGGTTCTTGTATCCAATTTCATTACCAAGGGCGGATTGTTGACTGCGACCGGATTGGCGATACTCTTGGGTGCGGATGTCGGCTCTGCGGTTGTGTCGCAGCTCCTTTTGGTCAGGCAACCACTTTTGGTTCCGTTGACGATGCTTATTGGTGTAGCATTATTTTTGCGCTCAGAAAGCAGTAGCTTGCGACAAGTTGGGCGAATTTTGATTGGGCTTTCGTTGATTTTTGTCTCGTTGGATATGATCCGCGCGGCGACAGGTCCGATTGCAGCAAGCCCGGGCACCCAAGCCGTCATGGTCTATCTTTCACAGGATCTTTTGACCGCGTTCATCGTTGGTGCGGGCTTTGCCTGGATATTTCACTCCAGTGTGGCGGCGGTTCTACTCTTTGTTACACTGGCTGGACAATCTGTTCTGCCTCTGGAAGCGGCGGCGGCGATGGTGCTTGGCGCGAACCTAGGCGGATCGATAATCGCGTATGTGCTGACGCTTTCGGCCTCACTTGAATCACGACAGGTGGTTGTGTCGAATTTGGTTCTACGTGGCGGTGGTGCGATGCTAGCAACAATATTGATTGCTAGGTTTCCTGACGTTTTGGCGAACCTTGGATCCGCACCCGCGCGTCAGGCGATTAATTTGCATTTGACATTTAACCTTTTGCTGGCGATTTTGGCACTTCCTTTTGTAGGGGTCGTCGTCGCCCTAATTGGGCCAATGGTTATTGATAAATCATCCACAAGGTCGGGTTTGCCGTCCTCCAGCGCATTGGATCAATCCGCATTGGATCGTCCACAGCGCGGCCTTGATTGTGCTGCACGAGAATTACTTGGGATGGGTCAAAAAATCGAACAAATGTTGATTACTGTCGAACCACTTTATGACACATGGGATGCAACAGTCGCACAGTCAATCCGGGAACAAGACAAGGCCATCAAGCAAATTCACCACGACCTAAAGTTGTACTTGGCGCGACTGGGCAAAGCGGGCTTGGATGATGAAATGGGGCGACGGTCAATGGAACTGGCGGCAACATCGACCAGCTTGGAGGCCGCATCGGACGCAATTGCGCGGATTATGCTTGGCCTTGCGAAAAGGTTGGACGCCAATGGGCTACAGTTTTCAGTTAAGGGTCGTAAAGAAATCGGAAATTTTGCTGACCGGGTGCAGAATAACATTCAACTGGCTTTGAACGTTATGATGAACCAAAATCCCGCCGAAGCCCGCGAGCTTATCGCGGCCAAGGAAAAGGTAGGCCGTGTCGAACAGAAACTGCAACGCCACCACCTTGGCCGGCTACGCGAAGGTCTGGTAGAAAGCATTGAGACGAGTAACATTCACCAAGAAACGCTTCGGGCGCTGAAACAAATCAACGCCGCTTTTTCAGTGGTCGGTTATTCAATTCTTGCAAAATCAGGCGATCTTCTTAAAAGTAGGTTGGCTTAAGCGCCTGACAATGTGCACCAAGGATTTTTGTCATCGTTAAGGATGTCCCCTGCCACAGGTCACTAATATTCATTTCTTATTAACCTTGGTTAACTACTCTGGCAATGATGTAGGAGTGCCAGAAAAATGGGTGGGCATAATAGGGAACTGGAAGAAGCGTACCAAAGCGATCTCGTTCAGGAATCTGAAACTGATTTGTTCGCTGATTCAATCTTTCCAGTATGGATTTTTGATGTCGACGGTTCTTGTGTACACTGGGCAAATCCTGCGGCCTTGGCACTTTGGAATGCCATTTCCTTGGATGAACTGCGGTCACGCGATATGGGTGCGGATATGTCCGCAACCGTTCGTGCGCGTCTTGACCATTATCGATCCGAGTTTGCACGCGGGCATCTGTTTGACGAGGTTTGGACAATCTATCCTAACGGAGTACCAAAAGCAATTTTGTGCCGGTTTCGCGGCTGTCGTCTGAAAACTGGTGGAATTGCTATGTTGTGCGAGGCACAGTTGGCGCCAGAAGAAGAGTCTCAAGTTTTACGTGGATCGCAGGCGTTGTTGTATACAGGTGCAATGGTGACGATGTATGATCAAGAGGGACATTGCATCTATGCAAATCCAGCGGCTTTGCGCGCTTTTTCTACCGATAGGGAATATCTGAGCGATCGAATTTGTGACAAAGGTATCTTAAAATTACTCTGCGCGGGTTTGAAATCGGGCCAAGAGGGGCACTATGTTAGTCAAGTTGTAACGGAATCTGGAACGCGAATTCACGAAATTGAAGCGCGAAATAGTTTTGATGTGGCGACCGGTAAGAAAAGTTTACTGCTGACGGAAATTGATATCAGCGAGAAAGAACAAGCCAAAAAAGAGGTGGAATATTTAGCAAATCACGACTTTTTGACGGGCTTATACAATCGCCATTTTTTGGGAGCGAATGCTGAGACGTTCATAGTGCAAGCGCTTGAACAAAATCATAGTGTGTTTGTTTGTTTGTTGGATCTCGACAGGTTTAAACTCGTCAACGATTCATTGGGTCACAAGGTCGGCGATCAATTGTTGAAAGAAGTATCAAACAAGTTGAATGAGGCTTTCCCAACGGACAGCATTATAGCCCGGTTTGGCGGTGACGAGTTTTGCATGTTATTGCGTTCTGCCCGGCCAATAACGGATATAACGCGCATGTGTAGAAAATTAGCCACTGCCCTTAAACAACCATTGGGAATCGGGCGGCAGGCCATTGGCATCGATGCGAGTATTGGTGTGAGTTACAATTTGTCAAAAGAAGATTTTATCGATTTTGATGAACTTGTTTCAAAGGCCGATTTGGCACTGTATTCGGCGAAACGCAGCGATGTAGATACCGTTCAAATCTTTCGGAATCGCCTGTTTATTCAAAGGCAGAGATTCCTAAAAGTCGAAGAAGAGTTGTCCAACGCATTGATGAATGCGGGTCAGGGGCTTTCCTTATCCTTTCAACCAGTAGTTTGTTTGCTGACGCGAAAGATCGTTGGCCTAGAGGCTTTGGCGCGGCTTCGTGGGTCGGATGGACGCGACATCCCCCCCTCGGAATTTATTCCCATCGCGGAATCGACGGGCATGATCAATGAACTGGGCGGATGGGTTTTAGAGCACGCTGTCGAAAGCCAATTAAAAATGACCAAGGCTCTGCAGGAATGCAAGTTATCGGTCAACGTTTCGCCAACGCAATTCCGAAGTATTTCATTGTTGCGCCAACTTCGAAATTTAAAACAAAGACCTGGTTTTGACACCGCGAAATTGGAAATCGAGTTGACTGAAACCGCTCTACGATCAGGTGAATCACACTTTATAAAAATGTTACAAGAGATTGTTGAAATGGGTTATCCATTGGCAATCGACGATTTCGGAAGTGCTTATTCAAACATCGCGCGATTGAACGGATATCCAGTGAAAACAATTAAAATTGACCGCAGCATGATAACGCATTCCGATGGAAAATTGGCGGCGGGGGCAATTGATATTGTGAAAGCGTTGAACTTGAGTGTCGTTGCAGAAGGTATTGAAACACAAGAGCAATCCGATTGGCTAGTGTCAAAAGGCTGTACCGACCACCAAGGATTTTTATACTCGAAGGCATTGTCTTTCGCGGAGCTTATGCAAATTTCGGATCGTGATATTACCTCGTTAGAGAAATTTAAATAACGCCCTTAACGTTGTTGTGTTTTCCATTTCGGGTGGTTCCAAGGTTTTGCATTTGATTTGGGCAATGGTGGTTTACCCAGAATGAAATCCGAAGCTTTTTCACCTGTCATGACGGAAGGTCCATTTAAGTTCCCGTTTGTTATGCGTGGAAAAATTGAGCTGTCAGCAACACGTAGACCGTCAACGCCAATCACGCGGCATTCAGGATCAACAACTGCCATTGGATCACTTGGTGCGCCCATTTTACATGTGCCGCAGGGGTGAAAAGCGCTCTCTACATGCTCGCGCAAGAAAGTGTCCAGTTCCGCATCGGATTGCATGTCTGTGCCTGGTTGAATTTCTTTGCCAGCATATTCACGAAACGCATCTTGGGCGAAAATCTCACG
Organism: uncultured Rhodobacterales bacterium; assembly: GCA_963976255.1. GTDB lineage: Bacteria > Pseudomonadota > Alphaproteobacteria > Rhodobacterales > Rhodobacteraceae > Amylibacter. The sequence continues at coordinate 22,791 of CAXBJO010000001.1, forward strand.
GGTGAGGCGGATACAGTTTCGAAAATCCGCCCAATCTTCGGGCTTGCTCATATAGTTGAATTGGATTTTTGGTGCCGCCTTGGGGTCATTGGATGCCAATGTAACTGAACCACGTGAATTGGATCGCATGGGTCCAACATGAGCTTGAAAGCCGTGCCCCTCGGCGGCGGCTTGACCGTCGTATCGAACCGCGATGGGCAAGAAGTGATATTGTATGTCGGGATACTCGATACCTGCCTTGGATCGAATGAACGCAGCACTCTCAAATTGGTTTGATGTGCCTAAACCGGTTTTCATAAACAACCATTGCGCGCCAATCAGAGCCTTGGAAATCAAATTCCAATGACGATACAATGTAATAGGTTTCAGGGATGCAATTTGTAGATAAATTTCCAAATGATCCTGCAAGTTTTGGCCAACACCAGGGCGATCAGCTATCACTTCAATATCATGTTCCTGCAGTTGAGCAGCTGGGCCAATGCCCGACAGCATCAGTAGTTTTGGCGAGTTAATAGAGGATGCGGCAATGATGATTTCGCGTTTTGCACGCAGGGTTTCAATCTTACCGCCACGTTCAATTTCAACGCCCACCGCGCGGCCATTTTCAATAATTACTTTGCGCGCAAAAGCACGGACAATATTACAGTTATCGCGTTTCAATGCGGGATGTAGATAGGCGTTTGCCGCTGACCAACGACGCCCTTTATGAACAGTTTGCTCCATTGGGCCAAAGCCCTCTTGCTTTTCGCCATTGTAATCACTGGTGGTTTCGTACCCAGCTTGGCGGCCAGCGTCGACAAATGCCTTGAATAATGGATTTTTGCGCGGCCCGCGTGATACGTGCAACGGCCCCTTGCGCCCGCGCCATGATTTATCGCCGCCATGGCCGCCACTGCGCCAATTTTCCATACGTTTGAAATACGGCAACACATCCGCGTACGACCATCCCTTAGCGCCCGACGCTTCCCAATGATCATAATCTTTCGCATGGCCACGCACATAAACCATACCGTTAATAGACGATGATCCACCAACAACTTTGCCACGTGGTGTGACCAGTTTACGCTCATCCAAATGGGGTTCGGGTTCAGATTGAAACCCCCAATCGTATGTTTTCATGTTCATTGGATAGGACAGCGCCGCCGGCATCTGAATGAGGGGGCCAATATCGCTGCCACCATACTCGATGACCAATACAGAATTTTGCCCATCTTCGGACAAACGATAAGCCATGGCACAGCCCGCAGAGCCAGCACCGATAATGATAAAATCTGCGTCCATGTTTATGTCCTTAGTAGGGTGAATCAACGTTGCCCATGCGAACGTAAACTGTTTTTAATTGGCTATAATGCTCGATTGCGGCTTTGGAGTTTTCGCGCCCTACGCCCGATCCCTTCACGCCGCCAAAGGGGGCTTCGACAGGGGCATCATTATAGCTGTTGATGAAACAGGTGCCTGCCTCAAGTTCATCAACAACACGGTGTGCGCGTTTGATGTCGTTGGTAAATACACCACCAGCCAAACCAAGGTCGGTGTTATTTGCACGCGCAATAACTTCCTCTTCGGTCTCAAATGTAAAGACGGACATCACGGGGCCAAAAATCTCTTCGCGTGCAATGGTCATATTGTCGGTCACATCTGCAAAAACTGTCGGTTCGATGAAATAGCCAGAGCCGTCGATGGCATGACCGCCACAAATCAGCGTTGCACCTTCGGCTTTGCCCTTTTCGATGAAACCCATGACAATATTGCGCTGGTTCTCAGACACCATAGGACCAAATTGTGTTTCCATATCCATTGGATCACCAATTTTAATAGCGGCGGCGCGTTCGGCAAAACGTTTCAGAAATGCATCTTTGATACCGCTTTGAACAAACACGCGCGTACCGTTGGAACACACTTGGCCTGTGGAATACATATTCGCCAACATTGCACCACCAATTGCGTTTTCAATATCTGCGTCATCAAAAATAATCAGTGGTGATTTTCCACCCAATTCCATCGTAACGTGTTTCATTCCAGCGGCGGCGGCGGCGTAAACTTTCTTGCCTGTTGCAGCGGATCCAGTCAGGGATACTTTGTCGACGCGATCATCTGTGACCAATGCGGCGCCCACATCGCCGTATCCTTGGACAACATTGTAAATACCTGCTGGTGCGCCTGCCTCGATCAAAATCTCGGCCACTTTCAGTGCACAAAGCGGTGTCATTTCGGATGGCTTGAAAATCATCGCGTTACCACACGCCAATGCAGGGGCACCTTTCCAACAGGCGATTTGGGTTGGGTAATTCCATGCACCAATTCCGACGCACACACCCAAGGGTATGCGTTTTGTGTAAACCCAATCCTCGCCCAGTGCGATATGCTCGCCAGTGACTGCACCTGCCAGTCCGCCAAAATATTCCAGCGCATCCGCGCCTGATGTTGCGTCCACATACAATGTTTCTTGCATTGGTTTACCCGTATCATAGGTTTCCAAAATGGACAGTTCATGGTTGCGTTCGCGCATGATGTCGGATGCGCGGCGCAAAACGCGACCACGTTCTGTACCTGATAATTTGCCCCAAGCTTTTTGTGCTGACTTGGCGGCGTTCAGCGCCATATCAACAATTTCCGGTGTCGCAGAATGTAGCGTTGCGATCAGCTCGCCGGTTGCAGGATAAATGCATTCGATGACCTTGCCATTAGTGTCTTCGACGTATTCGCCATTTATGAAATGGCTGGCGGTGGGTTGAGCGCGCATAAGAGATACCTTTTGTTGTGTTGGGCCCCCGGCAATGCCGCGGGCCACTGTCGAATTTAATGTGTATTCTCGATCTTGGTATAGTCAAGTGTACGATCTGAAGGAGATGAGTCGATTGCCATAACTTCGCGTCGCTTTGTTATCAGTATGAATGCCAAACAAGCGAAATACAGACCAACAACAACGGCACCGATCCATTGAATTTGTAACCACTGGCTTTTAAACAGAAGGGTTAGCAAAAACAAAACCGCCACGTTACCAGCGATATACATTGGACGCCCAAAACGTTGGGACGTCAGGGACAAGTTATCTGTATACAAGCGGATCAAACTGTCCAAAGAGTTGATGACGAAAGTAATGCCAACGACGATCATCGCAATGTTTACCGCACCCGCAGTTGGAATCGCATTTAAGTAATAGAAATACAAAACGCTGAACCAGATAGCCAATGGGATGGATGGGAAGATCAACAACGACACCAGAAGCTGCCATGTTTTTAACCCACCTACAAAACGGGATGTAAATTGTCCGATCATGATTGACCATGCGAACCACCAGAACAGGTAAAATTCATGGTAATCAGTTAACGGTAAAACAAATTTATGCAGGTTGCCAAAGTAGCCGCCGATATTTGAAATGGTAGTTCCAAACTGAGACAAACTCATTCCCGCATAAGCCCACATGCCAACAATCAGCGCCAAGAATAGGAACGTCGAACCGACACTCAGTACGCGGACAAATTTAATGTCAGTACTGGAATATGCCGCTGCCAAGATGACTGCGAACACGATGACATAGAACGTCGCCACAACGGTTTCACCATCGCCAATTTCGGGGATGTAGCCGGGCAGATAGATTAAGAACAAACTGGCTGTAAACGCGCATGTGCCGATGATCACAATGTTGTTCAAAATGCGAATCACTGGAATTTCAAAAAATTTCACATGTGGTTCGATGACACAAAAGTAAAATGCAGTTAGGAAGTAGAATGCCCAGATTAAAAAGCCCCAAAATCCAAACTCAATCGCCAAAGGATTGGTAAACGCATATGCTGGTTCTGTTGTGTAGCCGCTAAATTCTGTCAGCGGAAACATGATTAGACCGACGTCCAAACCGGATGTGAATAGAATTGCGATGAATGTGAATAATGGTACCGGTGTTACGCCGATACATTCCACATTCCACCATTTGATAACGCAAAATATTACAAGCGCGAACGCCAGTAATACGCCAAGTGTCAATATCAATTGCATTTGTTACTCTCCCCTTTAAGCCAGCTCTGACCTTTTACGATTGAGGCACCATAGATGAGTTTAACAGTATCGCAAAACAAAAAATTAAATGGTGATTTAAGAAATGGAATACAAATTAAACTATTGAATGTAATGTGAAAAATACTAACTGTGTGAACATGACACGCAAAACCATACGCGATATTCGCAGTGAAGAGTTAATCGATGCCGCGATTCTTGCGGTGCATGAACGCGGTTACAGTGTTGTGACCATGACAGAGATTGCCAAACGTGCAGGAACTTCGGCCGCTAGCATTAATTACTACTTCGGCAGTAAAGAACGGTTAATGGAGGCAACGATGCGCCGGTTACTGGATATTTTAAAACAGGCGTTGTTGCGTCGTTTGGGCGATACAAGCACACCACATGACAGGTTGATGGCGATTTGTGATGCTAATTTTGATGACACGCTGTTTACGGTTGAACAAACCAGTGTCTGGATACAATTTTGGTCACACGCGCCATATTCATCCCGCTTGTCGCGATTGCATCAGATCAATCGTAGCCGTGTGCGGTCGCATTTTCGCGCAGAGTTGAGACAACTGTTGCCCGAAAAAACCCGCGAAACGGTGCGTAGTGCACTACAGGCGTATATGGACGGTGTTTGGCTGGAGGCTGCGCAAACTGATGCGGTGCAGCTGTCCCCACCCGACGCCCGACGTGGGGCACGCGATGTGGCCGCGCTATTGCTCGCAGATCAAAGTGAGGAATAAGTTACTCGCCACGCGGAAAGCGTTTTTCAACTTCTAGATTATCCAAATTCATGTGGTTACGCATATAACGTTCTGAAGCATCCTGTAAGGGTTGGTAATCCCACGGGAAATAGTTCCCATTGCGTAATGCCTCGTAAACTACCCAACGCCGTGCTTGGCTCTCGCGAACAGCGCCGTCGAATGCGTCCAAATCCCAACGCGCTTCGGACTTTGCGCGCAGTTGGTCCAACGTCCCTTGATGTGCTGGTACGCCTGCAAGGTTGACTAATTCGTGGGGGTCTTCATCTAGATTGAACAACTGATCCGCGTCCAATGCGCATCGATTATACTTCCATGGCCCGTATCGCAGGGACACCATTGGCGCATATGATCCCTCGGCCGCGTATTCCATGGCGACGGGGCTGGTGCGTTCACCGCCTTGGCCAAGATGAACCAAGCTCTCGCCCTCAACCCACGGTGCGATTTCATCCATTGATACACCCGCCAAGTCGCACAAAGTGGGTGTAACGTCGATGTTGGATACTGGGGTTGAGACCAATCCCGGTTCCATGGAAGGATCGCAGATCATTAGTGGAACCCGCGAGGAGCCTTCAAAGAAGGACATTTTAAACCACAGACCGCGTTCACCAAGCATGTCACCGTGATCAGATACGAACAATATCGTGGCCTCTTGGCGTGTGGATTCTAAGGCCTCTATCACCTCGCCTATTTTGTCATCAAGATAGCTGATGTTGGCGAAATATGCGCGGCGAGATTTTTGAATATCTTCGGCCGTAATATTAAACTCACGCCAGTTGTTGGCGTCGAAAATACGTTTGGAATGAGCGTCGTGATCACCATAGTCCATTGTTGGAATTGTCGGCATCAAATGTTTGCAATCTTCGTACAAGTCCCAATATTTTTTGCGCGCAACATAGGGGTCGTGGGGGTGTGTAAAGCTAACGGTTAAACACCATGGCCGATCATCCGCCCCACGCGCCAAATCGTAAACTTTGCGGGTTGCATTATACGCCACTTCGTCGTCGTATTCCATTTGGTTTGAAATTTCGGCAACGCCCGCACCCGTAACGGATCCCATGTTATGATACCACCAATCAATGCGTTCGCCTGGTTTGCGATAATCAGGCGTCCAGCCAAAATCAGCAGGATATATATCGGTGGTCAAACGTTCCTCGAACCCGTGCATTTGATCGGGCCCGACGAAATGCATCTTGCCAGACAGGCAGGTTTGATAACCTGCGCGGCGTAAATGGTGTGCGTATGTTGGGATGTCGGATGCGAATTCAGCGGCGTTATCATAGACCCGAGATTTCGACGGCAGTAAGCCTGACATAAACGATGCGCGACCCGGTGCGCACAGCGGCGATGCAGTATAGCTGTTTTGAAAACGTGTAGATTTTGCGGCCAGCTTTTTCAGGTTTGGCGCATGTAACCAATTCGCGGGGCCATCGGGGAATAATGTTCCATTCAGCTGATCCACCATGATAATAAGGATATTGGGTTTGGACATTGGTGTACCTGCTGATTGATTTATTTTGCTAGATTATAAGGCGAAATTGTACAAGAGCGTCACGCAAATTCGACCCTAACGGTATCGTAATCGACGTCTTTTATTGGGTCTTTTGGGTGATTTTGTTTAGTAATTTGAACAAGGTTTTGCAGTCTTGGGTATCGGTGACTCCGAACACATTTGCCTCCATTTGGCTATCCAGTTCGAACAGATGCGCGACCTTTTCCTGACCTTTGGCTGTGCCTTGGACAATGGCATTTTGCGCGGTACCATCGAGGGTACACAAACCCTCTTGTTCCATCGCCGCTAACATATCCACCAATGCCGGTGGTTGAATAAACGAGCGTTCTGCCAATTCGGGCACAGAATGTTTGGTTACACCACCGTGCAAAACAGCTAAGATGCGCCATTCTGGCAAGGTCAATCCTGTTGCCCTTACTTCGGCATGAAAATGCGAGGCAACTTGATGAAATGCACGTGACAAATGGAAGAAGAGCAGGTTGTTCACGGGTGCATTTTCCATCTCGATTCCGTCGTTTTCACGCGAGGGTTGAATGGGGGATGCGGTGGCGTATGACCCGCCAGCGAAAACCAATCCTTCCTTTTTGGAACGGGCAAAATTCAACACTTCGCCTAAAATAATCCAGTGATCGCCGCCATCGTAGACTGCATATTGTTTGCAATCAAAACGGCTGGCTGTACCTATGATTACGGGAACGTTATTGTTGTCGAGTTGGAAATCCGTTCCGCCAAATTTGTCCGCACCAGCTCGCGCAAAACGATTTGAAACGTCCGTTTGATCAAATGCTAAAACATGTACGGCAAAGTGTTGCGCGGCGATAAAAGCAGGGGCTGATCGAGCGGTTTTGGTGACGCTCCATAGGATCAAGGGCGGATCCATTGATACAGAATTGAAACTACTACAGGTCATACCTACAGGTGCGCCATCGCCGTCTTGGGCGGTAATGATGGTAACGCCTGTCGCAAAAGCAGACAAAGCATCACGGAATTCGCGGGCGTCAAAAGTCATTTCAAATCCAGACAAATCAATTTCACGTTCTGTGTCATATGAGCATGACTATACAGAATAAAAATTGCAACGTTTGTCGGCGCGTAATGCATTTATGGGCTTGGTTCGTTGACGTTCGACGAATGTACAGCTTTTTAGAAGCCGTGGAATTGAAATTGATTTATAGATTTGCAATTTATCTTTTTCCTTTCCACGCTGTTCGATATATCGCGTCCTGCGCACACATCACAAGGAGCCAAGTTACATTCGCAATCTAAATCTGACCCACACGTGTTGTTTTTGAAATTCTTCTGATTAACAGCGGCGCCTCACTAATTTGTCGACGGCAATCTTTTGGTTGATGCTATCTTCTTGCAACTAAAATGTAGAAGTTTGAACTAATCCAACCATTGTTATCTTCATAAGAACAAGAAACAAAATCATACTGGCGGAAGCAGAAAATTGACAAAACTTTTGATTTTGAGGATATTTAGCCATATAAAACAGCTTTTATTTGCATGATACAAAAATCTAGGGCAAAGTGTCACGAAATAGCTTAAGAAATGAGATTAAAAATGAAGTTTGGATTGATGATCTGCAAAATTCTGAGCGTGGCTGCCTTGACAGTAGGTGCAAACACTGCGAGCGCGCAAAGCGTCGAGAGTATTTTTCTCGGAGGAAGTCGTTATGTTTACGACATCTATCGCGGTGAAACCGTGGAGGAATCAGTTGCCAGGCTGCCAAATAAATTGATTGTTCTAAATTCAATGTTGCCCCAAATGGCCAAAATTTACAAAGATTGTGCTCGAGAAACCAAGTTTCGAGGTAGGGTTCGTGCCGTCGCAAATGTGTACAGCTCTCATTTTTCGACAGTGACGCTTGAGCGCCATCCATCTATGTCGGCTGATGTATTTGAGACCAGTGTTGCATGCGTCAAAAGCGAAGTAACACAAGCGTCGGCGTCGCGTGTATCATACTAATGTGCACCGCAAATCTACAAATCTGGCGTGACTAAGTTTCCCCTCGAATCAATTCCAGTGCTGGCCTACTTTCCCCACGGGCTGGCGTTGAAAGCACGATCTCAGTACTTCTAATTGTGGCGCATGTAGCAGTATAGGCCTTGTGGCTGACGTGTTCGCATCATTGTAATACGTCACTTTTTATGGGTACAAATTTGAGTGTATAATTGAAGTCCTACCGACCACTGCGGTAAGATTGACTGTCAAATGGGATGCCTCCACAATATTATACGCCTGCGTTGTGCTAACAAAGCAACAATAGGACGGCCAATAAGTATACAACCAATTCTCTATTGTTAAGACTTTTAGTAAAGCTCTGTATTTTCTTCCTATCCAGCCCATATTTAATTGGTGCTAGTCGGTCGGCAACTTTGCTTCACAACTGTACTCGTTTTTACCATACAACTAGAAACTCATAGAGACTTATGTGGAGCTACAACCTGTCTATCCCGTTTCTTTTCGAACGGCGGTGTTTCTGAATCTATCTTCAACATTTACTTGCCATAGCTCTGCATTCTAATAAGGGTGGACTTAGAAAGAATTGTTTTTAATATAGTCGTCCCTCGCCAATAATGCAGAAACTAGGGAACGCGATACTAATAGGGCATGTAGCTTTTGTTGCTTGTACTAAACCCTGCAGCCCTGCTGTTTTTTACAGCCATCGGAATGGTAGGCAATATACCTTTAAACCTCTATTTTAACAGGCGAATAAACCATATAAGAAAAATTCATCTAGACTCTACCAATTATTTCATCAATTAATTATCTCTAGGATTTCGAGGCGCTTGGCCTTGGCTGAGCGATAAGTCCGAACAACTTTTGGGAGACAAAAAATGAAAAAATTACTATTGGCTACGGTTGCATCTGCTGCAATGGCGACGGCTGCATCTGCTGATGAGGTTAAAATCGGCGTATTCTTGGGCTTTACGGGTCCGATCGAGAGTTTGGTTGCGCAAATGGCGCCTGGCGCAGAAGCGGCGATTGCCGAAGTGTCTGCATCAGGTAAATTCATGAACGGTTCAACCGTTGTATCTGTTCGTGCAGATACAACATGTGTTGACGCGGCGGCGGCAACTGCGGCGGCGGAACGTTTGATCACATCAGACAAAGTGTCCGGCATTGTTGGCGGTGACTGTTCAGGTGTAACAACTGCGACACTGACAAACGTTGCGATGCCCAACGGCATGGTAATGATTTCGCCATCTGCGACATCACCTGCGTTGTCAACAATCGAAGACAACGGTCTGTTTTTCCGCACGGCACCATCTGATGCGCGCCAAGGTGTTGTTATGACGGACGTGATCATGGATCGCGGTTACAAATCTGTCGCGCTGACATACACAAACAACGATTACGGCAAGGGATTGGCCGATGCATTCGAAGCAGCATTCACCGCCGCAGGCGGCACCGTAACAATCAACACATCACACGAAGATGGCAAAGCGGATTACTCTGCTGAAGTTGGCGCATTAGCCGCTGCAGGTGGTGAGATTTTGGTTGTTGCAGGTTACCTTGACCAAGGTGGTAAAGGCATCATTCAAGGCGCATTGGACACAGGTGCGTTTGATACGTTCGTCCTGCCCGATGGCATGGTTGGCGACGCATTGCCGGCGGCAATCGGAACAGATTTGGACGGCTCTTTCGGCCAAGCACCAGGTACTGACAGCGAGGGCGCTGGCAAGTTGAAAATGATTGCTGGCGATGCGTTTGATTCAACATCACCTTTCGCAGGCGAAAGCTATGACGCGGCAGCGCTGATTTTGTTGGCTATGCAAGCGGCGGGCTCATCTGCACCTGCTGATTACAAAGGCAAAGTATTCGATGTTGCAAACGCACCAGGTGAGCAAATTTTGCCAGGTGAATTGGCTAAAGGTTTGGAAATCTTGGCCGCTGGCGGCGAAATCGATTATGTTGGAGCATCAAACGTCGAGTTGATTGGTGCTGGCGAAAGTGCTGGTAACTACCGCGAAATCGAAATCAAGGACGCGAAACTGACAACTGTTAAGTATCGCTAAGCCTGCCACGTGAACATTGAGGCGGCTCCATTTGGGGCCGCCTTTCCATATGGAATATACCCATGATTACCGTAGAGAACTTGACCAAGAAATTTGGCGGCTTTACCGCCGTTAACAATGCGTCCCTGACAATTGAGAAGGGATCAATCACCGGATTGGTCGGCCCCAATGGCGCAGGCAAGACGACGTTGTTTAATGTGATTGCTGGCGTGCATGCCCCATCTGGTGGGCGCGTGACATTAGACGGCGAAGACATCACAGGATTACCTCCCCATGCATTATTCCACAAAGGTTTGTTACGCACGTTTCAGATCGCCCACGAGTTTGGCACCATGTCTGTACGCGAGAATTTGATGATGGTTCCCGGCGGCCAATCAGGCGAGAGCCTGAAGGATGTCTGGTTGAAACCCGCCAAAATCCGCGCAGAAGAAGAGGCGTTGCGTGCCAAAGCAAATGACGTCATTGATTTTTTGGAGATTTCACATGTCGCGGACGAACTGGCAGGGAATCTGTCAGGTGGCCAGAAAAAATTGTTGGAATTGGGCCGCACGATGATGGTCGATGCCAAGATTGTTTTCTTGGACGAGGTTGGGGCAGGGGTGAACCGCACCCTGTTGAACACGATCGGCGATGCGATCATTCGATTAAACAAGGAACGCGGATATACGTTTTGTGTGATTGAACACGACATGGATTTCATCGGACGCCTGTGTGATCCAGTGATTGTCATGGCCGAGGGCGGCGTTTTGGCCGAGGGCACGCTGGATGAAATCAAAGCGAATGAACACGTGATCGAGGCCTATTTGGGAACTGGTCTGAAGAACAAGGATAAAGCGTCATGAGTTATCTGATTGGCGAAGGCATGACAGGGGGTTATGGCGGTGCGGATATTCTGCACGACTGTACGATTGCCGCCGAAAAAGGCGAGATTGCCGTGATCGTTGGCCCCAATGGTGCGGGCAAATCCACCGCGATGAAGGCGGTGTTTGGGATGCTAAACATCCATACCGGCCGCGTGATGTTGGACGGCGAAGATATCACCAAATTGTCACCTCAAGCACGGGTTGCCAAGGGCATGGCGTTTGTGCCGCAAACGTCCAACGTTTTTCCCACCATGACGGTCGAGGAGAATTTGGAAATGGGCGCGTTTTTACGCCGTGATGACATAAGCCAAACCATGGAGCAGGTGTTCGAATTATTCCCCATTCTGAAGGACAAGCGCCGTCAGAACGCCGGTGAATTATCAGGGGGGCAGCGTCAACAGGTGGCTGTTGGGCGCGCGTTGATGACACAGCCAAAATTGTTGATGTTGGACGAACCAACGGCAGGTGTTTCGCCCATCGTAATGGATGAACTATTTGATCGCATCATCGAGGTTGCCCGCACAGGGATTTCCATTTTGATGGTCGAACAAAACGCACGCCAAGCATTGAACATCGCCGACAAAGGCTATGTTTTGGTGCAGGGGCGCAATCGATTTACGGACACGGGGCAGGTTCTGTTGAACAACCCCGAAGTGCGCAAAAGTTTTTTGGGGGGTTGAGGACATGGAAGATCTATTGAACGCATTTCTGTTGATGTCGAATTTTGTTTTCGTACCTGCCATCGCATATGGCTCGCAACTCGCACTGGGTGCGTTGGGTGTGACGTTGGTTTACGGCATCTTACGCTTTTCCAACTTTGCCCACGGTGACACCATGGCGTTTGGCACAATGTGTGTCGTGTTGTTTACATGGTGGTTTCAATCGATGGGGCTCAATTTGGGACCATTGCCAACCGCGTTGCTGGCGCTGCCGTTTGGGATTTTGATCACCATTGGTTTCCTGTTGGGATCAGATCGTTTGATTTACCGGTTTTATCGTCGTCAAAAAGCGGCACCAGTGATTTATTTGATCGCCTCTGTTGGCGTAATGTTTGTTTTGAACGGTGTCGTGCGGTTTATTATTGGACCAAATGACCAACAATTTGCTGACGGCGAGAGGTTCATTGTTAAAGCGCGTGTAATGAAACAATACCTTGGAACGGCCGAGGGTGTTTCGATTAAGGTGTCCCAAGGCTTGACCGTTGTCACCGCCGTGATTGTTGTGGCCGCATTGTTTTGGTTCCTGAATAAAACCCGCACCGGTAAATCCATGCGCGCGTTTTCTGACAACGAGGATTTGGCGTTGTTGTCAGGTATTAATCCAGACAAGGTTGTTGCCGTGACCTGGATATTGGTTGCCATTTTGGCGACGGTGGCGGGGACGTTGTACGGGTTGGATAAATCATTCAAGCCATTTACTTATTTCCAATTATTGTTGCCTATTTTCGCATCCGCGATTGTCGGTGGGTTGGGCAATCCATTGGGCGCGATTGCAGGTGGGTTTGTGATCGCGTTTTCTGAAATTATGATCACATATCCATATAAAAAGTTCGTAACCTATGTGGTGCCTGGTGATTGGCAGCCCGACAGCTTGGTTCAATTATTGGCCACAGATTACAAATTCGCAGTCAGTTTTATTATTTTACTGTTGGTGTTGTTATTCAAACCTACGGGAATTTTTGCAGGGAAATCAGTCTAATGACCCTTAATCGTAATGTAATTTATTTCGTAATTATGGCGGCGTTGTTGATCGGCGTCGGTCAGTTCCAAAGTTGGAACGTGGCCTTGTCGATTTTTAATCTGTGTTTGATCAGCGCCATCATGGCCTTGGGTGTGAATATCCAATGGGGCTATGCAGGTTTGTTTAATGTGGGGATCATGGGGTTTGCCGCGTTGGGTGGATTGGCCGCCGTTTTGGTTGCGATGCCACCGGTTGAGGGCGCATGGGCTGTTGGGGGTTGGGGCGCACTTGGTGGGATCGTATTGGCGATTATATCGGTGGCACTGGCCGTTTTCACTTACAAACGCATGGCGGCGGGACGGGTGCGCGCCATTGCTGTCACCGCGATTTGTATCATTGGGTTTTTCGTGACCCGCGCCGTATTCGGCCCGGCGACCCAAGCAATCGAAGGAGTGAACCCTGCGCTGTCTGGTTACCTTGGTGGATTGGGTTTGCCTATCGTTTTGGCATGGCCCGTGGGCGGATTGTTTGCAGGCATTGCGGCATATCTAATCGGTAAAATTACACTGGGCTTACGCTCTGATTATTTGGCGATTGCAACGTTGGGGATTTCGGAAATCATCATTGCGGTACTCAAGCAAGAGGATTGGATGACACGCGGTGTAAAAAATGTGATTGGCCTACCACGCCCTGTGCCATACGAGGTCAATTTGCAGACCGCACAGTGGTTTAACAATCTTAGCACCACATTGGGCGCCGATCCCGTGACTTTCTCTTCTATTTTCGTAAAACTGAGCTATGCCGCACTGTTCTTAGCCGTGTTGTTGATCATTTTATGGCTGTCAGAAACGGCCTTGAAATCTCCATGGGGGCGCATGATGCGCGCCATTCGTGACAATGAAATTTCGGCAAATGCGATGGGTAAAAATATCACCAAGCGTCACCTACAGGTGTTTGTATTGGGTTCGGTTGTAGTGGGCATCGCGGGTGCGATGTTGACCACGTTGGATGGACAATTGACGCCGTCTGCGTATCAACCATTGCGCTTTACCTTTCTGATTTGGATCATGGTGATCTTGGGCGGCTCGGGCAATAACTGGGGTGCTGTTTTGGGTGGTTTCGTTGTCTGGTTTTTCTGGGTCGAAGCTGAACCATTGGGTCTGTGGTTGATGGATGTTCTGACATCCGGCATGGCCGAAGACAACGCATTGCGCACGCACCTGTTGGGATCGGCGGCGCATATGCGGTTGATGACCATGGGGATTATTTTATTGTTGGTATTGCGGTTCAGCCCGCGTGGGTTGTTGCCGGAAAAGTCGGCATAACTTAAACTTGCCCGCTATCCACCCGCCGCCAATAACGCCACGTTGCCGCCCGCCGCCGTGGTGTCGATGCAGACGTGACGTTCCAGAATGCATCGCCGCGCGATGTCTGTTCCGGTGATCAAGGGTAATAATGCGCCGGCGCGTTTTGCCAATGCCGCGCGCGCCAAACGTATTGCCGCGGTGTCCGACCAAAGGATTACACCTGCGAATCCGGTCAAATCTGACAGGTCATTCAGATCCATTCCGACCGCAATACAGGGTTCGCTACCTGCAAGGCGTACCAACTCTGCCTGTTGCGCCGCTTGCTCATCTGTTGCGCCTAAGCACAAAATCACACCTTTGGCGTAGGTGGACAGCACATTTAATTCACCGGTTGGCCCAGGCAGATTTTCGATTTCCAGAACGCGGCGTTCAGGATGGGGTGTGCCATCCAGTATTTTTTGAGCTTGCTTGCCGGTCAATGTCGGTGCGAGGTAGGGTACTTGCTCACCCTGTTCGACTTGAACAAACAAGGACAGATAGTCAGGGCCGCCTGCCTTGGGGCCTGTGCCTGACAAGCCTTCACCACCGAAAGGTTGCGATCCAACAACGGCGCCGATTTGGTTGCGGTTCACGTAAATATTCCCGATGTTCAGCGTGTTACACAGGTCATGCACGCGTGCATCAATCCGCGAATGTACCCCAAATGTCAGGCCATATTTCGTCGCGTTAATGTCACTCACGATGCGCGGAATTTCGTCGGCTTTGAAGGTTGCAACGTGCAACACGGGGCCGAAAATTTCCTCTTTCATATCCGCAATCCCGTTGACACGAATTGCCGTGGGGCGGATGAATTTTGCACCGTCGGGGACGTTTGATTGATGCAAGATGCGGTTTTCCGCACGTGCGGTGTCGATGTGGGATTGAATACCTTGGGCGGCGACATCAGTGATTACGGGGCCTAGATCGACATTGGCGAGCCACGGTGTATCAGCTACCAATTCATCCATGGCACCGTACAACATTGTCAGGAATTTTTCTGCCACATCCGATTGTACGTATAACATCCGCAAGGCCGAACAACGTTGGCCTGCCGATTGAAACGAGCTGGCGACGATGTCGCGGATGGCCTGTTCGGGCAGGGCGGTGCTGTCGACGATCATTGCGTTTAAGCCGCCTGTTTCCGCGATCAAGGGCGCGGACGGGTTGCCCGACGCGGCCATCGCGCTATTGATCCGTTTCGCGGTCGTGGTCGAGCCGGTGAAACACACACCGTCAATATTGGGGCTGGCTACCAATGTTGCGCCGATTTCGGCACCTGTTCCAATCAATAATTGCAACGCGCTGTGTGGAACACCTGCGGCGTACATCAATTCAACGACGCGGGTGGCGATGATGGGTGTGGGTTCAGCGGGTTTGGCCAACACGGCATTTCCCGTTGCCAAAGCGGCCGAAATTTGACCCGTGAAAATCGCCAGCGGGAAATTCCACGGCGAGATGCAGACGAATTTACCTTGGGGGGCGCGGGATGCAAAACTTGCAGATTGCGCCGCATAGTAGCGTAGGAAATCCACTGCCTCGCGGATTTCGGAAATGGCATCGTTTAATGTTTTGCCTGCTTCACGTGATAGAATTGCGAATAATTCGCCGAAGTTTTCTTCGTATAAATCCGCAATTTTATTCAACACCAGGGCGCGCTCCGCTTGTGGTGCATTCCATGGCTTCGCAGCCGCGATGGCGCGTTCAATATCCGTCACACTTGCGCGTTGCGCGGTGCCCAGAATATCTGTTTCATCAGCGGGGTTTATGATGCTATCGACGCCACCCGATGGTTTGCCTTTGGCCAATTGGGCGGTCACATTCCATGTTGTGGTATGGAATGCATTACGCGCCGCATCGATACGGGTCATTTCGGTGACGGAATTGATGTCAAAGCCCAGTGAATTTTTACGCTCTGGTTGATAAATATCGGCGGGTTTTGTGACCCACGTATCATCCGCCAACGCCGCGTTCCATGCGCTAAATGGATCAGCAACCACAGCGCGCGCAGGGGTTTCATCGTCCAAAATTTTGTTAACGAACGACGAGTTAGCACCGTTTTCCAACAGACGTCGCACCAAATAAGCCAGCAAATCATCATGTACACCGACGGGTGCGTAAATACGGCAACGGATGTCACGATCAACCATCACGTGATCATACAACGCGCCACCCATACCGTGCAGGCGTTGGAATTCAAAACGCTGATCCTTGGCCATATGCAAAATTGCATGCACTGAATGGGCGTTGTGCGTCGCGAACTGTGGGTAGATGCGATCCGCCATATTCAGCAATTTTCGTGCACAAGAAATATAAGAAATATCGGTACCGCATTTTTTGGTAAATACAGGAAAATCGGTCAGTGCTTCAACTTGTGCCAGCTTGATTTCGGTGTCCCAATAGGCCCCTTTGACCAAACGTACCATGATTTTGCGATCCAGTTGCCCTGATAATTCATACAGGTAATCCAAAACCGTACTGCATCGTTTGCCATATGCCTGAACCACCACGCCAAATCCATCCCAACCGACCAAACGTGGATCGGCCAAAACATCCGCGATGATGTCCAATGACAGATCCAAACGATCGGCCTCTTCCGCGTCGATGTTGAGACCCATGTTTGCCTCGCACGCCAATAAAACCAAATCGCGCAGGCGTTTGACCAATACGTCCATGACCGCCGGTTTATGTGCCAATTCGAATCGTGGAAACAAGGCGGACAGTTTGATTGAAATACCAGGGTTATTGCGCACATGTTTGTTTGTGGAATGTTTGGCCAGATGGGCGATGGCGTCCGCATATGCCTTGGTAAAGACACGCGCGTCGGCGTCGGTAAGGGCGGCCTCGCCCAACATGTCGTATGAATATGTGTAGCCTTGGGTTTTGCGCTTCGCGCCGCGTTTTACCGCGTCTTGGATGGTTTCACCCAGCACGAATTGGTTTCCCATTTCCTTCATCGCGGCGCGGACTGCGCGGCGAATTACGGGTTCGCCCATACGTTTGACTAATCCCCGCATGGCGGAAAATACACCCGGCTCATCGGCTTCGTCCAAAACTTTGCCCGTTAACATCAATGCCCATGTGGATGCATTCACCAGATTGCTGTCAGATTTTCCAACGTGTTCCGCCCATCCGCGATCGGTCAATTTATCCTCGATCAGGTCATCCATGGTTTGTGCATCGGGGACACGCAACAATGCCTCGGCCAGACACATCAATGCGATACCTTCGGAATTTGACAGGCCGTATTCCGACAGAAAAACCTCCATCATGCCGGGATTTTTATCGCCACGAATTTGTTCCACCAGCGCCGCCGCGTTGACCACAATCGTTTCACGATCGGCTTCAGACAGGGCAGCATATTTCGCCAGCTGTGCAATCAGCGGCACTTCGTCAGTTAAGTGAAGGTCACGCATTCTAGAACGGATTTGAGGCAACTGTGTCATTGTAGACTCCATAGATTTTGAACAGATTAGCGCGAGTCGTCAAAAAGTATTACCTAATAATCAGTACAAAATATTCAGAAACAACTTTAGTATGGTGTCATAATAGGTAATACTCCCACAAAATAGAGAAAGACAGTCAAAATGGATTCATTCGATATCAAGATCATCAAGATTTTGGAGCAAAACGGGCGTATTACAAATTCTGAACTGTCTGAACGTGTTGGCCTGTCCAAAACGCCCTGTCAGGTGCGGGTCAAAAACCTGATCGCGCAGGGGGTGATAAAGGGGTTTCGTGCGATCATTGATCATGATGCGCTGGATCGCAATCACATTGCATTCACCGAAGTGAAATTAAGCGATACGCGCGATGCAGCGTTGCGCGCGTTTAACAAGGCGGTCATGGATATTCGTGAAATCGAGCAATGCCATATGATCGCGGGGCAATTTGATTACCTGTTAAAGGTACGCACCAAAAATATTGACGCATATCGCGCCACCTTGGGCGAGAAAATTTCAAGTCTGCCATGCGTTGCGAATACATCCACCCACGTGGTTATGGAATCCGTCAAAGAATAGGCGTTGAAAGAATCGCCCAACAGGTTCAGGCTGACGTTATGAAAACGACAGCCCAAGACATATTAGTTATTGGCGCCGGCATTGTCGGCGTTTCCACTGCCTTGTGGTTGCAACGTGCGGGAATGAGCGTGACTTTGATTGACAAAGACGGTCCTGCGGCGGGCGCATCGCATGGAAACGCTGGCGTTTTGGCGGCGGGATCGATTGTCCCTGTCACCGTTCCGGGGTTGATGGCTAAAGCGCCGATTATGTTATTTAATCCCAACCTGCCATTGTTTTTACGCTGGCGCTACCTGCCAAAACTGATGCGGTTTTTGCCGCGCTATTTAAAAAACGCAAGGCATGCGAGGGTTGAACGCATTTCGGATGGGTTACATGTATTGTTGCACGACACATATGATCAGCACCGCGCATTGTCGGCAGACACCCCCGCCGCCAAATTCCTTACATCCCAAGATTACTTGTTTGGGTACGTAAATAAGGCCGCGTTCGATGCGGATAAATATGGGTGGGATTTACGCCGCGCACGAGGCGTCGCGCACAGCGAGTTGGATGCCGATGCATTGGCTGCATTTGATCCCGCATTAAAGGGTCGTTTTGGATACGGAGTGATTTGCCACCAACACGGCGCGATCAAAGATCCGGGCGAATACGTGCGTGCCTTGTTCGACAGCTTTATCGACAATGGCGGTAAATTTTTTCAGCGCTCAGTCCAAGATTTTGAATTATTAAATGGTCGATGTGAATGCGTGATGACGGATCATGGGATGATGAAGGCAGATCAATATGTCCTGACGACGGGTGCGTGGAGTTCCGCGTGGCAAACTGATCTAGGTGTCAGCGTTGCGATGGAATCCGAACGTGGATACCACATTGAATTCATCAACCCGTCCATAAAATTGCGCGCGCCAATCATGGTGGCAGGGGGCAAGTTTGTGGTCAATTCTATGAACGGTCGGATGCGCTGTGCGGGTGTTATCGAATTTGGTGGGCTGGACGCAGGGCCGTCCAAAGCGCCCATTGATTTGTTAAAAAAACAAATGGCAGCCTTGTTTCCTGACATGACTTATGATCGAGTAGTCGAGTGGATGGGTCATCGCCCCGCAACTGCCGATTCTTTGCCCGTCATTGGGCGGGCGCCTAAGGCGCAGAATGTTTTATTGGGGTATGGTCACCATCATGTGGGGCTGACGGGCGGCCCAAAAACGGGGCGTTGGTTATCGCACATTGCGACAGTCGCGCCGATGAATACCGATTTATCTGCATATGCTGCAGACCGAAAAAAATAACTAGGGAGACTGAAATGAAAAATATTAAAACACTATTAAACCTGACGGCGGCAGCCGTTGCATTTGGCGCTGTCGCAAATGCGCAATCGTGGGACATGCCGATGGCCTATGCTGCAACTAACTTTCATACCGAACAAGGCGTTATTTTTGCCGATAAAGTGAGAGAATACACAAACGGTAAGTTGGATATAACCGTACACGCAGGTGGTTCATTGTTTAAGGGCGGCGAAATCAAACGTGCAGTACAAACCGGCCAAGCACCCATTGGCGAACGGTTCATGTCAGCGCACGCAAACGAGGAACCAATTTTGGGCTGGGATAACCTGCCATTTTTGGCCACCACTTATGCAGACAATGAAAAATTGTGGGGCGTTGCCAAAGACACCGTAAATGCCGCATTGGCAGACCAAAATTTGGTTGCATTATATACCTGCCCATGGCCCGGTCAGGGGTTCTATTTCAACAAACCTGTGAACAGCAGCAAAGATACCCAAGGTGTTAAATTCCGCTCGTATAACACAGCCACAGCGACATTTGCCGAAGAGTTGGGCATGATCCCCGTACAGGTTGAAGCGGCCGAATTGAGCCAAGCCTTGGCCACTGGTGTCGCCGAGAGTTTTATCTCGTCTGGATCAACAGGGTATGATCGTAAAGTTTGGGAACAGCTGTCGCATTATTATAAAGTGAACGCATGGTTGCCACGCAATTATGTGATCGTGAACAAAGGCGTATGGGATGGTTTGGACGATGAAACCCGCGCCGCTGTTCAAAGAGCAGGTGATGAAACTGCTGTTTCCTGTGCGGCGAAATCGGAAGAATTGTCGGACTTCTATTTTACCGAACTGGCGAAGAATGGCATGAGTGTCGAACCCGCAAGCCCTGAGTTTTTGGCAGAGCTGGAAGTAATTGGCGCGAAAATGACCGCTGATTGGTTGGCAACAACTGGTGCCGAAGGCCAAGCAATCGTCGACGCATTTAAAGCACAATAATTGATTGCGGCCCCACGTGGGGCCGCATTTTCAAGGGGGATAACTCATGAATGATTGGGCAGCCTTTTTAGGCCTACCATTGTGGTTTTGGCTGTTTATTTTGCCGACAATATTGGCTGTAGGTGCGGCGGTATTTCGAAACCGCGCAGAGCCACTTTTGACACCAATCTGGCAACGCCTTGATCGCGTTTACACTGCCTTTGGTGCATTGGCGGCCTGTTTCATGAGCGTTATCTTATTGATTATTATTGCCCAAATGGTCGCGCGGTGGTCCAATGTTGCCTTCCAAGGATCGACAGAATTTGCTGGCTATGCCATGGCCGCCACATCGTTTTTCGCATTTGCATATGCCCTGAATAATGGCGCACATATACGTGTATCCATTCTGTTGAATATCAATGATTTCACCCGTAAATGGGTGGACATTTGGGCGCTGTTTATCGCTTCCATCATCGCCACATATTTCGCGCGCTACGCCATCAAAACAAACGTTCTGTCGGAAATGTTGAACGATCGCACCCAAGGCCAAGACCAGGTGCCCGATTGGGTGTTGGCCGCTGTTTCCACTCTTGGCACATGGCCAACGGGATGGGGTGAATTGTGGGGTAGGGTAACGGGTGAGTGGGTTTTCACACCTGTTTGGTTGCCCCAATTGCCGATGTCCATTGGTACCGTTTTATTGGCTATTGCGCTGTGGGATAACCTGATCCGTCTGGTGGTCACAGGTCGCAGCCATATCGCATCGGAGACCCTGATATGACCGAACTTTACGCCACATTTATATTTCTATTCGTCTTGTTTCTGCTGCTTGGATCATCCGTCTGGGTTGGTTTGGCGTTGATGGGTGTTGCATGGGTTGGCATGGAATTATTCACCGCACGCCCCGCAGGAGATGCGATGATTACCACCATATGGACAGGTGCCAGCAGTTGGACATTAACCGCATTACCGCTGTTTGTGTGGATGGGTGAAATCCTGTTTCGAACGCGATTGTCCCAAGATTTATTTCGCGGGCTGGCGCCGTGGATGCGCTGGTTGCCGGGTGGATTGTTGCACACCAATATCGCTGGTTGCACATTGTTCGCCGCCGTATCTGGATCTTCCGCCGCAACCCTGACCACCGTGGGCAAAATGTCGATCCCTGAATTGCGCGAACGCGGCTATCCTGAATACATGATTATCGGCACTTTAGCGGGCGCGGCAACATTGGGATTGATGATCCCGCCATCCCTGACCCTGATCGTTTACGGCGTAACAATCAACGAGAGCATTACCAAATTATTCATGGCAGGGGTGTTGCCCGGATTGGTTTTGGCGGGGTTGTTTATGACCTATATCTTTGCGTGGCATTATCTGCGCCCACACGAGCGCCCCGAACCGTTGCCCAAAATGGGTTTTGGTGAAATGATGACCGAAAGTCGCTTTTTGATCCCAGTCCTGATGTTGGTTTTCGTGGTGATTGGGTCGATGTATTTCGGCTGGGCCACTGCAACCGAAGCGGCGGCGGTGGGTGTCGTTGGCGCATTATTATTGGCCAGCTTGCAGCGATCATTAACACTGGACACATTCGTTGCATCCCTGATGGGCGCGACGCGCACATCCGCAATGATTGCGCTGATTTTGATGGGTGCTGCGTTCCTGTCGTTGGCGATGGGGTTCACGGGATTGCCGCGTGCTTTGGCGGGATTGATTGACACATGGAACCTATCGCCTGTGGTTTTGATTGCGGTGTTGACCTTGTTTTATTTGGTTTTAGGGATGTTCATGGACGGGTTGTCGTCGGTGGTTTTGACCATGGCAATCGTCGAACCGATGATCCGCTCAGCGGGAATCGATGTGATCTGGTTTGGTATCTTCTTGGTTGTGGTGATCGAAACCGCACAGGTTACACCACCCATCGGATTCAACCTGTTTGTTCTGCAAGGCATGACCAAACACGAGATTTCCTATATCGCGAAAACCGCGATCCCAATGGTGGTTCTGATGTTGTTGATGGTTGTCATCTTAGTTGTTTGGCCGGAATTGGCCACGTGGTTGCCTGAAAACCTGTCCAAAAACGCCCGATGACAACGCCGTTCCTTGGCATCTTGATGTTGGATACAGCGTTTGTGCGCCCTGTTGGCGACGTGGGAAATGTGAACAGTTTTACCTGCCCTGCGCGTATTCGTATTGTCCCAGGGGCGGGCAGTTTGGACATTGTACGCGATGGATTACCCTCGCCTGAATTGATCGATGCGTTTATCAATGCGGCACAGGAACTGGAACGCGCTGGTGCCTTTGCCATTACATCCACCTGTGGATTTTTAATTACGATCGAGGATCAAATTGCGGCGGCTGTTACCATTCCTGTGCGGGTGTCTGGCCTTTCGTATTACCGTGATATCGCACGGTTGTATCCCAAGCAAAAAATCGGCATTTTAACTGCCTCGAAACCTGCCTTAGGGGATATAGCATTGCGTGCGGCGGGGATAAATCCCGCTAACGTCCACATCGCAGGGATGCAGGACTGTGCGGCGTTTGCCGATATGATATTGCAGCCAAAATCCAATCAACCCGACCATATTGATATGGATGCCATTTCACACTATTGTGTGGAACAGGCCATGCGCTTGGTCACGCAACATTATGATATTGCGGTGTTTTTATTGGAATGTGGAAACCTGCCGCCCTATGCAGATCAGATCACAGCGGCAACGGGTCGCCCCGTTCATTCGATTGTCTCACAAATTTATTCATAGGTTTTCACCATTGAGTCAACGGCCGCGCGGGCGCGTTCGCCTACTTGGGATGCACTGCGACCTGCTTTGTACAGGTTGCTGCCCAGACCAAAACCATCCACACCCGCGGCGGCATATTCAGCAAAGTCTTCAGGCCCAACACCACCCACCGCAAACACGCGAGTTTGGGTTGGCAGGACGGCACGAATGCCCTTGATTGTATCCGCACCCAATCCTGATGCAGGGAAGAATTTTAAACCAGTTGCACCACTGCGCAATGCCAAAAAGGCCTCGGTCGGGGAAAACACACCGGGGTAGCTGTGCATGCCTAGTTCTGCGGTGCGCGCAATCACATCAGCATTGGCGTCGGGTGACACAATCAAGTTCCCACCCAATGCGTGAACCTGTTCAACCTGATCCATGCGCAAAACGGTGCCCGCACCAATCAAACATTCATCAGGTGCCAAACGGTTCACAACATCAATTGCAATTTTAATTGATTCAAGCGGTTCGGGCGAATTCATCGTGATTTCCATCGCCCGAAATCCTGCACCAATCAGCGTCGTGATCATCTCTTCGGTCTCGGATGGACGAATGCCGCGCAACACGGCAATCAGACGGTGGTTTGTATCAACTGACATGGCTTTGATTTCCTAAACAATGGTTCCTTTAATACTACGGCTCGAACCGCCTAGAATAAAGAGGCCAAATGGCAGAAAACTGGCCAACGCAACTTCCTATCTGTGAATGCTTGGGTTAGTTTGAAAACAGAGCATCCTCAGAGGCACCCCAAATGACCAAAATGAAACCCGAAAACTTACGCTCTACTAAATGGTTCAACGATCCCAATGATGCGGAAATGACAGCGTTGTATTTGGAGCGGTATTTGAATTACGGCCTGACACGCGAAGAGTTGCAATCAGGCAAGCCCATTATCGGAATTGCTCAAACGGGCAGCGATCTGTCGCCGTGTAATCGTCACCATTTGGAACTGACTAAACGGGTGCGCGACGGCATTCATGCGGCCGGTGGCGTGGCCATGGAAATTCCTGTGCATCCGATCCAAGAAACTGGCAAACGCCCAACGGCCATGTTGGATCGAAACCTTGCATATCTTTCGTTGGTCGAAACATTGTTTGGCTATCCGATCGACGGCGTAGTGTTGAATATCGGTTGTGATAAAACCACGCCCGCGTTGTTAATGGCGGCAGCAACGGTCAATATTCCTGCAATCGCATTGTCGGTGGGGCCGATGTTAAATGGATGGCACGACAACGAACGCGCAGGGTCGGGAACGGCGATTTGGAAGGCACGTGAATTGCATGCCACAGGCGAAATTGACGACGCTGGCTTCATGGATATTGCCGCATCCAGCGCCCCATCTGTGGGGTACTGCAATACTATGGGCACCGCCAGCACGATGAATTCATTGGCCGAAGCATTGGGTATGCAATTACCAGGTGCGGCGGCCATTCCCGCGCCGTACCGCGAACGAGGACAGATCAGCTATGCCACCGGTAAACGCATTGTGGATATGGTTTGGGACGATCTGCGTCCATCCGATATTATGACACCCGAAGCATTTGCAAATACTATTGTACTCAATTCCGCAATCGGCGGATCCACCAATGCACCCATCCATTTGAACGCGATTGCCCGTCACCTGGGCATTCCCTTAACCAACGATGATTGGCAGGATATTGGTCACAAAATCCCGCTGTTGGTGAACATGCAGCCTGCGGGTAAATACCTGGGCGAAGATTTCCACCGTGCGGGGGGTGTGCCGGCCGTGATGGCCGAATTGTTAGCCAATGACCTGTTGCCCTATCCCGATGTCATCACCGCAAACGGGCAAACCATGGGTGATAATTGCCGTGGTTTTATGACCACAAACGCCAAGGTGATTAAAACCGTTGCCGAACCCATGACCGCGCATGCGGGTTTCATCAACTTGAAGGGAAATTTGTTCGACAGCGCGATTATGAAAACCAGCGTTATCAGCCCGCAGTTTCGCGAAACCTATCTGTCGAACCCTGATGACCTGAATGCATTTGAAGGCCGCGCAATCGTGTTCGATGGTCCCGAAGATTATCACAGCCGCATCGACGATCCATCGCAAAATATCGATCAAAATTGCATCCTGTTCATGCGCGGAACAGGCCCCAAGGGATATCCGGGCGGTGCCGAAGTGGTCAACATGCGGGCACCGTCGTACCTTTTGGAAAAGGGCGTTCAGGCATTACCTTGTGTGGGGGATGGGCGTCAATCGGGCACCTCTGGCTCGCCCTCAATCCTGAATGCATCACCAGAGGCGGCGGATGGTGGCGGGTTAGCGTTATTGCAAACGGGGGATATGGTGCGAATTGATCTCAATACCTGTTCTGCGGATATGTTGTTGTCTGTGGATGTGTTGGCAGAACGCGCCGCCGCGTTGATGCAAGCGGGGGGGTATCCATCGCCCGACAGTCAGACCCCGTGGCAACAATATTTTCGCGAATTGGTGCAACCATTTGATCAGGGCATGACTCTGCGCGATGCCGATAAATACCAAGATGTCGCGCGCAAACATCTGCCACGTCAGAACCATTAATCGAATGAAAAACCTATTCGTAAACAGCGCAATTAATTCCACAATGGAGGCGGCGTTGCGCGAGGCTTTCACTCTGCATTGTGCGGCACAAATGGATGATGTGTCGACGTGGTTGACGCAAAACGGGGCAACGGTGGATTACGTGATCACCAGCGCATTTAACACACTGTCTGTGGATGCGATGGATGCCATGCCGAACCTTAAAGTCATCAGCAATTTTGGCGTTGGCTATGATGGTGTTGATGCCAGTGCCGCATGTGAACGCGGTATTTTGGTGACGCATACGCCCGATGTTTTGAATGTCGATGTTGCGGATACGGCGATTATGTTGATGTTGGCCTGCTATCGCGATTTGGTGCAAAATGATGCACATGCGCGTTCCGCAGGGTGGGCAGAATCCGGCAATTTACCCCTGTCACGTTCCGCCAGCGGGCGCAGGGTTGGGATTGTTGGATTGGGGCGTATTGGGCTTGAAATTGCACAAAAACTTTCGGCCTTTGATGCGAAAATTTCATACCATACGCGCACCGTGCGGGATGGTGACTTTACCCATTTTCCCAACCTTGTGGAAATGGCGGCGCAGGCGGACGTTTTGATTTGCATCGTACCGGGGGGCGACAGCACGCATCATATGATTAATGCGGATGTGATAGCCGCGCTGGGATCGGATGGCGTATTAATCAATGTCGCGCGGGGGTCTGTTGTAGATCAGAGTGCGTTGATAAAAGCGTTGCAGAATGGCACGTTGGGATATGCGGGGCTGGACGTTTATGCAGACGAGCCAAATGTACCCCAAGCATTGTGCGACCTACCAAACACAATTTTATTGCCGCACGTGGGCAGTGCCACAATTGAAACTCGCGCGGCCATGGCGCAATTGACCGTGGATAATCTTGTACAGCATGTACAGGGGAAACCCGTGATTTCACCGGTACCTGAATGTTTGAAATTGATGGTATGATAAGTGTTCCAAAAAATTTTTCAGTCGTTTAAGTTGCGCTTCGTAAAAATCTATTTTGGTTGTGAAAATTCGACGGGGCCACCATGTTTTTCCCACGCTGAAAAACCCTCTTTCAGGTGCGCCGCTGTGAACCCCATGTCATTGATCGTGGCCACCGTCAGCGCAGATCGCCAACCCGATGCACAATGGAAAACAAACCGCCTATCTTGGGCGAAAACCTCTTTGAAATAGGGGCTTTGGGGATCAATCCAAAATTCGATCATGCCACGCGGCGCATGAAAACTGTTCGGAATATACCCACTGCGTTCGCGTTCGCGCGGATCACGAATATCTACGATAACAACATTGGGATCATTCAACATGGCAATCAGATCGCTGGCTTCCAGCTCTTCAATCTTGGCCCGTGCAGCGGCAACCATTTCAGCAGATGTAGTTTTTAAATCAGCCATCATTGTTCGCCTTTGCCTTTAGCATCTGTTTGCGCACATGCACGATGGCATCTGTGTATCCTGTAACAGACCCACAATCAAACCGTTGATCCTGCAAAAGCACAGATTGCACACCGCCTGCTTGGGCGTGAATGTTGATCGCGTCCGCCAGTTGGATTTCACCACCCGCACCTTTGGGTAAATTTCGAAGAGTTTCAAAAATATCGCCCGTCAAAACATAGCGCCCAATCGATGCCATGCGCGATGGCGCGTCCACAAGGGTCGGTTTTTCGACCAATCCCGCCACATCATTTTCACCCGAACCTTGGCGAATGATCCCGTATTTCCCAATATCATTGTCATCAACATTCATCACACACAGTTGCGATTTGCCCGAACGGTTAAACCCCGCAATCAAATCGGCCGTCGTGTTATCGCCGCGCGCGGGGTCAGGTACGATAAAATCATCCGCCAATAAAACCGCAAACGGTTCGTTACCGACCACGGGTTCGGCACAGGCAACAGCATGCCCCAATCCCAATTGTTCGGGCTGTCGAACGAACACACATTTGACGTAGCTGGGAATGACGTTGCGCACCATCTCGGCGGCGGCGTATTTGCCCTTTTCGATCAGCGCCATTTCCAATTCCCGGTTAGCATCAAAATGGTCTTCAATCGCGCGCTTGTGGCGACCCGTGACGAAAACCATGGTTTCGATACCTGCGGCAATCGCCTCTTCGACGGCATATTGGATGATGGGTTTGTCGATGATCGGCAACAGTTCTTTGGGCATCGCCTTGGTTGCGGGCAGAAACCGTGTTCCAAAGCCTGCAACGGGGAAAACTGCGGTACGAATGGTGCCTGTCATTTTGCCAACTCCTGCTTGTACTTAAATGCTATTGCCCGGCTTTACGGCCGGTTTGAATACAACACGCTTGCCTGTTTGTGGGGCACTGGGTTGGTTACGTAATAAAATTATTTCTGCCGCTGATTTACCAATATCAAACCGCATGGAATCCGTTGTAGCCAATTCAATTGGTAAACCTTCCGCCATAGACAGAGCGTTAAAACCTGCAATCGCCAATTGATCAGGAATCGTAATGCCCGCCCGCATACAATGCATAACAGAGCCCATGGCAATAACGTCGGTCGAGCAATAAATGCATTCCAACTCTGGGTGACGTTGCAACATTGCGGCGGTACTTTCCCGCCCCTTAGACACGGTCGACCCTGATGAATACAGTTCCTGATCCAACAGGGTTATACCCTTGGAATTCAACCCCGACACGAATCCATCAAATCGTTTGGTCGCACGAAAATCCAATGGCATTTTTGTTCCCAAAAAGCCGATTTTACGATGCCCCTTGGCGACGATCGCCGTGGCCATATCAAAGCCCGCTTGATAATGGGAAATACCCACGCATGAATCAATTGCATCGCCATCTAGATCCATAATTTCAACCAAAGGTGTGTCGGTATTGTGCAACATTTTGCGTGTGGCAGGTGAATGTTCCAATCCCGCAACAATCAACCCCGCAGGACGCCACGCCAGCATATCGCGGATGACCTCTGCCTCGGTATCAAGGTCATAATTTGTCAGTCCAAAAACAGGCCGCAACGGCGAATTATTTAGCGTGGTGGAAATACCGTCAAGCACCTCGGAAAACACATAGCTTTTGACCGAGGGGATCACCACGCCGACCAAATTCACCTTCTTGGATGCCAATGCACCCGCGATGTGGTTGGGCACATAACCCAATTCATTCGCCGCATCCATCACCCGTTTTCGCGTGACCACAGACACATCCGCCGCGTTGCGCAATGCACGTGAGGCGGTCATTTCGCTGACCTTGGCGGCCAATGCCACATCTTTCAGAGTAAGGTTTCTGCTCATACTCTATTGATAGCGCAACCATCGGGGATGTCACGCCCCAAAATCACGGATCGGGGGTGCCTGAGCCACTCAAGTCTTGACATTATTAAACTAATCCGTTAGCGCTAACGGAAATAACAACACTGTTTTGTGGAGCCTCCTATGACCTTGAAAATTGCAATTAACGGATTTGGACGCATTGGACGTTCTGTGTTACGTTCTGTTTTGGAATATGACCACACCGATATCGAAGTGGTCGCCATTAACGATCTGGCAGACAACAATACATTGGCGCATTTGTTACGGTACGATTCAGTTCATGGCCGCTTAAACAGCACAGTCACCGTTGTGGATGGCGGTTTCGATGTGAATGGCAAATTCATCCGCGTAACAAAAGAGCGCGACCCCGGAAAATTGCCATGGGGTGACGTAGATATTGCCTTGGAATGCACCGGACATTTCGCATCCCAAGAGGGCGGCGAACAGATGTTAAAGTCAGGTGCAAGCAAAATTTTGATCTCTGCACCCGGAAAAAACGTCGATAAAACAGTTGTTTATGGTGTGAACCACGACATTTTGACCGATGACGACATCATCGTTTCAAACGGATCCTGCACCACCAACTGTTTGGCGCCAATTGCCAAAGTTTTGAATGAACTGTGCGGCATTAAATCGGGCTATATGACCACAATCCACGCCTATACAGGTGATCAGCCATTGCATGACACCGATCACCGCGATCTGTACCGCGCCCGCGCGGGTGCCATGTCAATGATCCCGACCACAACGGGTGCGGCCAAAGCAATTTCTTTGGTATTGCCAGAGTTGGCGGGAAAATTAGAGGGTAGCGCCATTCGTGTACCGACCCCGAACGTGTCACTGGTTGATCTGGCATTTATCGCCGAGCGCCCCGTCACCGTTGCACAAATTGATGCGGCGATGTTGGCCGCCTCGCAAGGTGCAATGCAAGGTATTCTAAGTTTTGAAGACGAACCAAAAGTATCGATTGATTTCAATCACACCACAACATCCAGCAACTATGCTCAACCACAAACATGTGTCACGGCGGACGGATTGGTGCGGGTGGTTTCCTGGTATGACAACGAGTGGGGCTTTGCCAATCGCATGATTGATACTGCTCGCTTAATGCACACATTAAAGTAGGGGTTAATTCATGAGCGTTCATACAGACTTACAAACCGTGACGGACAAGATCGCCAAACGATCAGAAGCGACACGCCGTGCCTATCTGGATCGTATGGACGCCGCACGCCAAGCGGGACCACAACGTGCGCATCTGTCGTGTGGCAACCAGGCACATGCCTATGCGCCAATGGGCGACGATCAGGATCGCTTGATTGCGGGGCAGGCAGGCAACATTGGAATTGTGACGTCTTACAACGACATGCTGTCCGCGCATCAGCCGTTTCAGGCATATCCCGATATGATCAAAGATGCCGCACGTCGTGCCGGCGGTACCGCGCAGGTGGCGGCGGGTGTACCCGCCATGTGTGATGGCATTACCCAAGGGCAGACAGGCATGGAATTGTCATTGTTCAGCCGTGACGCAATTGCGATGTCCGCAGGCATTGGCCTGTCGCATAACGTTTTTGACAGCACGATTTATCTGGGCGTTTGCGATAAAATCGTACCTGGCTTGGTGATTGCCGCGGCAACGTTTGGGCATTTACCCGCGATATTTTTGCCCGCGGGGCCAATGACCACAGGCCAGGGTAACGATGACAAAGCCAAAATTCGTCAACGTTTCGCCGAGGGCAAAGCGGAACGTTGCGATTTGATGGCGTCCGAAATGGCCAGCTATCACGGCCCGGGCACATGCACGTTTTATGGCACTGCAAACACCAATCAGATGTTGATGGAATTCATGGGATTGCATTTGCCAGGGTCAAGTTTTGTAAACCCAAATACACCGTTGCGCGATGCATTGACCATGTACGGTGCACGGCGTGCCTTGGAAATTTCGGATTTGGGCGATGACTACATTCCCGTGGCGCATGTGTTGGATGCAAAGGCCTATGTGAATGGAATTGTGGGATTGATGGCGACTGGCGGGTCAACGAACTTGTTGATTCACCTGATCGCCATGGCGCGTGCGTCGGGTATTATTTTGGATTGGTCCGATTTCGCGGGTATCTCTGCGCTGGTGCCATTGTTGGCGCGGGTTTATCCCAATGGCTTGGCTGATGTGAACCATTTCCATGCAGCGGGCGGTTTAGGGTTGGTTATTTCCGAATTGTTAAACGCCAAATTATTGCACGAGGACACAACGACAATTACAGGCAGTGGCCTGAATGAATATACCAAAGATCCCAAGCTGATTGATGGTAAGTTGGATTGGCACGCAGGTGTAAATGCCGCGTTGAACGACAAAATTATCGCCAGCGTTCCCAATCCATTTCAAAAATCGGGTGGCTTGTCTGATCTAAATGGCAATTTGGGATCTGCGGTCATGAAAGTGTCCGCTGTGGTGCCAGAAAGTCGTTTTATCACAGCACCAGTGCGTGTGTTCCACGATCAAAAGCCGGTGTTGGATGCGTTTCGCGCCGGTGAACTTGATAGCGATGTCATTGTCGTCGTGCGGTATCAAGGACCGCGCGCCAATGGCATGCCTGAGCTGCACAATCTGACACCATGTTTAGCAGTTTTACAGGAACGTGGGATCAAAGTGGCCTTGGTCACCGATGGGCGCATGTCGGGCGCATCGGGTAAAGTTCCCGCAGCAATTCATGTGACGCCAGAGGCTTTAGATGATGGCCCAATTGCGTATCTACAAGACGGCGATATGGTGACCGTGGACGCGATGACAGGTGTTTTATCAGTACAAGACGATGCGATTTTTGCGCGCCAAATTATCCATCCAAATTTGAGTAAAAATAATATTGGCTTGGGGCGTGAGTTGTTTGACTTGTTCCGCAAGAATGCCGGACCAGCAGAGTCGGGTGCCTCGGTTTTTAATTTTTAGGAGAGCAAGATGGGCAAGATAACAGGCACACAGGCCAGCAAACGCAATTTTGAATTATGTCAAATGGCACCTGTGATTCCCGTTTTGGTCGTGGATGATTTAGAAGCGGCGCATGGATTGGGCACGGCCTTGGTGCGTGGTGGATTGCCGGTACTTGAAGTGACACTGCGCACCAAATACGCGTTGGATGTGATCGCTATTATGGCGAAGATTAAGGGTGGAATTGTTGGCGCGGGGACATTAATCACACCCCAAGATGTTGAAGATGCAGTTGCGGCAGGTGCGACGTTCGGCGTTTCGCCGGGTGCCACAGATGCATTGATTGACGCCTGCGAAGCGCATGGTTTGCCACTGTTGGCGGGCGCAACATCCGCAACCGAAGCAATGGCTTTGATGGAGCGTGGATACACGGTTCAAAAATTCTTCCCTGCACAAGCGGCAGGTGGAGCACCGTTTTTGAAATCCCTAGCATCGCCATTGCCGCAAATCACGTTTTGCCCAACGGGTGGCGTATCATTGGCAAACGCGCCTGATTATTTAGCATCGTCAAATGTGATTTGTGTTGGCGGTTCGTGGGTGGCACCATCCAGTGCGGTTAAAGCACAGGATTGGGATGTGATCGAAGCATTAGCCAGCGATGCGGTAAAGGCATTAGGATAATTGTTGCCAGAATGAGATCACTTTGCGATCACGAGAAAAGTCGGGCGTTGCCCAGCGGTTTCGCTCCGCTGGAAATATTTATTCAAAGTAAAGTTATGCGTCGAGGGCCTGTTTTATGGCGATGCCGAGCTTTTCAACAACCTCGCCAATCTGATCCTCTGTGATGATAAACGGTGGCGCCAACAAGATGTGATCGCCGCTTTTGCCATCGCGCGTTCCTGGCATAGGATAACAAATCAACCCCGCCTCGAATGCGTGTTTTTTGATTTTCCCCGCAATAGCGCGGCTGGAATCAAAGGGTGTTTTGGTTTCGCGATCCGCCACCAATTCTATACCTTGGAACAATCCCCGCCCCCGAATATCACCCACATTGGGATGCTGCCCAAAGGATGCATTCAGTGCGCTATTTAGTTTTGCACCCATGATTTGCACCCGTTGTGGCAGGTTATTTTCGACGATTTCTGACACAACCGCCAATCCAGCAGCACAAGCGGTCGGATGGCCAATATAGGTGTGACCGTGTTGGAAAAAACCCGTTCCATTGGCGATGCCCTCGTAAATTTTGCCACTACAAAGCATGGCACCGATCGGTTGATAACCCGCGCCTAAACCTTTGGCGATACATAATATATCGGGTTCGACATTATCATGCGCACAAGCAAACAAATGACCGGTGCGACCCATACCGCACATCACCTCGTCCAAAATTAAATGCACACCGTATTGATCGCAAATTTCGCGAATACGAGTGAAGTATCCGTCAACGGACGGTACCGCACCCAATGTAGCACCGACGACGGGTTCGGCGATGAATGCCATGACCGTATCAGCACCAAGACGGAGGATTTCATCCTCTAACTGCTGTGCGGCGCGTTGGCCATATTGATACGCGGTTTCATCATTTTTACGATGAAAATACTCATAGCAAGGGGCGATGTGGCTGATGTTAATGAGCAATGGATCAAACTGTTGACGGCGCCATTGATTGCCACCAGCGGCCAACGCACCCAAGGTGTTACCGTGATAGCTTTGTTGACGTGCGATGATGTGGCGGCGTTTTGTTTTGCCATTCTCTAGATGCGATTGGCGCGAGAGTTTTATGGCGGCTTCGACGGCCTCGGATCCACCTGAAACGAAATAAACCCGCTCTAGGTTTTGCGGCGCGTGTTCGATCAGAAGATCGGCTAACTTTTCCGCAGGGTCAGATGTCAAAAATCCCGTATGCGCAAAAGCGAGTTGATCGACCTGTGTTTTAATCGCGTCCCTGACCCGTTGATTGGAATGCCCCAAACAGGAAACCGCCGCGCCACCAGAACCGTCGAAATAACGTTTGCCATCGGCGTCGATCAGGTAACAGCCATCGCCAGAAACAGCGGTGGGCAATTGAGATTTACAGTGGCGTGGAAAGACGTGGGACATTTCATGTTAACCTTGTTGCGCCAAAAAGGCGGTTATGGATGCAGAGTTATCTGCGAATATTTTGCCGTCCGCAGATTGATGATTGTTTTCAAACCCGATCCGCGCATGACCACCCATTTGGATGGCGCGGCTCAGACAAGCGTGTTCATTTAGGCCAAACGCACAGGCCGACCATGTGATGTCGTGCCCATCGATCGCATTCAGGAATACATCCAAATGACTAGGCGTTGCTAAAACTGGCGGGTTGTAGTGGCCAAGTACGAAAATCGCATCTTTTTGTGCCGCAAGAATTGTGCCGTCTGCCCGCCATTTCAGCAATTGCGTTACGCACTCTGGGGAATACAGGATGTGCTGCACATTCGTTCCAACATCGGCGCAAAGGCCATACACGCGCTTAGCTAAGTCCGCATTACGTGCCATTTCACGCACAGAAATGCTGGCCGCCGATGGTTTCAAGGATTGCAGGCACGCCAGTTGCGCATCAACGTCAAAGACACCCGCACTCTCGGTTGTGATTTGTACTGACATTTCTGGAACGACCAGCGCCAATTCCGTTAATGCTTCGCTGTACTGCCCCGCATCCAAACTGTGACAGCCATCAGAATGACGGACATGTAGGTGAATTTCATCGGCGCCTGCGACAAAACAATCACGCGCACAGGCAACAATTTCTGCAATGCTGATGGGCAGGGCGGGGTGATCAGATTTTTGCAAGCGGGCACCATTGGGTGCGACCGTCAGCTTAAAGGGTTTCATAAACTGCCCCTAAACACATTGGCACGCAGGCAAATATCGAGCAATTCGGCCACAGAGTTCGTTCCCATCTTTTCCAAAATTCGGGCACGGTGATGATCGACTGTGCGGGGGCTGATGGTTAATTGACGGCCGATTTCCTTGCTTGAAATCGACGAAGAGTTCAAGACCATTAATTGCGCAATCTCTTTTTCACGGCTGGTCAGGCGTGCAAAATTTTCGTGGTGGATTTTGGATTTTGCGGCAACTTCTTGGAACATTAATGCCTTGGCGAATGCCTCGTCGATGCAATTGATCAATGTCTGTTGGCGAAATGGTTTTTCCAGAAAATCCACCGCACCTGCCTTCATTGCCTTAACGGATTCGGCAATGCCACCATGCCCCGTGATAAAGATGATGGGGATTGAATGCCCCGCATCTATCAGGTTTTGCTGCAACTCCAGCCCGTTCATATTGCTCATGCCATAATCCAACAACACACACCCCGTGCGGGTGCCATCAAACACATCCAAAAATGCTGCCGCAGAGGCAAAAGATTCCACCGAATATGCCCGTTTTTTTAGCGCCCGCGATAGTGACGAGCGGATGTCAGGATCATCATCGACCAAAAACACTGTCAAATTTTGGTCAGGCATCGCCGCCTCCTGTGTGTGTCGGGATTGTAAAACAGAACCGTGATTTTGTGACAAGACTATCATCATACCACAATTTTCCGCCACCAGATTCAATTATGTCACGGCTGAATGACAATCCTAATCCCATACCATCGGGTTTGCTGGTTTCGAATTGTACAAACAGATCGATACTTGGATCGACCCCACCACCGGTATCATCGACCCACACTTCCAGTATTGATTGCCGAACATGGGCTGTCACCACGACTTCTCGTAATTTTGTGCTTTTATCCGCAATTGCCTGAATGGCATTGCGCAACAAGTTTACCAAAACCTGCGCCACTTGAATGCGATTGCCATACGCCATGGGCAGGGTGGGCGCGTCGAAATGCATGGCGATGCTGTGTTGGCGTGCTTCTGGGTTGACCAGGCTGAATGCTTGGTCAACCAATTCGCTAAAATCAAACGGTGCAACGTCGCCGCTGTCTTTGGACACGAACCCCCGCAAAGCGCGGATAATATCCGCGCCACGATGGGCCTGTGCATCCAGTTCTGTCAAGATTTCAACCAACTCTGGATTGGGTTTTTCATCACCTTTTAATGTCGACAACGCCGCATCAGCATTTTGGGTAATAGCAGTCAGGGGTTGGTTCAATTCATGTGCCAAACCGGATGCCATTTTTCCCATCATTCCAACACGCGAGTAATGGGACAAGTCTCTGTTCAATTCGTTGATTTTAGTATCCGCCACCTTTTGCGCTGTAATGTCATCAATCGTTGCCACTGCGTGCAGGGCGGTGCCCATTTGATCCCTGATCAAAATTGCATTGATGCGCAACCAAACCGATGATCCATCCATGCGCACACAACGGCTCTCTTGGATATACTCAAAATCGGAATTCACCATGTCTTGAAAAGCGTGGTTCGTGGCCACTGCATCGCGGTGCAATATGTCATTCAGCGATAACGTTAGTAATCGTTCAGGGGTATATCCCAAAATGTCAGTCAGCTGTTTATTCACGCGAATAAATCGGCCTGATTGTGCGTCAATCTGTGCCATGCCGCGTGATGCCAAATCGAATGTCAGACCAAATTCACGTTCAAAATTCTGCCGCTGTTCGACTTGTTCGATCAGGGTTTCATTGGCCGCCTGTAATTCAGGGTAACGATTTGATGCAACCGCATCAGAAGCACGATGACCTTGTGACACTTGTTTTGTGCTACGGGCAAATTCGCGGACGGGTTGGTTAATAAAGCTGGCAAGTTTTAGCCCCACCATACCCGTCAATAATGCAACCCCTGCTGCGATCCAGATGTTGCGGACGCGGTTTTCTTTGATCCCGCCGATAAAATCGTCCTCTGGTGCATATATCGCAATTGTCCACGGTATATCCGCATTCTGAGCAGGGATCAGCGCAGAAACATAATTGTCACCTTGATAGACAAATTGAGCTTGAATTTCGCGATCGATATTGACCACCTCAAATTTGGTCAGGCCCCCGAAAGCGGTTTTTGCAACGGGGTCTTTGATTTCATCAATGCTCGCAAACTTAAAACTCCCGTCCGCGCTCTCTATCTTGATCAAATCCGAATTGGGGTGGGCAATGACGTCGCCGTTGCGGTTCAAAATCATTGCCGCACCTGATGCCCCAATATTTAATTGCGACAAAAATTCCGAAATCGCCTGAATTTCAATATCGACGCCCACAACACCGCGCAGCGCACTACCGCGCCCAATAACAGGCGATGCGGCGGTAATGCCAGGGCGTTGCGACGAAAAGAAGATATAGGGATCAGTCCAAATAATATCCCCTTTTTCTTTGGCACGAATGTACCACGGGCGGGTGCGGGGATCATACATGTCCGTGGCGTCGATAACATCGTCAACAATGTTATAATCGCTGTCACGCCACAGCAATTGCGTGCTGCGCTGATCACCGCTGTAACGCACAATTTTGGTACGATATTGCGCCGGGCCATCAACGCGACTGACGTAGACAAAGTTACCCGCCTCGTCCCCCATATAAACGCCAGAAAACTGTGGTGCTAATTGCAGTTGCTGGAACAACAGCTTTTCCAACGCTTCGGGGTTATCGCTGGCGATAACATTGTTTTCTGCTAACCGTTTTGCCAATTCCGCAGTACTGCGTGCAGGGTCTAAAAACCCCTGCGAGTGCAGAATGGCATTGTATCCTTGATCAGACAGCAAGTTGCGCGCATGGTTTAACAAAACCTTTTCCGATGTGATGTATGATAATAACACAACCGTCAGCACGGCCAAAAACTGCAGGCCAGCAAGGCAAATAGCAATTACGGCACCCAGAGATAATCTCATATTTGATGCCTTCTTTTATGGTTTCGTGTGGCTGGGCGCACGTGTTTAACCCCTTATCCAAACGGCGTGTCCTGTCATCTTATCATAGGAAACCAAGTTTTGGTAAATCAGTAGATTTGCCTACGCAACACTGCGCATAGACAGAAAACGACACAGATGGGACGCTGACCCAAGTTCGAGGGTCGCCGGCCAAGCTTGTAATGATTACCTCATCAACGGGCATACCCCTTGTTTGCCGTCCCTCGATCTTACTATCAATTTCACGGGAGAAATCACATGTTTAAATCTGTAAAAATGGCCGTTGCTGTCGCGACGCTTTTGGCACCTATGGCCCAAGCACAAGAATTTATCACAATCGGAACCGGCGGCGTAACTGGCGTTTATTATCCAACAGGCGGCGCGATTTGTCGTTTGGTTAACAAAGGCCGCAAAGAGCACGGCATTCGCTGTTCAGTCGAATCCACAGGCGGTTCGGTTTACAACATCAACACAATCCGCGAAGGCGAATTGGAATTTGGTGTGGCACAATCTGATTGGCAATACCACGCCTATAACGGCACATCCAAGTTCGCGGATGCGGGTCCATTCACGGGTCTTCGCGCCGTATTTTCTGTACACCCAGAACCGTTCACAGTTGTTGCACGCGCTGATGCGGGCATCAAAAACTTTGACGATCTAAAAGGCAAGCGTGTTAACATCGGCAACCCTGGTTCCGGTCAACGCGGCACGATGGAAGTGTTGTTAGAAGCCAAAGGTTGGACAACAGGCGATTTTGCATTGGCCACAGAGCTGAAAGCGGCTGAACAATCCGCTGCACTGTGTGACAACCAAATCGACGCCATGGTTTACACCGTCGGTCACCCATCTGGTTCAATCCAAGAAGCAACAACCGCTTGTGATTCCGTATTGGTCACTGTTGATGGTGCTGCTGTTGACAAATTGGTTGATGACAATTCGTTTTACCGCACAGCAACAATCCCGGGCGGAATGTACCGTGGTAACGATGCCGACACGTCAACATTCGGCGTTGGCGCAACCTTTGTGACTTCAGACAAAGTGTCTGACGAAGCAGTATACCAAGTAGTGAAATCAGTGATGGAAAACATCGAAGATTTCCGCAAATTGCACCCTGCGTTTGCAAATCTTGACCCCAAACAAATGGCAACTGCTGGTTTGTCTGCACCGCTTCACCCAGGTGCTGAAAAATACTACAAAGAAGCTGGTTTGATTGAATAATCATCCATTTTAGGGGCGCAGTTTTGCGCCCCTTTTTAGCCACAAAAGGGGAGAGTTATGGCAGATCAAACACCACAAAATCGCGCATTGAGCGAAGAAGAACTCCAGGATCTTGTTGCATCATCGGATGCAGGTGCCCGCGCACCCGTCGGCACAGTTGGCACCTTGCTGGCTATTATTGCCGTTGTATGGTCATTGTTTCAGGTTGTGCTGGCTTCACCCTTGGCAAATTATGTTTTGCCCGGCGACATTATAAATAATTCACGCCAAATCCATTTGGCATTCGCAGTATTTCTGGCCTTCATGGCCTATCCCGCAATGAAAAGTAGCCCGCGCCACTATGTTCCTATTCTGGATTGGATCATGGCATTTGTGGCGGCATTCATCGCGATGTACGGATTCTTTTTCTATCAAAAAATCGTTGATGCTGGTGGTTTGGCGGACAACATGGACAAATGGTTTGCATTGGTCGGCCTGTTGTTATTGTTCGAGGCCGCGCGCCGTGCATTGGGGCCAGCAATGGCCATTATCGCCACAATTTTTTTGGTTTATGTTTTCTTTGGCTCATCTGAATTCATTCCCGATGTGATCCGCTGGAAAGGCGCATCATTGAAGAAAGCCATGAGCCACATGTGGATCACATCAGAGGGCGTGTTTGGCATCGCCTTAGGTGTATCAACCAAATTCGTATTCTTGTTCGTTCTATTCGGCGCCTTGTTGGACAAAGCGGGTGCAGGGAACTATTTCATTAAAATGGCCTTTGGCGCGTTGGGTCACCTTAAAGGTGGACCGGCTAAAGCGGCGGTTGTTGGCTCTGCCGCAACTGGTTTGATCTCTGGATCATCCATCGCGAACGTTGTGACAACGGGCACATTCACCATTCCCTTAATGAAACGTGTTGGGTTCAGTTCGGAAAAAGCGGGCGCAGTCGAAGTGGCCAGTTCCGTAAATGGTCAAATCATGCCCCCCGTGATGGGTGCGGCGGCATTTTTGATGGTGGAATACGTCGGCATTTCATATGTCGAAGTGATTACCCACGCATTTCTGCCTGCCACGATATCATACATCGCTCTGGTCTATATTGTGCACCTCGAAGCGGTGAAATCCAATATGCCCGTGTTGGGAAATCGCGTTGTATCCATGGGTAAAACCATCGGTGGTATGCTCGCATTCTTCGTTGGATTTGCGGGGCTGAGTTACGGCATACAATATCCGGTGCGAGCCATTACATCCATGTTCCCACAGGGTTCTGGTCTTGTGCTGTCCGTCCTGTTGTTCGCAACCTACGCGGCCTTGTTGTATTTGGCAGCGCAAGTGCCTGATTTGGAAGCCGATGATCCAAATGCAAAAGAGGTTGAATTGCCCGTCGTTGGTGAAATCTACAAGGCCGGTTTGTACTATCTTTTGCCCATCATCGTTTTGGTCTACTTCTTAATGATCGAGCAGAAATCACCAGGTTTGTCCGCATTTTGGGCCACGACATTGCTGTTCGTGATCCTGTTGACCCAACAACCAATGAAAGCCTTCTTTCGGGGGCAATCTGAATTGTCAGAACGGTTTAAGGATGGCATGGCCGATCTTATCCAAGGTTTGATTGACGGCGCACGCAACATGATCGGCATCGGTTTGGCCACGGCCACGGCAGGTGTGATTGTGGGCACGGTTACCCTAACAGGCGTAGGCCAAGTAATGGCCGATTTGGTGGAATTCCTGTCAGGCGGTAATCTGGTTTTGATGTTGGTGATGGTTGGTTTGCTGTCCCTCATCTTGGGCATGGGTCTGCCAACCACCGCGAACTATATCGTTGTGTCATCCTTGATGGCAGGTGTTGTAGTTGAGTTGGGGGCGCAATCAGGTTTGATTGTGCCGTTGATCGCCGTCCACTTGTTCGTTTTCTACTTTGGGATCATGGCGGATGTGACGCCGCCTGTCGGATTGGCCAGTTTCGCCGCTGCCGCTGTTTCGGGTGGCGATGCGATTAAAACAGGATTCACGGCATTCTTCTATTCGTTGCGCACAATCGCGTTGCCGTTTGTGTTCATCTTTAACACTGATCTATTGTTGATTGATGTCACCTTTGCCCAAGGGATACTGGTATTTATTATCGCTTCTATCGCAATCCTTGTATTCACGGCGGGGACGATGGGCTGGTTCCTCACGAAATCTAAGTTTTACGAAAGCATCGCATTAATTTTGATAGCATTCGTTCTGTTCCGTCCCGATTTTGTGATGGATCGTATACAGCCGCCATTCACCGAAATCGCGCCCGCTGGTTTCAGTCAAGCATTAGAAACCGCAACCGAAGGTGACGAGATGCGCCTGATTATTTCGGGTCCGGATTTTGATTCTGGCGAAACAAAGGAAACAACATTGGTTTTACCAATTACTGGTGATGCGTCGGCACGCTTGGACGCAACGGGTTTGATGTTGTTGGCTGAGGGTGATGCAGTCAACTTGGATGAACCATCCTTCAGCTCGCCATTTGCAAGCAGCTTAGGCAGCTTTGATTTTTACGGCGACACACCTGTGCAAATCGCATCCGTTAAGGCCCCAACCAACCAAATGGCCAAGGAATGGGTATTTATTCCCGCTTTGATCCTGTTGGGTCTGATCGCAATGTTGCAACGTGCACGTATCTCTCGCAAAGGAGAAGTCTCATGAGTAAATCAGTCTTATGTGCAATCGACATCAGCAACCCTGGTGAAGACAGCAAAGTCATAAAAATTGCGGCGCAATTAGCCGCCCAAGATGGGGCGCAGTTGGATGTGGTGACGGTATTGCCCGATTATGGCATGCCCGTTGTTGGGTCATTCTTTGAAAAGGGTGATCACGGTGACGCCCTGAAAGCGGCCAAAACCGAGTTGAAAAAAGAGGTCACAGATGCCTTGGGCGCAGATCGCACCGCCAAGGTGCGCCATGTTGTTTCCACTGGCAAAGCATACGACGAAGTCTTGAAAGTTGCGAAAGAGACTAAAGCGGACTTAATCGTTGTCGGTGCCCACAAGCCCGATTTCAAAGATTATCTGCTAGGCCCGAATGCCGCACGTATTGTGCGACACTCTAACTGTTCGGTCTACGTTGTAAGGTAATACTCCCGTGGTTCCCAAGGCGTGCGAGTTTTTGCGTGACTTGGGAATACAGATTTTAATTTATCGGATGCGCTGTTCCGTTTGCGCGTCAAACAACATCACGCGCTCGGGTGCAAAATTCACTCCGACACGATCACCAGTTTTGGCACGCTCGTCACCGCGTTCCTCGATAATGATTTTTTCACCCTGATCCGAAATCAAATATGTATACGAAACGCCGCCCAAGGCCTCGGTTATATCAACCGTATGAGTGTCACCTTTGGGAACAATTTCCATGTGTTCGGGGCGGATGCCCAACGTAATTGGCGTGCCCTTGGGCGGCAATTTTTGCGTCACAGCAACGGACGCATTCAGATGGGTCGCATGCACCTGTTTGCCATCCGTTACAGCATCCATAAAATTCATTGCAGGCGATCCAATGAACCCTGCCACAAATTTATTGTCGGGATCACGGTACAGTTCAAGGGGCGCACCCACCTGTTCAATAATACCTGCACGCAGTACCACAATTTTATCGGCCAGCGTCATCGCCTCGACCTGATCATGGGTGACATAAATCATCGTCGCACCAATTTCCTTGTGCAAACGCGCAATCTCGACACGCATCTCTACACGCAATTCGGCATCCAAATTGGACAGGGGTTCATCGAACAAAAACACTTCGGGGCCACGCACAATTGCACGGCCAATGGCGACCCGCTGACGTTGCCCACCAGACAAGGCCGCAGGTTTGCGTTTCAGATAATCTTCTAACTTCAAAATAGCAGTGGCACGCGCGACTTTCTTTTCGATTTCGGCCTTGGGATGGCCGGTCATTTTCAGACCAAACCCCATGTTTTCCTTGACCGTCATATGCGGATACAGGGCGTATGTTTGGAACACCATCGCCACGCCACGCGCCGATGGGTCCGCGTTGGTGACATCACGCTTTCCAATATTAATCTGCCCCGATGTGGTTTCTTCAAGCCCTGCAACCATGCGCAGTAACGTTGATTTACCACAGCCCGATGGCCCCACGAAAACACAAAACTCGCCGTCATCGATTTTCAGATCAATCCCGTGGATCACCTGCACCTTGCCATAGCTTTTTTTAACGTTTTGAAGTATGACACCAGACATTGTTAGCTCTCCGTTATGGATTGAGATGATTGTGATGGAAACCGCCAGTGCCCCATTTGAGCGGCAATTTCATTCGCCGTATCGCGCAACTGTGGCGCATAATTTTCAAGTGAATCAAGCGATGTGCGAAGGGTTGTGCCAGTTACAGAAATAGCGCCCAACAGTTCGTTATCTGACAACAGGATGGGCACTGCGACGCAAATAATGCCCTGTTCGTGTTCTTGACGATCAAAAGCATACCCACGTTTTCGAATGTTCGCGAATTCATTGCGTAATCCGTTTACGGTGCAAATCGTGTGATCCGTAAAACGGTGGAATGATTGCTGTGCCAATGCTGCATCCTGTTTCGCACGCGGCAGAAAGGCCATCATCGCCTTGCCAACACCGGTGCAATACGCGGGGCCAATTTTACCCGCCTGAGAATACATCTCGACCGGTTTCGTGGCGTTGCGTTTGTCCACATACAGTACCTGTGCATTGTCCAATTGCGCCAAGTGGATGGTTTCACCCAATTTCGCGCTTAAACAATCCAACATGGGGGCGGCAACAGGGGCAATGGATGCTTGGCGCCACGCGCCGTGCGCCAATCGCACCAAACGGATCCCCAACGAATAGGTTTGCAAATCCTCGTCAAAGGTCACCATTTGTTCAATCCGCAAGGTTTGCAATATCCGATACAGCGTGCCCTTTGGGTACGGGCTTTGCGCCAATATATCGCGAAACCGAACGGGGCGGCCAAATGTGGCAACTTGATCCAAGACTGTCATCGCCTTGCCCACTGTGCCGCTGTCGGTTGATTTGGCCGTCAAAATATATCCCTTCGCATTCGTTCCGCTAAATTACACATGCCCTCGACTCTATTGACAACATAATAGGGAGTGTGGTCAAGTTTCAATATTCAAACAGCAACTCACTATTTGGAACAACAGGGAGAAAATAATGAAAACGATGCTAAAGTCGGCAATCGCCGCACTTGCAGCCACCACGATGATATCAGGCGCTGCCACTGCCCAGCCACTGTCAGGGGATTT
The DNA here is from genome assembly GCA_963976255.1 of uncultured Rhodobacterales bacterium. Taxonomy (GTDB): domain Bacteria; phylum Pseudomonadota; class Alphaproteobacteria; order Rhodobacterales; family Rhodobacteraceae; genus Amylibacter. The sequence continues at coordinate 67,086 of CAXBJO010000001.1, forward strand.
GAATATCTTCTTGGATACATCCAACCCCGCACCGCGTGCCGTGATGGAACAGTTAATTGGCGAATTTCAGGGCATGAACCCAGATTTGAAAATCGAAACCACAATCATTGATCGCGACGCTTATAAAACCCAAATCCGCAACTTTCTGACCGCCAACGCACCAGACGTCGCCACATGGTATGCAGCAAATCGCATGAAACCATACGTCGAAGCAGGCCTATTCGAAGATGTGTCTGACATGTGGGCAGAACCAGAAATCGCCGCAAACTTGGCATCCACCAAAGGTGCGATGACGATTAATGGCAAGCAATGGGGCGTCCCATACACATATTACCAATGGGGTATTTATTACCGCAAAGACATCTTTGCTGAATTAGGACTGTCAGAGCCAACAACATGGGCCGAAGAAAAAGCAAACTGTGGAAAAATCGTCGCATCGGGCCGCGTCTGTTATGCAATCGGTTCCAAATACCTTTGGACTGCTGGCGGTTGGTTCGATTATTTGAACATGCGTACAAACGGTTTTGAGTTCCACATGCAATTGGCCGCTGGCGAGGTATCATGGGAAGATGATCGCGTCCGCGCAACCTTCGCAAACTGGCGCGAACTGATCGACATGGGCGGCTTCTTGGCCAACCACCAATCCTACAGCTGGCAAGAAGCATTACCGTTTATGGTAAACGGCGAAGCCGCATCATATTTGATGGGTAACTTTGCGGTTGCACCACTGCGCGAAGCAGGGCTAACGGATGATCAATTGGACTTCTATCAATTCCCACTGATCACAGAAGGTATTCCATTGGCCGAAGATGCGCCAACAGATACATTCCACATCCCATCAGGTGCCAAAAACAAAGAAAATGCCAAAGCATTCCTACGCTTTATGGTGTCCACTGATGTCCAAACCAAAATGAACGCAGGTGATGCATTGGGTCAATTGCCCGTGAACGCAATGTCTGCGGTGGACGATGACAAATTCCTGAACGAAGGTTTCGCGATGCTGTCTTCAAATTCACCCGGCGGTGTTGCACAGTTCTTTGACCGTGATTTCGATGCTGAAATGGCAAAGATCGGCATGGAAGGGCTTCAGGAATTCATGGTGCGTCCAGACAATTTGGACAACATCCTGTCACGTCTTGAAAAAGCGCGGGGGCGTATCTACAAATAATATAACTGGGCCCGCTGTGTACGGCGGGCCCATCATCCGAACCATGCAGGGTTAATGTCTGTACTGGTTCGTTCTTTTCAATTTGATAACCCCGATTGAGAGACCACCATGAGCCTTCAACCAGATACAGAAATTCCGCGCCAGTCGTGGTTTAAACGTAATGAGATCATGATTACGCCGTGGTTGTTTTTAACACCCGCAATCTTGTTCTTTATGCTCTATGTGATTTTCCCCATCATCCAAAGTTTTCAAGTTTCAGCCTATACATGGGACGGTCTGGGCGAACGCGAATATGTCGGGTTGGAAAATTATCGTGAGCTGTGGGACGATCCCGCATTTTATACCTCGCTGCGCAACAACTTTATCTGGCTATTCATGTACCTGCTGGCCATCCCCGCCGGCCTGTTTATCGCACTATTTCTGAACCAAACCATACCCGGCATTCGGATTTACAAATCCCTCTTCTTCTTCCCTTTCGTAATCAGTCAGGTCGTTGTCGGTCTGGTTTTCACATGGTTCTATGACCCCACATTTGGTCTGTTAAATTCCATGCTGGGTGTCATTGGCATGGGCCCCATCAATGTATTGGGCGATCCCACTTATGTCACTTACGGCATTATCGCCGCTGGCCTGTGGCCACAAACCGCATACTGTATGATCTTGTATTTAACCGGCCTAAATGCCGTTGATCCAGAACAAATCGAAGCGGCGCGCTTGGATGGTGCTAAGGGTTGGAAAATGCTGTGGTATGTTATCATTCCGCAACTCAAGCCCGCCACCTTCATCGCCTTCGTCGTCACAATCGTGGGCGCATTGCGATCATTCGACTTGATTTCCATCATGACCAACGGCGGCCCCTTTGGCGAAAGTCGGGTTTTATCGTTTTACATGTTCGAGGTCGCCCTATCCGAATATGGTTTCCGTTTGGGGTACGGTGCGGCCATTGCGGTCATATTGTTCCTGATCATGCTCTGCTTCATCGTCTACTTCCTGTACTCCATGTACCAAGAAGAGAGGGGGCGCTGATATGTTTCCCAAACCCATCGAAAAATCATCCCGCGGGGTCCAAGTTGGCTATCGATTCATGGTACCACTGGCGCTGATCTTCTGGCTTTTGCCACTGATCGCAGTTGCTTTGTTTTCCATCAAACCTGCTGTTGATTTCACCATGGGGAATTACTGGACATTGCCGTCTGTTTTTGGTGGCACGGAAAACTATGGCAAAGTGTTTTTTGAATCCGACATGCCACGCTATATGCTGAATTCATTGATGATTACGATCCCCACTGCGCTAGGTGCAGTTTTTCTGGCTTGTATGGCGGGGTTTGCTTTGGGGGTGTATAAATTCAAAGCCAACTTATGGCTGTTCTTTCTGTTCGTTGCGGGCAATTTTGTACCCTTTCAAATTTTGATGGTACCTGTGCGCGATTTGACGTTGGACATGGGGCTATACAACACCAAAACTGGTCTGGTTTTATTCCACATCGCCTTTCAAACAGGGTTTTGTACGTTGTTCATGCGTAATTTCATCAAAGGTTTACCCTTCGCATTAATCGAATCCGCAAGGGTCGAGGGTATCGCCGAGTGGCGCATTTTTGTATTCATTGTCATGCCACTGATGAAACCAGCCGTTGCCGCCTTGTTCGTGTTGATTTTCACGTTCATTTGGAACGATTATTTTTGGGCGGTGGTGCTGACACAGGGTGTTGAATCTCAACCTGTCACCGCGGGAATTACATCGTTTAATGCGCAATTCCGCGCGGCATACCATTTGATGAGCGCGGGCGCGATTGTGGCCGCATTGCCCCCCGTCGCAATGTTCTTCTTGATGCAAAAACACTTCGTCGCTGGCCTGACACTTGGGGCGGTGAAATAATGCAAACGTGGCGCTTGGACAGCACTGCGCAAACCCTTGTATTGGCATCAAAACGCGGCCGCATGGCCCAAGTGATTTATTGGGGAAACCCATTGCCCAAAGCCGAAGATTTACAAGCGTTGTTCGGCGCACATACACTGGACGTCACGGGCGGGATGTTGGACACCCCCCCCGAACTGTCCATCTGTCCCGATGCACGCCAAACGTTCCCCGGTCAGCCGGGAATAGTCATCGCGGATGCAAATGGAAAACCTATGTTACCCCGCTTTGCCTATGTATCTGAAACGCGCAGCGAAACCACATTATCGTTAACATATGGCGACCCCGACCACGATTTGACATATATCGCCCATTTTGAAATTGATCGCGAAACCCACGTCATTTCTGCGCGTGCGTCGCTGAATTCTTCACAGGACATCCGTTTGCATTGGTTATCGGCGCCCGTGTTTCCTGCCCCTCAACTATCCGACGAAATGTACGATTTCGCGGGCCGCTGGTGTGACGAATTTCAAATGGTTACAACTCCGTGGTCTGCTGGCATCCGTATGCGCGAAAACCGCACAGGGCGTACGGGGCACGAACATTTCCCCGCTTTGATCGTTCCCCGTCGGGGCACCACCAATACACAGGGTCAGGTTTATGCCTTCCATTATGGATGGTCCGGCGGCCATCGCATGATCGCCGAAGAATTGCCCGATGGTGGCCGACAGGTGCAATTTGGCAATGCCACCGGTTCTGAATTGAATGCAAGCCGCCATTTTGAAACGGCAACGTTATACAGTGTGTTTTCCGATGCTGGCCTGAACGGATGTGCCGTGTCATTTCAACGCCATGTACGCGATCGTATTGTAAAAAATCCCGCACGCCCGCGACCCGTGCATTACAACTGTTGGGAAGCGGTTTATTTCGACCATGATGTCGATCAGTTAAGCGAAATCGCAACCCACGCCGCCGCATTGGGTGCGGAACGGTTTGTTTTGGATGACGGTTGGTTTGGCGTGCGCGATGACGATACCTGTGCATTGGGCGACTGGTTCGTTGACACGCGCAAATATCCCAATGGTTTGAAACCGCTAATCGATCATGTTCACGCACAAGGCATGACATTTGGCATCTGGTTTGAACCCGAAATGGTCAACCCAAATTCGGACACCTTCCGCGCCCATCCTGATTGGGTCTTGGGCGACATGGATCAGATTTTAGGTCGACAACAAATGGTGTTGAACATGGCGCTTCCCGCCGTCCAAGAATACTTGTTTGATCGCATCGCCGCCATGCTGCAATCAAACGAAATTGAATACATCAAATGGGATCACAACCGTGTTTTACCGATTGTCGATGCCGACCAAACGCGTGGCACATACGCCCTGTTGGATCGCCTGAACGTCACATTTCCAGATGTCGAAATTGAAAGCTGTTCATCAGGAGGTGGGCGGATTGATTTCGAAATTCTACACCGCACAGGCCGCGTTTGGTTATCCGACAGCAATGACGCATTAGAGCGGTTAAAAATCCAACATAACGCCGCGCTATTTTTACCCGGCGCAGTCACGGGATCACACGTTGGACCACGTAAATCGCATACATCAGGGCGCAGCCACGACATCCGTTTTCGCGCATGGGTCGCCGCACAACGCCACATGGGGTTCGAAATGGATCCCCGCGAATTAACCCCAGACGAGCAACAGGTTTTGCGCGACGTCACCACATGGTGGAAAGAAAATCGCGATTGGATGCGCACCGCGGATATTTTGCGGTTGGACAGCGCTGATCGCGCCATCATTGCTGAACAGCAATTGTCACAAAACGGTGCACAGTTTGTTGTTTTTGCGGGCAAGGCGGACACATCCAATCAAATCGCACCGCGTCCATTGCGTCTGACAAAACTGGTCACTGATGCGCTGTACACCATTGAATTGGTCAACCGCGCAGATGCCCATCATTTATCGCGTGGCGACCAATTAATCAAAACCACACCAATGACCCTAAGTGGTGGATATTTAATGAACCACGGTATCACATTGCCATGGTCATTTCCGGACAGTATGTGGGTTCTAAAGGGAACAAAATTATGAGCAAAACAGCAACATTCCACGACCTAAGCGGCGCGTCCGTTTTCATCACTGGCGGTGGTTCGGGTATCGGCGCCAGCTTGACAGATGGGTTTCTGGCACAGGGTGCCAAGGTCGCGTTTGTTCAACGCTCGGACGCCACCGCATTTTGCGACAAAATGGAAAAAAATCATGGCGTGCGACCCTTGTTCATCCCCTGCGATATTACCGACATTTCCGCCCTAAAATCCGCAATTGATCAGGCCGCCCTTGCACATGGTGATGTCACTGTTTTGGTCAACAACGCCGCCAACGATAAACGCCACAGCACAGCAGAGGTGGACGAAGATTTTTGGGATTGGAGCCAAGCAATCAATCTAAAGGCCTGCTTTTTTGCCTGCCAATCCGTGATGGATGGCATGCGCCGCGCGGGCGGGGGATCAATCATCAACTTTACCTCGATTTCCTATATCATGGGTAACGCGGGATACGTTTCCTATACCACCGCAAATGCGGGCATTAATGGCATGACCCGCTCTTTGGCACGCGAATTTGGTGGCGACAAAATCCGCGTAAATGCCTTGGCGCCCGGCTGGGTCATGACAGACAAACAGAAAGAATTGTGGGTCACCCCCGAAGCATTAAGCGCACAACTGGAACGCCAATGCCTGAAAGAGCCGCTTAACCCCCAAGACATGGTTGACGCCGTTTTGTTTCTTGCCTCAAACACCAGCCGCATGATGACAGGGCAGGCGATGATTGTGGACGGCGGCGTGGTGGTCAGCGGATGAATCCAACTTGGGCAGCCGTTGATTGGGGTACGTCAAACCTTCGTTTGTGGGTGGTGGGTGCATCGGGGCAGGTGATTACAGCACTGTCATCGATTAAGGGTATGAACGCCCTGTCCGTGGGTGAATTTGAGCCTGCGTTGTTGGAATTAATTGCACCGTACTTGCATGACGATGTCATCCTGCCCGTGATCTGTTGTGGCATGGTCGGTGCGCGGCAAGGGTGGCAAGATGCGGGCTACGTGGTCGTGCCGTGTGATATTTCAACGACCCCAAAAATGACCCACGTGGCATCCCATGATCCGCGCATTTCGGTACATATTGTGGCGGGGATTAAACAACAATCTCCCGCCGATGTCATGCGCGGCGAAGAAACCCAAATAATGGGGTTCGTGCGCAAACATCCAAATTTTGACGGCGTTATTTGCCTACCTGGAACACACACAAAGTGGGTGCATATCAGCGCGGGCGAAGTGGTCAGTTTTCAAACATTTATGACCGGCGAACTGTTTGCTTTGCTGTCCACGCAATCGGTTTTGCGTCACAGCGTCGATACCGAGGCGTTTGATCAAGACAGTTTCACAACCGCCTTGGGGGATGTGATGTCGCGCCCACAAGTTATCGCGGCACAGCTTTTCTCGCTACGTGCGGCCTCGCTGATTGGAGACCAATCGGCGGCCCAGGGGCGGGCGCGGTTGTCGGGGCTTTTGATTGGCCTCGAACTGGCGGGTGCGCGGCCATATTGGTTGGGACAAAACGTGGCGATTATTGGCGCGGATACATTGGCCAAACACTATCAATCGGCGCTGTTATTACAGGGCGTCGATGCACAATTGTATGATGTCACAGATATGACCCTTGCGGGTTTAGCGGCCGCATACGAAGGTTTAAAATGATCGCCACAGTGTTTGACAATCGCCCCTGTAAATTGGGCGAGGGGCCGATATGGCATCCCCAACGTCAACAACTGTTTTGGTTCGACATCCTATCAAAACAATTGCTGACACAGGTGGATGGTACACCGCATCATTGGCAGTTTGACGAATATGTTTCCGCCGCAGGCTGGATTGATATTAATACATTATTATTGGCATCCGAAACTGGCTTGCACTGCTTTGATATTAACAGCGGTGACATGCAAATGTTGTGCGAAATAGAGGCTGACAACCCTGTGACACGATCAAACGATGGGCGTGCGGATCCATGGGGTGGCTTTTGGATTGGCACGATGGGCAAAAATGCCGAACCAAAAGCTGGTTCAATTTATCGCTATTACCGTGGTAATTTGAAACAGGTGGCCACGGGCATCACCATCAGCAACGCCATTTGTTTTTCACCAGATCGTTTGAATGCATATTATTGCGACACCAAAACCACCCGTATCGTCAAGGTGGCCTTGAACCCACAAACCGGCTGGCCCGAAGGTGACGCACAAACTTATGTCGATCTATCACCCCAAGGGTTAAACCCAGACGGTGCAGTTGTTGATGCGGATGGTTGTCTGTGGAATGCCCAATGGGGCGCGGGGCGGGTTGCACGGTATGACCCATCGGGCGCATTTTTATCCGCCGTCAATGTTGGCGGCACACAGGCCAGTTGCCCCGCATTTGGTGGCGCTGATCTTAAAACCCTGTTCATCACCACCGCGCGGGATGGCTTGAATGGGGAAGGCGATGGGTTAACATATGCCATACAAACAAAAAACCAAGGCCAAGCAGAACACGAAGTGATATTGGAACCATGATAAAACGCACGTTAGGCACCTGTTATTACCCCGAACATTGGCCGTCCGAAATATGGGCGGATGATGCCGCACGGATGGCGGCGGCGGGTTTAACGTGGGTGCGCATTGGCGAATTTGCGTGGAACAGAATAGAACCCATTGCAGGTGAATTCGATTGGGATTGGCTGGATCGCGCCATTCAAACGCTTGGTGATGCAGGGCTGCGGGTTGTGTTGGGCACGCCAACCGCGACACCGCCACGTTGGATGCTGGATCGCCACCCCGACATGTTGGCGGTGGATGAACAGGGGCGACCACGTAAATTTGGATCGCGCCGTCATTATTGTTTCAGCCACCAAGGATACAAATCCGAGTGCGCGCGCATCACCCATGCCTTGGGTGAACGTTATGGCCACAACTCGCACGTGGCCGCATGGCAAACGGACAATGAATATGGTTGCCACGACACAACACTGTCCTACAGCAATGCCGCAACTATTGCCTTTCGCGACTGGTTGCGCGTGCGGTATGCGCGCGGTGGAAACGACGGCGACATTGCTGCATTGAACGGTGCATGGGGCAATGTTTTTTGGTCAATGGATTACGATGATTTCGACCAAATTGATTTGCCAAACCTGACCGTGACAGAGCCAAATCCTGCGCATGTTTTGGCATTCTGCCGGTTCAGCTCTGACCAAGTGGTGGCGTTCAATCGCATCCAAGTGGACATCCTGCGCCAATACAGCGACGCACCGATCACCCACAATTACATGGGGCGCATTACCGATTTTGACCATTTCAAAGTTGGCGCTGATTTGGATTTCGCCAGCTGGGACAGCTATCCATTAGGGTTCGTCGAGGATCGCGTCGACGCAACCGCACAACACCAACGTGATTTCGCACGCCAAGGCGATCCAGATTTCCAAGCATTTCACCACGACCTGTACCGCGCCGTTGGCCGTGGACGATGGTGGGTGATGGAACAACAACCTGGCCCCGTAAATTGGGCACCACATAACCCCGCACCCTTGGATGGCATGGTGCGCCTGTGGTCATGGGAAGCATTCGCCCACGGTGCAGAGGCAGTCTGTTATTTCAGATGGCGCCAAGCGCCGTTTGCACAGGAACAATTACACGCTGGCCTGTTAAGGCCGGACAGTGTTGATGCGGTGGTCATGGCAGAAGTGGCGCAAGTATCAGCGGAACTGGCCGACATGCCCGATGTGACCACAGCACAATCAAAGGTTGGATTGATCTTTGATTACGACGCAGACTTCGCGTGGAAAACCCAACCACACGGTGTGGATCTCAGCTATTTTGGCTTAATATTAGACACTTATCGTGCAATGCGCGCATTAGGTCTGTCCATCGATATCCTGCCAACCACCACGCAAGATTTCGTAGGTTACGCCGTAATTTTGGCACCAGGTTTGATGCACATGCCTGACACATTGAAAACCAAGCTGGCGCATGCCAATGCACAGGTTTTGATCGGACCACGCACTGCAACACGCAACGCCGAAATGTCGATCCCCGTACCCTTACCTCCCGATTTTCCTGCCCTTGATACCACGATTACCCATGTCGAGAGTTTGCGTACAGACATGCCAATCCCCCTGACGAACGGTGGAAACATCATAAATTACCGTGAACAGTTACACGGTGATGCACAGGTTTTGGAAATCACGACGAGCGGTCAATCGGTTGTGGTAACGCAAGGCCGCGTGAAATACATCGGCGCATGGTTGGATCAAACCGCGCTGAAACGTGTCGTGAAACGCGCCTGCGATCTGGCGGATGTGAAAACCCTTGATCTGCCCGATGGGTTACGTTTGCGCGACTGTGGCGATCAGCGGTTTTGGTTCAATTACAATGCCCACGCCGTTACATTTGATGACCTGCATCTGGAAGCCGCAGGTGTGCACCGTGAAAAAATGATCGGTAAGACCCCATGACCTTATCCGTCGTCGGCAAAACAGATGATGGCACGGACATTGCACAAATCAAACTCGCGCGCGATGGTCTGTCCGTTTCATTGCTCAGCTTTGGCGCAACTCTGCAAGATTTGCGATTGGACACGCATCCATTCTCGTTGGTTTTGGGTTATCCAAACGCCGCTGATTATTTACAAAACCCAAACTACTTCGGCTCTACCGTTGGCCGTTTCGCAAACCGACTGTGTCAGGGACAATTTCATATCGATGGCGTTGCCTATCAGGCCGACATAAATACACCAACTGGTCACCACTTGCATGGTGGCGCCAAGGGGACGAGCCACCTAAATTGGACCGTGACCGAACATTCCGAACATCACGCGGTTTTCGAAATTATCCTGCCTGATGGCCACATGGGCTTCCCTGGAAATTTGCGCGTTCAAACACAATATAACCTACTTGCCAACCGTTCTTTGCGCATTCAAATATCGGCACAGACTGATGCACCTACACTGTGCAGCTTTGCCCATCACAGCTATTTCAATTTGACTGGAAAGGCTGACATTTCCGATCATCTGTTGCAGATATCTTCACAGAATTATGTCTCGATAGATCAAGAGGGCATTCCGTTGGGTGCGGTTCAGGATGTTGCGAATACCTGTCTTGATTTTACCATCGCAAAATTTCTCGCACCCGAAAGCATCATTGATCACAATTTTTGTTTGTCCGGCGCGCGTCAGGTAATACGACCTGTCGCAAGCCTGTGTGCAAAGGACATTTCAATGCGTATTGCAACCACCGAGCCGGGTCTACAAGTGTATACCTCAGAGCACATTCGTTCAAATGGACCAATCGGTCACAATGGCTGTTACGAGCCACGTGCGGGCATCGCGATGGAACCACAAATTTGGCCTGACGCTCCAAATCATAAGACATTTCCCAGTGCACTTTTAGAGCCAGATCAAAACTACCTTCAGGTATCGATCTTCAGTTTTGATTACCCCGTGTGACGCACTACCGAGCAATAGGTGGATGCCTGAAGGTAGTAATTTGTTTCCACCCTGAATGTGCTCAAAAATCTTCCAGCAAAAGCCATCACCTTAGAACTCGGTGAGAATCACCATGCATACTAGTTATTATTGATCAGAAAATGGTGAGCCGGTCGGGATCCGAACCCGAGACCTACTGATTAAAAGTCAGTTGCTCTACCAACTGAGCTACCGGCCCACTGGGGCGCGTATTAGGATGGGATGGGCGAAGGGTCAAGCATTATTCGTGTTAATTTTCACGCTATCTGGAATGATTGTTTATAACAGGCTATATGAGCCTGATGATGACACAACAAACATATCCAAACGGGCTACCGTTTTTGAAAATGCATGGGCTGGGCAATGATTTTGTGATCATTGATGCCCGCAATACAGAATCACCTGTGAGCCAATCGATGGCACGCGCCATAGGTGAGCGCCATTTTGGTGTGGGGTATGATCAATTGGTCGTGCTAACCAAATCGGATGGTGCGGAGGTGGATATGGTGTTTTGGAATTCGGACGGATCGGTGTCGGATGCTTGTGGTAATGCCAGCCGCTGTATTGCCCGATTGGTGATGGGCGAAACCGGATTGGATGCAATCACATTGCGCACTGGTAACGGATTGCTGGCGGCGCGGATGACCGATGGTGGTATGATCAGTGTCAATATGGGACAGCCACAATTGACATGGGATACTGTGCCGTTAGCGCGGGATGTGGATTTGATTAACCTGCCGATTGATGGCGCACCTGGTGCTGTTGGAATGGGTAACCCGCATTGTGTGTTTGTGGTGGATGATGCCGACGCGGTTGATTTGGTGGCGCGTGGGTCGGCGATTGAAACGCACCCGTTGTTTCCGCAACGCACCAACGTTGAATTTGTCCAGATCATTGATCGTAAAACCATCCGCCAGCGGACGTTTGAGCGGGGTGCCGGTGTGACGTTGGCTTGTGGGTCAGGTGCCTGTGCGGTGGCTGTAGTAGCGCATCGAAAGGGGCTGACGGATCGAACGGTCAGCATTCAATTGGATGGTGGTACATTGCAGATTGATTGGCGTGACGATGGGGTCTGGATGACGGGACCAACGACGTTGGTATTTGAGGGTGTTTTAAGCCCTGAATTTTTGGAATCTGTAAAATGAACGCGCCTAAATTTACGACCCAAGGCTGCCGTCTGAATGCCTATGAAACAGAAGCTATGAAAGAGCTGGCAGAGGCGGCGGGTTTGGACAATATCGTCGTGGTAAATACCTGTGCGGTGACGGCAGAAGCTGTGCGAAAATCAAAGCAGGAAATTCGCAAACTACGCCGTGAAAATCCAGATGCACAAGTGGTTGTGACCGGCTGTGCTGCACAAATTGAACCCGCAACATTTTCAACGATGGACGAGGTTGATTTGGTTGTAGGTAACACCGAAAAGATGCAATCAAACACGTGGAAGAACATCGCAAAAGGCGGCGATTTCATTGGCAAAACGGAAAAGGTTTTGGTTGATGATATTATGTCCGTTCAGGATACTGCAGGGCATTTAATTGACGGATTTGGCACGCGGTCGCGGGCGTATGTTCAGGTGCAAAATGGATGCGATCATCGCTGTACATTTTGTATCATTCCATACGGTCGCGGTAATTCACGATCCGTGCCTGCAGGCGTGGTTGTCGATCAGATTAAGCGGTTGGTGGACAAGGGCTACAACGAGGTCGTTTTGACGGGTGTTGATATTACCAGCTGGGGTGCCGACCTGCCGATGATGCCCAAATTGGGCGATTTGGTGCAACGAATATTAAGATTGGTGCCTGACCTGCCACGGTTGCGGATCAGCTCGATTGATAGTGTCGAGGCGGACCCTGCCTTGATTGATGCAGTCGCGTCTGAAAACCGGTTGATGCCGCATCTGCACCTATCGTTACAGGCGGGCGACGATATGATTTTGAAACGGATGAAACGGCGCCATTTGCGTGACGATGCCATCGCGTTTTGTTCTGATATGCGCAAGGCGCGACCTGATATTATTTACGGAGCTGACATCATTGCAGGGTTCCCGACCGAGACTGAAGCGATGTTTGAAAATAGCCTGAAATTAATCGATGACTGCGGGTTGACATGGTTACATATTTTCCCGTTTTCCCCCCGTCATGGTACACCAGCCGCGCGGATGCCGCAGATGGATCGTTCCATCATCAAAGAGCGCGCTGGGCGATTACGGGCACGCGGAGAGGCCGCCGTGCAGAACCATTTGACGATGCAGGTCGGGCAACGGCATAACGTGCTGATGGAAAGTGACCGCATGGGTCGCACCGAAGGGTTTACCGAAGTACTGTTTGATGCGGATCAAGCCAGAGGCATGATCGTGCCGGCCATGATAACGGGTCACACGGATAAGCAACTGTTGGTGTCATGAGCCAACCAATTTTATATTCCTTTCGACGCTGCCCTTATGCCATGCGCGCACGGTTAGCGATTGCACGGGCGGGCATTCAAGTTGAATTGCGCGAAGTTGTTTTGCGCGACAAACCTGATGCGATGTTGTTGGCGTCGCCCAAGGGCACAGTGCCTGTTTTGGTTTTGCCTGATGGACAGATAATCGACGAGAGTTATGATGTGATGAAATGGGCGCTCGGTTCGGACAATCCATCGCCTGTAGAACGTGCATTGGTTAAACAGTGCGACGCAGAATTTAAGCCGTGGTTGGATCGATATAAATATCCAAACAAACACGATGACTATGATCGTGACGAGACGTTGAATCAAGCGGGTATTTATTTACGCTTGCTGGAAGAACGCCTTGAAAATAAAAATTTTTTGTCTGGTGATACACGCGGATTTACGGACATCGGTGTTGCGCCGTTTGTTCGTCAATTTGCGCATGTGGACCGTGATTGGTTTGTGGAATCTGAATGGATAAATGTGATCAAATGGTATCGTGAATTTATCGAATGGGATGGGTTCAAGAAGATCATGAAAAAACACCCTCAATGGGCTGAGGGTGATCCTGCCACATTGTTTCTGTAGGTACGCGCGGTGCAATTACCCTTTCAGAAAACCCATGAAAATAAAATTCCGTAATTGCACTGTATTTGCAAAGTAACTGCGCCGCACCCAAAGTGTTAATACATTTTGGGGCTTTCGGTTATCGAAAGATTTGCCTACGTTTGAAGCACAGGAGTACGGTATGCACCCAAACCCGATTTTTCGCAAAGCTGATGATCAACGGATTATAGATTTCGCCCGTGACCGTGCATTTGGTGCGTTGTCGATAAATGGCGACCATGGCCCCTTAATTGCGCATATTCCGTTTCAATTATCCGCGAATGGAACGCACCTAGAGGCGCATGTGGTGCGTTCCAACCCGTTGTATCGCGCATTGATAAATTCGATGCCGGCGGTTATGGCTGTTTCGGGTGGCGATGGATACGTCAGTCCCGATTGGTATGGGGTTAACGATCAGGTGCCAACGTGGAATTATGTGGCCGTGCATTTGCGCGGCACATTGCGCCGTTTACCAGAAGCCGATTTGCACGGTGTTTTGGAACGACTGTCGGATGATATGGAACGCCGCCTGTTGCCCAAGCCGATTTGGAAAATGGACAAGGTTTCGGATGATGCGTTGCAAAAAATGCTACGCCAAATTGTGCCAATTGCGATGGATGTTGATGATCTGGATGGGACGTGGAAGTTGGGGCAAAATAAACCGACACAAGCGCGTGTTGATGCGGCGGGTGCCATGTCACGAAATGGGTTCGGATTGGGGTATGATTTGGTTGCAGGGTTGATGCAGGATCCCCCCGTGTAGTATGATGCTGAAATAATGAAAGAACGTCGATGTCCGTATCCAAATTATTACGCCAAGCCAGTAAGTTAGCCAAAGATGGTGATGTAAATGGGTCGCGAAAAATCTATGAACAAATTCTGACGAAATTTCCCAATAACAGAGATGCGCGTAAAGGTTTGGCAGGAACGCAATCCAAGACCAAAGCTGGCCCACCACTGGCGGAGTTGCAGGCGTTATTGACGTTGTACCAAGCCAAGAAAATGCAAAAAACCAATGAGCAGGGCCGTGCGATGATAGCCAAATATGGCGATGATTATCAGGTGCATAATATTTTGGGCGCGGTTCATCTGGATACGGGAAATTATCTGCCCGCCATGGGGCATTTTCAAAAAGTGAATGCACTGGCGCCGACCTATCCTGATGGATTTAATAATTTGGGTGCGGTGATGCACAACCTGCGCGTACCTGATCAGGCAATTACGGCCTATGAAAAGGCAATTGCGCTGAAACCCAAATTTGCACAAGCGCACAGCAATCGCAATTTCGAGCTGAATTATACCACCAAGCATAGTCCGCGTGCGATTTATGACAAACATATGGAATATGAGGCGCAATTTGGTGGCCTTGCGATTCAGATCAAGCATACAGCCGATGGAGTTAGGAAAAAACGGTTGAAGGTTGGGTATGTCTCACCAGATTTTTACGCACATTCGGTTGCGTATTTTTTCGAGCCATTGTTGGCGGGTCATGATGCGCAACAGGTCGAAACTTATTGTTATTATTGCGCAAATAAGGTGGACGATACGACGACGCGGCTGCGTGGGATGGCGGATCATTGGCGGGATGTGGCGGCAATGACCGACGCGCAACTGGTCAAGCAAATTGCGGATGACGGCATTGATATTTTGGTGGATTTGGCGGGACATTCAGCCAAGTCGCGTATACAAGTTTTTGCGCGCAAACCCGCTCCTGTTCAAGTTGCGTGGTTGGGGTATCCAAATACAACTGGATTGAATGCGGTTGATTATCGGTTCACGGATGTTGTGGCCGATCCCGTTGGCGAAGCGGATGAGTGCCACAGCGAAGAGTTGATCCGTTTGGATGGTGGAATCTGGTGTTATCGTGGCGGAATGGATTGCCCCGAAGTTGTGGTAAAGGGTGATCGTGTTGTGACCTTTGGCAGCTTCAACCACATGTCGAAACTGTCACCGCAAGTTATTGCTTTGTGGTCTAAGGTTTTGAAATCAGTGAAAAATTCAAAATTGTTATTGAAGCACCTTGAGCTGGGGCATGCAGTGACACGCGATACAGTTGTGAAACAGTTTGCGGCGCATGGCATTGGAAATGATAGGTTGGAATTACACGGGAAACTACCCAAGTATGCGGATCATTTGGCGCTGTATGGGCAGGTGGATATTGGCCTGGATCCGTTTCCGTTTAACGGGTGTACCACGACATTCGAGGCGCTTTGGATGGGTGTGCCTGTAATTGCATTGCGCGGGGATACGCATGTTGCGCGGGTTGGGGCATCCATTTTAACCCATTTAGGGCACCCAGAATTGGTCGCTCAGGATGAGGGTGATTTCATTCGGATTGCGGCTGAGCTGGCGGCGAATAAAATGCGACGGGTTGCATTTCGAACGGGGTTACGTGACACGATTAAGGCATCGCCGTTGGGGGATGCAGATGCGTTTGCGCGCAAGGTTGAGGTGGCCTATGCCGAGATGTGGTATCGATTTGCCCAAACTGGACAGCAGAAATAGGCGGCCATCACCATTGCGGGCAAAAATACTGTTGCGTAGTGGTTAAGCAGTTTTCCGACACCGTTTGCCGTGTTTTATGAGGCTTATGTCTAGTATAATGTTATCAATGATAATGGTAATCAAACTGCGCGAAGGTCGCGCTTTGCACCAGAAAGGGACTATAGAATGAGTGATGTTAAAAAAATGAGCGATGTTAAAGTGGCGCTGATTACAGCGGGTGGTTCAGGTATGGGTGCTGATGCGGCGCGCCATTTGGCGTCTGTTGGGTATCAGGTTGGGATTTTGTCGTCGTCTGGAAAGGGCGAGGCCTTGGCCGCGGAATTAGGTGGTGTTGGCGTGACGGGGTCAAATATGGTGACCGCTGATTTGCAGAAATTAGTCGATCTGGCGATGGAGCGTTGGGGGCGCATTGATGTTTTGGTGAACTCTGCGGGGCACGGACCAAAAGGCGATATTTTAGAGATGCCGGATGAGGATTGGCACATGGGGATGGATGTTTATTTGATGAATGTTATTCGTCCGACGCGGATTGTTGCGCCGATTATGGTGGCGCAGGGAAAAGGATCTATTGTGAACATTTCAACCTTTGCAGCGTTTGAACCGGATCCGTTGTTTCCGACGTCGGGAGTTTTTCGGGCAGGGTTGGCGGCGTTTACGAAATTGTTTGCGGATCAATATGCGATCAATAATGTGCGGATGAATAATGTTTTGCCGGGCTTTATCGACAGCCTGCCTGAAACAGGGGATCGCAAGGCGCGGATTCCGATGGGGCGGTATGGTTCCGCGCGTGAGGTTTCAAGCGTTATTGCATTGTTGGCGGGGGATGATGGGGGTTACATCACGGGGCAGAATTGGCGCGTTGATGGTGGGCTGACGGCGTCGGTTTAAAGGCTTAATTCAGCGCGGAGTTTTTTGGTTAGTTTGGCCACCACCATTTCATAGGAATAGGTGATGTGGTTTTTGAGTTCGGTGTCAGACAGGCCGGGTTCGGCGTAGTGTTGCACCCATTTCATGCCGCGCGATGCGAGGTAGGGGGCGGGGCGGATGCCGGGTGTTTCGGGGAGGACTTCGAAGGCGATGTCGGTGACTTTGAATGTGAAGGCCGCGTCGTTTTCATGCCAGCCACATAGGGCGAAGAGTTTTCCGCCGACTTTCCAGACGTCCGAATTGCCCCATTGAACGACGTGGGTGGTGGCGTGCAGTGAGGCGCAAAAGGTGTTGAATTCGTCGCGGGTCATGGGGTGTCTTTCAAAGTGTCCCCATGGGGACATAGGGTTATGTATTTGTTTTTAAATGGTTTCCAAAAATTAGTGTTGGTTTCACTTGCAACATTAACGCGCCGAGCGCAGACATGGAAATAAATTTACAAAGGATCGCACATGTCACAGCTGTTTTCACCGATTACCATCAAAGATGTCACGTTTAAGAACCGTATCGGGGTTTCGCCAATGTGTCAGTATTCCAGCATCGATGGTGTGGCGAATGATTGGCACCGCGTGCAATTGGGGTCGCGCGCGGTTGGGGGTGCGGGGCTGATCATTGCAGAGGCGACGGCGGTGCGTGCGGACGGGCGGATTACGCCCGGATGTGCGGGACTGTGGAATGATGCGCAGGTCGCAGCGTTGATCCCGATTAATAAATTTATCACGGATCATAATTGTGTGATTGGTGTGCAAATTGGCCACGCGGGGCGCAAGGCGTCGGCGGCGCGGCCATGGGACGGCGGGGCGCATTTGGCAGACGCCGATGGCGGTTGGCCGATCATTGGGCCAAGTGATGAAGCGTTTGATGATGATGGAGTGCGGTTGTGGAAAACACCGCGTGAAATGAGCATTCAGGACATCAAAGATATTCAACAGTGTTTCGTGGACAGCGCGAAACGCGCGTTGGCGGCGGGGTACAGGTTTTTGGAAATCCACGGGGCGCATGGGTATTTATTGCACAGCTTTTTCACGCCTTTGGTGAATACGCGGACGGATGAATATGGTGGCGATATTCGTAATCGTGCGCGGTTTATGTTGGAAACAGTGGATGCGGTGCGGGCGGTTTGGCCCGAAGGGTTGCCGTTGGCGGTACGATTGTCCGCCGCCGATTGGATCGATGGCGGTTTGACGGTTGAGGATAATATTCAGATGGCGATCTGGTTGAAAGAACGCGGTGTGGATTTGGTGGATTGTTCAGGTGGTGGTGCAACGCCTGCGGCGCGTGCATCGATTGGAACACGCACGGCGGATCAGGTGGATTTAGCGGGACGTATTCGCGCCGAGGCGGATATTGGTACGATGGCGGTGGGATCGATTACACAACCAGCGCAGGCCGAGGCGGTGATTGTTGAGAGTAAGGCGGATTTTGTTTTGTTGGCGCGTCAGTTTATTCGCGAGCCATATTGGCCACTGCGTGCGGCGCATGAGTTGGGCGCGGACGCCAAGGCGCATATAGCGGCGCAGAATGGGTTTTTTGTGGGGTAAGGTTTGTTAAGGAAAACTAATTTAGATGCGTGGTTGGCGGCGTAAAGGTTTGGCTTGCTTTGACTGAACTGTCTTTAGGGCAAATTTATATTCGCCACTCTGGCGCGATAAATTAAGTCCATCATATTGGCTGAGAGAGTGATGAATTCACAAGATTCAAACTGCCCGTCTACAAGGCTATCGCATTCAAAATTGCCTTTGGCAATTATTGCATCAATTTCTGGCAGAGCTTTTTCGTAAAGCCTTTCACTTATTCCATTGCCATCCAATTTTGATGGCAATAATGGGCGAAGGCGTTTGTAGTAGTCCCTCATTGACGCGTTCACTTGTTTTAAGCAATTGACGTCGATTTTATCGGATGGAGCACATAATTTGCCCGTGATGGCGGCGCACTGCGTACCTAAATGTGAGCGATAACGTAAATCCAAGGGCTGTATCGCCTTTAAACATGAAATGAAATTTGATGGGTTGAGGTTTATTAATAGATTGGAATTCTTGGTGGGATAAAATGCCACGCATTGTCGTTGTGTCGCCAACCCACGGGCAGGCGATGCACGGCTAGCGTGTTTGGCGCAACGCCTCTGATACTGCCATGCCTGCGGTCATCGCGACGTTCAGGGATCGCGCCGCGCCGTACATTGGTAATTTGACGTGGGCGTCGCAGGCATTGTGGACGTGATCGGGGACGCCCGCGCTCTCTCGGCCCATCACGATTGTATCGGTGGGCTGGAATTTGAAATCCCACAGGGTGTCGGTGGCCTTGGTTGTGAGTAATATCAGGCGCCCTGTGGGGCGGGTTGATTGGAAGGTCTCCCACGAATCGTGACGTGTCATGTCGGCGATGTCGGCGTAATCCATCGCCGTGCGGCGCAGGGATTTAAGAGAGAGGGGAAAACCGCAGGGTTCAATGATGTCGAGGGACACGCCAAAACAGGCGCTTAGTCGAATCATGGCGCCTAAATTTGGGGCGATATCGGGCTGATAGGTGGCTAATCTCATGTTTTGACCCTTGTTTTTTTGTTAGTGCGTCTAAAAGGCGGCTAGACGAATGTCACGTGTACGTGTAAACCGCCAATAGGCTGTCGGATAATATTCGATATTTGTGGATTATTACGCCCGATACACTGGGCTAGGCAAGGGAGACGCTGAACGTGTCCGAAGACAAAGGAAATCGTCGCGACTTTTTGTACGTGGCTACTGCAGGTACTGGTGCAGTGATTGGTGGCGCGGCTGTATGGCCGATGATTAACCAAATGAACCCAAGTGCTGATGTTCAAGCACTGGCATCCATCGAAGTTGATATTTCAGGCGTAGAGCCGGGGACGCAGCTGACTGTTAAGTGGCGCGGCAAGCCGGTTTTTGTGCGCCGTCGTGTTGCCGAAGAAATCGAAAAGGCGCGTGCTGTGCCGTTGGGCGATTTGAAAGATGATATTTCGCGCAATTTGAACGCGAAACCTGCAATCGGTGAAACTGTTGCGTTTGCAACTGATGAAAACCGTGCGTTGGACGAAGACGGGGAATGGTTAGTAATGATCGGTGTTTGTACGCACCTTGGCTGTGTGCCATTGGGCGATGCGGGTGATTTTGATGGTTGGTTCTGTCCATGCCACGGGTCACACTATGACACTGCTGGTCGCATCCGTAAGGGGCCTGCGCCACGGAATTTGGATGTGCCTGTTGCGGCGTTTCTGGACGCCAACACACTTAAATTAGGTTAGGGGAGAGATCATGGCTGGAATTCCACACGATCATTACGAGCCAAAAACGGGCTTTGAAAAATGGTTACACGAGCGTTTGCCGATTGTTTCCTTAGTTTACGATACATTGATGCTTCCGACACCCAAGAATCTGAATTGGATGTGGATTTGGGGTATCGTTTTGACGTTCGCCTTGGTGATGCAAATCGCCACCGGTGTTATTTTGGTTATGCATTACACGCCACAAGTTGATTTGGCGTTTAACAGCGTTGAACACATTATGCGTAATGTGAACGGCGGTTGGGCGTTCCGTTATATCCATGCGAATGGCGCGTCGTTATTCTTTATTGCTGTATACGCGCATATTTTCCGTGGGTTGTATTACGGATCGTACAAAGCACCGCGTGAAGTTACGTGGATCATTGGTATGTTGATTTACTTGATGATGATGGCCACTGGTTTCTTGGGGTATGTATTGCCTTGGGGTCAGATGTCATTTTGGGGTGCGACGGTTATCACAGGTCTGTTCGGTGCGATTCCGGGCGTTGGGTCAATGTTGCAGGAATGGTTGTTGGGTGGACCGTCAGTGGATCAAGCCACGTTGAACCGTTTCTTCTCGCTGCATTACCTTCTGCCTTTCGTTATCGTTGGCTTGGTTGCTATTCACATTTGGGCATTCCACACCACGGGCAACAACAACCCAACGGGTGTTGAAGTGCGCCGCAAGTCGAAAGCAGAAGCAGAAAAAGATACGGTTCCGTTCTGGCCATATTATGTGATCAAAGATTTGTTCGCATTGGTTGTGATCTTGATCATCTTCATGGCGATTGTTGGCTTTATGCCAAACTATCTGGGCGAGCCTGTTAACTATATCCCTGCGGATCCATTGTCGACGCCAGAGCATATTGTGCCTGAATGGTACTACTTGCCATTCTATGCGATTTTGCGCGCGATTACGTTTGATATCTTGTTCTTGGATGCGAAATTCTTGGGCGTGTTGGCCATGTTTGGATCGATCGCTGTGATGGCATTGGCGCCGTGGACAGATACATCACCAGTGCGTTCGGGTCGTTACCGTCCAACATTTAAAATTGCGTTCTGGCTGCTTGGGTTTGATTTCATGTTGCTGATGTGGGCCGGTGCACGACCTGCCGAAGGTTTGGTACCGCTGATTTCACTGTTGGGTGCGATTTACTGGTTCGCGTACTTCTTGGTCATTTTGCCTGTACTGGGTTGGACCGAAAAGACGTTGCCAGTTCCTGAAACAATCGAAGCTGATTTTGACGCGCATTACCCGCCAAAATCTGGCGCAACGAAGTAATTGAAAGAGGATTAAAATTATGAAGAAACTACTTCTTTCGACCATTATCGCGCTGGGATTGGCCACATCGGTTTCTGCCGAAGCTAACAAAGCGTATACAGAGGATTTCAAATTCAGTTTTGAAGGCCCGTTTGGCGCGTTTGACCAATATCAGTTGCAACGCGGTCTGCAGGTTTTCACATCAGTTTGTTCCGCATGTCATGGTTTGAATCAGCTTGCGTTCCGCAACTTGGGCGACGAAGGTGGCCCGCATTTGGATGAGGAAACGGTAAAGGCCTATGCCTTAAACTTTGATGTGTATGACAAGGATTTGGACGATACACGTGCCGCGAAGCCATCGGATAAATTTCCCGGCTCTTCGTTGGAAAATGCCCCTGATTTGTCATTGATGGCCAAAGCACGTGCTGGTTTCAAGGGGCCGTATGGTTTGGGTATCAACCAGTTCGTCAAAGGAATTGGTGGTCCAGAATATATTGCGTCAATCTTGAACGGTTACACTGGTGAAGAAAAAGAGGAAGCGGGCACAACGTTTTATGAAAACACTGCGTTTTCGACTGGTTGGATTTCAATGGCGCCGCCGTTGTTCGGCGAGGACGTTGAATTTGCCGATGGTGCCAAAAACGATGTGCGTAACATGGCACAGGATGTCGCCGCATTTTTGATGTGGACTGCGGAACCAAAAATGATGGCGCGTCAGCGTATTGGCTTCTTGTCAGTTGCGATGCTGTCTTTGTTGGCTGTTTTGTTATATTTGACGAACAAGAAGCTGTGGCGTGACGTTAAACGCAAGGGTTAAGCCCCATAGAAATTGAATTTGAAAGGCCGCTGATAAATATCAGCGGCCTTTTGCGTTTACGTCCCCAAGTACCGCGCCAATGCGATGGGCGGATTGGCCAACAATTCGGCTGTGTCCACGGGGGCATGCGC
The DNA here is from genome assembly GCA_963976255.1 of uncultured Rhodobacterales bacterium. Classification (GTDB taxonomy): domain Bacteria; phylum Pseudomonadota; class Alphaproteobacteria; order Rhodobacterales; family Rhodobacteraceae; genus Amylibacter. Next base: position 89,605 of record CAXBJO010000001.1, read on the forward strand.
CACACCATCCGCAATCAGAACGGTTTGATCGGTGATGTATTTCGCATCCTCGGGTTGGTGAGTGACCATCAACAACGTGGTCTTGGAGCCATCAACAATTTCGGCCACCAAATCCAACATTTCGCGTTTCAGTGCGGGGCCAAGGGCAGCGAAGGGTTCGTCAAGGCACAGCACCGGACGGTCGCGCAACAAACACCGCGCCAAGGCGACCCGTTGTTGTTGGCCGCCTGATAGTTCAGAGGGCATTTTTTTGCCTTGGTTATGCAGACCGACACGGCGCAAAGCATCCTGAACAATTTCGCGTTCCGCATCCGACAGGCGCAGGTTTGGATGTAGACCCAGAGCGATATTTTTTTCCACCGACAGATGCGGAAACAGGTTGTGATCTTGGAACAATAACGCGATGGGGCGCTGTGCGGGGGGCATAGATGTGATGTCGGTATCATTGTGCAGAATGCGCCCGTGATCAGGTGTTTTGAACCCTGCGATGGCGGACAGTAGGGTGGACTTGCCGCCACCTGAGGGGCCAAGAAGGGCAATTTTATGACCTTCCTCGATCTTAAAATTAGCAGACAGGGTGAATGACCCGTGGCTGATTTCGATGTTATCTAACGTTATGCTCAAGGCGACCTCCTTGGTCAAAAATCCAGAATAGGGCGACGGATAGGGTGACAAGTAACAGCGCAACGCCAGCGGCCGCGCCCAATTGATACGTGGACATCATGCGGTACATCATCAGCGGCAAGGTGGCCACGTCAGGTGGTGCAAACAGGGTGATAACACCCAGGTCGCCCATGGATAATGCAGCGGCAAGGCCAGCGGAAAAACCCACGGGTCGTTTCAGACGTGGCCAAATCGCAAGGCGAAAACGACCCCATGTTTGCATGCCAAGGCTGTCGGCGAGGCGGCCATAATGATCCTCGGCGCGGGTCATGGCGGGTAGGATGACGCGCAAGGAAAATGGCAAAGACATGGCGGCGTTGACGAGTGCGGTGATGGGGAGGGCGATAGCGAAGGGGGAGACGAAGGGGAAGGTCATCACGAACAGGCCAGTGCCGATGACGAAGGGCGAGGCGGCAAGCGTGAGGAAGCCGACCACCTCCATCACCTGAGAAACGGTTTTGCGTTTACGGGCGATGCGGATGATGAAGGCCGACATGGCGATCGACATGCAAACCGACAGGACGGCGGACAGAACGGCCACGGTGACAGAATTGAATGCCGCAACCCAGACGGGGGCCGGCAACGTGAATAGTGGGACGATGCCGCGCAGGAAGACAGAGGCGAGGGGGAGAAACAGGAACAAGCAAACCACCGTAAGGACGGCGGTGTCGACGATGCGGTAACGGGTTTCGCGGGCATCCCAGCGTTCGGCGCGGCGATCCAAGCCTTGGGCGAAGTGCATGGGTTTGGCAATCACGATGGTGGCCGCGCCAATGGTGGCGCAGAGCGCAAATTGGAGCATGGCCAATTGCGATGCTTTGGCGAGGTCGAAATCGAAGCGGATTGCTTGGTAGATTGCCAGCTCGATTGTGGTGGCTTTGGGGCCGCCACCAAGGGCGAGGGCGACGGCGAAGCTGGAAACGGACAGTAGGAAAATTAGCAAGAATACCCCGGGAATTACGGCGCGCAGCATTGGGCGTTCGAGGTGGCGCGTGATGTCGGTGGTGTGCATTCCAAGTTGCGCCGCGAGGCGAAAATGTTCGACGGGAATTGATGACCAACCCTGAACCAACAAGCGGGTGGCGAGGGGGATGTTGAAGAAGACGTGTGCCAGAACTACGCCGCCAAAACCGTAAATATTAAGGGGGCCAAGGCCGAAGTTAGCGATGAAATCAGAGATATAACCAGAGCGACCCCAAACCGCCAAGATACCCAGAACGGCAACGATGGCGGGCAAAATGAAGGGTGCGCCCATCAGGGTGAGGATGAATTTACGACCGCGAAAATTGCGCCGCGCAAGCGCGCGTGCAGTGGGGATTGCGACAATGACTGAGATCACGGCAGAGGCCAACGCCTGTGTAATGGTAAACCGTATGGCCGCCCAATCGGCAGGCGTTAGGGACGATGTGATTTCAGCGCGGTACCACAGCGCCGCGACGGTGCCCAAAGTCAGCAAAAGCAACAGCGCAAATGCGCTGCCGCCTAAGATGAAATGGATTGGCCTTATCGGCTGAGTTCGGTGAGCCATTCGGCAAGTGCCTTGTCGCGAGCCACTTGAACCTGTTGTGCGGGAATGATCAGGCTGTCGGTTGGCGTGATGAGTTGTTCAAAACCTGCGGGTAGGCCATCGGCGGGAAATACTGCTGGGTACATCCAGTTGGTGGTGGGGATGATAGACTGAAACCCATCGGATGTCATGAAATCCAAAAACGCATCGGCCAATTCTGGTTGATCTGTGGCGGCCAATTTTCCAGCCACTTCGATTTGCATATAATGGCCCTCGTCGAAAGGCGCGGCGGATTTGGTTTCGTCGCCTTCGGCGATGATGTGATAGGCGGGGGATGTGGTGTACGACAGAACCATATCAGCCTCGCCATCGGTGAACATGCCGTATGCTTCTGACCAACCTTTGGTTACGGTCAGGATTTTGGGCGCAAGGCCAGCCCAAATTTCGGGAGCGCGGTCGCCGTAAGCCTGTTTAACCCACAGAAGCAAACCCAAACCCGGTGTGGATGAACGCGGATCTTGGATGACGACTTTAAAATCGTCGGGCATGGCGATCATGTCTTCGAAATTTTTAGGCACGTTTTTAAGTTTTGTGTTGTCATAGACAAATGCGAAATAGCCCCAGTCGTAGGGTAGGAATGTTGTGTCCGTCCAGTCCGTTGGCACGTCCAGCGCGATGGGCGTATTTGTGTATGGTGCGAACAAACCCGTTGCCGCCGCGCGTGCAGTTAGGTTCGTGTCCAAGCCCAAAACGATGTCGGCGTCAGAACGCGGTCCTTCGAGTTGGATGCGTGTCAGCAAGGCCGCACCGTCACCTGCGCCGACCAATTTGAGATCGCATTCACAGGTTTCTTCGAATGCTTTTTCGATTGCAGGGCCAGGGCCCCAGTCGGAAACGAAGCTGTCGTAGGTGTAAACAATAAGTTCTGGTTTATCTTGTGCGTGGACTGTTGTGGCAAGTGCCAATGTGAGGCCCGCAGCAAGGGTGATGATTTTTGTCATTTCAAGTCTCCAATTGCTACAAGCGTAAGGGGGTCGTTTGAAACGAAACCTTCCCTACGCCGGTATGATCCGGTTCAGGTTCGACGGGTTCGCGCAAGCGCATCTCAGCCATATTGGCCCCCCGAGGTGAGTTCATTCTTAGGGGGGTGTTAAAAAATAAGCAAGGATGGGTTTTCTTTTGTAGGTTGGGTGGGGTATTGGTTTTGTAAGTATCGGAGAGAAGCGCATGGCGACGAATTCATTTGGACGGATGTTTACGGTAACAACTTGGGGTGAAAGCCATGGACCCGCACTGGGTGCAACCATTGATGGGTGCCCACCAAACGTGGCCGTGAGCGCGGGCGATTTGCAACAGTGGTTGGACAAGCGTAAGCCGGGGCAAAATAAATATACCACGCAGCGGCGCGAAGCGGACGAAGTGAAAATCTTATCAGGGATGTTTGAGGGTAAAACTACGGGGCATCCGATTCAGTTGATGATTGAAAACACCGACCAGCGATCCAAAGATTATTCCGACATCATGGAAAAATTTCGCCCCGGCCATGCAGATATTACGTATTGGCAGAAATACGGCATTCGCGATTATCGTGGTGGTGGACGTTCCAGCGCGCGCGAAACAGCGGCGCGCGTTGCGGCCGGCGGTGTGGCGCGCGAAGTTTTGAAAGCCTTGGCGCCAGAGGTTAAAATCACTGGATATATGGTTCAAATGGGCCCGCATAAAATTGATCGCACAAAGATTGATTTGAACGAAATTGAGAACAATCCGTTTTGGACGCCCGACGCGGATACAGCAGTTTTGTGGGCGGGTTATTTGGACGAATTGCGCAAGTCTGGTAATTCTGTGGGCGCGGTGATCGAGGTGATAGCCAGTGGCGTTCCAGCAGGGTTGGGTGCGCCCGTTTACGGCAAAATTGATACCGATATTGCCACGGCGATGATGTCGATTAATGCGGTTAAGGGTGTGGAAATTGGCGCCGGGTTTGGATCCGCTGAATTAACCGGTGAAGACAATGCGGATGAGATTTCGTTTGTGGACGGTGCGCCGGTTTACAATTCAAACCATGCCGGTGGCGCGTTGGGTGGAATTTCGACGGGACAAGATTTGGTGTGTCGTTTTGCAGTCAAGCCGACGTCGTCGATTTTGAAAGAGCGTGCGACGATTACCAAGGCAGGCGAAGAGACCACAATTATTACCAAGGGGCGGCATGATCCCTGTGTTGGGATTCGTGCGGTGCCTGTAGGCGAAGCAATGATGGCCTGTGTGATTTTGGATCATCTGTTGTTGCACCGTGGGCAGGTTGGGGAAAACCAAGGGAAAATTGGTTAAAGGCGCGGCTGCGCCGCATTCCGATCAGCCCTGACGGGCGATTGGGTTACGTCGCGATGCGTGCACGTTGAACCGCGAAAATGCCAGCCATGATAATGGCGACACCAATGATGTCGGTGCGGGTCAGAGTTTCACCCAACAGAGCGGCGGCAATGGCGACCCCAAAGAAAGGGTTGAGGAAGTGGAAGGTAGCCGATTTTGTGGCGCCGATACGACCGACCAATAAAAACCAGATATAGGTGGCGATGATGCCAGGCACGATGATTGTGTAGGCGAAGGTGGCGATAAGTGTGGGCGTCCATGTGACGCTCCACGTTTCCAATGTCAGCGCGGGAATTGTGAGGGCGGCGGAGCCCACTAACATTTGCAATCCGACCACCATAAACAGGTTTCCACCCGTTGAGGCGGATTTGACGGACAGCGTTGCAATGGTCAGGGCGATGACGCCAAGGGCGCACAGGGCAATGCCGATCAAATCGACACCGCCGCTGATGCGTGTTCCCATGATCAAGGTGACGCCTGCAAAGCCAATGATGAGGCCGATGATGCCCATGAGGGGGAGCTTTTCGCGCAGGATTGTGATTAGAGCGAGCGCCACCAAAAGTGGCATAGTGGAGGCGAGGATTGAAGCAAGGGATGCCTCGATCCGTGTCATGGCCATGAAGAAAAAACCGAGGTAAATCGCATTTTGGCAAATGCCGAAGATGATGATGCCGCGCCATTGTTGGCGGGTGAACTTTGGGCGTTGGCCAAGGGCGTATGCGATGGCGCAAGCGAGGAGGCCGGCGATTAGAAAACGTAGGGCGGAAATAGAAAGCGGTGGTGCGAATTGGACGATGTAGCGTGCGGACGTAAATGCGCTGGACCAGATGAGTGCGAACGTGAGACCCATCAGGGTTGATTTGAAATCCATGACTGTTGTCCCAAAGAAAAAGGCCGCCCTAATGGGGCGACCTTAAACAAACGACGCGAGGCGTCGAGTGAAAACGACTTAGTCGTTAATCACATCTTTTAGTGCTTTTGCGATTGTCACTTTGGCAACGCGATCGGCGCCTTTCATGAACTGTTCGCCAGTTGCTGGGTTACGCACCATGCGCTCTGGACGTGCGCGGCATTGGAATTTACCAAGGCCTGGCAAAGTAACGGCGCCGCCTGCTGCGACTTCTTTGGATACGATGCCTGCTAATGCTTCTAATGTTTGGTTTGCTGTGGCTTTATCTGAACCACATGCTTCTGCAAGTGATGCGACCAATTGTGTTTTCGTCATTGGTTTATGTGACATTTGCTGCTCCTCTGCTGCGTTGTAAGATACAAAATAATCTATTTGTAACGTCTATGTGTGGCACATATTGTGTGTAAAACTACTGACTGCCAAGCGAAAAGTGCCAAATTGCCCTTATTTTTATGGCTTTTGGCGGTATTTGGCCGAAATGCAGGGAAAAAGCGCCTAAAATCGCGGTCTTGGATAGGGAATTTGGTTAGTTTCGACAGATGCTGGGACGTGGCGACGCGATTTTCGAACAGAGGAGGTCGCGCAAAATGACCTGTTCCGCGTTAAAACTTGGAACGGTTTTAGGGGCAAATACGCCAGAAGCGATGGTCGATAGGATAGGTTTTTGTGTAAACCCATTTTCGAGCAACGCATTCTGTAATGTTTTGGACGTATTTTGAGGTTGGGTTGGATAGAAGAAGAAGTCCGTGACCAATGAAGAGCTGGTTTGGGGGACTTGGATGCCTTGGGAATTGCGCAAGGCATCGCGTCGCACAGAGCGAAGCATGGTTTCAATGTCGACATCGGGGGTCGCGAGGTTGTCGAGCAGGGCGCCAGTGAAAACGCTGTGATCGCCGGTGCCATCGTGCGCCGCGTATCCAGGTGACGAAGCATAGCTGATTAATGTGCCGATGGGGGGAACTTGGGGTGCCAAAGCGCTGAGTGACATTTGGCCGGATGGTGTATCAAGTGTGAGCGGCTCTTGGCATGCATCAAACAGAATGATGTTGGTGCCAGCACCTGATTGCATTAATTTGGTGACGTCGCTGAGTTTTACAAGCGCCGAGAGTTGTTGACTGTTTGAGGGGTCAAAGTCCGTGGGAAAAATAAGGTTTTGTGCGCCCAATGCGGCGCTGTGCCCAGCATAGTAAATCAGCGAAACATCCGCCGTTTTGGATTTTTCTGCATAAACGGCCAAAGCCTTGACCAATTGGGATTGCGTGAGGTTGCTGCCAAGGTAAACTGTGAAACCGAGATTGGAGAGAGCAGTTGAAAATGTCGCGGCGTCATTGGCAGGATTGCGCAAGCGCGGCAGTTGGTCATAGTCACTGTTGCCGATGACCAACGCCATGCGGGTTTCTTGGGCGTACACAGTCGAGCCCATAAGGATAGCGCCCAAGACGGCGATCCTAAATAGGATTTGTATCATCATTCCCATTGTCTAATTACATCCTGTTTCTGACTCTTTTGTTGAGAATTCCACGCGGCGATTGCGTGGATCGTGCCCCTTGATGTCGGGGAGAGGTTGGGTTTCGCCCATGGCGACGATTTGAATGCGGGTGGGATCAATCTTACCAGTTTCAGCGAGGTAAGTGCCGACCATGACGGCGCGTTTCTGACTGAGCCGTAGATTATATTCAGCACTACCAGAAGTGTCAGTATGGCCTGTTATGCGCAAACATGTTTTGGCCATCGCATCCGCAGAAAGTACAGTTGAGAGCCGATCGAGATGCTCTTTGTATTCGACCTCAAGATCGAAGGAATCGAGAGCGAAATGGATAAAATACCCATTTTCAGATTTTGCGGCTTGTCGTGAGATAGGGATTTTTTTCACTACTTTGGTAGATGTGGCGTGGCGCGGAGCGACGACAGTTTTTGCTGTCGTCGAATTTAAGGGCGCAGGAGCGCGTAATTGACTGTCGAGGCGGATGACAATTCCGCGCTTTTGACCCAATGGCGGATCAACGCATTCAATGGGTAATGCGATATTCAATGCCTGTGCGATGGCACAATTATTGGCACCTAACGAAAGTTCACTGTCTGACTGAGCGAACGCGGGGCCGTAACTAAGAATGCTGAAGAGCATAAGAATTTCAAGTTTGCGCATGTTACCCTCTCTCATGATTAGGAGTGGTTTATGTGCAAAGTCTGAAGACTCTCTTTACCAAACTGATTTTACACAAAATTTTATCTAAAAAGGGTTTAGTAGGGTTTGTGTGAAATAACAGTGTCAGCGTTAATTTTCACAAGAGTAGAATATGACAACAACAGATATCCAAAGTTCCCGCATGGTTTGGCTGGATTGTTTGCGGTTGATTGCAGGTGTTTCGATCGTTGGCTTGCATGCCAGCTCTGACATATCTGGGCAACCGTTCCCTGATTTTTCCGCAAGCGAGCGTATTTTTCCGGTTTTATTTCGCGCGGTTGTTTACACTGCGCGCACGGAATTATTTATCATTATATCGTTGTTTCTGTTGGTTATGTCGCTGGATAAACGTCCCCGCAGTTATGGCGAAACAATCAAGGTGCAGGCACGGCGATTGTTATTACCGTTTGTGTTCTGGGTAATGTTCTTTGCGTTTTATCGACTGATTAAAGCGTCATATTTCGGGTATCAGGATGCGATTTTGCAAGAATTGGTGAACCCGTTTCAATGGTTGAGCTATTTCGTGTTGGGATCCGTTCAATATCATATGCATTTCCTGCCAACCTTGTTTGGTTTGGTTTTGATGTACCCCTTGTACCTGATTGCGATTGATAAGCCGGTGATTGGGCTGGTTGTTTTGCTGAGTCTTTTCGCTAAGCGCGAAGTGGATTTGTGGATTTGGGCGAACTTTCGCGATATGGGCGGATTTGAATATTTAGTGCGCGGCGTGAAATTGGTGACTTATGCTGGCTATGGCATTGTGGCCGCCAGTTTTTATGGTCTGCTTAAACAAGGTATGAATTCCAAGGCGTTGCGTGGGGTGTTTTGGACGGCGCTGTATTTGGGTGTGATCATGTTCATGGTCAAATTGGTCTATTCGAACAAAGTTATTTTGTCAGGAGATTGGCAATATAATTACGACCCTGCCTATTGGGCCGATTTTTTAATGCCAGTTTTCTTATTCGCTATGTTTATGGGCGCACAGAACGCGAAGTGGCCAGCAATAATTTCGACATGGGCTCCGTATAGTTTTGGGATTTATTTGGTACATCCCATTTTCCTTGATTTGTTGGAAATGATGCTTTGGCCAATGGCATTAAGCCCGTCTTTATTTGTTGCGTTTAAAACAGCTGGAGGAATTGCCGGTGCAACCACGTTGGTCGTCGTATTATCGCGCATTAAACTGTTGGCATGGACTGTTGGGCTTGGTGCTTTGCCGCGCCTTGGAGATTTTAAAAAACCGGCTGTGATGGCCAAATAAAGGAGAGTTCGCATGAACTTTGACAAAGAAAACTATGGTGAAAAGTTGGTTGTAAAACTGATGGAGGATCGTTTGGACGCGGCGTTGGCTGTGCGGTTTAAGGACAATTTGAAGGTACTGGTAGATGAGGGTGCCGCGCATATGATTTTGGACCTCTCGCAGGTTGGATTTATGGATTCGTCCGGATTGGGCGCGTTGGTTGGGCATATGAAGTATATGGGAACTGAGCGAAAGTTCGAGATCTGTGGATTGTCACCAACCGTCGAAAAAGTTTTCAAACTGACACGAATGGACAGCGTTTTTAAAATTTATGAAAACCTTGATGAAGCCGTTTCTGACGAAACAAAAATGGTGGGTTAAGCGTTATTGGGGGAGCAGAGCAGGTGTTGGAAACGCAATTTTCACATACATTTACGAGTGAGCAACCCAAGGTAAGTCAGGCCGTTAAAGGTGCAGTCAGTTGGTTGCGTGAGCGCGGCGTCGAAGAAGGCGCCGCCGCATCAATCGAGATTGCAATGGCTGAGGCGCTGAACAATGTTGTAGAGCACGGTTATGCATTTTGCGAAAATGGCCAAATTGACATCAGTTTAGATTTGGTAGACGCGGTTTTGCGCCTTGCCATACGCGATCAAGGCAAAAAGTTTCCAGGAATTCCCCAAAAAAAAGAAATGCATGGAGATGCAGTTGCATTCGAAAATCTACCGGAGGGTGGGTTCGGGTGGTTTTTGATACACTCTCTGACACGTCGCATTGATTATGCTTTCTTGGATGACAAAAACGTTTTGTTTCTGGAGTTTGATGCACCGCAATAATGTAAAATTGTCTAAAACTTTCGACAATCAATTGTAAAACCCAACGACAAGTTATCGAGAAATTCACGAGTTGCCTGCACATTGGGTCAAATCAAAAACCCAATTTTGGGCAACGAGAAGTGAGGATAAATGACCGGCCCTATTGGAAAAATTGCATTTGGTGTTTTCGTGATCGGCTTTCTGGGGGCATCCGCAACGGTTGTGACGACGCTTGGCGGAGAGGTGAGTGGTGCGCTTACTGATAATGCAAAACGTGCAGCAGAAGAAAGCCAGCGCAAGCAAGAAGAAGCAGCACTGCAAACCAAGAGAAACGGAATCGCCAGCGAATTTTTGAAGAATAATCCAGAATATACAACTTTGGATCAGGTCGATTTAGAGGCATTGAATGCCTATGAAATGCGTACAACACTACAGGACGAGTATCAGGCGCCCAAAGTTGACGCCGATAGCCTGCCAAACCTGTTGCGCGGCAATCTGCCGGCGGAGACGTTAAGCTCTGTTCAAAACGTGGCAAAGATTGCGACCCCGCCGCGTCTGTGTGAAATGCCGGAAGATTATTTTGAAAAACGGGAAAAAGATGCTCCAGAATATCAGGTCGGATATAACGAATCGAACGGATATGTCCGTAAGTATAAGGCTCGTCGTGGATTTTTGAACGAGAGGGAATTACAGGCCGCTCGGGTGGCTTGGGGGTATTTTGTGCAATTTACCCAAGAGTCGACGGGTTTGGCAAATTCAGTTGGTGGGTATCCGTCAACCACGTTGTGGGATACCGCTTCTTATATCAGCGGTATGGTTTCAGCTTATGAATTGTGTCTGATTGAAAAGCCTGAATTTGATAAAAGAATTCTAAAGCTGTTGACGACATTTCGCACGCTGAAGTTATTTCGAAACGAAATGCCCAATAAAGTATACCACACGAAAACTGGCGCGCAGGTTGATTATTCCAACAAGCCTGGTGAAATTGGATTTTCGGCATTGGATATTGGGCGCTTTATGGTGTGGATGCGGATCGTAAGGAATCGATATCCCTATTTATCAAACACCATAGATAATATGTTGTTGCGTTGGGATTTTTCAAACATCATTGATGAAGACGGTGTGATGTTTGGGGCGCTTGTGGACAAAGAAACCAAGGAAACCATTTACGCGCAGGAAGGCCGACTGGGTTACGAAGAATATGCTGCCAAGGGGTTTGCTCTTTGGGGGTTCAAGCCATATTTTGCGCACCGGGCAGAGCCATTTTTGACAACAAATATTTTTGATGTGCGTGTACCGTACGATGGCCGCGATCCGCGTGTTTTCCAGTCGCAAAACTACGTGGTGACAGAAAGCTATATGTTAGATGGGTTAGAGTTGAATTGGGACATGCCTTACGATGATGTGAGTGATGATCGTGTGAATACAGATGGCTGGCGAGCTGAGTTTGCTGATCGTATTTATCAGGTTCAGCAAAACCGTTTTGAACGCGAAGGATATATGACTGCGCGTTCAGAGCACAATGTGAAGGGGCCACCGTATTTTACGTATGACACAATTTTTTCTGACGGTTACCCGTGGAATACAGTGACACCACGGGGGGACTATTCACCTGATCATGCGGCAGTGGCAACCAAGGCGGCATTTGGGATGTGGGCTCTGTGGGACACCTATTATACGGATATTTTATACGAAGCGATTATCGAGCTGTTTGATCCGGATCGTGGATTCTATGAGGGATTATATGAAGGTGGGAACGGGGTTATTGAAATTCAAACTGCAAATAATAACGGAATCTTATTGGCTTCGCTTTTACATAAAGTGCAAGGCCGAATCTTAACGCCCGGCAATGGTGGATCAGAGGTTTGGTATACAAGATATAGGGATCGGGATACGCGCCTACGTAAGGGCTTGCCTGATCCACCGCAAAGGTCAGATTGGTTGCCCGCCTATCGGCACCCCGCTCAAATGGAGGAAACGCAATGAACATAATTTTTAAACCGCTTCTGCGATTAACGTGCGCATTGATTGCCTCTGCCAACGGTGCTTGGGCTCAGTCGGCACAGCAGCAAGGCATCACCAGCACGACTCAAGTTTTGGATACATCGGTGCTATTTGCAATTGGTGCGCGCGAAGCTGAGCAGGCCATTCGAGGATCTTTTGGGTGGCCAACTTTTCAAGAAGGATTTGTTGATCGTGTTTATTTTCGCTTCGACCCAGACGGGTACGCGCGGTTTTCAACAAGCCCGCGGTTAGATGAAGATGTTTTCGAAGTGATCTGTGCAGAAAGTTCAACGGCATGTATTGCAAAAAAACCTTCCTTGGAAATAGGCTTGACGGTTGAAGGAAAAGTACAAATTCGGATAGCAGATGTGGCGCCTCAAGATAGCTTTTTTGTTTCGGACAGGAAATCAGAGCTTCCGTTACCACCTACAATTTTAGAGCCATTGGATCCGCGGTTAGAGACGCTGTTGGCTTCTGGCGGTCGCCTCGTCGTAAAGCGAGAATTAGAGACGATTCAAGAAATTTCATTGGCAGGTTTTTCAGCTGTGGCCACATATCTTCGTTGGATTGCTCAGGGGCAATCTCCTCGTGTTTTTCCGCGCGGTTGGCCTGTACCAGCACAAGTAGAAGCGCAACAAATCGGAAGCCTGACACAACCAAGCACATGGATCGCGCCCAGTGCGGGACCGCAGCAAGTCCAAACGACCTTTGCTCAAGCAAATCGGCAGCAAGGTTTCCAAAATCGCAATTTTGGAAACCCCCAAGGAAATTTGGGCCAACAACAGATTCCATATGGTAACAGTTTCGGCGTTGATAATAATCAGGGTGGTTTTGATAGCCCTGACCAATCGCGTTTCAATGGACAAGTCACCCAACGATTTGGGGCGGATCAAAGACAGGGTAGCGACGCGCAAGCAGCTATTCAAGCGTTGCAGTTGGAATTAGCTCAGTTGCGATCGTCGCAAAGCCAAAATGAAGCGTCATCAGCGGCACAAATTCAAGACGATTTTGCTATTGGGTTTGCACAGCAAGCGCAGGCGCGAAACTTGCCATTATCTGATGGATATGGGGTGGCTTTAGACGTGCCTGTGGGATCACTTCGAGGTGGAGTTTTTGGTGCTGGCTCTGAGACGCAGGTGGATCAAACTTTGCTCAGTTCAACCCCAACTCAACCCTTGTTTGCAAGTTATATGCAGGGATTAGACGCGCGCATTTATGCGCTGGAGCAGGCCGTAAATGAGATGAGAAGTGTATTTGTTTCGGAGATGAATTCTCTTAAATGGCCACAAGCCGGAGCTGTTCAAGTTAATGCCTCGCTTGCGCAGAGCGCTGAGCCGATAGCTGTACCAGAAGAACCCGCGTCGATGGATGCATTGGAGAAGTTGCTGCTTGAGCGTTTGGCTCAGCGCGATGCAATTGCGTCGCCAATGGCCCCAGCTGTCAATGTATCGACACCAGCACCGCAAGGCGCTGATCGTACGTTGGTTATGGATTTATTGAAGCAATTGGAGCAAGGGCAGGAGCCAAGCGTTTTGGATGAAGCACCGTTGGCTTCGTCGATGGAACAGCCTGCGGATGTTGAGCCGGGAGGTTTCGTGACCTTGTCGGACTATATCAATCAGATGTTGAAATCTGAGGGAAGTGGGAAACCCGACCCGAATTAGGCAACGTCGACTTATAGAATGAATGATCGTTTTTGGCCAACAACATAGCCATTGGAAAGAAATAATGACCCAAACAGCAAAAGAGCAAAAAACCTTGGTTGAACTTGTTTCGGCATCGGAATTACGTAAATCGTGGGAAAACTATATCGCGAAAAGTGACAAGCATTTGCGTAAGGCAACGGATCACCCACCGAGCTGGGTTCGTTTCATTGCTGGTGCTCTTGGTTTCTTTTCCAGTTTGTTGGCATTAGGTGTGCCTGCGATTACTTTATTAATCTTGGACAGGCTGGTTCCCTCGGGGAATTCGGCGTCATTGTGGCCATTGGCCGGTTTGGGTTTAGGAACCGCAATTTCGGTTTGCTTGATTGATTTAATGCGCATGCGGGCGTTGGAAAACTATTTCACAAATGTGCGTGGATTAGTATTGTATCAGGACAGTTGCTTTGCGGTATTTTGGATGGCCACTATGGCGTTCTTAAGCCCATTGTTACCTGTTATTTCGTTGAGCGTTGCGATTGTTTTATTTCTCGTATGGCGGTTCAGAAGTCCCCACAAAATTAAAATCAAAAAAGTGAGCCAAGGGTCAGATGCTGATCCATTACTAGCCGATGCGGTCGGGCTTGGGTCAGCGTATTTGCAACATGCGGCCGAAGGTAAAATTCATCTTGAAGATCAACCTGATTTTCAAACTATTGGTCAATCAACTTGGTTAAATTTAATTCAGCTGGTTACCGCCGTCGCGAGTATTGTAGTCACAGCGTGGCTCCACATAGCGGGTTCGATATCGTTGGGAACAATGATAGCGGCAATATTTTTGAATCAATATATCACAAATATATTTGTGAAATTTTATCAAGTTCAGGCGTTGAAACCTGCCAAACCAGATTTGTCATTTATGCAAATTATTGAGAATAAAAGCGTGCGACAAAGTCCACCCTCGGCGGATCAGGAAGTGGCGCTTCTGTCTATTACCGATTTGGAGGATTCCGGCTTTGCGCCTTTTTCAGCTGATCTTTTTCAGGGTTTATGTATGGCTTTGATCGGCCCAAGCGGTTCGGGAAAATCGGAGATATTGCGCGCGATTGCAACGGGTCAATTTGTGGAGGGAAAAATTAGTTACCGTGGTCGAAACTGGGGACGCAACCATGGTCGATTAACATCATTGAGCTATGCCGCGACACCACCAATTGTTTTGCAAGGAACTGTTGTTGAAAATGTTACTTGTTTTGATCCAAAAGCAACGTCCCTGCCTGCGGTTGATCTTTTGCGAAAACTGGATCCTTTCGAAGATGTGTTTCGTGACAAGGATTTCATAAACGAGAGCGTAGATGAAGAGAGCGCAGCGCAATGCCAGGTGGTTTCATTGGCGCGCGCCTTTTGGATGGATAGTGAAATTATTGTTCTGGATGCGCCGGAAACCTATTTGGACAAAGCATCACGTTCAGCATTAATGGCGCTTATTCTGCGCGCCAAGACCCAAGGGAAGATCGTTATTTTGGCCACGGATGATGATTATTTGATGTCGGTTGCGGACGAGGTCGTGAAGCTAGAACGAGGCGAAGTTACGGATAGAGGGCCGATGGACGAAGTATTGGGGCGCTATCATCAACGGTGGGTGCGTGTTTCTTTCATGCCAACCAAACGCGAAGCATTTCGATTGTCATTGTGGTTGGAGGCACAGTTCCCGCGTGGTATGGATGAGGGATTGAAAACAAGGGTGAAGCAGACAGCGCAGGACATGTTGTTTTTTGCGCCACGCGACCAAACGATTGGGCAAAATGAAGAAATTTTATTTGATGTTCGGATGAACCCAAACGAGGTGTATATTACCATGCATGATCGGGGCGATGTATTGTCCAGCGAGCAGATGAGCGATGAAGAAAGTACAGAGTACAACCGCGTTATAGGCCAGTCCGATGGATTCGATCAAACGCTACGTGAAGGCTATCGTCAATTGGCGGTTAGATTCAGTGATGATCGAAGCCAAACCGATGACCGCCTAATTGCGGAGCGGTAGTGTGAAACGAGGAAATAAACCCAAGTCAAAAACTTCTGTTTCGCGTGCTAACGATGTTGTTGCGGGGACGCGGGGATTTCGCACGATGCTACGGCGCCATTTTTTTGCCTCTATCATGTTGGGAGCAAGTGGAGTGGTTGCTGTCGCTTCCATGGCCGTTGTTTATGCTTCACTGCAGGTTATTTCGGTTACGCATACATTACGCGTTGGAGGTGTCCTGCAAGCGATTGAGCAGTCGACTCCAGTAAAACACGATCGTGGCGGTGTTTTGAGTAATGTTTTTGTGACTGAAGGTGAAGTTGTACGCGAAGGACAGATTTTAGCATCCTTAAACACGGATGACACGGCGCAAGAATTAAATGGAGCACGTCAAGAGGTGGCGCGTTATTTGTTACGTGCGCGGTGCTTGCGTGCGCTAAAAGACAATCAACTAGAGTTGAAAATACCCGAAAAATTGAAACAGGTACTGGGGCAACTACAACAGGTCGAAGAAATGCGTCGTGAAATAAGCCGTTGTGGTATTGAATTGCGACAGCAGAATATTGATCGCACATTTGATCAAACTGAGTTGCGGGCGGCAAACGATTTGATGCGGTTGTACGAACGGCTGACACAAACAAATCAACTGATTAACGCAACAGGTCGTCAGTTGAATCCATTTAATGAACCATCGGAATTGAATGCATCAGAGGATCTTAGTTTTATGAAAGAGGTTTTGGCGCAATCAATTAAGGCGACACAGGCGCGGGTTGTGTATGCGGGATTGAAAGCACGAATAGATAAAAATGCATTGTCGCGCCAGCAAGAATACGACAGTGAGCTGAGATTGATTTCCGATAGATTGGTTGAAGCGCAGTCAGAGCTAACGCGAATGGAAAACCTAATGCGGGATAAGTTCATTTATGCCACCACCAGCGGACGTGTCCAGCGTATGCGTATTCGCGATGCGGGACGTCGTATTGCGGCAGGAGCCTACGTGTTAGAAATTGCCCCACTTACAACAGATTTTGAGGTGACGAGCCGTATCAATGTAACGGATGCGCCAAACTTAAGGCTTGGGCAGTTAGTGCATGTGCAGTTGTCCGGAGGTTTACCCAAACCAGTTTGGGTTCCTGCACGTATTGATAAAATCCTTAAGACGTCTGAAAATAGCCGTTTGCTTAGTATTCGTTTAGCGCGAGAAGATTTAAATAAGCGCGACTTGTTGTTGGGAGATAATTCGTTGAATGGATTGGGCGAGCGATCTGAAGCGGTGATTTCAATTAATTCAGAAACGGCATGGGAATCATTGTCGGGCACAGTGAAAGCAATTTTCAAACTGAATTCGGAATCACAGAATACACGGGTCTAGAAGATACTTGCCCTTTGAAAATGACGTTTCAGGGTTTTCGCATGAAAAGAGGGACAATTTTAATCACCTGTGGATTGCGAAAAACCCCTTGGGCGGGAACTTTGACCGCTGCACGGATTACAATTGTGGATAGTGAATGATTAAATTTGCATCCAGAGATGTTGATTTGCCTATGTAGTTTATAAGATTGCTGTTGCTGGGCTTGGGTGCAAGTTTTGCGTGACGTGGTCAACCTGCGGGGCACGGTTTTGCGCCGTTTTAAAGGCGAACCGTTGGGCGAAACAGTGTTGTAGGCCTGATTGAAATAGTCATATCCTCAAAACCAATGTCGCGAAATTTTCGCTGCACTCGCTCGAACATTTTATAGCGTTTTTATTATGATCGAAAGTCGCAATGATGCAAAGGGTGTTTCGTGCGTATGCCACAGATCTGTTGATTACTAATTGTAAACTCTGGCCAAGAAGACGCATGGATGCTGTCGACATCGCGCTTGCACGTCGACGTAAGTTGTAGGCGCATTGGTTGGGTAATTTAAGCGCTGGGTGTGGCGGCGAGAACGGGTGTAATTCGCGGCAGTTAATGGTGTTAAAAGAAAACCCACATGAATAATGCCATGATTGCGACGATGGCGGTTAACCCTATCCATGACCGATTTAAAATACCAACAGCACCGGTGATATCATCGCGGGTCAACGTGCGGCGGCCACGGGGGTTGATAAAAGAGTCGTTGGTTAATTCACCGTTATATTGACGCGGACCGGCAAGAGAAACGTCCAAGATTGCCGCCATCGCCGCCTCTGGCCAGCCAGCGTTTGGCGAGGAATGTAACATCGCGTCAGTGCGCATGATTTCAAAGGCGCTGGAAGAGCGGTAAATTAGACACATCAAAGCACCGCAAAGTCGGGCGGGTACCCAATTTAGAATGTCGTCCAATTTTGCCGCGCCAAATCCAAATTCGGCGTATCGCGGTGTGTGGTGACCGATCATGCTGTCGGCTGTGTTGACCATTTTATAAAGTAACAGGCCGGCCGGGCCAAAAAAGAGATACCATAGAGCGGGTGCGACCACCGCGTCCGAGAAATTTTCGGCCGCACTTTCAATGGCGGCGCGGGACACATCGGATTCGTCGAGGTCTGTGGTATCGCGCCCGACGATACGGCCAACGGCGCGACGTCCGTCATTTAAGCCTTGGCCAAGTGCGGTTGCGACATCGCGGACGTGTTGCACCAGTGATTTATGCGCCAAAAGCACGGTCACGAGTATCAACTCTAGGATGCCAAAATCGGGTAACCAGCGGATAAACAATCCAAGTGCAATTGCACCCAATGACATCAATGTAATTGCGATAATCCCTTTTACGCGTCGTAAATTTCCGCGATTTAACATTTTGTCGAACCACGAAACGACTCGCCCCATCAAGACTGCGGGATGGGGAAAGCGAGCCCACAATGCTTTGGGGTCGCCAATGAAATAGTCCAGAATTAAGGCCAGTAAGAGAATCTGTAGATGTGTCATTTAGGTCTCCAGTGCATCAATTAATTGGTTCCAATGTTCATGCGTGCCAGGTAGGCCAAGGCGTAACCAAGTTTTAGAATATGGAAAGCATCGTGACCAGACCATTTTTTCAGCCAGTTTGCGTTGGTAATTGGATGCGTTATTCACGTAATACAGGCGAAACAAATCTGTTCCGCCCAAGGGCTTTGCCGCGTGTTGTGACATGAGTGTGTCTAAACGGCGCGCATCGACCGCCAATCGTTCGCGTGTATCTGTGACCCAGGTGGTATCCATTAAGGCCGCGCGACCGATGTATTGGGCGGGGCCAGAAATGGCCCATGGCCCGACGACATCGATGATGCGTTGAATAAGGTTGGGGGAGGCGATTGCAAAGCCAAGGCGCATGCCAGCAAGACCCCAAAACTTGCCCAATCCCTTTAGGATAATCACATTGGGTTGTTTTGCGAGTGCGATCAAGGTTTGGGATGGGATGATATCGCAAAAACTCTCGTCGATGATTGTGAGTGCGGATTTTTGCACGTCTGAAATTGTGATGTCATGGGTGCGGCCATCGGGGTTGTTGGGATGCACGACGACGCGCACCGAGCCTGTTTCACCCACATCCCAGCCGTTTGCGCGGAATGCGGCGGCGTGTTCGTTATAGGTCGGCCCAATGATTTCGACGCGACCTGCGGGTAGTAGTGTTGGTAGCAACGCGATTAATTGCGACACGCCAGAGGTAGCGATGATGTCAGCGGATTGGGGGACGTTCCAGAAATTCCGCGCTGCATTTAACAGATCAGCCTGTGCACCACTGTCGGGCAACGTATACCAAAAATGATCTGGAATTTCAGGTAAAGGATAGGGGATTGGATTGATGCCCGTGGACAAGTCCAGCCAATCGCACCGCGCGCCACCGTATTTGGCGATTGCTGCATCCAAGCCACCACCGTGATCGCGGGTTTTGGTCATGCTTGTGGATCTAACAGGGGAAGACGTGCGCGAAAGTGACCTTTGATTGCTTGGGGCCATTCGCGATATGGCACCTGACCTGTTTTGCTGTTTGCGTGCATTTGTGCATAATCAACAATGCCCTGAGCGTCATCCGCCGTGGGAGAGAAATTGCCCAACACGTAGTTCAGCTTGTCGGGCGATTGTATTGCGATGTTGCAAGCAAAATCACAGCCCATCAAACAGGCGTGCCGGCGCACTGTGATGTCCGCCGACCCCGCCGCGCGTGTTTCGACCAGTTCCGCCAAAGTTGCCCCGTCGGTTTGCGGCGTTTTTTCAACATCCCAGCCTGCACATTTGCAGGTTTCACAGACGGTAATTGTGGTGGTCATGCGGTTCTCCTTTAGGGCTTTGGCGATTAATGCAGAAAACACTGACAAAGTGCAATTGCTTTTGATTCATCAAAAGTTAATGAATTGTTAACCAATAGGGTGCTTAATCATAATCGGGGTTTTCGAAGTCATTGGGGCAAGGTAGGTGCACATGCGTGTATTAATCGTCGAAGAAAATCTGAATCGCGGTGCCATTTGGCAACGATGTCTGGAACGACATGGTGCGAAGGTAGAGTTAGTGTCTACAACAGGTGAAACCACGTCTGCCCTAAGTTGCCAAAAATATGACGCATTAATTATCAATATTGCCATGGCGAATGCGGCGGTTTTAGCGATTTCTGATTTGGCGAGTTATCGCAATCCAGATATCGCCATCATTACCGTGACATCGGGTAGTTTTTTTTCCGATGGGTCAATTTTCAATCTAATCCCCAATGCACGCGGATGCGTAAGCGCGGATGTGCCATCGCGCGATTTGGTCGATATCGTCAGTCATTACGCCAATCGATCTAGGAATCGCGACCATGTGGGCGTAACCAGTCGCGTATTGGGTTTATCGGGATGATCCGATGCGGGTTAATCGTTTCGTGGCTGTAATGATAATGGCGCACGATATGATCAAAGTTGATGGTTTCCGCCACGCCATCCATTTGAAATAATTCACGCGCATAGCCCCAAAGATTTGGAAAGTCGGCGATGTTGTTGCGATTGCATTTGAAATGCTGGACGTAAACACAATCGAAACGCACCAGCGTTGTGAACAGACGCCAATCAGCCTCGGTCAGGCGATCACCCATTAAGTAGCGGTTTGTGGACAGGTGGTTTTCGACCCAATCCAATCGGTCAAACAATGTGGTAACCGCATCGTTATATGCAGCCTGTGTTGTGGCAAAGCCTGATTTATAAACGCCGTTGTTGATGTCGGAATAGATGCGTTTGTTAACGTCTTCGATGTGATCGCGCATTTTAATCGGCCAATAATCAGCGGTGTTTCCCGTAATGTTGTTAAACGCTGAATTAAACATGCGGATGATTTCCGATGATTCATTGGATACGATAGTGTTGGTTTTCTTGTCCCACAAAATTGGCACCGTCACCCGCGTGGTTATGTTCGGGTCGGCGCGGGTGTAAATTTGGTGGGCGTATTGTGCGTGGAACAGGCTGTCGCCTTGTGCAGCGCCGTCATGTTCAAATGTCCAGCCGTGATCCAACATATTGGGATGTACGGCGTCGATTGTAATGTGGTCTGACAGGCCTTTGATCGCGCGGAAAATTAGCGTGCGATGTGCCCATGGGCAAGCGTAGGAAACATACAAATGATAGCGCCCTGATTCCGCTTTGTACCCGCCATCGCCTGTGGGACCTGCGGCACCATCGGGTGTGATCCAATTGCGAAAGCTGGCTTGTTGGCGCACGAATTTACCATCCGAGGATTTTGTATCGTACCATTGATCCACCCATTTTCCATCGATGAGAAGGCCCATTTTATTCTCCTTGTTTGGCCTAGGCCTAGCAGATTGCGCGCGCAAGTCGCAATGGATTGTTGTGTGTCGCGAATGGGGTGCTGAGGGGCGTGATTATGTTGCACCCATACGTGGCCTGTCGTATAGGTATCAACAGACGAAGCCCGTTGGGCCGGAAAGGTGTGTTGAACACGGTCGACCCAAAACGGGGGCTGATGCCAACATCGTCATAGGCGCTGCCTTTCCGTTGTGTTGTGAAAGGAAATGATATGCGTACGTTTACTGTTCTTATGGGTTTGAGGCTGATGTCTGCTGTTGCAACATTGGGATATTTGCGTGATGTCGCAGAAACGCAGGGGGCGTGAGCATGAGCAAGAAAATAGGCGTAATGATTTGTGGCCATGGATCGCGCAGTCAATCGGCAGTGGATGAATTTGCGACATTGGCGGAAAAGTTACCACCGTACCTGCCGCCTGAGTGGCCGATGGAATATGGGTATTTGGAATTTGCCAATCCACTGATCCGTGATGGGTTGGACAAGTTGCGTGAGGGTGGCTGTGATCAGATTTTGGCCGTGCCCGGTATGTTGTTTGCCGCGATGCATTCCAAGAATGACATTCCAACCGTGTTAAATACGTATTCTGCGAAGCATGATATGGATGTCAGTTATGGTCGCGAGTTGGGCGTTGATCCCAAGATGATTGCCGCCGCTGCTGGTCGTATCCAAGAGGCGGTTGATGCCGCAAATACCGCCAATGGTGAAATGGATTTGCATGATACGGCGTTGGTTGTGATTGGACGCGGGGCGTCTGATCCCGATGCAAATTCGAACGTGTCCAAAGTGGCGCGGATGTTGTGGGAAGGTATGGGGTTTGGGTGGTGTGAAGTTGGCTATTCCGGTGTGACATTCCCGTTGGTCGAGCCGTGTTTGGATCACGTTTCGCGTCTGGGTTATAAGCGGGTTATCGTTTTCCCGTATTTTCTGTTCAGCGGAATTTTGATTGACCGCATTTATGGATTTACAGATAAATGTGCGGATAAATATCCCGAAATCCAGTTCCAAAAGGCGGGGTATTTGGGCGATCACCCCAAGGTTTTGGAAACATTTGCGGAACGAATTACGGAGCAGGTTGGTGAAATTCCGCCACCAAATTGCGCGTTGTGTAAATATCGTACACAGGTTTTGGGCTTCGAAGCAGAAGTAGGCGCGGTGCAAGAAAGCCATCATCACCATGTTGAGGGACAGGGCGCATCTGCCCCTGGCTCAAACGTCGAAGATTGTAAGTTGTGCGACACGTTTTGTACGGGCGAATGTCGTTTGTATATGGATCATCATCATGATCATTCCCACGATCACAGCCATGACCATACACATGCGCACGACCATCATCACGATCACGACCATGCGCATCCAGAATACCCACAGGCGAAACACCCGCTGGGCCCAGAATCTGCGCGTAAAAAATGAACCGTCCTGTGTTGCCATATGAACGTGATCCGAAATCGATCTACGCGGCCAGTTTTGCAACTGTGCGGGCGGAGGCGAATTTGGATCGCTTTAGCCCCGAAATGCAGGCAGTTGTTATTCGCCTGATCCATGCCTGTGGTATGGTCGAGGTGGCCGATCGCATTGCCTATTCCGCGGATGCAGCGGTTGCGGGGTCAATGGCGCTGGCAAAGGGTGCGCCGGTTTTATGTGATTGTGAAATGGTCGGGGCGGGGATTATTCGCCGCTATTTACCCGCTGACAATCAGGTGATTGTGACGTTGAATGACGCATCGGTTCCAGACCGTGCAGGCGCGATTGGCAATACGCGATCTGCGGCGGCGGTGGAATTATGGGAGTCGCACATCGCGGGTGCGGTTGTGGCGATTGGCAATGCACCGACGGCGCTGTTTCATCTGTTGGAATTAATTGACCAAGGGTTTCCCAAGCCTGCGTGTATTTTGGGATTTCCAGTGGGGTTCGTGGGTGCGGCCGAGAGTAAGGCGGAATTGGCGGCGTATCCGCGAGGTTGTGATTTCATTGCTTTGCGCGGACGCCGGGGCGGATCCGCGATTGCGTCGGCGGCGGTGAATGCATTGTCGGCTGGATTGCCAGAGATTGCATCATGAGCGCGTGGTTGCACATCGTCGGGATCGGCGAAGATGGGGTTGATGGGCTGACGCCAGCGACCCGTGCCGTTGTCGAAGCGGCAGAAGTGATCGTTGGTGGTGATCGTCATCAAGGCTTGGTTTCTGTGAATGCAAAACGTATCGCGTGGCCCAGCCCGTTTGACACATTGATTGATGTTTTAAAATCGCACGCGGGAAAACGTGTGGTGGTTTTGGCAACGGGTGATCCGTTGTGGTATTCGGTTGGCGCACGTATTGGGCGCGAAATTAGTCCGTCTGAAATTACCTATCACCCCCAAGTTGGTGCGTTTCAATTGGCGGCGGCTCGGATGGGTTGGTCGATGGCCGATCTGGAAACCCTGACGGTTCACGGGCGTCCTGTGGAACAGATGATTGCGTTTATTCAACCTAATCAGCGGTTGTTGATTTTGACCACCGGGGCGGAAACGCCCGCGCAAATAGCGGGCTTTTTGACGGAACGTGGATTTGGACAATCACAGATGACCGTTTTGTCCGCGATGGGTGGCGAAAACGAGTTGCGCTTTGACGGGGTCGCGGACACCTGGAAGCACGAGGTGCCTGCGTTCAACACGTTGGCCGTGGAATGCGTGGCGGCGACGGATGCGGCGATGTTACCGCGTGTGCCCGGATTGTCAGATGATTTATTTCAGGGTGACGGTACCATGACGAAACAAGAGGTGCGTGCGGCGTCGGTGGCAAAGTTAATGCCGATGCGTGGTGCGTTGTTGTGGGATGTTGGCTGTGGTTGTGGATCGGTTGCCGTCGAATGGATGCGCGCGGCGCGTTATGCCCGTGCAATTGGGATCGAACCGCGCGCGGATCGGCGCACGTATGCGGCGAACAATGCGTTGGCGCTGGGCGTGCCGAAATTGGAATTGATAGATGGCTTGGTGCCTGCGGCGCTGAAGGGTTTGGATGCGCCTGATGCGATTTTCATCGGCGGCGGGTTAAGTGTTGAAACATTCGATGCCTGTTGGGCGGCGTTGCGCCCATTGGGGCGGTTGGTGGTCAATGCGGTGACGTTGGAATCCGAAGCGGTGTTGTTGAAATTATACGCTGAACACGGTGGTGATCTGGCGCGTATTCAAGTCAGCCGTGCGGATGCGATTGGGCGGGTTACGGGATGGCGTCCGTCGATGCCGGTGACGCAATGGAGTTTGATAAAACGATGAATGGTGTTTTGTATGGTGTTGGTTTGGGTCCTGGTGATCCAGAGCTGATGACGTTGAAGGCGTACCGCCTGATCGCGGGTGCGGAAGTGATTGCCTACCCGACGTTAGAGGGCGGCGAGAGTTTTGCGCGATCCATTGCGGCGGATGTGATTGATGCGGATGCCGAAGAAATTGCGGTTGCGGTGCCGATGAGTGTGGAACGTGCGCCAGCGCAAGCGGCGTATGATGCGGGTGCGGCGCAGATTGCTACGCGGTTGCGTGATGGCAAAGATGTAGTTGTTTTGTGCGAGGGAGATCCGTTTTTCTATGGCTCGTTTATGTATTTGTTTTCGCGCTTGAGTGATGAATTTGAATGCGAAGTTGTACCGGGTGTGACGTCTGTGACCGCTTGTGCTGCATCCGTTGCGCAACCGTTAACGGCGCGTAATGAAGTGCTGACAATTATTCCGGGACCAATTGACGAGGCCGCGTTAGAGGCACGTATTGCCGCCGCCGAGGCGGTTGCGATTATGAAGGTTGGGCGGCATTTACCCAAAATTCGTGCGGTGTTGGATCGGTTGAATTTGACGCAATACGCGCATTATGTGGAACGTGCAACGTTACCAAACGAGGTGGTTTTGCCACTGTCAGACGCGCCCGAAACGGCACCCTATTTTTCAATGATACTTGTCACCAAAGGAAATGATCCATGGCTGTAACCCCTGTTGTTTTGTGCCTGTCTAAATCAGGTTTTGCGACTGCACGCCGCGTGGCGGATATCTTGGGTGCGCAGTTGCACGGCCGTGCGGGGCGTGTTGATGGTGCGGATGCGACGTTTGATAATGCGTTGGATTATGTGCGGACGTTGTTTGCGTCAGGTACCCCGATTGTGGGTGTTTGTGCGGCAGGAATTTTGGTGCGCGGTGTTGCGCCGCTGTTGGCGAATAAACGCGATGAACCCCCTGTGGTGGCGGTGCCTGATGACGGATCAACGGTGATCCCATTGTTGGGTGGGCATCGTGGCGCGAACCGTTTGGCGCGTCAGATTGCAGAGGGTTTGCAAAGCCACGCGGCGGTGACGACGGCGGGAGATGTGGCGATGGGTGTGGCGTTGGATGAACCGCCTGTGGGATATAAATTGGCTAATCCGCAGGATGCGAAATCTGTAATGGCGGCCTTGTTGAGTGGTGCCAGTGCGCGGGTTTTGGGTGAAAATATTTTTGATATAACAAATGCACCTGACGGTGCAATTACATTGGCGGTGTCCGAGGCGGCGTTGGATGGGGACGATGTGACGTTGGTTTATCATCCGCAAAAATTCGCGCTTGGCCTTGGGTGCGCACGTGGGTGTTCGGTAGATGAGATGTGGGTGTTGGTTTCAAAGTCTTTGACGGATGCGGGAATTGCGCATGGGGCGATTGCCTGTGTTGGGTCGTTGGATTTGAAGGGTGATGAACCCGCGATGATCGAAACAGCGGCGCGATTGGGTGTGCCGTATCGCCTGTTCACGGCGGCAGAGTTAGAGGCGTTGACGCCGAAATTGGCGACCCCATCGGATGTGGTTTTCGCCGAGGTGGGATGTCACGGCGTGTCCGAGGGATCGGCGTTGGCATTGGCGGATGGGGCGTTGGTTATTGAGAAGCAGAAGACGTTGAATGCGACCTGTGCAGTGGCGAAATCAAACACTGTGATTACGGAGTTCGCAGGGCGTTCGCGTGGTAAGTTGTCGATTATTGGTATTGGGCCGGGGCAACATTCGTGGCGTACGCCAGAGGCGTCTGCGTTGGTGGCGGAAGCTGAAGAGCTGGTCGGATACGGGTTGTACATTGATTTGTTGGGGCCATTGGCGGCGGGTAAAGAGCGATCTGATTTTCCGCTGGGTGGTGAAGAGGCGCGGTGCCGTTATGCGTTGGAACAGGCGGGTAAGGGCAAAAATGTTGCGCTGATTTGTTCGGGTGATGCGGGTATTTATGCCATGGGTGCCTTGGTGTTTGAGTTGTTGGACCGCGGTGCGGATGCGCTGGGTGTGTCCGATGCGGCCAAGCGGGTAGAGGTGCAATGCACACCAGGTGTGTCGGCATTGCAAGGTGCCGCCGCGCGTGCGGGTGCGCCGTTGGGACATGACTTTTGCACCATCAGCCTGTCGGATTTGTTGACGCCGCGCGATGACATTATTCGCCGACTACATGCGGCGGCAGAGGGTGATTTTGTGATTGCGTTTTACAATCCTGTTTCGAAAACACGCCGTACATTGTTGGCTGAGGCGCGTGAGATTTTATTAAAGCATCGCCCTGCAGATACGCCTGTGATGTTGGCCAGTTCATTGGGGCGTCCCGAAGAGCATGTACGGTATCGTCGTTTGGATGAATTAGAAGTGGACGAGGTAGATATGTTGACCGTGGTTTTGATTGGGTCCAGCAATTCACGTTTGGCGCATTTGGGTGAAGGCCCACGCATGTTTACACCGCGTGGCTATGCCCGCAAAATTGATGGAGATTTGTCATGACGGTTTATTTTATTGGCGCGGGCCCGGGTGACCCCGATTTGATCACAGTTAAAGCCAAGGCGATGATTGAAAAATGCCCCGTGTGTTTATACGCGGGATCGTTGGTGCCAGAGGCGGTTGTGGCCTGTGCGCCAAGTGATGCGATCGTGAAAGATACCGCCGTGATGACGTTGGATGACACGCACGCGGATATTCAGGCCGCACATGCCAAGGGTCAGGATGTGGCGCGGGTGCATTCGGGCGATCCGTCATTGTACGGCGCGATTGCCGAACAAATCCGCCGCCTAAAGGCAGATGGGATTCCGTTTGAGATTATTCCTGGTGTTCCCGCATATGCCGCAATGGCGGCGGCGATGGGGCAGGAGTTGACGATCCCAGAAATTGCGCAGTCCATCGTTTTAACACGAATGTCGATGCAATCAACATCGATGCCGTCGGGTGAAACATTGGACAACTTTGGCCGCACGGGTGCGACCTTGGCGATCCATTTGGCAGTGCGCAATGTGCGCGAGATTGAACGTCAGTTGGTGCCCCATTATGGCGCCGATTGCCCCGTGGTTGTAGGGTACCGTATTGGATGGCCAGATCAGATGATAATTCGTGGAACGTTAAGCGATATTCGCAAGAAAATTCGCAAGGAAAAAATTACGCGCACGGCATTGATTATGGTGGGGCCTGCATTGGCCGCCAGCCATGATTTTGTCGACAGTGCGTTGTATGATCCAAAAATCCCGCATGTTTTACGTCCTGTGACGGGTGTGAATTTGGTTGAAGATCACAATACGTAAAAATCGACGCGATATCGCTTGCTTAACGTTGTGGATTTTAAGACTTGGCCTATAATCTGAAAATATTGGTCACGTAAGGCCGCAGTTTTGTGAGTAATTATGGATAATTTTTTATCGAACGAAGTACGTAAAGGTTTGGAACAAGCCAGCAAGCGTGCCCAGCTGTCCAGCAATCGATTGTGCGTTCATGCGGGGGATCAGGTTCACCGGATAACGCAAAGTTTTGAAAACGGGTTTAGTTTGCCGTCGACGGTTGGCCTTGATTTGCGCGGTTTGGTTGATGTATATGACGGCCCCAAGCATTTGTATCAGTGTTTGATTGTATGCGCGGAACAGGTTGGTGACGCTGTTCATTATGAGTTTAAGCGGATGACGGATGCGCATGAACAGCCCCCTGCTGATTTTGTGCGAGTCGAAGAAGCCCCGATTGCATTGCTAAGTTCGTGAAGAAAATTCTGTAAATTACCCGATTTTTTCGATTATCTTCGAAAAATCTGTCTATATGCGCGATTTTCAGCATTAAATGCGTGCTGGATCATGGCACTTTCCCCGTTAAATATACAAGCGAGGTCTGCCATGATTAAATCACCCTATTTATTATTTCTTGGCGATGCACCTGATGCATTGTCGGCCAAAGTTGCGCAAGGCATCAAAGATTGGCGTCCAGACATGAGCGTTGGCCAATACCGTATGGATGGTTGCAAAGCTGACCTTGGTTTGATGGAATTGTCATTTGATGCGGCGGTTGCCGCCGGTGCACAGACGCTGGTGATTGGTGTCGCCAACCGTGGTGGAAAAATTTCGCGTGCATGGCAAGCAGAGCTGATTGAAGCGTTAGAAGCGGGTTTGGACATTGCCTCTGGTTTACACAATCTGTTGCGCGATGAACCTGCGTTGGTGGCGAAGGCCGCAGAGCTGGGACGTGAGTTGTTTGACGTGCGTATTCCATCCGTGGAGTATCCGATTGCAACTGGCGTGCGCCGC
This sequence comes from uncultured Rhodobacterales bacterium, assembly GCA_963976255.1. Classification (GTDB taxonomy): domain Bacteria; phylum Pseudomonadota; class Alphaproteobacteria; order Rhodobacterales; family Rhodobacteraceae; genus Amylibacter. The sequence goes on from CAXBJO010000001.1 coordinate 118,193, forward strand.
ACAGGAAAACGTTGTTTGCCCGTTGGCACGGATTGTTCCGTTGGCAAAATGTACACAGGTTTGGCCATGGAGAAGGAAATGTTAGCGCGTAAAATGAACGCAACATTTCGTCCCACAGGGCAAACAGGAATATTAATCACCGGTGACGGTGTGCCATTGGATGCTGTGATTGCAGATTTCATGGCAGGTTCGGTAGAGTTTTTGACGCCTGACAATGATGCGGATCATTGGGATTTGATCGAGGGTCAGGGGTCGTTGTATCATGCATCCTATTCTGGTGTGACGATGGCGCTGATACATGGCGGCCAACCTGATGCGTTGGTTTTGTGCCATGAGCCCACCCGCGAACACATGCGCGGATTGCCAGATTACAAGCTGCCGTCATTAGAAGAATTGCGCGATACAGCATTGATTTTAGCGCGTGTTGTTAACCCAGATGTCAAAGTTGTGGGAATTTCGGTGAACACTCAGCATTTGGATGATGCGCAGGCGACCGCCTATTTGGCAGAGACTGAGGCCAGAATGGGGCTGCCGACAGTTGATCCATTCCGTCATGGTGCTTCTCGTCTGGTAGATGCGTTAGAAGCCTGTTAAGTCTTCGAAATGGAACTTTGCATTTCGATTAACAGCTTTCAGCTGGCACAGGTTTTTACAATTGCACGCGGGTCGCGCACCCAGGCGGATGTAGTAACAGTTACGATCACACGCGGTGAATATCGTGGATGGGGCGAATGCGTTCCATATGCGCGATACGGCGAAACCATGGAATCCGTTAAGGCGCAAGTCAAAGGATTGCCGCGTTTGTTTGACCGCGATGATTTGATGGATTTGTTACCTGCAGGTGCGGCGCGCAATGCGGTAGATTGTGCGTTGTGGGATTTAGAAGCCAAAGAAGCATCGCGCCCCGTTTGGGATTTGGCGAATTTGCACGCACCCAAGGCGGTGGTAACGGCGTATACCCTGTCACTGGATACGCCCGAAAAAATGAATGCACAGGCCGCAAAAAATGAATTTCGTCCATTGCTGAAAACCAAATTGGGCGGTGGCGCGGATGATGTGGAGCGTATTCGTGCGGTCCGAGCAGGGGCGTTGAATTCGCGTATTATCGTCGATGCGAACGAGGGTTGGACACCAGAATTATACAAAGAATTGGCACCAGTTTTGGTGGGTTTGGGCGTGGAAATGGTTGAACAGCCATTGCCCGCCGGTCAAGATGATGCGCTGTTAGAATTGGAACGTGTGTTGCCGGTTTGTGCAGACGAGAGTTGCCACGATCGCGCCAGTTTGGATAGCTTGCGTGGTAAGTACGACATGGTTAATATTAAGCTGGATAAAACGGGTGGATTGACCGAAGCCTTGGAATTACGCGCCGCCGCTGCCGCGATGGGTTTCGATGTGATGGTGGGCTGTATGGTTGGATCATCATTGGCGATGGCACCAGCGGTTTTAGTTGCGCAAGATGTGGCAATTGTCGATCTGGATGGGCCATTGTTATTGGCCGAAGATCGCGCCAATAAATTATTTTATGATGCCAAGGGGATTCATCCCGCACGGCCAGAATTATGGGGATAATCAGATGACGCGAACAGTATATTTAAACGGTGAATATTTGCCCGAAAGTGACGCGCAGATTTCGATTTTTGACCGTGGATTTTTGATGGCTGATGGCGTTTACGAAGTGACGTCGGTGATTGATGGAAAGTTAGTGGATTTTGATGGCCATGCAGTGCGCCTGCAAAGGTCATTGCGCGAATTGATGTTTACACACGAAGTTATCGGCAAAGATGAATTGTTGGCTATTCATCGCGAACTGATTGCACGCAATGATTTGAAGATGGGGATGATCTATCTGCAAATTACTCGTGGCGCACCCAGTGATCGCGACTTTGTTTTTCCTGATCCCGAAGTGGTGAAACCAACAATAGTTTTGTTTACGCAAAATAATCCAAATATGGTGAATAACCCGATCGCATCAAAAGGATTGAAAGTGATTTCAATCGATGACGAACGGTGGGGGCGTCGCGATATTAAGACCGTACAATTGTTGTATCCAAGTATGGGTAAAATGATGGCCAAGGCCGCAGGTGCGGACGATGCATGGTTGGTGGAGGATGGATTTGTCACTGAAGGCACGTCCAACAACGCCTATATTGTTAAAGATGGCGCGATTATTACGCGGGCATTGTCGAATGACATTTTGCATGGGATTACCCGCGCGGCGGTATTGCGGTTTGCCAAAGAAGCACAAATGAGCGTTGAAGAGCGCAACTTTACCATTGCCGAGGCGCAAAATGCGGATGAGGCGTTTATCACGTCTGCGTCGATGTTTGTGATGCCAGTGGTGAATGTGGATGGCGAGGATGTGGGGACGGGAAACCCCGGCGCTGTTGCGGCGCGGCTGCGAGAGATTTATTTAGAAGAGACCATGAAAACCGCTGTTTAGACCAGATCGCGTTGTGATCATTTCAGTCAGCTTGGAGTACAAGACCCCAAGCGATTTAGATATTTATCCAAAGTAAAATTTAGGGGTGGCTTTTGGCAAAGGCCGCCTTTTGTGCATCCGTGGCCTCTGTTTGGTGGTTTAGTTTCCATTGATCGAATGGCATGCCGTAGAAAATTTCGCGGGATTCCTGTTTGGACATTTCGATATTTTTTTCAATCGCCGCGTCTTGGTACCAGCGCGATAGGCAGTTGCGACAAAACCCAGTAAGATTCATCATGTCGATATTTTGCACATCAGTACGGGAGGCCAAGTGATCGCGTAATTTGCGAAATGCGGCGGCTTCGAGTTCAAGTTGAGTTTGGGCGTCCATGGAGGCTCCTTTGCAGTTAGCGCTATCATATTTCAATCACAGCGCGTAAATAAGAGTTTGGTAGATTTATATTAGCAGTTTTGAAAAGAACAGCCAAAAGAAATGCACAGCGCGCAAGAGGATAAAAATGAGACGTAATCGGAATGTAAAAATCGTAGCAACATTGGGCCCGGCGTCGGACACCTATGAAATGATTAAGGCGCTGTTTGAAGAAGGTGTTGATGTGTTTAGGTTGAATATGAGCCACGGTACGCATGAAGAAATGAGGGATCGGTATCAAATGATCCGCGATATCGAGCGTGATGTCGGCCACCCAATTTGTGTTTTGGCAGACCTGCAAGGGCCAAAATTGAGGTGCGGGCCGTTTAAAAACGGTAAAGAGATGTTGGAAGTTGGGTCCGTATTTCGGTTTGACTTGGATGAGGCAGAAGGCGATGCGAAACGTGTTTGCTTGCCCCATGAAGAGATTTTTGCGGCCTTGATTGTTGGCTCCACCTTGTTGATCAACGACGGTAAGTTGCGGGTGAAGGTTTTGGAATGTGGTCCAGATTTTGCAAATTGCGAAGTGATCGTTGGCGGTGAAATTTCAAACCGTAAGGGTGTGAACGTGCCGGATGTGGTTTTACCCTTGGCGGCCTTGTCTGACAAAGATCGTGATGATTTGGAATTTGCCTGTCAGATGGGAGTTGATTGGTTGGCATTGTCATTTGTTCAACGCCCCGAAGATGTAACAGAGGCACGTAAGTTGGCGGACGGGCGCGCGGCGATTTTATCTAAGATTGAAAAGCCAGCCGCGGTGACTGCGTTTGCCGAAATCATGGCCGTTTCCGATGGTATTATGGTTGCGCGTGGCGATTTGGGTGTTGAATTACCTGTTCAGGATGTGCCGCCCATTCAGAAACGTTTGATTGGCGCGTGTCGCGAGGCTGGTAAACCCGTGATTGTGGCGACCCAGATGATGGAAAGCATGATCGAGAGCCCTGTGCCAACGCGCGCAGAAGTGTCCGATGTGGCGACCGCGATTTATGAAGGCGCTGATGCGGTGATGTTGTCGGCTGAATCAGCCGCAGGGAAATACCCAATTGAGGCCGTACGCACAATGAATGCAGTTGCCGTGGAAGTTGAACGTGATCCAGCATATCGCACGGGGATCGAAGCCACACGCAGTACAGCGCGTAGTACCGTGGCGGATGCGATTACAGCGGCGGCGCGTGAAATTGCCGAAACCACGGACGTTAAAGCAATTTGTTGTTTCACGTCGTCTGGCACGACTGCTGTGTTGGCATCGCGCGAGCGTCCTAAGGTGCCAATTATTGCAATTACCCAAAAAAGAGGCACTGCGCGGCGCCTTGGATTGGTGTGGGGATTGCACACAGTTGTCAGTACAGGCGAGGTTTCACGGTTCAAACATGCGGTCATTAGTGCGGCGCGTGCGGCAAGAAGCCATGATTTTGCCACAAATGAAGATAAGATTGTCGTAACCGCTGGGATTCCGTTTAATACGTCCGGCTCGACTAATATTATTCGTGTTGCTTCTGTAGACGAAAAAATAATTAGTTCTGGAGAATCAGAGTAACGCCTTTGAGGGGAACTTATGTTAATTGACTTTTTATTAGTCTTGGGCGCGTTTTTTGGCGCTTTTGGGATTATGAAAATACTGGCACAGATCAACAATCGTGCGTCGCCCCTGTCTGGGGTTCTGATCGTGATTGTTGGTGTGAGTTTGCTGTATATTGCGCAAATTTTGTTGGGCGAGAGTCTAACGCCGCGCGATATTCCTGATGCGCTGTTTCGGATCATTGGGCAACTGAACTAACGTGAGTTTATGATCCCAATTTTTGGTTATTTTCACCTTGCAATTATAGGGGTTGCGTCCTAAAAGCGCGATCTGAGAAACGTGTCCGGCCTATCGGGTATGCCGAGTCGCGTGTTAACCAACTCAAAAGGAGATGGAAATGCCCAAAATGAAGACCAAGTCAGGCGCGAAGAAGCGCTTTAAGATGACTGCCTCTGGCAAAGTCAAATCCGGCCAAGCCGGCAAACGTCACGGTATGATTAAACGTTCAAACAAATTCCTGCGCAATGCACGTGGTACGACCACGTTGTCAGCAGCGGATGCGACGATCGTTAAAAAATACATGCCATACGCGCGCTGATAGGAGATTTGAACAATGAGAGTTACATCTGGTAAAGTTACCCGCGCACGTCACAAGAAGGTCATTAAGGCCGCTAAAGGTTATTACGGAGCACGTAAAAATGCGTTCCGTACCGCAACCCAAGCTGTGGACAAAGCGAACCAATACGCAACACGTGACCGCAAGAATCGCAAACGGAATTTCCGCGCGTTGTGGATCCAACGTATTAACGCCGCTGTGCGCATGAACGACGAAACGCTGACATACAGCCGTTTCATCAATGGCGTGCAAAAAGCTGGTATCGAAGTTGACCGCAAGGTTTTGGCCGATCTGGCCGTGCATGAACCAGCAGCGTTCAATGCAATCGTTGATCAGGCTAAAGCTGCGCTTTAACCTTCAAACGATTTAGAAATCGAAAGCCCTGCGTGAAAACGCGGGGCTTTTTTATGCGTTGGATCGACGGTACGCCATGTAAATATGCGACAGCGCGCCCGCCGCATAAATGGCCGCAACGGCAAGCAACATACCCGTGATATTCCAGCCGTTTAAGAAGAACAGCAAGATTGGTGTGCCCAAAGTATTTCCCAAGTTTCCCATTTGGGTCATCACGCCGTTTGACAATGCTTGGGTTTGTGGAGTGCTGTTTAATTGCGGGACAGCGGCAAAGCTGGCGCCTTGGATCAGGCCCATAATTGCGAACAGGCCGATCCAAATTAATGGGGTCGGAAGGTTGGTAAGGGTCAGTGCGGTTATGCCAGCAGCCAGTGCAAAGCCAATCGTCACGACCCGCACAGCCGAATAGCGCCACAATAAATATGACACTAAAATCAGGGCGGAAACGATGCTGATTAATGGTAGGATAGCGCTGAGTGTTGTGCGGCTGTTTTCAGGTAAGGTGTCAGGCAAGATTGCCAGCAGTGACACAAACGTCATGGTATAAAATAGCCAACCCAATGCGGGGGCGGAAATTGCGGGCGAACAATATGCGTCTATGTGCCAACGCATGATGGAAGTCATGCTGAGTTTGGTGTCTGATCTTGGGATGTAAACGTTAAAGGCGCGAAATGCACAAACAAGGCTGACCGTAATCACAACCATGTAGATGCCGTGAGCGATGAACAAGCGATCCAAACCAAATTGTGCCACAAATGGTAAACCGATCCATGCGGTTAGGGCGAAGGCGACGCCGAAAAAGGTGCTCCATAATGTCATGGCCATGCCGCGCAATCGCGTTGAGGTGAATTGCGCGATTAAAGTTGGTGCGACGACGGCGACGATTAGATGGGAAATGCCCTCTATCAAACGGCTGATTAGCATTGCGGAAAACGAGGGGATTAGTGCCTGCCAAAATGACATCATTGCGCCCAAGATAAGGCCGAAAATTAAAACCCGCTGATAACCAAAGCGCGCGGCCAAAATTCCGGCGGTCATGCCCAGAAAAATACCGATCAAGCTGATGATTGACAGCATCCAGCCAATGCCGGCACCTGCGTCGGGGTACAATGCCCGAAATTCAGCGAAGGGAACCGCAATTTTTGCAAATTGCATCGCCGCGCCAAGGCCGGCGAGCCACAAAAGAAAAACCAAAAAAACGCTACGTTGGACAGAAAGTTGAACCATTCCCATGCGATACCATCAGATTGTCAGGAAGGCCACGGGTGTTCAGGCGAAAACGAACATATCGTCGGTGAAATCTGCGGACGTTAAAGTGCCCGACAGATCGCGAATAACCAATCCTTCGGTGCCCAGTTTGATAACAACTTTGCCATCTTTCACATCATTGAACACCAAATCCGAAAACGAAATTCCAAATCCTGACAGGTCGATCAAATCCTTGGTTGGATCGAAATTTTTGATCACATCGCGGGTGTTGTCAGGGAACATGACGAAAATATCGGACTGATCGGTGCCGTATAGAACCGTTTGTCCCAAAGTATCCACCAAAATATTATCAACGGGATCGGGTGCGCCACTTGCGAAAATGAAATCATCGGCACCAAGGAAATCTTGGGTGATTTCAGATCCGTCGCTTGGTTGTTTGAACGTAACTTTGGTGCGTTCGCCGCGAATGGTGATCACAAATTCACCGCTTCCTTTGTATTTGACTTGTACCTCTGACCAATTGACGCTGAAGTTGGTGAGGTCAATTTTATCGATGCCATTATCAAAGCCAAAAACGCTGTCGGTTTTGCCGTCGCGCAACAGATTGACGCGATCAACGCCATCGCCCAAATTGAATATATCGCGCCGTGCGGTGCCATTAAGCGTGCCGCCAGCGGTGTTTGCAGTGATTACAACCATAACAAGCTCCTGTTTCGACCACCATATTCCCAACATGGTTTATCGTTCGTTAACGCATGCCGCACTTGCATCCGTTCGCGGTTGTGATAGTCCATTTGCATTGGAAAAAGGACGGACGACATGGACCAGCTGGACGCGCTAAAATCGAAATACTTGGACGCAGTTGCGAAAGCTGCGGATGAAAATACGCTGGAAGAATTACGCGTCACGGCGGTTGGCAAAAAGGGTGAGATTAGCCTGAAAATGCGTGAGTTGGGAAAAATGACGCCAGAGGAACGCCAAGTGGCGGGCCCTGCGTTGAATGCATTGAAGGATGAAATTAATTCCGCGTTATCGGCGAAGAAATCAGCATTGGCGGATGCCGCGTTGGATGCGCGTTTGCAGACGGAATGGTTGGATGTATCCCAAGCGGGTCGTCCGCGGCGTGTAGGGACAATTCACCCGATTTCACAAGTGACAGAAGAGATTGTTGCGATTTTTGCATCCCTTGGTTTTGCCGTTGCCGAAGGGCCGCAGATTGAAACCGATTGGTATAATTTTGATGCGCTGAACATTCCCAGCCATCACCCCGCGCGTGCGGAAATGGATACGTTTTATTTGAATCGCGAGGCGGATGATGAACGCCCGCCGCATGTTTTGCGCACCCACACGTCCCCCGTGCAAATTCGGTATATGCAGGAACATGGCGCGCCGTGTCGCATCATTTGTCCGGGCCGAGTGTACCGTGCGGATTACGATCAGACGCATACGCCGATGTTCCACCAATACGAGGGTCTGTGCATCGACAAGGATATTTCGATGGCGAACCTGAAATGGACGCTTGAGGAATTTTGCCGCAAGTTTTTTGAAATTGATGATATCGAGCTGCGTTTCCGCGCATCGCATTTCCCGTTCACGGAACCCAGTGCAGAGGTGGACATTCGGTGTTCATGGGCCGGTGGTCAGTTGAAAATTGGCGAAGGTGACGATTGGATGGAGATTTTGGGCTCAGGCATGGTGCATCCGAATGTTTTGAAAGCGGCGGGCGTTGATCCAGAGGAATACCAAGGCTTTGCCTTTGGAATGGGGATCGACCGTTTGGCGATGCTGAAATATGGGATACCAGATTTACGGGCGTTCTTTGACAGTGATCTGCGTTGGTTGCGTCATTATGGGTTTGCGGCCTTGGATGCGCCGAACTTGCATGGCGGGATTTCGCGGTAATAGTATTCGGAGTTCAATTTGTATTCGCTTGTTATGGCTTTGTTGCGTTTTTATGAGTTCAATCGCGTTTTAGTGTGAAAGTCGTCTAGGTTAATCTTACTAGGGTTTCTCATTGTATATGTGTTGGCTGCGTTTACGTTGCCAGCTTTGGGTTTTGTTTTAGTATGGATATTGTTTGCTATCTCCATGGCCGCAGCATTTAAAGTTCTTGGAGAGCAAATCGGTATTACCTTTAAGAAAAATGACAGAACACGGAAAGCAAATAATAACGCAAACTATGAGATTGCGCGGAGCCAAGGCCGTAGGCCGCCGCGCATCGTTGGCCCGTCCCGACGGGATAACGATTTGGTCGTGTTTTGCACTACCGTGAGGTTTTAGATACTTGGTGGGCATAAAGTGGCCAGCATGAGCGGTGGTTCGTTTTCCCACGGGCCAACGATGCGCGGCTTTGTTCTTCCCTTTCAGGTGCATTTCGTTTAACCCAAATGCAACGCAATTTTACACACGGTTGACCCATGAAATTCACATTATCTTGGCTTAAAGAGCATCTTGAAACTGACGCATCTGTGGACGACATCGTTTATGCGCTGACTGATCTTGGGTTGGAAGTGGAGGGCGTGGAAAATCCGCTGGATAAGCTGGCTGATTTTACCATCGGCTATGTCAAACACGCCGAAAAGCATCCCGATGCGGATAAGTTGCGGGTGTGTAAGGTTGATACGGACGAGGGCGAGTTGCAGATTATTTGTGGTGCGCCCAATGCCCGCGAAGGTATCCATGTGGTTGTCGCGAAACCCGGTGTTTATGTGCCCGGATTGGACATCACCATTGGTGTGGGCAAAATTCGCGGTGTTGAATCATACGGTATGATGGCGTCCGAAAAGGAAATGGAATTATCCGACGAGCATGATGGGATAATCGAGCTGTCGGGGGATCCAGCAGTGGGTTCCAAGTTCGTGGATTATTTGGCGGCGAACCGTCCCGAAACCGTCGATCCTGTGATCGAGGTTGCGATTACGCCGAACCGCCCTGATGCGCTGGGCGTTCGTGGGATTGCACGCGATTTGGCGGCGCGCGGTTTGGGGGTGTTGAAGAACCGTGATTTGGCCGCGCCGATTGATGCGAATTTTGCGCCAGAGTTGCAGATCAGCATTGACGGTGACACGTTGGATGGTTGCCCTGTGTTCACAGGTCGTGTGATTAAGGGCGTGAAAAATGGACCAAGCCCCGCGTGGTTGCAAACCGCGTTGCGTGCGATTGGGTTGCGTCCGATCAGTTTTCTGGTCGATGTGACGAATTATTACACCTATGATCGGAACCGTCCGTTGCACGTTTTTGATATGGATAAGGTGAAGGGTAATTTGCGTATTCACCGCGCTAACGGTGGCGAAATCATCAACGCCTTGGATGAGAAGGAATACACCATGGATGCGGGCATGATGGTGATTTCGGATGACAGCGGCGTCCAAAGCATTGCCGGTATTATGGGGGGGTTGGATACGGGGTGTGACGAAAACACGGTGAATGTGTTGGTCGAAAGTGCGTATTGGAACCATGTTCAAATCGCGCTGACGGGGCGCAAGTTGAAGATTAATTCCGATGCACGTTATCGGTTCGAGCGCGGCGTAGATCCTGTTTTTACGCCGATTGGATGTGATCATGCGGTTGCGATGATACAAAAATATGCGGGTGGTGAAGCGTCCGAAATGATCGTGGCGGGGGCTGTGCCGGATGTGTCGCGGTCGTACACGTTGGACACGGATCGCGTGAAATCATTGGTTGGAATGGAAATTTCCGCCGCGGATCAGGTCAAGTATTTGACCGATCTGGGGTTTGTTATTGAGGGCGATCAAGCGCATGTTCCCAGCTGGCGTCCTGATGTGATGGGATCGGCGGATTTGGTTGAGGAAGTTGCACGTATTGCATCACTGACGAAACTGGTTGGTGTGCCGTTGCCGCGTTTGACGGAAGGTGTGCCAAGTGCGATTTTGACGCTGATGCAACGGCGCGAAACCATGGCGCGTCGTACAATTGCGGCGTTGGGATATAATGAATGTGTGACCTATTCGTTTATCGACCAAGCGTCCGCCGCGCTGTTTGGTGGTGGCACGGACGCGGTGAAAATCGGCAATCCGATTTCTGCAGATATGAGCCATATGCGCCCGTCATTATTGCCCGGATTATTACAAGCGGCACAGCGCAATCAAGCGCGTGGTGTGATGGATATGGCCTTGTTTGAGGTTGGTCCCGTGTTTCACGGTGGCGAGCCAGAAGAACAGGAATTGTTGGCCTGTGGTTTGTTAATTGGACACACGGGTCCACGCGATCCACATGGTGCGCGCCGCGCGGTTGATGCGTTCGATGCCAAGGCAGATGCAGAGGCGGTTTTATCGGCAATTGGTGCGCCAGAAAAACTGATGGTGATGCGCGGTGCCAAGGCGTGGTGGCATCCTGGTCGGTCAGGGAAATTGTCGCTGGGCCCGAAAAATGTGATGTGTGCGTTTGGTGAATTGCATCCCAAAATTACCGCGGCGTTTGATATTAAGGGGCCTGTGGTTGCGTATGCTATTCATCTGCAAAATCCACCGATGCCCAAACAAAAGGCGACGACACGTGCGGCATTGAAAATCAGTGATTTGCAATCTGTTGATCGTGATTTTGCCTTTGTTGTGGACGCGGATGTTGAGGCATTGACGTTGTTGAACGCGGCCAAGGGTGCGGATAAGACGTTGATCGTTGATGCGTCTGTGTTTGATGTTTTTGACGGGGCCAAGGCAGAAACGCAGATGGGTGAGGGTAAGAAATCCATTGCCATTACGGTTAAGTTACAACCCAAAGACACGACGTTTACGGACGCGGATATCGAGGCGGTTTCGGCCAAGGTGATCGACAAAGTAGCCAAAGCAACGGGTGGTGTTTTGCGCGGATGAAGACAGTCTTATACGGCATTGATGAGACATTGGTGGATATCTATGTTTGATCCGTTTGCAATGTGATTATGGTGATTTTTGAAGGAGAGGGTTATGGGGTTGAAAGTTTATTTGGCGGGTGAAATTCACACTGATTGGCGCGTGAAAATCGCGGCAGGTTGTGCGGGTTTGGATGTGGAGTTTTCGGCACCGGTTACCGATCACGCGGCGTCTGATGATTGCGGTGTTGCGATTATGGGTGCAGAGGCGGACAAGTTTTGGCACGACAATAAAGGTGCCAAACTGAATGCGATCCGCACACGCAAGGCGATTGGTGATGCGGATATTGTGGTTGTGCGGTTTGGCGACAAGTACAAACAGTGGAACGCGGCGTTTGATGCTGGTCAAGCCTATGCGTTGGGAAAATCATTGATTGTGATGCACCAAGCGGAACACCAACATCCCCTGAAAGAAGTGGATGCGGCGGCATTGGCAGTTGTGGAAACGCCCGCGCAGGTCGCGCAGATTTTGCGTTACGTTTTGGATGGATCGTTGCCGCAATAATTGTGCTGAATTTTTGCTTAGAATTTATAAAGCGGGCCGAATGCCTTGTAGTGAAGCGCCTCTAGTATCATCGCATTTGTGTTCAGGGTCAGGATTTCGTTCTTGGACATATCCGCTTCGAACAGGCCAGCCATCCAGCCTTGGGGTGTTTGCAATTGTTCAATTTCTGCCAACAGTTTTTCGGTATAGGGATGGCGCGTTACAGCCCACCACCCAAATGATGCCTTGGCAGAAATGCCGCGTTTATCGGATACATCTTTGCGGCTGGCGGTGACGGATTTGAACGGTTCGAAATCAACCAGAATACCGTTGTAGGCAAAATATGGTGGGCCTTTGATGTGATCCTCTGACAGGGCGGTCAGTTGGCCAGATTGTTGATACCTGAATAATTGCGCGGCGAAAACTGCAGAAGCAACGGGATAACTTTCGGTGCGCCAACCGTATTCCAATGCTTCCAGCAGAAATGGTTCTGATGTGGTGACGGCGGAAACACCGTGGGTTTTTGCGGTGCGTTTGTCCGCGGGCAGGCGAATATCGAAATACTGTTGCCAACGCAGGATTGGGGCATATTGATACGCCTGTTTGACAGGTAACCCAAGGATTGTGCCTGTGACGCCGGCGTATTGTTCATATCCGATTCGCCCCTCTTGGACGCGACGGGCGTATTTCTTTTGCAATAAAGCGACGCCAGCAAAACGATTATTCAACGCCAATGCGTCCAAATCCCAGCGTTGAACAAGCAATTGTATAAGAGGGAATAGTTCGGGGAACTGTTGGGATGCCACCAACATGCCAGACATCAGGCGCATGATGTCCAAGGCGGAATATCCGATGCCCTTGGGTCGGGGTTTATTGGCGTAATCCGTCATGATTAGTTGTTCGATATTATAGGCTTTGTTCGGAACAATACCCTTGTAAAGAGGGAGCGCGGCCAGCGAACTGATGGCTGTGGTCAGTCGATTGACCGCATCACCGCGCGAAATTATTCCAAGTTTATACGCGGAGACCAGTGCCAGAAAATACCCGCCTTCATCCCAAAGCGTCATCGATTTGAATTTGCGCACAGAGGGTACCAAGCCAGTGACAGGATGGGTGTTTTGTTCGAAATAAGCCCAAGCAGTGCGCGCATATTGCATTTCGCGCGGTGTCAACGGTGATGGCTGTAACGTTAGTGGGTCGGGAATTTCCGCGTTTTGACGTATTGGCGTTGGGGTGCGTGTCATGGGTACTGTTTCGAGGGGTTGATACCCTTGATCATCCACATCGCGCCCATCATCTGTTCCATCCGTTGGTCCGGTATATGTTGGCCCTGAATTTAAGTATTGTCCCAAAGGTTTCCATTCTTGGCTGTGTAATGGGGCAGCCAAGAACAGCACAAGGCAGAAGATGGCAAACATATGGATGCGCATGAATTGGGGTCACCTGCGTTGGAATTCTTGTTTTCATGGGGTTATAACGGACGAGTGGTGCCAAAGAGTTAATCACGTTCGATGGATAGAAACTATTCAATTTGAATTGATTGTTCTTTCAGGAAGTTTTCGAAATCATCCAAGTTGACTGGATTAATTTGGCCGAAACTCTCCATCCAAATGGCGGCATTGCGCATGGCGTGGGTTTGCAATTTACACCATTTCACGCGGCCACGTTTTTCCTGTGCGATCAATCCTGCGCGGGTCAGGATTTGAAGGTGTTTGGAAATTGCAGCCAGTGACATTTCGAAGGGTTCGGCCACATCGGTGACGGCCATATCATCCTCGAGCAGCATCACCAGAATTTCGCGCCGCGTCGGGTCGCCCAAAGCGGCGAAGATATAATCAAGGTCTTGGCTCATAGGATGCAGTATCTTTTTTACGTGCGAAAGGTCAACTGTTGGGTTGAACTTTCGCGTCGATCGGGTGAGTGTCGGTTGATAGGAGAACGCATATGGATTTACATGGTTTGATTGATGTCTTGCCCAAGGCAGAGTTACATTTGCACATCGAGGGCACGTTGGAGCCAGAGATGATGTTGGCATTGGCGAAACGTAATGGGGTGGCGTTGGCGTATGACAATGTAGATGACATTGCGGCGGCGTATGATTTTTCGAACCTTCAGGATTTTTTGGATTTGTATTACCAAGGCATGTCGGTGTTGATCCATGAGCGCGACTTTTACGAATTGACCATGGCCTATTTGGAAAAAGTTCACGGGCAGGGCGTGCGGCACGTCGAAATTTTCTTTGATCCACAAGCGCACATGGAACGTGGGATTGCGTTTGATGTGGTGTTGGGTGGGATTACATCCGCGTTGGAAGAGGCAGGCCGGTCGATGGATATGACATCGAAATTGATTATGTGTTTTTTGCGCCATTTGGACGAGGAAGATGCGTTTGGGGCATTGGAATGTGCGTGCAAACACAAGGGCCATATTTACGCGGTTGGGTTAGATAGTTCAGAGGCAGGGCGTCCACCTGAATTGTTTAGCCGTGTGTTCGCGGCGGCGCGGGATGCAGGGTTTAAGACCGTGGCACATGCGGGAGAAGAGGGGCCAGCGGCCTATGTCACCACTGCATTGGATGATTTGCAGGTTAGCCGCGTGGATCATGGCAACCGCGCGTTTGATGATCCTGCACTTATTGCGCGGATGGTGCGCGACAAGGTGCCATTGACGATGTGTCCGTTGTCGAATTTGCGCCTGAAAGGGATTGCGGATTTGAAGCTGCACCCGATTAAACGTGCGCTGGATGCGGGGTTAGTGGCGACAGTGAATTCGGATGATCCATCGTATTTTGGTGGGTATGTGAACGAGAATTATAAGGCGGTTGCGGATGCGCTTGGTTTGGATGCGGGCGACGTGATTAAGTTGGCGCAGAATTCTGTGGTGGCGTCATTCGTGGATGATAAGCGCAAACAGGTTTTGTTAGATAAGATTTCGTCGCAGGTTAGGCGGTTAACCTAGCGAGGGTCGTAGGCCGCGCGATTGGTAGATTTGGAAAGTGGAGATATGACTTTGAACGTTATTGATGGATTGTCGCGGATCGGCGAAGAAAATGCCTTTACCGTTTTGGCGCGCGCGCAAGCGTTGGCGGCAGGTGGGATGGATGTGATCAATCTTGGCATTGGTCAGCCGGATTTTACGACGCCTGAGCATATTGTCGAAGCGGCGGTAAAGGCGCTGCGCGATGGGGCGCATGGGTATACGGATGCGCGCGGAATTGTTGAATTACGCGAGGGTGTTTGCGGCGATATTGAGCGGCGTTTAGGTGTGGAAGTATCGCCAGATAATATAATGATTGTGCCCGGTGGTAAGGTGACAATGTATTTGGCGATCATGATGTTTGGACGCCCTGGGGTGGAAATTATGTATCCTGATCCAGGTTTTCCTATCTATCGCTCGATGATCGAATTTACGGGGGCGACGCCCGTGCCCATTCCCATCCGAGAGGAAAACGGGTTTGCGTTCGATGCGGCAGAGACATTGAATTTGGTCAATGCGAAAACGGCGTTGATGATTTTGAATTCACCTGCGAATCCCTGTGGCGGTGTGACGCCCAAGTGTGAGATTGATGCGTTGGTGGCGGGCATGGGGGCGCATCCCGATGTGGCGATCCTGTCGGACGAGATTTATGGGCAGATGACATATGACGGTGCGGTGCATGTTTCCTTGTTGTCATATCCCGAAATTCGCGAGCGTTTGATTGTTTTGGATGGGTGGTCAAAAACCTATGCCATGACGGGCTGGCGGATGGGTTATGCGGTTTGGCCTGATGGGTTAGTGGACCATGTGCGCAAGTTGGCGATCAATGCGTGGTCGTGTGTAAATGCGCCCGCGCAATGGGCGGGGTTGGCGGCATTGACGGGGCCACAGGATTGTGTGGCGGAAATGGTCGCGGAATTTGACAAACGGCGCGGTGTTGTGGTGGACGGATTGAACGCGATTGAAGGAATTTCCTGTGCCCGACCCAAGGGGGCGTTTTATGCGTTTCCCAACATTGTTGAGACAGGATTTAAGGCCAAAGTGTTAGCGAGTAACCTGTTGGAAGAAACCGGTGTTGCGACCATTGGTGGCCCTGATTTTGGAACGCTGGGCGAGGGTTACATCCGTCTGTCCTATGCGAATTCGGTTGAGAATATCGAGCGTGCATTATCGCGGATTGATGGATTTTTGCAGCGTTAGGTTTCGAATATTTTTACAAAGTAAAGTTAGGCATCTGGCATCAGGAAATGCAAGGTCGATTGCGCGAACAGGACGTCGCGGTGATCCTGCCATGCGTCGACTTGGACGGATGCATAGCGCCGACCTGCACGTGTAATGGTGGCGCGCGCATAGGCGTCGCGCGGCAACCCCGGGCGCAGGTAATCCGTGGTGATGGAAATGGTTTTAGGTAATGGTGGCAGTTTGATTACATCCGCCTCGATATCGAATTCGCCAGATTCCATGGCATCCCAGATCGTTTTCCAACCCAATGTGATTGTTGCTGTGCTTTCTAAAAACGCCGAGGTACCCCCGCCGTGCAGACGCGATACCACCGCGTTGCCGATCAGTTTTGGATCGTAGGTCAGCACACCCGTTAATTCATCGCCCTTACGTTCGAATGTGATGCCAAGGTATTTGAAAAATGGCACCCTGCCTGCATAGGCATTTAATACGCCATCGCGGCGGCGTTTGATGTTTTGGACGGGTTCGGTTTTGGCATTCATGACGCGGCTTTCTTGGCGAAGACAAAGGCACCTGTGGCCTGTGCGACGGGTTTTGTTTCATCATCCGCCCAAGCGGACGCACGGATAAAGGCGACCGTACGGGTGGTGTGGTAAACTTCGGCGTGGGCGGTTAAATCCTGACCCGCGGGGGATGGGCGCATATAGTCGATGCGCAAATCAATGGTGGCGGTCATGGCGGTGTTGTCAGGATGCGCGATAACGGCCAAGCCGCTGACGCTGTCCAGAAGTACCGAAACAGGCCCGCCGTGAATAACCCCAGTGTCAGGATCGCCGATCAAGGCGGGGTTATACGGCATTGTGAATGTCGC
Organism: uncultured Rhodobacterales bacterium; assembly: GCA_963976255.1. Taxonomy (GTDB): domain Bacteria; phylum Pseudomonadota; class Alphaproteobacteria; order Rhodobacterales; family Rhodobacteraceae; genus Amylibacter. The sequence continues at coordinate 135,126 of CAXBJO010000001.1, forward strand.
CGTTCCAACTCCGACGTCGGTGACGATCATTCCCAATGCTTTGCACAAAGGGGTGAGCTCGGTGAAGGATGCCTGTTGTGGAGTGGGTTTTGCCATGATTAATGCGCCTTTGGTTAGGGCGAGTGTTACAGGAAATTTTAGCGCTGTCACCCCGTAGGACGTATCGTAATAATTAGCAGATTATGGTGTTAACATTTTGAAGTTGAATTCGGCTGCGCGTTTTACAGAATCCAGTTGGATGCTGAGGCGTTTGTGAAATTTGTTTGCAAAGGCATCATCGTGGTTCATCAGGTAATCTTCGACAAATTCGACTGCCGCTGCAAGTTCGGTTTGATAATTACGAAGCCCGTCGTATGGAAATGACAACGTCAGTTCGCGTTCAGATAGATCTGAAATTTTATCACCACATTCTTTCACAAAACAGGCTGGATCTTCGCGGAGGATTTCGCCACTTGAGCGTAAAATGGTTTCACCGAATTTTTCGTGAAACCTGGCCCATGGCAACATCAGGGGGAGCCCGCCTTTGCGGGCTTGATATAGATCGTTTCGCGCTTGAGTGAAGTCAGGCGATGTTTTTTGCAGTTCCAATTCTGCGCGTGCTAAAAATGCGGCGGGAATATTCTGCGACAGTGATTTTTCTAAATATAAAGTGGCTTTGGCGGCGTCTTTGTCAGTGCCCCAACCGTTTTCGTACGCGAGATATAAATAGTGGCTGGCGTATGGATAGCCCAAATCGTCAGCAAGCTCGTTGTATTTTAGGGCAGCGGCATCATCCCCTTGTTTTGAGATGACGCGCGACATCTGATAGATTGCCCGCACTTCGCGTTTATCCTGCCATGTGGTGGGTTTTTTATTTTTGTATTTTTGGATGACAACGTTTGCCCATTCCTTGCATGCTTTTTCGGCCAAGTCGGGGTTTATGTCGCTGAATTTTACACCACTGAATTCCGTTCGCATGGGATCGTAGGGATGCGCGCTTGCTTTGTCACAATCATTGCTGAGCGCCGCGACACCCTGTCCAAGCGGATAGGGTGTTTCCGACGGGGAGTATTGTATGTGATCGGCCACGACTGATTGTGCAGTTGTTATGGTAAGGACGGTAGCGATAATATTGACTGTTTTGTTCATATCGTAAGTATAATCGATTTTCGATCGTTTCCAAATTACTTTTAACCAAATGGTTGAATGAGAGAATTATGCTGAATTGTGGTACACACTGTTCGAAGCCTTAGTTCAGTTGAGCGCATCAAAATATTTATTCTTTTTAAAACAGTAGGTTATAGTAATAATCACCTTTAGCATATTCGTTGACTCTGAACCGCCTGCGCCGTATTACCACCACAACTGTTCCCGCCTGTGTACAAAGGTTCGTTTTTATGGCTGATCCAATCGACCCGAAACGTCTGAATGCACTGAAAGAGAAGTTGGATGCCAAGCGTAGTGCACCTGTAAAGGCGCCGGCGCATGAGAGCCACTACTCTGGTGCGCAATTGGGTTGGCGGATGGTGACCGAATTGGTTGTGGGTATACTCATGGGATTCGGGATTGGATATGGTTTGGATACCTTGTTTGGCACAGTGCCGTGGCTCCTGATTATATTTACGATGTTGGGCTTTGCCGCGGGGGTTCGCACGATGATGCGCACCGCAGAGGAAGTCCAACGCAAGAATACGACGATGGGGGACGATCTGCCCGTTGGTGACAAAGACATGTACGACGACGAAGATTAGTCGTTAGAGCAGAAGGAATAGACACGTGGCCGTAGAAGAAAAAGCTGTTGAGTTTAACATCAAGCCGATGGATCAGTTCGAAATCTCGAACCTGTTCGGCGGCGACGTCATCCATTGGTACAGTTTTACCAATGCGTCGTTGTGGATGGGGCTGGCGGTTTTGTCTGTTATCTTGTTGTTGGTCGTTGGCACGCGCAAACGCGCGATTGTGCCTTCACGTACACAAAGCATCGCTGAAATGATGTATGGCTTCGTTTATAAAATGATCGAAGATGTTGCCGGCAAAGAAGGTTTGAAATTCTTCCCCTACATCTTCACCTTGTTTACGTTCATCTTGTTTTCAAATTTCTTGGGCCTGTTGCCCATGTCATTCACGCCAACAACGCATTTTGCTGTAACGGTTTCTTTGGCGCTGGCGGTTTTCTTGTCTGTGACATTCCTTGGCTTTTACAGAAACGGCACCAAATTTTTGGGACTGTTTTGGGTTTCATCGGCGCCTTTGGCGTTGCGTCCCGTGTTGGCCATAATTGAATTGATTTCATATTTTGTACGCCCTGTCAGCCACTCTATTCGTCTTGCGGGTAATGTTATGGCCGGTCACGCGGTGATCAAAGTATTCGCAGGTTTCGCAGGTGCATTGGGAATTTGGGCGGCACTGCCGATCGTTTCAATCACAGCAGTTTTCGGGCTGGAGGTACTGGTTGCCGCTATCCAAGCGTATGTTTTCACTATTCTAACGTGTGTGTATCTGAACGATGCTTTGCATCCCGGTCACTAACGTTTGTAACAACTAATCTATCTATTCCATCAAAAGGAGAAATCGTCATGGAAGGTAATATCGCAGAAATGGGTCAATACATTGGTGCTGGCTTGGCCAGTATTGGTATGGGCGGTGCAGGTATCGGTGTGGGCAATGTAGCAGGTAGTTTCCTGTCAGGCGCACTTCGTAACCCAGCAGCGGCTGGTGCACAAACTGCAACATTGTTCATCGGCATCGCGTTTGCCGAAGCATTGGGTATCTTCTCGTTCCTAGTAGCATTGCTACTGATGTTTGCTGTTTAAGCAAATAACGAGCGCATGGGTTTATTCCCATGCTAATTGATATACGGGCGCGGTTCGCCGCGTTCGTTTTCCCAATTGGAGAGCAAAATGGCTGAAACATCAACTGGCGCCGCCGCTGCTGCAAAATCTGCACCGGGCATGCCACAGCTGGATTTTTCGACGTTTCCTAACCAAATTTTTTGGTTGGTTGTAACGCTTGTTGTCCTGTATTTAATTCTTAGCCGCGTAGCATTGCCGCGCATTGCAACTGTTTTGGCCGAACGTCAGGGCGCGATACAACGCGATTTGGACAAAGCCGAAGAGATGAAGCGTGCAAGTGTGGACGCTGAAAATGCTTATAACCAAGCATTAGCAGATGCCCGTGCGCAAGCGCATGAAATCGTGGCCGAAGCGAAGGCAGACATCCAGAAAGATTTGGATAAAGCAATCGCCAAAGCAGACGCAGAAATTGCAGCCAAGGCCGCAGAATCGGAAAAAGCAATCGCGGACATTCGCGACAGTGCAGCCAAGTCTGTTCAAGCCGTTGCAAACACCGCCGCCGCAGACATCGTAAAAGCGATTATGCCCGGTTCTGGTGATGCGAAAACAATCAAAGCAGCGGTTGCTGCGATCATGAAAGGGTAATCAAATGCGCGTTATTTTAACAACATTGTTTGCCTTGTCAGCAAGCCCAGTTTTGGCCGCACCTGGCCCATTCTTTAGCATGAACAACACCGACTTTGTTGTGGTCTTGGCGTTCATATTGTTCATCGGAATCCTGTTTTATTTCAAGGTGCCGTCAATAATTAATGGCCACTTGGACGAACGTTCAGTGGGTATTCAAAGTGATCTGGACGAAGCACGTTCATTGCGCGAAGAAGCGCAAAGCATTTTGGCCGAATACGAACGCAAACAAAAAGAAGTTCAAAGCAAAGCGGATGATATCGTTGCGCACGCCAAAAATGAGGCAAAAGCAGCGGCCGTTTTAGCCAAAGAAGAGCTGAAAGCGTCAATCAAACGCCGCCTTATAGCCGCCGAAGACCAAATCGCATCCGCACAAGCGGCAGCCGTGAAAGAAGTGAAGGATACCGCCGTATCTGTTGCAATTTCTGCTGCACAGGATGTGATTGCCAGTGGCATGAAAGCTAAAGAAGCGGGCGATTTAATCGACGCAGCAATCAGCGATGTTGGTGCCAAACTGCACTAGGCTGGCTTTATAAGAATACTAAAACCCCGTCGGTCATGCCTGCGGGGTTTTATTTTGGCTGTTGACATATGATACCTTTTGGTATCATGTTGGTGCAGGAGGTAACATGCAAATACCAACACAGACATTCAAAGCATTGGGCGATCCGACCCGACAACAAATTTTGGGGTTGCTGGCCATGCAAGATTTAACAATTGCGCAGGTGGCAGGGCATTTCGATATGACCCGCGCGGGCGTAAAGAAACATATGAAAATTTTGGAAGAAGGGCGATTGATAAATGTGACCCCTAGCGGGCGCGAGCGCATTAATACGTTGAACAAAGACGGGTTCAATGCTGTGGCCGATTGGGTCACGTATTTCGATCAATTTTGGGACGATAAACTGGGCGCACTTAAGGCCCTTGTAGAGGAAGATATAAAATGAAGAATTCAGAGATAATTAAAACAGTATTCTTGCCTGTGGATGTCAAAACCGCATGGGGGTATTTGACCGAACCTGACAAATTAGCGAAATGGTTTCACGCGCCCAAAACACCGCTGAAGGCAGGCGAGGAGTACGTTTTGTATGGCACCGACAGTGGCAACAAAATGTGCTGGGGGTCTGTGTCGGTGATGACGCCACATCGCGAGTTGGCATATTCGTTCAGCATCACACCAGCACCCGATTTGGAAACACAGGTGCATTGGACATTGGATGAATTGGACGGTGGCACGCGGATCACATTGCGCCACACAGGCGTTGGTGCGGCGGGCATGGGATTGCTGGGCGGACTGGACGCAGGTTGGGATGCGCATTTTGCATCGTTGCGTGGAGCGGTTTAGGCCAGTTTGCTGTTATCGGTCAGAGGGCTCATGCTTGGATGTGATATAATTGTCGTCCGAGTAATGAATGCCCAATGACAGGTGGCAAGGTTGAGCGAGGTGGCGTTCCATTTCGCTTTTAAGATCATTCAGCAATGATTGTGTGAATTTGGAATCCCGATGTGGCTTGGTCAGCATTGAAATATCCAGCAGGCAATGGGTGTGGTTGAAATGGGTTGCGGGATGGGCGCGCCCCTTGCATTCACCGGAACCTGCGTCGTGTTGTTGGATGATTTGTTCAATGGCGCGCAACAGAGCCACGGCGTCCAAATTTAGATCATTTGAAAATTTAAGGTCTGCATGCGGCATTTGCTTGAACTCCGATATTATGGGTTTTGTGGTACTTGATAAAAGGAAACCAGACAGGGAACAAGGCCACAGGACGCCGCGCCAGTGTAAGTCCGTGTCTGTATGTGTTGAGTGCAATGATTTCGCTGTAATTTTTGTAGTTCAGCAGTTACCCACCAACCGTGTGGTCCAACCGAAGTTTGGCGATTTCTTCATTCGCCTGCGCCTTTTTCGCATCCTGCATACATGTTTCAATAAATGTCATGTGATCGCCAACTGCGGCGCGAGCGGCGGTAGCGTTACGCGATTGGATAGCGGCGCAGATAGTGCGGTGTTGATCCAATAACGCCTCGCGGGTACTGTGCTGATTGAACATGACTTGGCGGTTATAGAACACGCCCTTTTTCAACATATCGAACATGGAACGAACCATATGAAGCAAGAAAACGTTATGCGATGCCTCGATGATGGCCATATGGAATTCGGCGTCCAGCGCCGCCTCTGCCATGGGATTTTCGTCGCCGTGGGTCTGTTCCATTTTATCCATGATGGTTTGGATGATTTTCAGGTCGGTTTCTGATCCATGCGTCGCGGCACGTTCGGCGGCCATGCCTTCCAAATCACGGCGAAATGAAATGTAATCAAAAACCGCTTCGTCGTGAGTGGAAAACAAATCTGTTAGCGGCGCTGTGAATGCATTGCCCAACAGGTCAGCCACAAAAATCCCTGCGCTGGCCTTGGTCGTTAACAGCCCCTTCTCTTGAAGGGTTGCAATCGCCTCGCGCACGGATGGGCGCGACACGCCCAATCGTTCTGCCAAATCGCGTTCTGACGGCAAGCGTTCGCCGCCGCGCAGGATGCCGCGCAGGATTAATTGTTCGATTTGCATCACGACACTGTCGGCGATGCGGTCGGTTTGAATCTTTTGAAAGGGCATAGAGCCTCCGTATTGGTCAAATTATATGACCAATACGGAGGCTGTGCAAGCAGTTGGATTAAACCTAGCTTGACGGTGTGATAATCACTTCGACACGGCGGTTTGCGGCGCGGCCGCTGAACGTGTCATTGGATGCGATGGGCTGATCTTCGCCGCGTCCATACGATCGAATTCGTCCACTTGATACACCATTGTTGATCAAGATTGTGCTGACGGAATCAGCGCGACGGTTTGACAGGCCTTGGTTATAGCTGTTGTCGCCCACGCTGTCGGTGTGGCCGATGACATCGATGTCTGTGTCGGGGTATTTGTTTAGGCTGTCGGCCAGACGCACCAAGGATCCCGCCAATGATGGGCGAACGGATGCGCTGGCGGTATCGAATGTGATGGCTTCGGGCAAGGTAACAATCAGCCGATCACCAGTGTTTGTAATCACTGCGCCACTGCCACCCAAATCGGCACGCAGCTCTTCTTCTTGTTTGTCTAATTGGTTGCCAATGGCAGCGCCGATTGCGGCACCTGCGAGGGTGCGTTTGATTTTACCGTTGCTGTCATCGCCTGTTAAAATGCCTGAAATCAGGCCAGCCGCCGCACCAATGGCCGCGCCTTTTTTGGTTTTGTCGGGATCTTCTGTACAGGCCGCCAATGTGAATGCGCCGACTGTCAGGATAATTGTTGGTTTTACTAGGTTAAACATTGATTTTGTCCTTATGTTTGCCTCTTTCTATAGAAATTCATTTTCGGGCGGTAATACAAGTGGCAGCGCGAAAAAAATGACCAAAGGCGATAAAGCGCCGTAAATTATGCCTGTTTGCGCAAGGCTTCGCGCATTAAAAGGGCGCGTTTTACGGGCAAACCCCAATGATAACCGCCCAAACCACCCGATTTACGCAGGGCACGGTGACATGGAATTAGCCATGAAACGGGGTTACGACCCACGGCTGTGCCCACCGCACGCACGGCGTTAGGGTTGCCAATGTGGCCAGCGATTTCACTGTATGTCGTCACGGTTCCCGATGGAATTCTTAATAATGCTTCCCACACTTTGATCTGAAACGGCGCGCCGATCATGTGGATGTTGGCGGTGTCGCCATTGCCAAGGATTGCGGCGGCCAGCGGCGCGGTGAGCGCATCATTTTCGATGAATGTGGCATTTGGCCAGCGTAATGTCATATCCGCCATCGCGACATCAGGGCCGCAATCATCGCTGAATGCCAAACCGCAAATTCCGCGCCCCGTTGCCATGATCAACATCTGCCCATAGGGGCTGTTGTGCCAACCAAAACTGATCGTCAGCCCTGTACCTTTGCTTGCATACTCGCCCGGTGACATCGCCTCCCATGTCAGAAACATATCGTGCAGGCGACCGGTGCTGGACAGGCCTGTTTCATGGGTGGTGTCCAGCACAGTAAAATGATCGCGCAACATGGATTTCGCCAGATCAAGGGACAGGTATTGTTGGTATTTTTTTGGGCTAACGCCGGCCCACTGAGAAAACACCCGTTGGAAATGAGCTGGAGACAGGCCAACAGCGGATGCCACCTCTTCCAACTTGGGGTGTTGGTTTTGGGTTTCATGGATGTGGTCGATTGCGCGGGCAATGACGCTGTAATGGTACGGGTCGTTTGTCATGAATTCATATTGGCGGGGTTTTGTGGATCACGCCACCCGAAACTTGCGCATTTGGTGGCTTGGCAATGGGTGGCCTGCATGGCACAACGGGAATATGCCAGCGCAACTTGATTATCATACCATATACGAAATGTTCCGCCGTTTTCGCGCGCATGAACCAGAGCCAAAGGGCGAGTTGGATCATGTGAATGCTTATACGTTGGTTGTGGCAGTTGCCTTGTCCGCGCAGGCCACGGATGTGGGTGTGAACAAGGCGACAGCGGAATTGTTTAGGGTGGCGGATACCCCCGAAAAAATGTTGGCGCTGGGTCTGGAGGGTGTGACGGATCACATCAAAACCATCGGGCTGTTCCGCCAAAAGGCGAAGAACGTGATGAAAATGAGCCAGATTTTGGTGGATGATTACGACAGTATTGTCCCATCATCGCGTGCCGCGCTTGAAAGTTTACCAGGAGTAGGGCGCAAGACCGCGAATGTGGTTTTGAACATGTGGTTTAAACAACCTACACAGGCGGTTGATACGCATATCCTGCGGTTTGGCAATCGCACTGGTGTGGCCAAAGGCAAGGATGTCGTCGCGGTTGAACGCGCAATCGAGGATCATATCCCCGCAGAATTTCAACACCACGCCCACCACTGGATGATCCTGCATGGGCGTTACACCTGCAAGGCCCGCAAACCCGTTTGCGCCAATTGCATTATCGAAGATTTATGTGAGTTCGAGGAAAAAACGAATGGATAAAACCTATGATGTTGTCGGAATTGGCAATGCGATTGTGGACGTATTGGCGAAATGTGACGATGCGTTCTTGGAGGACCATGGTATCGAAAAGGGCATCATGCAATTGATTGATACCGCACGCGCCGCCGAATTGTACGGCGCGATGGCGGCGGGAACAGAGATATCGGGTGGGTCGGCGGCGAATACGATTTCTGGGCTGGCAACGCTGGGGATTAAATCGGCGTTCGTTGGCAAAGTGAAAGACGATCAGTTGGGGCGTGTCTTTGCCCATGACATCCGCGCACAGGGTGCGGATTTTGACACACCGATGGTTGATGCGACGCATGATGATGAAACAGGGCGCAGTATGATTTTGGTGTCCCCCGATGGCGAGCGTTCGATGAATACATATTTGGGCGTGGCGAACCAACTGTCGCCCACAGATATTGATCCCGCATTGATGGCGGATACCAAGTGGCTGTATTTAGAGGGTTATTTGTTTGACCGCCCAGAGAGCCAAGCGGCATTCATCCGCGCGGTTGAATTGTGCAACGCGGCAGGTGGGCAATCATCCATCAGCCTGTCCGACCCGTTCTGTGTTGACCGCCACCGCGCGGCATTTCGCGATTTGATCGCCAATCACATCGACATGTTGTTCTGCAACGAACACGAAGTCATGGCGATGTATTCAGGTGACACATTGCAAGCGTCCATCACCAATGGTGCGCAATATGTCGACACACTGGTTTGCACCGCGAGCGCAAAGGGCGCGTATATCGCGCATGGTGGTCAAATTATTCATGTGGAAACCGATGCGGTCGATTTGGTTGACGCCACGGGTGCAGGCGATTTATTTGCTTCTGGATTTTTGGCCGGCATGGCACAGGGCAAAGATTTGCGCACATGTGGGCGCATGGGGTGTATTGCGGCGGGCGAAGTGATTTCGCACATGGGCGCACGACCAGCCGCTGATTTGAATGCGCTGTTTAAATCACAGGGGCTTTAGTTAGTCCCCTAACATCGCCTGAACCTTATCCAGATCGATTTCGCCTATTGGCGCGGATCGGCTGGGATCGTGCCAATCGTAATTGAATGTTGCAAAATCACGCGCATAAATTTCATGCATCAGGTGCATGGATAGATCGTCGAAATAATCAGCCACTGGATGGGCGCGTTTGGGGCCATGGCCCTCGCTCTCGTTGAAACGCGGCATGGTGTCGATGTCCAACGCATGTACGGCGTCAATGTGTGACATGACGGATTTCATATCCTGCTTGAAATTTTCAACAGTGACGATGGCGTCGTAATGACCACCGTTAACCACTAATGTGGATGCATGGCCTGCCATGGCTGACCAATGAATATCGGGTTCCATGGGGCGGCGAAATTTGATGGTGTCGCGTGCGAATAACAGAAAACGGCGGAAGGATTTGATTTGGTCAAAATCGCCCTCAATATCAATCCCGTACTGTTTGGTCAGGCGGGGAACAAGGTTGCCACGATACCGATTGCCATTGCGCTGAATGCCACAGATTTTGTCGAAAAAGGACGATAAAATACGTGGGTACGGATTGCGCACACAGGTGAATGTAGGGATGTCGGGGTTTTTGACGACGGCGGAAATCGTATCACGTGCACCCTCTTGGTTCCATTTTAGCATACCTGTTTGGGCGTCATGAATGTCGCCGTCAAAATAGGTGCCGTGATCGGAATAATACAGGATTTGACCGATGGTCGAACAGGCGCATTTGGGAATGACGCGATATGCCACCGATTTACTGGGCGTGACCCATGTGCCTGGAAAACCCATTGCGACCTCGAAAATTTTTAATCTTAGGGCCTTCATAATTGGAAATCGGCGAATTTGCCAGTGGCGTGCATAAAAACATGTCAAAGTGGTTTTCACGGGCGTCCATGGGCATTACAGTTCAGAGGAATTCAACGGGAGCAATCATGTCATACGCATACGACGGCCAAAATATCTTCGCTAAAATCCTTCGCGGGGACATTCCAAATGACACGGTTTTGGAAACTGAACATGCATTGGCATTTCGCGATATTGCACCGCAACGCCCGCAACACGTTCTGGTCATTCCCAAAGGCCCCTACGTCAGCTTTGATCATTTTGCCAAAGAGGCGACGGACGCAGAGATTGTTGGCTATACCCGCGCAATTGGGCAGGTTTGTGATATGATCGGTGTTTCAATAGATGCCGGCGATGGGTTTCGTATGATTGCCAACAGTGGTGAAAATGGCGTTCAGGATGTACCACATTTGCATGTGCATATCTTGGGTGGGCGTTCAGCGGGTCGCATGATCCAACCTTAATCATTGCGAGCGTTCAGTTAGCGCGATAACAGTAATAAACGTTTTAAAGGAAGTCCGATGAGCAAAGAGCCAAAAGAAGTCAAAGAAGTGACAACATCCCGTGTGGCCTGTGATGGCGGAGAAGGTGGACATCCACGGGTTTGGTTGCAAATACCGGGCGAACATGGCTGGGTTGAATGCCCGTATTGCGATTGCAAATTTGTGCTGATAGACGGCGCGGACGCGGAGCATTAGGCCGATGTCCATCGGCAAGGGCCACCACATTCATTTGATCGACGGCTCTGGATTTATTTTCCGCGCGTATCACGCTTTACCACCATTAACGCGCAAATCTGATGGATTGCCGGTGGGTGCGGTCAGTGGTTTTTGCAACATGCTGTTCAAAATGGTCGAGGATCAAAAGGGATCGGATGCGCCCACACACATGGTTGTAGTGTTCGATGCCAAGGGCAAAACATTCCGATCAGACCTGTACCCCGCATACAAAATGAACCGCCCCCCCGCACCCGAAGATTTGGTGCCACAATTCCCGTTGACCCGCGATGCAACACGCGCGTTTGGGATTGCTTGCATCGAAGAGGTTGGGTTCGAGGCGGATGATATTATCGCGACCTTGGCCGTACAGGCACGTAATGCTGGTGCACGAGTTACCATTGTGTCGTCTGACAAAGATTTGATGCAATTGGTTGGCGGTGGTGTTGAAATGTTTGACGCTATGAAAAACAAACGCATTGGCATTGAACAGGTCGAGGAAAAATTTGGCGTTGGCCCAGAGCGGGTGATTGATGTGCAATCATTGGCAGGCGACAGCGTGGATAATGTTCCAGGCGCACCCGGAATTGGGATTAAAACGGCGGCGTTGTTGATTAACGAATACGGCGATCTGGACGGTTTGTTGGAACGAGCGGGCGAGATTAAACAGCCCAAGCGTCGCCAAGCATTGATTGATAATGCGGATCAAATTCGGGTCAGCCGTGAATTGGTGACCCTGAAGGCCGACATGGAAATGGATTTTAAATTTACCGATTTTGAGGTGAAAGACCCTGATCCTGATACGGTTTTGAGTTTCCTTGGCAAAATGGAATTCCGCACAATGTCCGCGCGGATCGCCAACAAGTTGGGTGTTGAAGCCCCAGTGATAGACGCGCCCCAAGGCGCATCGAGCGCCCCCGAACGGGGTGCAGTCGCACAGGTTCCGTTTGACGCGGACAAATACGAATGCGTGCGGGACGCAGATGCGCTGAAAATTTGGGTTCAGAAAATTTATGACTGTGGGTATGTTGCTGTTGATACGGAAACCACAGGTCTAAACGAGATGATCGTCGATCTGGTTGGTATTTGTCTGTCAGTTAAGGCGGGCGAGGCCTGTTATATTCCCCTGACGCACAAAGACGGCGAAGGTGATTTGTTTGGTGGTGCGGCACTGGCCGAGGGGCAGATGCCATTGGACGAAGCGTTAGCGATTTTGCGTCCCATGTTGCAAGACCCATCGATCATGAAAATTGGTCAAAATATGAAATACGACGCCAAGATTTTGGCGCGATACGACGTGGCAATTGCGCCGGTGGATGACACAATGTTGCTGTCCTATGCACTGAATGGCGGCAAACATAATCACGGCATGGATTACCTGTCGAACCGGTATTTGGAACACGAGCCGATCAGCATTAAATCTGTGTTGGGAACGGGAAAATCAGCAATCACGTTTGACAAGGTTCCGATTGATGATGCCGTGAAATATGCGGCAGAGGATGCGGATATTACCCTGCGATTGTGGCAGATGTTTAAACCACAGTTGCACAGTGTTGGCGTGACACAGGTTTATGAAACGCTAGAGCGTCCATTGATCCCTGTTTTGGCCAAAATGGAAATGACAGGCATCAAGGTTGATCGCGATACGTTAAGTCGGATGTCAAATAATTTCGCGCAATCCATGGCAGGTTTAGAGGCAGAAATTCATGCACTGGCGGGGCAATCATTTAATGTCGGTTCACCAAAACAGTTGGGTGAAATTCTGTTTGATAAGTTGGAATTGCCCGGTGGTAAAACGGGTAAAACGGGAGCCTATAGCACGGGCGTTGATATCCTAGAGGATTTGGCCGCAGAGGGGCATGAATTGCCCAGCAAGGTTCTGGATTGGCGACAGATGTCAAAGTTGAAGAGCACGTACACCGATGCGCTGCAAACCCATATCAATCCTGATACGGGACGGGTGCATACGTCGTATGTGATTTCGGGGGCGTCGACGGGACGGTTGGCTTCGACTGATCCCAACTTGCAAAATATTCCTGTGCGATCTGATGCGGGGCGCAAAATTCGCGAGGCGTTTATCGCTGACGAGGGTAATGTTTTATTGTCATTGGATTACAGTCAAATCGAGCTGCGCATTTTGGCGCATATCGCGAAAATTGATGCGTTAAAACAGGCGTTTCACGAGGGTCAGGATATTCACGCGCTGACTGCGTCACAGATGTTCAATGTGCCGCTGGAAAACATGGACCCGATGATCAGACGACAAGCCAAAGCGATTAACTTTGGTGTGATTTATGGGATCAGTGGTTTTGGGTTAGCGCGTAATTTACGCATTCCGCGTAAAGAGGCGCAGGCGTTTATTGACACCTATTTTGAACGGTTCCCAGGTATCCGTACTTATATGGATCAAACCGTTGAATTCGCAAAGGAAAATGGGTTTGTGCAGACCTTGTTTGGACGTAAAATTCATACCAGCGAAATCAATGCCAAGGGACCGCAAGCGGGTTTTGCCAAACGGGCGGCGATCAATGCGCCGATCCAAGGAACCGCGGCGGATGTTATTCGCCGTGCGATGATCCAAATGCCTGATGCAACGGCGCATTTGCCGGCGAAAATGTTGTTACAAGTACACGATGAATTGATTTTCGAAGTCCCCAAAGACGCTGTTAAAGAAACCACAAACGTGGTGCGTCGCGTGATGGAAAACGCCTGTGAGCCAGTGGTTAAATTGGACGTGCCGCTGATTGTGGATGCGGGCGTTGGGGACAATTGGGCAGAGGCGCATTAGTCGAAATAATTTTATTAAGTAGGAATAGGAGATTAGCATGGCACACCTAGGATTGATCGGTATTGGCGTGATGGGCGCAGCATTTGCCCAAAATTTGGCCGAAAATGGGCATTCAGTGTCGATGCTGGATCGCACACTGGCGAAAATGCAGGCGGTTGTTGACGAAGGTAAGGATTTGAAGGGTGATTTGATCATCTGCGAAGACGCCCAAGCCTTGGTTGACAGCCTGCCCAAGCCGCGCGCGATCTTGGTGTTGGTGCCATCGGGAAAACCGTTGGACAGTGTGATTGATATGTTGATTCCGTTGCTGGACAAGGACGACTTGATCGCGGATTTAGGTAACTCGAATTACAAAAACACCGAGGCTCGCGTGGCGAAATTAGAGGCTGTCGGCCTGCAGTTTTTAGGTATGGGTATTTCAGGCGGTGCCGAGGGTGCGCGTAAAGGTCCATCCATTATGGCAGGCGGTTCACAAGCCAGCTGGGCAAGGGTAAAGGCACCATTACAAGACGCGTCGGCCAAATTTGAGGGCGAGCCATGTTGTGACTGGTTTGGGCCGGGTGGTTCGGGTCATTTCATCAAAATGATCCACAACGGTATCGAATACGGCGACATGCAACAGATTGCGGAAACCTATGGCATTATGCGCGATGGTTTGGGGATGAATGCGGCCGAAATTGCGGATGTGTTTAAGGGCTGGATGAAGGGGCCGTTGAATTCCTACTTGATCGAAATCGCGGGCGAGGTTGCGGCAGCGGTTGATCCCAAAACGGGCGGCGCTGTATTAGATATTATTTTGGACAAAGCAGGGCAAAAGGGAACTGGGCGTTGGTCGGTAATCGAGGCGCTGCATTTGGGCACCCCTGCCAGCCTGATGATGGCAGCTGTTGAGGCACGTAATATTTCGGCGGCCAAGGAAAGCCGCCTCGAGATGCAGGCGGCGTTCGGGGCATCGCCTGAATTAATGATTGGTGCGTTGGGCACGCGAAAGGCGGCGATTGATGCGTTGGAAAAAGCGATGATCGCGGCCAAAGTTTGCGCCTATGTTCAAGGTTTTGAGGTTTTGAAACGTGCATCAGATGAATTTGAGTGGAACTTTGATTTGGCCGCGATTGCGCGAGTTTGGCGTGCTGGTTGTATCATTCGGTCGGTGTTCTTGGATGAAATTTCTGATGTGTTTGATGGCGGTGGTTCGGCCAATTTGGCGCTGTCTCCGATTTTCCAGCAACGCCTTAAGGACACAATGCCAGACCTGCAAAAGGTTATTGTCGCAGCTCTGTCTCATGGCCAACAAGTGCCTGCATTATACGGAGCGCTTGGGTATCACAACATGCGCCGCACAGGGCAATCCACAGCAAACATGATCCAAGGATTGCGTGATTATTTCGGTGCACACACGTTTGAACGTGTGGATGATTTGGGCGTGGCCGTGAATGGCCCGTGGCATGATTAAGTTTCTAATTCGGACGCTGGTATAATCGGAAAAAACGTACCGCTGGATCGCACGCCGAACCAATCAATGCCATCGTGTTTTTGTGTCATGCCGATGTCCACAAGGCGATAAAAGCTCTTGCGATCAATTAATGCTTCTAGGTTTGCGCGGATCAAAACGTATGGGCTGGGTTCGCCCGTTACCGCATCACGCACCACGCGAATTGGGTTTTCGTCGCCGGCAACCGCGATATCGCCAACGTGCGTGTGAAAGGTGATTACCTGATCATCGCCTGCATTTTCGACATCGAAATCATTAGCAACAAACGGCGCATCCTCGACTGTTATTCCCACCTTTTCCACGGGAGTCACCAGAAAGTAATCATCGCCGTCCTTGCGAATAATCGACGAAAACAGTTTAACCAGCGGCGCCCTGCCGATGGGCGTTCCCAGATAAAACCATGTGCCATCACGCGCAATGCGCATGTCCAAATCCCCACAAAATGGGGGATTCCACAGATGCACGGGCGGTGGACCCTTTTTCGAGGCCTTGGTTACGGCCTGTACGATGCTGTCTGTGTTTTCTTTTTTCATGGATGGCGGATTTGTCATTTGTGTTCTTTGCGATAACTGCGTTTAATACGGATACATTATATGCGGTATAAAAGGTTTTGTCATGACAAGTAAGCTCACACAGGAAATTGACGCATTGGGTGCGAAACTCGCGGATGCCAAGGAACAGATTGCGATGCGCGTGATTGGACAGGAACGGGTTGTCGAATTGGCGATGATTGCTCTGTTGTCTGGTGGGCATGGATTGCTGGTTGGTGCACCTGGGTTGGCAAAAACCCGTTTGGTGGAAACCCTGGGGGTGGTGATGGGGTTGGATGCGAAACGTGTGCAATTTACGCCCGATTTGATGCCCTCTGATATTTTGGGTTCCGAAGTTTTGGAATCGGGTGCGGATGGCACGCGCAGTTTTCGATTTATCAAAGGGCCGGTATTTAGTCAGCTGTTGATGGCCGACGAAGTCAACCGTGCATCTCCGCGTACACAATCTGCATTATTACAAGCGATGCAAGAACATCGCGTGACCATCGCAGGGCAGGAATTCGAACTGCCTGCACCATTTCATGTTTTGGCCACGCAAAACCCAATCGAGCAAGAGGGAACCTATCCTTTACCAGAGGCGCAGCTGGATCGGTTTTTGTTACAGATCGACGTCGGCATGCCTGATCGCGCGACCGAACGTGCGATATTGGAGGCAACAACTGGTGCAGCTGAGGCCGTGGCGAAACCCGTATTAATCGCCGCTGAATTGATCGCGGCGCAAAACATTGTGCGTCAGATGCCCGTGGGCGAAGCTGTGGTCGAAGCAATATTGGATATTGTACGTTCCGCGCGTCCCGATGACGTAAATGCCAGCGATACAGTTCGCGATTTGGTCAGTTGGGGGCCTGGACCGCGTGCGGCGCAGGCCTTGATGTTGGCGGTGCGTGCGCGTGCGTTGGTGCAGGGCAACTTGGCGCCAAGCATGGACGATGTGGCCGCATTGGCAGCGCCCGTATTGGTACATCGCATGGCGCTGGGCTTTGCGGCGCGTGCGCAGGGGGCAGATTTACGTGCATTAATTGCAGATATTACAGCCAAAGTTACAGGGAGCGCGGCCGCCGCGTGACCCAAAATCCGTCCATAGCCTTACGTGCAGATGCACAAGCAATTGCGGGCGGCATGCCGGCATTGATCGCATCGGCGCGGCATTTGGCGGCAACGTTGTCATTGGGCGTGCATGGCCGCAGACGCGCGGGATTAGGCGAAGAATTTTGGCAATACCGTCACGCCGATGTGGGCGACAGTGCGCGCGACATTGATTGGCGGCGTTCCGCACGGGGGGATCAATATTACATCCGCCAAACCGAATGGCAGACAGCGCAGGCGGTTCATTTTTGGGTGGATACATCCGCATCAATGCAATTTCGCGCGGGGAATCCCGTCCAATCAAAATCTGAACGCGCTCAATTATTGGCTATGGCCAGCGCAATTCTGTTGGCCAAAGGCGGTGAACGTTTTGCGCATTTGGATGACATTGATCGCCCCAAAAGCGGCGAAGCCCAAATTATTCGGTTCGCAAACCACCTGACATCCCATACGGCGGACATGGATTATGGTTTGCCAATCAACAAATCAATCGCCACGGGGTCGCGTTCTGTTTTTTTATCGGACTTTCTGGGTGATTGGGACGGCGTTGTCAGCGCGGTTTCGCGGGTTGCCGATCAGAACGTTCAAGGCAGCTTGGTGCAAATCCTTGACCCACAAGAATTATCATTTCCCTTCAAAGGCCGCACCATATTTCAAAGTATGCGCGGCACCCTGTCGTTCGAGGCGCGCCGCGCCAACAGCCTGCGCGCAGCTTATTTGGATCGCTTGGCAGAACGCCGTGATGCACTGCAGTCACTGGCGCGAAATACAGGATGGCGGTTTACGCAACATCAAACCAATACGCCCGCGCAACCCACATTGTTGTGGATTTACCAAACACTTGAGGCGGGTGCATGATCGGTTTTCTGTCACCAATGTTATTGCTAGGCTTACTCAGCTTGCCAATTTTATATTGGCTGTTGCGTGCCACACCGCCCGCGCCCATCATCCGTGCGTTCCCGGCTGTTGGATTATTGTTGGGCTTAAAAAGCGACGAAAACACACCCGACCGTACCCCGTGGTGGTTACTGTTGTTGCGTTTGATTGCGGTGGCGGCGGTCATTATTGGATTTGCGGGACCAATCCTGAATCCAACAGAGCGGGTCAAAGGCACGGGCCCATTATTGATCGTCATGGACGCCAGTTGGGCCAGCGCCCAAAGTTGGGAAGCACGACGCGCAAAAGTGATCGAAATATTGCGCCAGGCAGTACAGGATAACCGCCCTGTCGCATTGCAAAAATTGTCTGATGCACCGCGTGGCGAAATTGCATTTCAATCAGGCAATGCGTTGTTGTCGGATGCCCAAGTGATAACGCCTAATGCATGGAAACCTGACTACTTATCTTGGGCGGATGCCATAAAAGATACAGATGTTGGCCAAGTGGTTTGGCTGTCTGATGGATTAAACGATCCCAACCGTGATGCGTTTTTAACCGCACTGGGCGACGCAGATTTGACGGTTGTTGACGGATTAAATGAGCCCATTGCTGTGCGCCCCGTAACATTTGAACAGGGGGCACTGAACGGGACAATTGTGCGCCCCATTGGCAGCGTTGATCGCGATCTGACGCTGGAATTGATGGGCACAGATTTGAACGGTGTGGTGCGCCCCCTGATGGTGCAACAGATGACCGTCCAAGGCCGCGAGCAATCTGTTACATTTGAAATGCCCACAGAACTGCGCAATCGTGTGCGCTATCTTCGGGTGCGCGATGTGCGGTCGGCGGGGGCAGTTGCCCTTACGGATGACAGCGTCCAAAGCCGTAAAATCGCCTTGATGAGTGGCAGTCAGAACCAAGAGGCGGGGACATTATTGTCAAACCTACATTATTTGCGTAATGCATTGATTAATAAGGCGACATTGATCGAAACTGACATCGACACGGCATTAGTTGCCAATCCTGACATCATGATTTTTGCCGACGTTGGTCGCCTGTCCGACATCGAAGAAATTCAAACCCTTGAATGGGTTGCTGCGGGGGGTACCTTGGTTCGTTTCGCAGGGCCACGCCTGATTAGCAGCGGCATCGGTCAACGCGAAGAGGATCCATTATTGCCTGTGCGCCTGCGTTCAGGTGGGCGCGATGTGGGCGGTGCGATGTCATGGGGTGAACCCAAAAAACTGCGGGATTTTACTCCGGGCAGTCCATTTTTCGGCCTGGACATACCCAGCGATGTCAGTGTCAGTTCACAAGTGATTGCACAACCTGATCCGAATTTGTCCGAACGTGTGCTGGCCAGTCTGGCCGATGGCACGCCCTTGGTCACAGCCAAGGAGCAGGGCGCGGGGCGGGTGATTTTATTTCATGTGACTGCAAATGCTGAATGGTCAAATCTGCCCTTATCGGGATTGTTTGTCCAAATGTTGGATCGGTTGTCGATTTCAACCGCCCGCCAATCGGTGGCTGGTGAGTTGGACGGGTTAACATGGACGCCGTTGCAGGTGATGGACGGGTTCGGGAATATCAGCGATGCACAAGATTTAGGTGGGGTCGAAGGTGCTGATTTCGCCAAAGGCGTGTCGCGTGATCGCCCAGCTGGTGTTTATGGATACCAAGATCGCCGCGTTGCCCACAATGTTATCAGTTCAGACACCACGCTGATCCCTGCCGTTTGGCCCACCACCACCACGCGCGCGCAACTGACAGCCGGCGCAGAGGTGGATTTGAAACCCTTTTTCATCAGTGCGGCGATTGCAATTTTGATTGCAGACATTCTGGCGACATTAAAGGTTTCTGGATTGTTGCTTGCCCGCGCCAGCGTTTTGATCGTAGCGGTCACATTTGCCGGCCAAACCAAAGCCCAAGATGACACAGTCGCAATTACCGCGGCCAATAATACGGTTTTGGCTTATGTCATTACAGGCGATGCGCGTGTGGATCGTGCGTCCAAGGCTGGATTGGTTGGCCTGTCTGCTGAACTGACGCGGCGTACCGCAATTGAACCCATTGCACCTGTCGGTGTGAATTTGGATTCGGATGAATTGTCGTTGTTGCCATTTTTATATTGGCCGATGTCCGATGGTCAAAATGCGCCATCTGATGTGGCCATCACCAAAATAAACCGCTTTATTCGTACGGGCGGTATGATCCTGTTTGATACGCGCGATGCAAATGTTTCAGGCACCATTGGTGGGGGCACTAAAAACGGTCGCAAGTTGCAAGAGATTGCGGCGCGGCTGGATATTCCACAACTGGAACCGATCCCACAAGATCACGTTTTGACCCGTAGTTTTTATCTGCTTCAGGATTTCCCAGGTCGTTATATGGGGCCGCCAGTATGGGTGGAAATCACTCCTAAAGAGGAATTGCAAGAGGGCATGCCATTTCGCAATTCGAACGACGGTGTGACGCCGGTTTTGATCGGCGGAAATGATTGGGCGTCTGCGTGGGCAATAGATGACAATGGACGCTTTATGTTCCCTGTCGGGCGCGGTCGTCAGGGTGAATTACAACGTGAATATGCGCAACGGTTTGGCGTTAATTTGATTATGTATGTGATGACGGGGAATTACAAAAGCGACCAAGTTCATGTGCCCAGTTTACTTGAGAGGTTAGGCCAATGATCGATTGGGTTGTGACATTTGCACCCGTGATCCCCTGGTGGATAATTGGAACATTGGGCGTCGTTTGCGTGTTTGGTATTGGGTTGGCGCTGTTCAAAGGGCTTGGCGGTTGGTGGTTGCGTGCGTTGGCAGGGATAAGCCTATTGTTGGCTTTAGCAAACCCGATGATCAGTCAGCAAGAGCGCAATGCGTTGTCCAACATCGTTTTTGTTGTGCTCGACAACAGCGAAAGCATGGGAATTTCGGACCGACCCGCGCAAATTACAACCGCTTTGAATGGGATAAAGTCTCGGTTTGCAGATGATGCAAAATTTGAGATACGCGAAGTTTCCGTCACCAATGATTTAGATGTACGCGACAGCGGTTCCATGGTGATGACCGCATTGTCCCAAGCGGCGGCGCAGGTGGCTGCATCGCGCATTGCAGGCGCGATTGTCATCAGCGATGGACGTATTCACGACGCCGATATGCTGCGTGACTTTCCAGCACCTGTACATCTGTTGCAGGCCGGTCGCGCGGATGATTGGGACAAGCGGCTGGAGTTGATCAATGCGCCCAGCTTTGCCATCGTCGGCGAGGAAATAACCCTACGCCTGCGCATCAACGAAGATGGCGCAGTGCCTGCCGATAAAACTGGCCGTGCCACATTGAATATTGTGATTGATGGCGATGAATATGGCACGTTCCCATTGCCGACAAACCGTGAATTGGAACTGCCGTTGAAGCTCTCGCATGGGGGGATCAATGTGGTGCAGTTTAATGTTTTGCCAGAGGATGGCGAACTGACGACACGCAATAACAATGCCGTCTTGCAAATCAACGGGGTGCGTGACCGTTTGCGTGTTTTGCTGGTTTCAGGAGAGCCGTACACAGGCGAACGTACATGGCGCAACCTGTTGAAATCCGACAGTGCGGTGGATTTGGTGCACTTTACAATCCTGCGCCCGCCAAACAAAATGGACGGTGCATCCGCAAGCGAGCTGTCCTTGATCGCCTTTCCTGTGCGGCAATTGTTTTTGGATAAGATTGACGAATTCGATTTGATTATATTCGACCGTTATAAACGACGCGGCATGTTATCAGGTCAATACCTGAGCAATGTGGTGCAATATGTCCGCAACGGTGGTGCGGTTCTGGTCGCGGCAGGTGAAAATTTCGCAGGCGCAGAGAGCTTGTTTCGCACTGAGTTGCGCGACATTCTGCCCGCCGTTCCAACATCGCGCGTGATCGAACAGGGTTATAAACCCCGTGTTACAGATCTGGGAAATAAACACCCAGTGACCGAAGGGTTGCAAGTGACAGACAGTGATGACGCACCTGATTGGGGCCGCTGGTTTCGCCTGATTGAGGCGGAACAAATCAGCGGCGATGTGGTCATGACGGGTGCCCAAGATAAACCTCTGCTGATCCTTGATCGTGTGGAAAAGGGGCGGGTTGCGTTGTTGTTATCTGACCAAGCATGGATGTGGTCGCGTGGTTTCGAAGGTGGTGGTCCACAATTGGAATTGTTGCGCCGTTTAGCACATTGGTCGATGCAGGAGCCCGACCTTGAAGAGGAAAAACTGTCCGTACGTGTTGATGGAACAGAAGTGATTGTGACACGGCGCTCCCTGCGGGATGAGCCGCGCGCGTTACAGGTGGAAAAGCCAGACGGCACGACGATGACCGTTGAAATGAACCAAATGTCCGACGGTAAATGGCAGGGAAAATTTTCCGGTCAGGAAAATGGCCTGTACCGCCTGAGCGATGGTGATCAATCTGCTGTTGTCGCGCTGGGCCCAACATTGCCGCGCGAATTTGAACAGGTCATCGCCACGGATTTGGAAATGGCACAGATTATCGATCAAACGGGCGGTGGCGTGATCGCGTTGGATCGTGTGCCATCACCATCGGTGCGCATCAGTCGTTCTGGGCGGGTTGCGGGGGGGGACAATTGGATTGGTGTGGTTGATCGCGCCGCCTTTGTGGTTACTGCCGTTAAACAAATGCCTGTCATTCCGGCGTGGCTTTATCTGTTGTTGGCGGCGGGGTTTGCCGTGCTGGCGTGGTGGCGCGAAGGGCGGCGTGCATCCTAGAATATGATTGATTTTCCAAATTGGTAAGTTTATATTACCAATAACCAAAGGATGTCCCTCATGCAGATGCCAACACCCAGTGCGACCGTTTTGAACAAAAAATCCCATATTATAAGCCGATTATTGGATGTGTTGCCGGCGGCATCGGTCATTTCTGATCCCATACAAACACGCGCTTACGAATGCGATGCCTTGACGGCGTATCGCTGTGTGCCGATGTTGGCCGTTCTGCCCGCAAACACTGAACAGGTGTCTGAAGTCCTAAAAATTTGTTTTGAGGAAGGCGTTCCAGTTGTCCCGCGCGGGGCGGGGACATCGCTGGCGGGGGGTGCAATGCCCACTGCAGATTGTGTCATTTTAGGCGTGGCCAAAATGAATAATGTTTTGGAAACAGATTATGAAAATCGCCTGATCCGTGTGCAATCTGGTCGCACAAACCTGTCCGTTTCGGGTGCGGTGGAAGAGGATGGTTTTTTCTATGCTCCCGATCCCAGCAGCCAATTGGCCTGTGCGATTGCGGGTAACATCGGGATGAATTCAGGTGGTGCGCATTGTTTGAAATACGGTGTCACCACAAACAATCTGTTGGGCGTGACGATGGTGATGATGGACGGCGAAGTGGTTGAAATCGGTGGTGGCCATTTGGATGCATCAGGTTTGGACTTACTGGGTGTGATCTGTGGATCAGAGGGTCAACTTGGCGTCGTCACCGAGGCTACATTGCGCATCCTGCATAAACCCGTGGCCGCAAGGCCTGTGTTAATCGCCTTCGATGAAAACGAGGTGGCGGGCGCATGTGTGGCCGACATTATCAAGGCAGGTGTTTTACCCGTGGCCATCGAATTCATGGATCGCCTGTGCATTGAAACCAGCGAGAATTTTGCCAAAGCAGGATACCCCGACGCCGAGGCATTGCTGATCGTAGAGGTCGAGGGATCAGAAGTGGAAATCGAAGAGCAATTATCCAAAATTATTGCCATCGCCAAACGCCATAATCCGGTAGAGTTACGCGAGAGCAAGTCAGAGGAAGAAAGCGCAAAAATCTGGCTGGGACGAAAATCCGCGTTTGGTGCGATTGGTCAGATAAGCGATTACATGTGTTTGGACGGCACAATCCCCGTGTCCGAATTGCCATATGTATTGCGCCGCATTGGCGAAATTGGCCGCGAATACGGCCTGCGCGTGGGCAACGTATTTCACGCAGGCGACGGCAATATGCATCCGCTGATTTTGTTTGATGCAAACAAGCCGGGCGATCTGGAACGTTGTGAAGAAATGGGTGCGGAAATTCTACGCCTGTGCGTGCAGGTGGGTGGGTGCCTGACGGGTGAACACGGTGTTGGTATTGAAAAACGTGACCTGATGTTTGATCAATACACCTCAACAGACATCGACGCACAACTGAATGTTAAGGATGTGTTTGACCCCAAATGGTTGCTGAACGCGGCCAAAGTTTTCCCGCTGTCTGCAACCGAAACACGGCGGGCGGCATCATGAATCCAATCAACGAAGCAGAGCTGTCCGAAGCAATAAAATCGGCCAATGAACCCCTGCGCATTGTCGGTGGTGGCACACGCCAAACCTTGGGGAACGCGGTGAATGCATCGACAACCCTGTCGACGGCGGGCATGACGGGCATCACTTTGTTGGAACCTGCGGCGCTGACGCTGGTCGTGCGTGCAGGCACGCCGCTGGTGGATGTTCAGGCGGCGCTGGATGCTGAAAACTTACAGCTGCCGTTCGAACCCATGACGCATAACACCCTGCTGAACACATCAGGCAGGTCGACAATTGGCGGTGTGGTCGCCTGCAACATCTCTGGTTCACGGCGTATTCAGGCGGGGGCGTGTCGCGACAGCTTGATTGGCGTGCGGATGGTTGATGGCGCCGGTAACATCTTAAAAAACGGTGGCCGTGTGATGAAAAATGTTACGGGGTACGATCTGGTGAAATTGATGGCGGGCAGTTTTGGCACGCTGGGCGTGATGACGGAATTGTCGTTTAAATTGCTGCCCAAGCCCGCGACACAGGCAACAGTAAACTTGCACGGATTAAACGACGCAGACGGCATCAATGTCCTGTGCCGCGCATTGGGTTCCCCCAATGACGTAACTGGTGTGGCGTTTGCGAATGGCAACGCAATGATCCGTATCGAAGGATTGCTCAAATCTGTGGATTACCGCGTTGGTGCCCTAAAATCGCTGTTCGCTGTTCATGATATTACGGTGGACCTGAATGATACCGCAACATGGGCATCCATTGGCAATGTCGAACATCTGGCCCCTGATGACGGTGCGATTTGGCGGGTATCCGTGAAACCAACGGATGGCCCTAAACTGGTGCAAAACCTGCGCGACGCGCACGTCACATTGAACGCAGTTTATGATTGGGGTGGTGGCTTAATCTATCTGTCATTGCCAGACGATTTAAACCTGCGCGACCACATGGGCGGCTTTGGCGGTCATGCGACATTGATCCGTGGAAACGGTGGCGGCGCACCCAAAATGCAACCGCAAAATAAACTGGTCGCAGGGATAGAACAGGGGCTGAGGGCCAAGTTTGATCCACGCGGTATATTGAACACAGGGATTATGGGCTGATGCAAACCACATTTACGGACGAACAACTGAATGATCCCAAAATAGCGCGATCAAACCAAATCCTGCGCAACTGTGTCCATTGCGGTTTTTGCACGGCGACATGTCCAACATATCAGGTCTTGGGCGACGAGTTGGACAGCCCACGTGGCCGCATTTATTTGATCAAAGATATGTTGGAAAATAATCGTAAGCCCGATGCAAAGGTCGTGAAACATATCGATCGTTGCCTGTCTTGTCTGGCTTGCATGTCCACCTGCCCATCGGGCGTAAATTACATGCATCTGGTGGATCACGCTCGCGAATATATCGAGGATAATTATAACCGCCCCCTGTTTGATCGCGTAATGCGCGCCGCCTTGGCGCAGATTTTGCCCTATGACAAACGCTTTCGTTTTGCGATGAAATCGGCACAGTTGGTTAAACCATTGGCGCCGATCATGCCGTCCAAAATTCGCAACATGGTAGAGTTTGCCCCAAAACGATTACCCCCGCCCAGCCTGAATGACAAACCACAGGTTTTCCCTGCAGAGGGTACGCGAATTAAACGTGTGGCGTTGATGACGGGTTGCGCACAAAAGGCGTTGGATACCGATATCAACGACGCCACAATTCGCCTGCTGACCCGCCATGGCTGTGACGTGGTGGTGGCCAATGGCGCGGGCTGTTGTGGGGCGTTGACGCACCACATGGGCAAGGTCAAACAAAGCCACGCATCGGCGGCCAAAAACATCGCCGCGTGGATGGCAGAAGTGTCGGGCGAAGGATTAGATGCGATCGTCATCAATACCAGCGGTTGCGGCACGACGGTCAAGGATTACGGTCATATGTTTGTGGGCGAGGCACTGGCCAAAGACGCCCAAACCATCGCCGCCTTGGCGCGCGATATTTCAGAAGTTTTGATGGATTTGGATCTAAATTCCCCAACGGTTCCAACAATGCGGGTGGCCTATCACGCCGCCTGTTCCCTGCAACACGGCCAACAAATCAAAACTCACCCTAAAACATTGCTGAAAAACGCGGGCTTTACCGTGCTGGAACCCAAGGATAGTCATCTGTGTTGTGGATCGGCGGGAACCTATAATTTGATGCAACCAGAGATTTCCAAGCAATTACAAACCCGCAAGGTCGAAACCTTGGATGCGTTAACGCCGGACGTTATCGCGGCGGGAAATATTGGGTGCATGATGCAAATTGGGTCGGCGATGAATGTCCCCGTGGTGCATACTGCAGAGTTGTTGGATTGGGCCACAGGCGGGCCGATTCCGCCAAAGTTGGCGACCCTGTCTGTTGCGTAAGTGTAACGTCAAATAAGTGGTGATATTTCCCTTTGGACACCGCGTAAAACGCGGACTACTGTACGCCAAAGGGACGGATCATGAAATTTTTCATTCTGCTGATTGCCATGTGTTTTGGCACGCTTGTTCAGGCGCAAACGGCGCCGCGCCAGTTGGTGACGATGGACCAAGTCCGTGCATGGTCGGGTGTTGGTCGGCTGGACGTTAACACACCTGGCATGCGTAGGTTTTGTTCTGGTGCGTTGATTTCTGATACACAGGTTTTAACGGCGGCGCATTGCGTTGTTGATGCTGAAACTGGGCAACAGTATGCACCTGAATCGGTTCAATTTTTGGCGGGATGGCGCGATGGCCGTGCGTCGGCATACGGTCGTGCGCGACGGATTGTCGTGCATCCCGATTACGAACCGATGCTGAATGTGAATGATAAAAACGTATCAACCGACTTGGCAATTGTTGAACTGGCCGTGCCGATGAATGCCAATGGCATCCGCCCCTTTGCTCGTCAAGAACAACCAAAAGTTGGGCAGAAACTGAAGGTGGTTTCATACGCTCACGACCGATTAGACGCCCCCGCAATCGAGGAAGATTGCCAAGTTTTGAACAGCAAGACACGTGTTATTGTCGCCAGCTGTTCTGTTGATTTTGGCGCTTCAGGTGCGCCTATTTTTGTGATTGAAAATGGCATTCCGATGATTGCATCTGTTGTATCCGCCAAGGCGCAAATGAACGGCCAGGACGTCACAATTGGTGTTTCATTAGAAGAGCCATTAAATGAGCTGTTGGAAAGATTGAAACAACGTTCGGCGATCTTTCAGGGCAAAAAGCCAGGGGTTGCCTTGTCAGAACAGCTTGGTCGTTAAAATGGCGCGGTAAAATAAATGTGAACATTTTGATCGCGATACCTCTTGCCAAATAAAATATTCTTCCCATATATTTAACAACGGACGCCCGAATGGGGTCTGTTAAAATACCACGGTCTGTCCATAAGGAAGGCCATAACATTCGTATCGCTTAGAAAAGGATATGCTTATGCGTAATTATGATTTTGCACCACTATACCGTTCAACTGTAGGTTTCGACCGTCTGGCCACCATGCTGGATCGCGCATTAACCGCTGACAGTTCCTCGAACACTTATCCCCCTTATAACATTGAAAAAGCTGGCGAAAACCAGTATCGGATTACCCTTGCGGTATCTGGATTTTCAGAAGAAGAGTTAAACGTCGAAATGCGTGATGGCCAATTAGTGATCTCTGCTAAGAAAGCGGAAACGCCCGATGATGACGTCACTTATTTGCACCGTGGTATTGCCCAACGTGCGTTTGAAAAGCGGTTTCAGTTGGCTGATCATGTGCGTCCCGTAGGTGCTGAAACCCGCGATGGTTTGTTGCATATTGATTTGGTGCGCGAAGTGCCAGAGGCATTAAAACCACGTACGATCGAAATTTCTGGTCCGTCGACGATTGATGGGAAAACCACCAAAAAGGTCACGAAATCAAAGACTGTCGAAGTCTAGATTTCCACCAAACATCGCCCGTCGTTGCCCCCCCTTTTAACACGGGCCATGTCCCCAAGACTGATCTCTCCCCTGACAGCTTGGGCATGACGCCACCCATTTGTTCCCCTTGGGTGGCGTCTTTGTATCAAAAAACCCCACGCGATGGCGGGGTTTTTCTGGTACGAATTATAACTACTTCACTGATTGACAGATGTATTTCATTTCCATGTAATCATCCATGCCATGGTGCGAACCTTCACGTCCCAGCCCCGATTGTTTGATGCCGCCAAAGGGTGCGACTTCGTTTGAAATCAGGCCAGAATTGACCCCAACCATGCCGTATTCCAAACCCTCTTGCATGCGCACGATGCGATTAAAATCGTTGGAATAGAAGTAGGATGCCAAGCCAAAGATTGTGTCATTCGCGGCGGCTAAAACCTCTTCTTCGGTTTCAAATTTGAACAAAGGCGCGACTGGGCCGAATGTTTCGTCCTGTGTCACCATCATATCGGATGTCACATCCGTCAGAATAGTTGCTTCGAAAAATGAACCTCCCAATGCATGACGCTTGCCGCCTGTTAGAATTTTGGCACCTTTTGCCACGGCGTCGGCGATATGTTCTTCGACTTTGGCAAGGGCTTTCATCTCGATCAGGGGGCCCGCAATCGTACCCTCTTCCAGCCCGTCACCAACCGTCAAATCAGCGACCCGCGCCGCCAGTTTTTTGGCAAAGACATCGTAAACACCAGCCTGAACATAAATGCGGTTTGCACAAACACAGGTTTGGCCATTATTGCGATATTTTGAAATAATCGCGCCTTCAACCGCATCATCCAGATTGGCGTCGTCAAACACGATAAACGGGGCGTTGCCGCCTAGTTCCAATGACAGTTTCATAATTTGATCCGCTGCTTGGCGCATCAAAATGCGACCCACTTGGGTGGAACCCGTGAATGTCAATTTACGCACTGCCGGGTTGGAACAAAATTCCTTGCCGATGTCGCTGGCTTGCGATGATGTAATCACGCTGAACACACCTTTGGGTACGCCTGCGCGTTCGGCAATGACGGCGATCGCCAACGCCGACAGCGGGGTCAGGTTTGCAGGGCGGGCAACGAATGAACAGCCCGATGCCAATGCGGGCGCCAATTTGCGCGCAATCATTGCGGCGGGGAAATTCCACGGTGTGATCGACGTAACAACCCCAATCGGTTGTTTGATCACGGTGATGCGTTTGTCGCGCATGTGCCCGGGTATTGTTTCGCCGTAAATGCGTTTTGCTTCTTCTGCGAACCATTCGAAAAAGCTGGCGGCGTAGCCGATTTCTCCGATTCCCTCGGCCAATGGTTTACCCATTTCAGCGGTCAAAATTGCCCCTAAATCGGCGGCGTTTTCAACCATCAGCGCGTGCATTTTACGCACAATCACGGAACGTTCCTTGGCCGCGTATTTCGCCCATTCTTTTTGTGCAATGGCCGCCTGTGCAATCGCATATTTGGCGGAATCCACGCCCATATCTGGTAATGTCGCAATCACGTCACCGCGTGCGGGGTTCGTCACATCAAATGTTTTACCATCAGGTGCATCCACCCATTCACCCGCAATATAGGCCTGACCGGCCAGCAAGGTAGGGTCATTCAAAAGGCTTTTTAGATTGGTTTTTTCCAGCATCGCATCATCCTTGGCAGTTGTTTAAGGTTCTACCAAATGCGTGGCACAATCAATTCAACAGTGCAATGAAAACCCTGAAAAGCGACCTAGTTTTGCATCAAGCCGTCGGAAATATCATGATAGCTGTCGTCAACATCGGTGATGCCGGTACGAATTTCGATGGCCGTCATTGCGATTTTTCCATGATTTTCGATCCGGTGGAAAACGCCCGCTGGCACCGTCACTTCTTCCTCTTCCAACAAACGCACCGCCCCCGTGGGCAGGTTTACTGCCGCGCAGCCTTCGACAATCAAAATTCGTTTGCGTGTGTACAGATTGCACATGGGTTCGACAAAGCCACCAACCGGTATTGTCAGGCGCGAAATGATCACCCGGTCGGAACGCATCAATTCTTCGCGTTGCACGGGGTTGGGTGTGACCGCGCGTATCGCCTGTGCATTGCGTTTCTCAAAATTTGCAACGGTACCCATAGAATCCTCCAGTCTTTTTAAAAACTTAGCGGGAATATCCTTAATGAAAGTTGAATCTTTGCTCATGAAAGCCGATATAAAGACTAACAACTTTGAATTGGACCCAATCAATGCGTTTAGCTAAGTGGATTATTGTTCTAACTTTCTTGGCCGTCATTGGCCTGTTTGCGCAATATACATTGCCCCAACGTGATGTGGTGCGTGTGACCAGTACCGAAATTATCCGTTCTGATTTTACAGGCTGGAACCGCATGTTTTATGCCAGCGCCGACAGTGGAAACCTTGAAACTGCGACCCGAGATTTGCGCCTGATCAACGCGGTTTACCCCAACGGCAAAATCATCGTGTTTCGCAACGAAGATACTGGTTGGTTCCGCTGGCCACCGTATTTCAAAACAAACAGCTCGGACGTCAGCGCCGAAGCGGAAAACCTACGATCCGACGAAGCCAGTCCAAAATGGGTGTCCATCAAACATTATGGTTGGCGCTGGTCACCATTATCGATCTATCCCAATGCTGTGCGTCTTGACCCTGTTGATGGTCCTGACGTCACATTCTTCCCTTGGTTTAACGTGATTTTCGGTATCTTTATGGCTTTGATTCTGTTGGGCATTTTCCGTTTGTTACAAAAATTCAAACGCAAACGCATCGATCCAGTATTGGAAGACGTGGGCGAAACATGGGACAGCGTCGAAGCAGGTGGTACCCGCATCGGCAACAGCATCCGTGGTATGTTCAAGAAATTGGGCGGTCGATAACTAGAATCCACTGGCAATTGCACGTCATTTTTGGCAAAACCTGAACAGCAAACAGTTTAGGTGACCAAAATGATCCCATATCGTTCCAGAACAACAACGCATGGCCGTAACATGGCAGGTGCGCGCGGACTTTGGCGTGCCACAGGCATGACGGATGATGACTTCGGTAAACCGATCATCGCGGTGGTGAATTCATTCACACAGTTCGTACCCGGTCACGTTCATCTGAAAGATATTGGTCAACTGGTTGCACGCGAGATTGAAGCGGCTGGCGGTGTTGCCAAGGAATTCAACACCATTGCCGTGGATGACGGAATTGCCATGGGTCACGACGGGATGTTGTATTCCCTGCCATCACGCGAAATCATCGCCGACAGCGTGGAATACATGGTTAACGCACATTGCGCCGACGCCATGGTTTGCATTTCCAACTGTGATAAAATCACCCCTGGTATGATGATGGCCGCCCTGCGCTTGGACATTCCCGTGGTATTCGTTTCAGGTGGCCCAATGGAAGCAGGCAAGGTCGACATCGACGGTGATCTGCGCAAAGTGGATTTGGTCGATGCCATGATCGAGGCGGCGAACCCCGACATGACCGACGCCAACGTCCAAGCGATTGAAGAGGCGGCGTGTCCAACCTGTGGATCATGTTCGGGTATGTTCACGGCCAATTCCATGAACTGTCTGGCCGAAGCCTTGGGTCTTGCCCTGCCTGGTAACGGATCGACATTGGCAACACACACCAAACGCGAAGCATTGTTTTTGGAAGCGGGTCGTTTAATTGTTGATCTGACAAAGCGCCACTATGAAAAAGGCGAAGCGGGTTTGACCGCACGCGGCATTGCAACCAAAGCGGCATTTGAAAACGCCATGACCATGGACATCACCATGGGCGGTTCCACGAATACCATCCTGCACTTGCTTGCTATGGCTCAAGAAGCAGAAGTTGATTTCACAGTTGCTGATATTGACCGCCTGTCACGCACAACGCCGTGCCTGTGCAAAGTGGCACCCGCCATCTTGAATGTTCACATGGAAGATGTGCATCGCGCGGGCGGCATTTTTGCCCTGCTTGGTGAATTGGATCGTTGCGGATTGCTGGACACGTCCGTGTCCACTGTCCACACTCCGACACTGGCGCAAGCGATTGCAAATTGGGACGTGAAAATCACCAATAATAAAGCGGCACATGACCTGTTCTTGGCCGCGCCGGGTGGCGTGCGTACCGTGCATGCCTTTAGTCAATCACGCGAATACAACGAATTGGATGTGGATCGCGAAAACGGCATCATCCGTAACGAAGCAAATGCATTTTCCACAGATGGCGGTTTGGCAGTTTTGTTTGGCAATATCGCAAGCGAGGGCTGTGTTGTGAAAACCGCAGGTGTGGATGACAGCATCCTGAAATTCAGCGGCCCCGCAATGGTCTGCGAAAGCCAAGACACCGCCGTGAACCGCATCCTGAAAAAAGAGGTCAAAGCGGGCGATGTAGTCATTATCCGCTATGAGGGCCCCAAAGGCGGGCCAGGAATGCAGGAAATGCTGTACCCAACGTCGTATCTGAAATCCATGCGCTTGGGCAAAGCCTGTGCATTGATCACGGACGGGCGTTTTTCAGGCGGAACATCTGGTCTGTCCATCGGTCACGTATCCCCTGAAGCGGCCGAAGGTGGCAACATTGGTTTGATCCAAGAGGGCGACATTATCGAGATCGACATTCCAAACCGCACGATCAACGTGAAATTGACCGACGCTGAATTGGACGAACGCCGCGCCGCAATGATCGCCAAGGGCGAAGGTGCGTGGAAACCAACAGAGGTGCGCAAACGCAAAATAAGCCGCGCACTGCGTGCCTATGCATCACTGGTCACAAACGCATCACAGGGTGCGGTACGCGGTGAACCAAAATAGATATTGCTTGGTGCTCTGCATGTGTGGGGCGCCAATGCATTCATGATGCTCAAATTGTTTAAGGCCAGCTTGTGACGACTTCGCCGAATGTCCCGTCATCACGTCTTTTGTCATATGAAATACGAATATTTTCGGCGCCCTGCGTGAACGTAATATAATATTCCCCCGTGACGGTATAAACCGCGTCCGTTTGATTTTGTGACGGAGCAAAAACCTGCAAACGTTGACTGTGCGCACCGACGTGACATGTAACTGCTAACACAGGTTCGTTGGGTCGCGATGCGAGGTTGATTTCAACAATGCCATCCATGTCACAATTATCGTCAGCGCCCGTGCAAAAGCTGCACGCAGAAATGTCATAACGCGTCCACAACGACTGCTCCTCGTAGAATGATAAAATCAACCCACCGTTACGATCCATCTGCCATTGGTTATTCGAATTCTCAAACGTGTGCCGCACACCCTCAACGGGTTCATCGGCATAAACGGGCATAATCAAAACGACTAAAGTTAATGCAATGGCACCAAGTTTCTGGATAACTGAAATGGCGTGGTTCATCATAAATTCCTATACAGCTTTTGTCGCCAAGCATGTCATCTAGCAATGTTATTGCAAGCTAATTTGGACAATACTTAAACTAGATCCCGACCAAAAGACCTTAACCACATCTTGGTTCGTTCGATATCGCGAGCGTCATAATCACGGATCGCCTGCCCAAGGTCACCCACGTCCTGTGTTTCTTGATCCGCGCCGATTTGGGTCAATCGCATTGTATACCACGCGGTAATCCCACCCTCTGGTGTTTCGGTGAATCTGGGAAATTTGGGCGTAGGCATTTGATCATTCCGCCACATGTTGGGGAGCGATGGTTCCAACGCAAGCGCGCGTGCAAGGCCAACCACATCAATCACACCGCTGCTCACCGCATCCTTGGCCTGTGCGTGTGTTTTGAAACCGCCTGTCAACATCAGGGGCTTGGTCGTCACATTGCGCGCACGTTTTGCGAATTCAAGGAAATATGGGCCGCGCCCAGCACCATCCGATGCGGCCTTGGCTCCTGGAAAATATGTGCCGCCGCTGATGTCAATTAAATCGACAGAGGTGCCGTCCAATGCGGCGACCACCATCAGGGCATCATCTTCACTTAACCCACCTTCTAGTTGGTCAGATGAATTCAATTTCACTGCAATTGGAAAATTTGACCCAACAGCGGCGCGTGTTGCGTCGATTGCTTCGATTAACAGTCGCATACGATTGGCAATTGTTCCGCCGTATTCATCTTCGCGGGTATTAAACAAAGGTGACAAAAACTGGCTCAGCAAGAAACCATGCGCCGCGTGAATTTGAACGCCGCCAAAACCCGCGTGTTGTGCTAGTCGCGCAGTGCGGGCAAATTCTGCGGGCAGGGCTT
Source organism: uncultured Rhodobacterales bacterium (assembly GCA_963976255.1). GTDB lineage: Bacteria > Pseudomonadota > Alphaproteobacteria > Rhodobacterales > Rhodobacteraceae > Amylibacter. The sequence goes on from CAXBJO010000001.1 coordinate 169,301, forward strand.
GGATTTCTTGTGGCGTCATCTCTGCGCATTGCAGTCCCGCAAGGTTTAACGCACTTGGTCCTTTGGGATTACTTGTAGGGGCATATGCCAATGCACCTGCATGACCCAGTTGCAGCCACAGTTGGGCATCGTTTTCACCACCAAGCTGTGCCAGCTTTTGAAACCGTGCCAAGTTCGATTGGTCATTCAAAACTAAATTCCCCGGCTTTTCGGCAAAGGCATCTGTGCCTTGCACCTCGCCAATAATCGAAATCGCCAACCCACCCTGTGCCCACCGCTGATACAGCCTGAATTGCGCATCCGTTGGATGGCCTGAACCATCGCCCAACGAATCTGACATCGCAGATTTTGCAATTCTGTTTTTCAAGACGACCCCACAAGGCAGAGTGATGGGTTCGAACAGGCTTTTTGTTGGCTGCATTGGATCGGCCTTAGTGATTTTTTGAATTCTGAGTAGTCTTAAGTATAAAATTGGCTTTGGCAATCGAAAGTGGTTCTTGTGCAAGCTGTGTAAGGTTTGTGCACAGGGTGTGCATCGTCATTTCACCACGTTTTCCACCATTCACACCCCAGAAACAGAAATTTCTGCTAAAAAGGGGTGGTTTTCATTCAGGTTGAGTGGCACGATTTCAATACAATCAAGTTTAATGACGAGCGAGGGCCGCATAAAAGGTGTGTTTTTTCATTACCTAGCTGTCCAAGGGTATGAAAACCCTTGCGATTATATAATTTGGTTGGTTTCGTGACTGGTTTGATTTTATATGCGATACAAGTCGGCAAGACGCAGGAAAAAGTAGCGGCGTTTGCAGAGTACGAGGGAGATTATAATGAAAAGTATGTTCGGAAAAATTGCCGTAGTGACCGTGGCATTAGCGATGTCTACACCAGTGGCCGCCCAAGAAATCTTAAAGATGGCAACAATCGCACCTGGCTCTTCGACTTATCTGGTCATGACGACAATGGCGTCGATAGTGAATTCAAACCAAGATAAATTTGAAATTTCAGTAGACGCGACAGGTACTGCGACGAAGCATATGGTCGATGCGGCACAGGGCACGTTGGATGTGGCGATGTCATCGCCTATCACTTACAACTACATGCGTGACGGAAAAGCCATGTATCAAAACTTGGATACGGCACCAGAGTTGTCGCAAAATTTGGGACTGATGTTTTGGTTCCCTTATGGGGCATACCACGTGATTGCATATGCTGATTCCGATATCGAAACATTAGAAGATTTGCGCGGAAAGCGTGTGTTTTTGGGCCCCCCTGGTGGGGGCGCTTATAATACTGCACGCGGCTGGATTAAAGCGACGACGGGGATGGAGCCGGGTGTGGATTATACGCCGGTTAAGGCATCATGGAGCGCGGGATTACAAGGATTTCAGGATCGACAGTTTGATGTTTATATCACTGGCGGCATTCCACCGTTTTCACAGGTTGAACAACTGGCCCAAAGATCAAATTTACGCATCCTCGGCATGAATAAAAATCAGGCTCAAGGTGCGTTGAATGGACCAAAAAATGCAATCAAACAAGTCGTGACGGCATTGGGGCGTAGCATGGATGTTATTCCGCGCGATATTTATGGTGACGGTGTGGTAAATCGGGATGATGTTTACACGATTGGCTCCCTTGTCGGCGTGGTTGCGCGTTTGGATTTATCCGAGGATGCGGTTTATAATTTGACCAAAACGTTTTGGGAAAACCTGTCAGACGTACAAGGGTTTGCGCCGTTTATGGAGAAAGTAACGCTTGAAACGGCGTTCAGCGCGGAAAATATGCGTCTGCACCCGGGTGCATTGAGATATTACAATGAGGCAGGCGTCAATGTCCCTCGTTCCATCCAATAGCGCGTCCTTCAAAAGGTTTTAAATGACCCGCGCAACCAAAAACATTCTGTTCATCATGTATGATCAGCTTCGTCATGATTACCTGTCCTGCGCGGGACATAAGACGTTGAAAACACCGCATTTCGATCGTGTCGCCAAAATGGGTGTGCGGTTTTCACGCTGTTATGTGCAATCGCCGGTTTGTGGTGCCTCGCGGATGTCATTTTACACCGGGCGTTATACCCACAGCCACGGCGCACAGTGGAACGGTTACCCATTGCGGGTCGGCGAACACACGTTGGGCGATCATCTGCGCAAGATTGGTATGGGGTGTCATTTAATTGGCAAAACCCATATGCGCGCCGACAAGGATGGGATGGAACGCCTTGGGATGTCCGAAACATCCGAGATAGGCTTGCGCCAATCGGAATGTGGTTTTGACAGTTATATCCGCGAGGATGGGATGTTTCCCCAAGGACCAGATGGGTTTTACGATGACCGCCGCTCGCCGTATAATGAGTATCTGCAATCCAAAGGTTATGCCGGTGAAAACCCGTGGCATAATAATGCAAACTCTGGCCGTACCGACGACGGTGATATTGCTAGCGGGTTTTTGATGAAAAATGCGGACATGCCCGCCAACGTGCGCGAAGAGGACAGCGAGACACCGTGGCTGACATCGCGCGCAATTGATTTTATCGACGAACAAGGTGACGCGCCGTGGTTGGCACATGTGTCATATATTAAACCACATTGGCCCTATATTGTGCCAGCACCCTATCATCGGATGTATGGGGTTGATGATATTCAGTCGTTGAATCGCGTCGATGCAGAATTGGAAAACCCGCATCCAGTGTACGAGGGTTTTGCCACCAACCGTATTGGGAAAGCATTCCAACGCGCAGAGGTGCGTAACGTTGTGATCCCCGCCTATATGTCCCTGATTAAACAATGCGACGATCAGTTGGGGCGCTTGCTGAAACACCTTGAGGAAACCGACCGCATGAAGGACACGATGATCGTGTTGACGTCGGATCATGGTGATTATTTGGGCGATCATTTCATGGGCGAGAAGGATTTGTTCCATGATTGCTCGTCAAAGGTACCGTTGATTATTTATGATCCAAGCGTGGCGGCCGATGCCACACGCGGGACGGTTTGTGACGCATTAGTCGAGAGTATTGATTGCGTTGCCACTTTTATTGAGATGGCGGGTGGAGAGGTGCCAAAACATATTGTCGAAGGCCGCTCATTGGTTCCGTTTTTACACGATGATACACCCAATGACTGGCGTGAATTTGCGATCAGCGAATATGACTATTCAATGACACACGCAGGTGGGAAACTGGGTTTAGAGCCACGGGATTGCCGCTTGTTTATGGTCGCGGATAAAAAGTGGAAACTGATGCATGCCGAAGGTGGTTTTCGCCCCATGCTGTTCGATCTGAAAAATGATCCACATGAGTTGGATGATTTATGCAAGGACGGTCGCGCGCCCAAGGATGTGATTGATTTAATGTATGATCGTTTGGGGCGCTGGGCGCGGCGGATGTCACAGCGCGTAACAAAATCAGACAAAGACATTAAACAGATGAGCGGTCGGTCAGGGCGGCGCGGTGTATTGTTGGGCTTGTATGATGGTAGCGAAGTCGGGGAGGAATTATTGTCCAAATACATGGGTAAGGCGGATAAAGATTACGTTCCCAAGGACGAATAACTTACCTGATCTTTGAGGTTGAATTTTTGAACCAGTATTGACAGATTGCACAGTTGAACAAATGGGGTGTCTTTATGGGACAAAATACAACACTGATTAAAAATGCCGATGTTGTGGTGACGATGAATGCATCGCGTGCAGAATTAAAAGGCGCGAATATTTTAATCACGGATGGCGAGATTACCGCCGTTGGTCACGAAGAGTTCGCCGCTGATAATATTATCGACGCGCAGGGCTGTGTGGTGACGCCGGGATTGATCAATACGCATCACCACCTGTTCCAATCCTTAGTGCGCGGTGTGCCTGCGGGACAGGATGCGTTGTTGTTTGGGTGGCTGAAAACGCTGTACCCGATTTTTCAAAAAATGCAGGGCACGGACATGTTTGTATCCGCGCAATCGGGTTTGGGCGAATTGGCGTTGTCGGGTTGTACGTTAAGTTCCGATCACCAATATATTTTCCCAAATGATGTGATGATGGAACATGCGATTGAGGGTGCGCAATCCATCGGTGTGCGGTTTCATGCGACGCGGGGCGCGATGTCAGTGGGCCAAAGTAATGGCGGTTTGCCACCGGACAGTTTGGTTGAAAAAGAGCCTGATATTCTGCGTGATTTTGAACGAGTGATTGCAGAGCTGCATGATCCATCGCCCAATGCGATGGTGCAGGTGGCATTGGCACCCTGTTCGCCGTTTACGGTGTCCGAAGGATTGATGCGCGATGCGGCGATGATGGCGGTGGATAAGGGTGTGATGTTGCATACGCACCTGGCGGAAAATGACGAGGATATTGCATATTCTTTGGCGAACTTTGGATGTCGTCCGGGTGAATATGCGGAACGATTGGGCTGGACGGGCAATCATGTTTGGCATGCGCATTGTGTGAAATTGGATGCGTCAGAGATTGATTTGTTTGCGCGATCCAAAACCGGTGTGGCGCATTGTCCGTGTTCAAATTGTCGATTGGGTTCCGGTATCGCGCCGGTGCGGGCGATGCGGGATGCGGGGGTTAAGGTTGGTTTGGGTGTTGATGGATCTGCAAGCAGCGATGCAGGGCATTTATTGTCCGAGGCGCGGCAATTGTTGTTGTTGCAACGGGTTCAAAATGGCGCGGATGCGATGCGGGCGCGTGAAGCGTTGGAAATTGCGACCCTTGGTGGGGCGTCTGTTTTGAACCGTTCAGAATTGGGATCAATCGAGGTTGGTAAGCGTGCCGATATTGCGATTTGGGATATGACGGGATTGGCGGCAGCGGGGGCATGGGACCTTGTGGCGGCGCTGGTGTTAAACGGGCCGTTTAATGTGCGAGATTTGTTGGTTGAAGGGAAACCTGTGGTGGCCGAGGGACAGCTGGTTAATCAAGAAGAAGGTATGATTGTCGAGCGCGTTAATAAGCGTGTTAAGCGCCTGATGAATGCCGTATAATCAAGTGTCCCCATGGGGACAGGGGGTTAAGTATTTGATTTAAAAGCAAAGTTAGAAAAAACTGAAAACTGCGTTGGCGAAATTCACCAATAGGCTATTTGATTGCTTACGCCCACGGCAGTGACTTGCGTGCTGTCAAATATGGCAGGCGTGTTTGGGCGGTGGTGACGGCGGTGGCGTTTATTTCGGCGCTTATCACACAGGGTGCATCGCCGGCACGCGCGATGTCTTGGCCGTTGGGGCCCACGATGCAACTGCCGCCGAAATAGGCCGCGCCGTTTTCTGTGCCTGCGGAATTGGCATAGGCCATGTAGATGCCGTTTTCGAATGCGCGGGCGGGGGCGGTGCGTTCGGATACCACGCCCCAGTCGGCGCCCAATGCGGTTGGTGCCAGAACACATTGCACGCCTTGGTCGGCGAGGTGGCGTAGGGTTTCGGGGAACTCGATATCATAGCAAATTAAGATGCCGCATTTGATGCCGTTTAGAGTGAAGATCGTGGCGGTGGTGCCTGCGGTGTAGTGTTCCTGTTCGAAACCGGGCGGTAACATTATTTTGCGGTGGTTGGCGATGGATTGACCCTGTGCGTTGATGCATTGGGCGGCATTGTAGATCGTGTTGCCATCGCGTTCGCAGTAACCATAGAGGATTGCGGTGTTGTATTTGATTGCCAGCGTCGCGATGTGTTTGGCAGTTGCGCCGTTTTTGGGTTCTGCCACATCTGTAATTTGATTTGGGATGTTGTAGCCGCAGGAAAAACCCTCGGACAAAAGCATCAAATCGCAATCTGCGCCGTGGGTTGTCAGTTGGGATTCAAGGTATGCGAGACGTTCAGCAACGCCGTTTAATGCGCCCGGTGATTGGGTCAGTTTTAGGTGGAATGACATTAGGATTTGCTCAGTAATATTTCGCGGGGATAGTTGGTGAGGTATTCAAAACCTGTGTCGGTGACAACGATGGAATCGCCAATGCGGCCAGCGGTGGAGCCATCGATAGAAATGCCGCCATCCACGGCGAAAGTCATGCCTGCCTGTAGGATGGTATCATCGCCTGCCTTAAGTTCCGGTGCTTCGAGGTATGAGACGCCGATTGATCGGCCTGTGCGATAGCCCGTTTCGTAACCGCGCTGTGCGTAAATTTCGTTTGCGGCGGCGGCAACGTCGGAGGCGCGAACCCCCGTTTTTATTGAGGCGATTGCTGCCTGTTGAGCGTCGATTGCGGCCAGTTGGACGCGCGCGCCCTCTGCCGAGACATCGGTGATGTGGAACATGCGGTCAAAGCCGAGTTTGTATTGTTTGAATTGTGCCATGTTGCAGAAACAGAAATAGACAGGGTCGAATTTTTCGTATGTTTTGATGCTGGCGCGGCGGTGCACCATGGAGGCGTCAGAGCCACTTTGTAATATTTGTAAGTTATGGATCATGGGCGAGACGAAACGATCCCAGCCAGTGTTTGTCAGGAATGTTGCCGCTTTGCGTGAACCAGCGTTGATGACGGCAAGGGCGCTCTCGTATTCCGGTACGCCTTCGGCCAGTGATTGATGTGCGGCGGCCATCATGGCACCTGCGATTTCGCCTGCTTGGCGCATGATGTTGATTTCGAAATCGGATTTAATCATCCGCTGTGCGCCCAAAATGGGTGATATGTTTTTCAGCGGTGTGTTTGGGTAGGTTTCATCGAGGAAGTTGCGCACGATTGCGGGGATGTGGTTGTGCTCGATCCAGATGGTTTTGGGGTTGTCACTCAGTACGGATTGTAGGGCGCGTGCCCAGCTGTTTTGACCGAAATCTTCCCATTTGCGGATGTCATCGACCCATGTCATGGCGGTGACCATCTCGCTCTCCATCAGGGGTGTGATCACTGTGGGGGCATCGTGGGCATCGACGATTAACATCGAGGGGCGGCCGAATTCGATGCCGAGGTAGCCCCAGAAGCCAGCGAGATATGCGATTGAACTTTCGTCGGTGAAGACCGCGCGATCGATGCCCAATTCGCGCATACGGGTTTGAAGCGTTTCTGTGCGCGATTTTGCGTGTGATAGCATTAGCTGCCTCGGTATGTGGAAAAGCTGAAAGGGGATAGCAGGAGGGGGACATGATAGTGGCTGTCGGCGTCGTTGATACCGAATGCGATGGGGATAATATCGAGGAACAAGGGTTCAGCAAGGTTTGGATTTTGCGTGCGTAGGTAGTCGCCTGCGTGGAAATCGAGGCGATAGGTGCCTGTTGTAAATTCGCCCGCTGGTAAAATCGGGCTGTCGGTGCGGCCATCGGCGTTTGTGGTCATGGTCGTCAGCAATTTTTCACCGCGATACAGAGCGATTTTTAGGTTGGCGGCGGGTAGGCCCGTTGCTGTGTCTAAGACGTGTGTGGTTAGGAATCCGTTGGGCATCGCTCTCTCCTGCTGTGCGGTGTCACATTGGCACCAGCGTTGTGAAAAAGAAAGAGGGGAAAATTTCCCTTCCACTTGTCAGTGTTTTCGCTGATATTGTTATCTGGACGCTAAGGAGCCCAAAATGAGTAGATACCCCAGAGACATGTGTGGCTATGCGGCCAACACCCCCGTTGCGGATTGGCCCAATGGCGCCAAAATCGCGGTGCAGTTCGTGGTGAATTACGAAGAGGGTGGCGAGAATAATATCCTGCATGACGACGAGGCGTCGGAAGCGTTTTTGTCCGAGATTGTTGGCGCGGCCGCATGGACCGGACAGCGGCATTGGAACATGGAGAGTATTTACGAATACGGTGCGCGTGCGGGTTTTTGGCGGTTGCATCGGTTGTTCACCAAATATGAAATCCCAGTGACGGTTTATGGCGTGGCCACAGCGTTGGCGCGATCCCCCGAACAGGTGGATGCGATGATTGATGCCGATTGGGAAATTGCCAGCCATGGGTTGAAGTGGATTGAATATAAGGATTTTGAACCGCATCACGAAAATGACCACATGCAACGCGCCAAAGAATTGCACACGCAAGTCACAGGCGAAGCGCCGCGTGGGTGGTATACGGGGCGGTGTTCGGTGAACACGGTGGATTTAGCCACAGCGGATGGGTCGTTTGATTATGTGTCCGACAGTTACGCGGATGATCTGCCGTATTGGTATCCTAAGGGTGGCAAGGAACAGTTGGTTATTCCGTATACGCTGGATGCCAATGACATGCGGTTTGCCACGCCGCAGGGGTTTAATTCGGGCGATCAGTTTTTCACATACCTTAAGGACAGCTTTGATGCGCTGTACGAAGAGGGTGTCGAGGGGCGACCTAAGATGATGTCGATTGGTTTGCATTGCCGATTGGCGGGACGTCCTGGGCGTGTGCAGGCAGTGAAAAAGTTTATTGAATACGCCAAGAGCCATTCGGATGTTTGGTTTGCCAAGCGGATTGAGATTGCAGAGCATTGGCATAAAAACCATCCCGCACCTGATCGTTCTGCGCGCCCAACAGGGATGCCACGGGAGGCGTTTGTCGAGAAGTTTGGCTCGATCTTTGAGCATTCACCGTGGATTGCCGAGCGTGCATACGATGCGGAATTGGGGGCGGTGAACAATACTGCGCGTGGTTTGAAATCCGCGATGGCGTTGCAATTTCGCAAAGCGCACGAAGAGGAGCGTTTGAACGTACTAAAGGCGCATCCCGATTTGGCCGGCAGGTTAGCGGCGGCGAAACGATTGACGGCCGAAAGTACGGCCGAGCAAGCCAGTGCTGGTCTGGATGGGTTGACGCCCGAGGAACATGCAGAGTTCACGCATTTAAATAACGAATATACCAGCAAACACGGATTTCCGTTTATCATCGCGGTGAAAGGGTTGCGCAAGGATCAGATCTTGGCGCAATTTAAAGCACGGGTTTTTAATGATCGTGACACGGAATTTAAAACCGCCTGTCAACAAGTTGAACGTATCGCGCTGTTGCGCCTGAAGGAAGTATTGCCATGAGTTATTATGCACCAAAGGGTGGGTTATTGCCGCAATCCGTGACGCCACAAGGCCGTGCCAAATTTACCGAGAGTTATGCGTTTATTCCCACCGAAGTGTTTAGCGATATTGTGACGTCAAACCTGCCGTTTTGGGAAAAGACACGGGCATGGATTATCGCGCGGCCATTGTCGGGGTTTGCCGAAACATTTGCGCAATATGTCGTTGAGGTTTCGCCAATGGGTGGATCGACGAACCCGGAACCGGATACAACGGCACAGGGAGTTTTGTTCGTGGTGGCGGGGACAATCGAGGTGACGTTGGATGGGCGCACCCATACCCTGAATGAAGGGGGGTATGCATATATTCCCGCAGCGATGAATTGGACGATTGCAAATACATCCAGCACCACAGCCACCTTCCATTGGGTGCGTAAACAGTACGAGGCCGTGACAGGGATTGAAAAACCAACCGCCTTTGTGACGTCGGATCAGGAAACTGCGCCCAATGTGATGCCTGATTGCGATGGTGTGTGGGCGACGACGCGGTTTGTTGAGCCCGATGATATGCGCCATGACATGCACGTGAATATTGTAACCTTTCAAAAGGGCGGGCTGATCCCATTTGAGGAAACGCATGTGATGGAACACGGGTTGTATGTGCTGCAAGGCAAAGCCAAATATTTGTTGAACCAAGATTGGTTTGATGTGGAACCCGGCGATTTCATGTGGTTGCGTGCGTTTTCACCCCAAGCCTGTGTGGCAACCAGCGATGAGCCGTTTCGGTATCTGTTGTACAAGGATGTGAACCGTCATCCAAAATTAAATATCCGATGAGCAATGTTTACACCCAACCTTTGACGGTGTCAGCATTCGCACCTTACGGTGAGGTGCTGGAATGTGCGGGTGAGAGTATCACGATTAATCAGGGCAATTGCCAACGGTTTCATGATTTGGCTGGGTTGGACATTGAGAGTGGTGAAGTTGGTGTCAGCATTTTCCACGCCAAGTTGCGTCACCTGCCGTATCAGTTAGATTTGATGGAGCGGCATCCGTTGGGAACCCAAGCGTTCATTCCGATGTCACCCGATGGATTCCTGATTTTGGTGGCGGATGACAACGATGGGCAACCGATAAATATCCAAGCATTCGTGAGTGCGCCCAACCAAGGGATTAACCTGCGCAAAAATATCTGGCACGGTGTTTTGACGCCTTTGTCGGGGACGGGGATGTTTGTTGTTATTGATCGCATTGGCGCGGGAAATAATTTGCAGGAATTCAATCTAGACGTTCCAGTGACTATAAAGTCCTGAAAATAGCCTTTTGAAACTGAATTTTGCGATTATTTTCTTGATTTTGCGCGGATTTATGCCACCCTTTGTGCAATTCGCGGTTGACCGTGGATAAACACGCCCAAAGAGGCGGCAAAAAGGGGAAGATATGACAAATTCAACGATAGGGACGGCAGAACAGCTGCGCGATCCAAACACAACGCCTGCATTGGGCACAGCAATTCCGCTAGGATTTCAACATGTATTGGCGATGTTTGCATCGAATGTGACGCCATCAATTATCGTCGCGGGTGCTGCAGGTTTGGCATTTGGCGGTGCAGAGCAGGTTTATTTAATCCAAATGGCAATGTTGTTTGCTGGGATTGCGACACTGTTTCAAACAGTCGGCATGGGCCCAATTGGCGCACGGTTACCGATCATGCAGGGCACAAGTTTTGCATTTGTTGGTGTCTTGGCGGGTATCGCCGCGACCCAGGGTTTAGGTGTTGCACTGACGTCGTGCATCATTGGTGGTTTGATCCACTTTTCCTTGGGCGGGGTCATCAACAAAATCCGCTTTTTGTTTCCACCGCTGGTAACCGGTTTGGTTATTTTGGCGATTGGTCTTTATCTGATCCCTGTTGCGATTAAATACGCAGCCGGCGGCGCGGCTAAGTTCCAAATGGAAGCGGACAGTTTCGGCTCGTTGATGCACTGGTCGGTTGCGCTGACGGTTGTCATCGTTTCGCTGCTTTGCAAATTCTTTAGCAAGGGTTTGGTTGCAAACGCAGCCATACTTATCGGTTTGGTTGCTGGTTATGCTTTGGCTGTCGTTTTGGGCATGGTTAGTTTTGCACCGGTCGCAAAAGCATCTTGGATCACTGGTTTAGCAGTTATGCCATATGGCTTTGAATTCAACCTTGGCGCGGTCATCGCGGTAACTTTGATTTCCATCGTTTCAGCGATCGAGACTGTCGGTGATGTATCAGCGACAACCAAAGCTGGCGCAGGTCGTGATGCAACAGATGCTGAAATCCAAGGTGCAACATTCGCCGATGGTTTGGGTACGGCGGTTGCCGGTGTCTTTGGCGGTTTGCCAAACACGTCATTTTCGCAAAACGTTGGTATTGTCGGTATGACAGGCGTGATGTCGCGTCACGTTGTGACAATCGGTGGTATCATATTGATCGTTAGTGGCTTGATTCCAAAAATCGGCGCTGTCATTGCATCAATGCCTTTGCCCGTGTTGGGCGGTGGTGTGATCGTAATGTTTGGCATGGTTGCTTCGGCTGGTTTGAACATGTTGACCGAGGTTAACATGAACCGTCGCAACATGATTATCATTGCGGTTTCATTGGCATTTGGTTTGGGCTTAAACTTGGTTCCATCATCGGTTCAGTACCTGCCGGGTATCCTGAAAACATTGGCGACATCTGCTGTGGCACCAACTGCCCTAGCAGCAGTTTTGTTGAACCTAATCCTACCACAAGAAGACTAGTTTAGTATTGATCTGAAAAGGCCCTGTGCGAAACGTGCGGGGCCTTTTTGTTTGCGTGGTTAATAATTTCATGCAAGACTGTTTGAACACTTAGCGGACGTTTTACGCCACATCGGATGGCCGCAAGTAAGTGATGTTAGAGACCGTGGCGGTGATTATTCATGGACATTTCGTTCCTTCTGAACGGGGAGGCAGTTCAATTGACCGTCGATGATCCGACGGTGACAGTATTGGATTGGCTACGCGAAACACGCGGAATGCGCGGCACCAAAGAGGGCTGTAACGAGGGCGACTGTGGTGCCTGTACGGTGATGATTGGCGATACCGATGGCACGCGGGCATTGAACGCCTGTATTTTATTTTTACCCCAACTAAACGGCAAATCCATTCGCACTGTCGAAGGGTTGGCAATGGGCGATGAATTGCATCCCGTGCAGCAAGCGATGATTGATGAGCACGGGTCACAGTGTGGGTTTTGCACCCCAGGGTTTGTGATGTCGATGGCGACTGCGCATGCGAATGGGGCGACGGATCATGATGATCAATTGGCGGGAAACCTGTGTCGTTGTACGGGATATGCACCGATAATTCGCGCGGCGCAAAAAGTTGAGGATGCGGACAAGCCCGCGTGGTTGGACGCGGATCGTGCGGCGTTAGCGGGGTTGGAAGATCATGCATCTGTATTCTTGCCGCATCGTTTGAATGACTTTGCGGCGTGGTATGTTGATAACCCCGATGCCACCTTGGTTGGTGGTGCGACGGATGTTGGATTGTGGGTGACCAAGCGATTGCAGTCGTTGGAAAAGGTTTGTTTTTTAAAGCAAATTCCAGAGCTATCTGTTGTGACGGAAAATGCCATTGGTTTGCGGATTGGTGCAGGTGTTAGTATTGCGCATCTGCGGGATGTTGTGACGCCGCTGTATCCAGATTTTGGGGAAATGTTGCGCCGTTATGGATCGACACAAGTGCGTAATGCGGCGACGATTGGTGGGAATATTGCCAACGGATCACCCATTGGGGATGGGCCGCCTGCGTTGATCGCATTGGGTGCGGTTTTGACGTTGCAGCGTGGCGATAAACGGCGCACGATTCCGTTGCAAGATTTTTTCATTCAATATGGCAAGCAGGATTTGCAGGCTGGTGAATTTGTGCACAGCGTGACCATCCCACATCAGACGGATCGGTTGAAATGTTATAAGCTGTCCAAGCGGTTTGATCAGGATATTTCCGCCGTGTGTGGGTGTTTTTCAATTACGGTTGCGAGTGGAATTATCCGGGACGCGCGCATTGTGTTTGGCGGTATGGCGGGGACACCGCAACGTGCCGAGAACGTCGAAGCCGCGTTGATTGGGCATACCTATAGCCGCGAGATTATCAATGCCGCTTGTGCGAAGTTTAGCGATGATTACACCCCGATGTCCGATATGCGTGCCAGTGCGGAATATCGGATGCAATGTGCGAAAAATATGTTGGTGCGATATTATTTAGAAGATCAGGGCGTGCAGACACGTGTGTTGAAGGTGCCATCATGAGTGTTCATAAATCCCAGCCCCACGAGGCCGCGAAATTACATGTGACGGGGCGTGCACGTTATACGGATGATATGCCGTTACCAGTGGATGCGGCGCATTTGGCGTTTGGAATGGCAACGGTTGCCAAGGGGCGCATTGAAAGCATGGATCTGAATGCTGTTCGTGCGGCAGAGGGTGTTTTGGCGGTGTATACGGCGGATGATATTCCCGGCGATAATGACGTTTCACCGATTGCGCATGATGAACCGATGTTGGCCGTGGGTGACGTTCATTACATGGGGCAGCCAATTTTTTTGGTGGTAGCTGACAGCCATTTGAACGCGCGTAAGGCGGCGCGTTTGGGGGATGTGGACTATTCAGTGGATGAACCAACCTTGAGCATCGAAGCGGCGGTGGCGAATGATGATCCGTTTGAACCCGCACAGGTATTTTCCAAGGGTGATGCGGCGGGTGCGATGGCGGATGCCGCGCATACGATCACCGGTCGTATTGATATGGGTGGGCAAGAACACTTTTACCTTGAAGGTCAGGTGGCGGTTGCGTTGCCGCAGGAAAATGGCGACATGTTGATCCATTCCTCGACCCAGCATCCGACCGAAGTTCAACATAAGGTCGCCGAAGTTTTGGGCGTGCCGTTCAATGCGGTGCGCGTGGAAACGCGACGTATGGGGGGTGGATTTGGTGGCAAGGAAAGCCAAGCAAACCTGCCTGCATGTGCCTGTGCGTTGGCCGCGCATTTGACGGGGCGACCCAGCAAGATGCGTTATGATCGCGACGACGATATGATGATAACGGGCAAGCGCCATGATTTTCGGATCGCGTATAATGTTGGATTTGATGATGCGGGTAAATTGAGCGCCGTGGTGATGGAACATTTCACACGTGCCGGTTGGGCGCAGGATTTGACCTTGCCTGTGGCGGACAGGGCGATGTTCCACTCGGACAATGCGTACAACCTGCCGCATGCAGAAATTACATCGCATCGGTTGCGTACAAACATGACCAGTGCGACCGCGTATCGTGGATTTGGTGGGCCGCAAGGTGCAGTCGCAATTGAGCGGGTGATGGATCATATTGCCACGTATTTAGATGTTGATCCGCTGGCTGTGCGACGTGCGAATTTTTATGTGAATGGCGATACCACGCCGTACCATATGGAAATCAGCGACAGTGTGATTGCACCATTGGTGGACCAGTTGGCGGCGTCGTCGGATTACGAAAAACGCCGTGCAGAGATTGAAGCGGAAAACGCCGCCAACCCTGATGCAATTTTGCGCCGTGGGATTGCATTGACGCCTGTGAAATTCGGAATTTCCTTTACCTTGACGCAATACAATCAGGCGGGTGCCTTGGTGCATATTTATACCGATGGGTCGGTGCATATGAACCATTCCGGTACCGAGATGGGGCAGGGATTGTTTACAAAAATCGGTCAGGTTGCGGCGCATGCGTTGGGATTGCCGTTTGATGCAATTAAGATTTCACCTGCGGATACGGCGAAGATACCGAATACGTCGGCAACGGCGGCGTCATCGGGAACTGATCTGAATGGTATGGCTGTTTTGGATGCGTGTAATACGTTGAAGGCGCGTCTGGAAACTATGTTGCAGGCGCATTTCGAAACGTCTGAGGACGCGGTTTTCGCGGATGGTGTGGTGACGTTAGGCGCGGATGAGATTGCATTTAAGGATGCGGTGAAAATGGCCTATGCGGCGCGGGTGCAATTGTCGGCGACGGGGTATTATGCAACGCCGAAAATTAAGTGGGATCGCGCGGCGGGGCGTGGGCATCCATTTTATTATTTCAGTTATGGCGCGGCGGTGTCAGAAGTGGTGATTGATACTCTGACCGGTGAAAACCGCATTTTGCGCACGGATATTTTGCATGACGCGGGCAACAGTTTGAACCCAGCGTTGGATATTGGGCAGGTCGAGGGCGGCTTTGTTCAAGGGGCCGGTTGGTTGACGACGGAAGAGTTGGTTTGGGATGCCAAGGGCAATTTGAAAACCCATGCGCCCAGCACCTATAAAATTCCCGCCTGTTCGGATCGCCCGCCTGTGTTCAATGTTGATCTGTTTAAGAATGATAATGTCGAAGATACGATCCATAAATCCAAGGCCGTGGGCGAGCCGCCGTTTTTGTTGGGGATGTCAGTGTTTTTCGCGCTGAGCCATGCCGTTGGGCATCGAAATGGCTATGCTAATCTGAATGCGCCTGCGACGGCGGAAACGATTTTGAAGGCGCTGACGCCTGAAACGGGCAATGCATGAGTTTCGATCGGGATCAGATGATTGCGGCCACTGTTGATGGATTTGTGGCACGGATTTTGATTGTGGAACATAAGGGATCGGCACCGCGCCATGCGGGGACGTCGATGCTGGTTTGGGCGGATCGGATGGCGGGAACCATTGGTGGTGGTGCGTTGGAATTACGTGCAATTGATGCGGCGCGACGGGTTTTGGAATGCGGTGTGACGCATGTAGAAACGGTGCCGTTGGGGCCTGCGTTGGGGCAGTGTTGTGGTGGGTCGGTTTCGGTGCTGATCGAGCGATTTGATGGTTCAGAATTGCCCCAGAGTGGAGATGTTTTTGTACGGCCTGTTCATGCTGGAACGTCGATGACTTTGGCCGTGAAGCGATTGCAGGCGCAGATACGTAATCAGTCCATCCCGGCGATATTGGCAGTGATTGATGGTTGGATTTTTGAGCCTGTGAGGGTGAAAAACGCGCCGTTGTGGTTATACGGTGCGGGGCATGTTGGCCGTGCGATTGTTGATGTGTTGGACGGGCTGGATGTGGATGTGACGTGGGTTGATACGGCGTTGGATCGGTTTCCCGATGGCACACGCGCGACCACGTTGGTTGCGCAAAATCCGGCGGATGCGGCGCGACATGCGCCAGCGGATGCTGATCATTTAATTATGACGTATAGCCATGCATTTGATTTGGAATTGTGTCATCAAGTATTATCACAACCGCATCGATCGGTCGGGGTGATTGGTTCGGGAACAAAACGGGCGCGGTTTAAATCGCGATTAGCAAAGTTGGGGCACAGTAGGGACGTGATTAACGGTTTGATTTGTCCGATTGGTGATCCGAATTTGGGCAATGAACCCAAGGCGATTGCGATTGGCGTTGCTGCGCAATTGATGAATTCAAGAGCTGTGCAAGCAGCTCGGGGGAGGAAGTTAAATGACGTTAATTGATTTGAATGGGCTGACCAAAGCCTATCCTGGGGTGATCGCGAATGACGATGTCAGTTTTGATATTGATGTCGGCGAGGTGCATGCGCTGTTGGGGGAAAACGGTGCGGGCAAGTCGACGCTGGTGAAAATGATTTATGGGTTGGTGAAACCTGACAGTGGGACAATGACATTTATGGGCGAACCTTTCGCCCCTGCGGAACCGCGTGCGGCGCGACTGGCGGGTGTGGCGATGGTGTTTCAACATTTTTCGCTGTTCGAGGCGCTGAATGTTGCAGAGAATATTGCGTTGGGAATGGAAAACCCGCCCAAGCCACAAGTGTTGTCAGAACGTATTCGCGATGTGTCGACCAAATATGGATTGACGTTAGACCCTGATCGGTTGGTTGGCGATTTGTCAGTTGGGGAACGTCAGCGCGTGGAAATTATCCGCTGTTTGTTACAGGATCCCAAGTTGTTGATTATGGATGAACCGACATCGGTTTTGACGCCGCAAGAAGTGGATGTTTTGTTTAAAACGCTGCGCCGTTTGCGCGACGAGGGGACGTCGATATTGTATATTTCGCACAAGCTGGAAGAGATCAAAGCGCTGTGCGAGCGGGCGACGATTTTGCGCCGTGGCAAGGTGGTTGGCACCTGTATTCCTAAGGATGAAACAGCCAAAAGCATGGCCGAAATGATGGTTGGTGCAAAGTTGATGACACCCAAGAAATCGAAAACCACGTTTGGTGATGTTTTGTTGGCTGTTGACGGGATGTCGCTGAAATCATTGGACCCGTTTGGGACAAGTTTGAAAAACATCACGCTGAACCTGCGTGCGGGCGAAGTTATGGGTATCGCGGGGGTTGCGGGAAACGGGCAAGATGAATTGATGCTGGCCCTGTCTGGCGAAGCATTAAGTGATGCGGATGGGATCACAATGGAAGGTGCTGCAATTGGACAATCAGGGCCAACGGATCGCCGTTTGCGCGGATTGTTGAGCGCGCCAGAAGAGCGGTTGGGACATGCGGCGGCGCCGGATATGAGTTTAATTGAGAACACGCTGTTGTCGGGGTTTCATCGCCAAAAACTGGGACGACGTGGGTTTGTGAACAAGGCAGGTGCCGAGGCGTTTGCGCAGAAGATTGTGGATGAGTTTGATGTGCGCACGCCGTCGGTGCGCAATGTGGCGAAATCACTGTCGGGTGGGAACCTACAAAAATTTGTTGTCGGGCGTGAGGTTTTGCAAGATCCCAAAGTGTTGGTTGTAAATCAGCCGACATGGGGTGTTGATGCCGCCGCCGCCGCCGCCATTCGCCAATCATTGTTGGAATTGGCATCCGGTGGTGCAGGGGTGATCGTGATTAGCCAAGATTTAGATGAGTTAATGGAAATTTCCGACACGTTTGCCGTGTTATCAGAGGGCGCAATGTCGACGCCCCGTCCCGCCAAAGGGGTTACGGTTGAGGAAATTGGCCTGATGATGGGGGGAACCAAAGTATGATCCGTTTAGAGCTACGTACCGATCCATCGCGGGCCATGGTTGCGCTGACGCCACTGTTGGCGGTGTTAGCCACGATGATTGTTGGTGGTTTGCTGTTTGCGACCATGGGTAAAAATCCGTTCGAGGCCATTCGGATGATCTTCTGGGATCCTTTATTCGGCGAGTTTGCATTTTATTATCGCGGTCAAATTTTGATCAAGGCAGCGCCGCTGATTATGATCGCGCTGGGCCTGTCGTTCGGGTTTCGTGCAGGCATTTGGAATATCGGTGCTGAGGGGCAGTTTATTATGGGTGCGGTTATTGGCGGCGCCACGGGATTGGCGCTGTATCCGTTGGACAGCTTTATTGTGTTTCCGTTGATGATTGTTATGGGCGCATTTGGCGGTTTTGTATGGGGGATGATCCCCGCGTTTCTGAAGATAAAATTTAATGCCAACGAGATTTTAGTGTCGTTGATGCTGGTTTATGTGGCGATTAATTTCCTGTCTGGAATGGTGACAGGTGTGTTGCGCAATCCAGAGGGGTTTAATTTCCCAGAGAGCCGCTCGTTCCAAAACTTCCCTGCTGCGAACAACGCAGAGCTGTGGGCGGGAACGGGTATTCATTGGGGTGTTTTGATGACTTTGGGATTGGTGATTGCCGCCTATCTGATGCTGACGCGCCACATCTTTGGGTTCAATATACGTCTGGCGGGACAGGCACCGCGCGCGGCGAAATTTGCAGGGGTCAGCCCCAACAAGATGATCGCGATTTGTTTGGGGTTATCGGGCGCATTGGCCGGTATGGCGGGGTTATTCGAGGTGACGGGCCCTGCGGGCAAATTATCGACAACCTTCCCTGTGGGGTATGGTTTCACGGCGATTATCGTGGCGTTTTTGGGACGGTTACATCCCGTTGGGATTTTATTGGCGGGATTATTATTGGCGGTCACTTATGTGGGCGGCGATATTATTCAATCGAAATTAAGCTTGCCCAAGGCATCGATCCAAGTGTTCCAAGGCATGTTATTGTTCTTTTTGTTGGCCGTGGATGTATTGGTCAATTTCCGTATTCGATTTGCCAAGAGAGGGCGTGCGTAATGGATATTTCAATCGTATCATTGATTGCGACGTTGATCGTGGCCGCGACGCCAATCCTGTTGGCCGCAACGGGCGAGTTGATTGTGGAAAAAGCCGGGGTTTTGAATTTGGGCGTCGAGGGCATGATGATTGTCGGAGCGATCAGCGGATTTATTGCCGCTGTGAATACAAGCAGCCCATTTATGGGATTTGTGATGGCCGCAGTGGCCGGAGCCATTTTGTCATATTTGTTTGCAATTTTAACTCAGGTTTTATTGGCCAATCAGGTGGCATCGGGTTTGGCGCTGACATTGTTTGGATTGGGATTGGCGGCGTTGATGGGCAACAGCTACTCTGGTGTTAAACCACCCAGCACACCAAAAATGGAATGGTTTGGATTGGCGGATATTCCCGTTGTCGGGCCGATTTTATTCAACCATGATTTGATGGTCTATTTCAGCATTTTCTTGGTCTTTGCGGTGTGGGTGTTTTTGAAATTCACGCGGGGTGGTTTGATCCTGCGAGCTGTTGGTGAAAACCATGATGCGGCGCACGCACTGGGTTATAAGGTTGTTCGCATTCGTGTGCTGGCGATTTTATTTGGGGGTGCCTGTGCGGGGTTGGGCGGTGCGTATTTATCGCTGATCCGTGTGCCACAATGGACCGAAGGTATGACTGCAGGTGCGGGTTGGATTGCCTTGGCGATTGTGGTGTTTGCCAGCTGGAAACCATGGCGTTTGGTATTGGGGGCCTATTTGTTTGGTGGGGTCACGATTTTGCAACTTAACCTGCAAGCATCGGGCGTTGATATTCCAGTTTCTTATCTTTCTATGGCGCCCTACCTTGTGACAATTCTGGTTCTTGTTATTATGTCCGCAGATCGCACACGGGCATCGTTGAACGCGCCTGCTTCGTTGGGCAAAATATTCCATGCTTCGTCTTAGAAGCGTATATTAACAGGGGCCGATGTGCCCCGCAAACAGGAGAGTAAAATGAAGCTGCTAAAAACACTTATGGCTGGTGCTGCACTGGTCGTTGGTTTGGGTGGAATGGCCCAAGCACAAGAAAAAACAAAGATTGGGTTTGTATATGTTGGCCCCGTCGGCGATTTCGGTTGGTCATATGAGCATGACCAAGGACGCCAAGCTGTCGAAGCGGAATTTGGTGACAAAGTTGAGACTATGTATGTCGAGTCTGTGCCTGAAGGTGCCGATTCAGAACGTGTGATGACGCAAATGGCGCTGGATGGTGCCGATTTGATTTTCACAACGTCGTTTGGTTACATGGACCCAACGATCAACGTTGCGAAGAAATTCCCAAATGTGAAGTTCGAACATGCGACAGGTTACAAGCAAGCGGAAAACGTTTCGACGTATTCAGCACGTTTTTATGAAGGCCGCACTGTGATTGGTCACATTGCCGGTAACATGACCAAAACCAACACAATCGGCTACATCGCATCATTCCCAATTCCAGAAGTTATTCGCGGCATCAACGCGGCGTATATCGCGGCGAAGAAGGTGAACCCAGATGTGAAAATGAAAATCGTTTGGGTATACACATGGTTTGATCCAGGCAAAGAGGCCGATGCGGCAACGGCGTTGATCGAACAGGGTGCGGACGTCATTATGCAGCACACTGATTCACCTGCGGCGATGACAATTGCGGAAGAAAAAGGCATTTATGCCTTTGGTCAAGCGTCTGACATGAAACAGTTCGGCCCGAATGCACGCCTGTCATCAATCATCGATAACTGGTCACCTTATTACATCGCCCGCACACAAGCGGTAATGGATGGCACATGGACATCAACAGCGACATGGGATGGTATTGCACCTGGCATGGTTGGCATCGGTGATTTTTCCGACAACATTCCTGCCGACGTTCAGGCATCAGCCACTGCATTGAAAGATGCGTTGGCATCGGGTGCAACGCACAGCTTTACCGGTCCATTGAACAAGCAAGACGGTTCGGTATGGTTGGCTGAAGGCGAAACCGCTGATGATGGCACATTGGCTGGCATGAACTTCTACGTTGAAGGTATTGAGGGCGACGTTCCACAATAAGGGCGACGTTTATCAGATTGGGGGCCCGTGGCGGAATGCTGCGGGCCTTTTGCGTTAGAGCTGTGGTTGATCAAAAATCAGCCACGTCAAAACGTGATTGGACACTATTTTATAGTGAACGGTTAAAGTCAGACCCGATGGCAGGGATTGGTGAAGGTGTTGCGTCAGGTGGAATTGAATCGTCTGCCCATTTGGCAAAGCGCTGATATGCGCGGCATCAAAGCCAAAGAAGTGTTGTGCGATTGGAAACAATGCTTTGTAAATCGTTTCCTTGGCCGAAAATATTAGGGTGCAGAGTTCCAAATCAATTTCGTCATCTTGGGTCGCGAGCCATTTTTTTTCGTGATCGGTGATAACCCGTTTCATCACGGCGGGCAGGTTTTTGGCCGTAAGAAATGTTTCGATGTCGATGCCGACAAATTGCATTGGGTTCTGTGAAACCAAACAGGCGCAAAATTTTGTTGTGTGGCTGATTGAGCCTGAAATTCCCGTCGGCCATATTGGTGCGCGATTTGGCCCAATGGGAATGTCGGACGGTGGTAATTGAGCCAAGTCGAATGCGTGCGCGACCAATGCGCGCCCCGCAAGAAAGCTGGCTTGGCGTTTTGCCACCGAAGATCTGATGGTGGCAGGGCAGGCGACGCCAAGCCTTTGAAACATATCGGGATGAAAGCGTTCGCCATGGTACGGCGCGATCAAAAGCGTGGTGTTTGCCATGCCCGTATCGATATTGCATTTCAGGCCAAAAAACGAGATGGGAGCGACGGGCATGGTTTGCGCGATCCATGGTTGGTTTCATCAGAGTCTAGGTTTACCAAGCAGAAGGTCAAGGATCATCGTTTAAAGAACTTAATTTGGGGCAATGAACGTGCTTTTGCCCTACACTCGGCGTGCTAAAGCTGGTAGTTTAAAAGAAAGTATATTTGTCAATGATCTGGATCAAGTCGTGAACAACCTAACCCAAGTGCCGAAATTCAAGTTTGACTGTGCAGGATGCCCGATCCGCGATCGCGCAATCTGTTCGCTGTGCGATGCGGATGAGTTGGAAGCGTTGGAAAAAATCAAATTTTATAAATCCTTCGAGGCGGGGCAAAGCATTGCTATTCGTGGCGATGATTTGACGACCCTGTCTTCGGTGGTGACGGGTACCGCCAGTTTGATGCGCACAATGGAAGATGGGCGTGCGCAGATGGTTGGATTATTGTTGCCATCCGATTTTATTGGCCGCCCTGGTCGCACGACGTATTCATACGATGTGACGGCGGTATCGGATGTGACGCTGTGTTGTTTTAAACGCGATCCGTTTGAGGCATTGATGACGAAAACGCCACATTTGATTGAACGTCTGATGGAAATGTCACTGGACGACTTGGATGTGGCGCGTGATTGGATGTTATTATTGGGCCGCAAAACGGCGCGTGAAAAGGTTGCAAGTTTTTTGAAGATGATGATTAAACGAAAGTCGGTGCAAGTGGTTAATGGTGCACGCACTGTCGATTTTATTTTACCGATCACGCGCGAGTTGATGGCGACCTATTTGGGGCTGACAATCGAGACTGTATCACGCCAAATGGGCGCGCTGCGTAATGATGGTATTATCGATACCGAAGGCAAAAAACGTGTCATCGTGCACGATGTGGATGCCTTAAACGATGAGGCGGGCGATAAAGTTTAGGCCTCCCAATTCACTAAACATTGATCCAGATCAAAGTTAACTTGTTTGCGGTTTAATAAACTGAGCCCACGAACAGGGCTCAAAAGCCTTCTTACCGTCAATTTGATAGGGGGCCAAATTTATGGACTATCTTAAACTTGCCGTGCTTGTGCCGGTGTTATTCTTCTCTGCTTATGCGGCTGATCAGGGGCTTGACCCCGCGTTTCGCTTGCATGGGCTAATTGTTTTTCTGGCAGCGGGTGCGTTTTTTGTATGGCAGTTGCGCCACACCGATGAAGCTGGCGTTGTGAAAGATACCAGCGGTTACATGGATGATGTTATCCGCGCGGGCGTCATTGCAACCGCATTTTGGGGCATTACTGGTTTCTTGGTTGGGGTGACGATTGCCTTTCAATTAGCATTCCCATCATTGAATTTCGAATGGGCGCAACCCTATGCAAACTTTGGTCGTTTACGCCCCTTACACACATCGGCGGTGATTTTTGCCTTTGGTGGGAATGCGTTGATTATGACGTCATTTTACGTAGTTCAGCGAACTTGTTCAGCGCGATTGTGGGGCGGTAACACGGCCTGGTTTGTTTTCTGGGGTTACAATCTGTTTATCGTTTTGGCCGCAACAGGGTACCTGTTGGGTGCGACGCAATCCAAAGAGTATGCAGAACCAGAATGGTATATCGACATTTGGTTGACCATTGTATGGCTGGCATATCTGGCCGTGTTCATGGGGACGCTTTTTAAGCGTCGTGAACGGCATATTTATGTGGCGAACTGGTTTTTCTTGGCCTTTATTGTGACCGTTGCGTTGCTGCATGTGGTGAATAATTTGGCGATGCCCGTCAACATACTGGGCTCTAAGTCGGTGCAGCTGTTTTCGGGTGTGCAGGATGCCATGGTGCAGTGGTGGTATGGACACAATGCGGTTGGGTTTTTCCTGACGGCGGGGTTCTTGGGCATGATGTATTATTTCGTACCCAAACAAGCAGAGCGTCCGGTTTATTCGTACAAGTTGTCGATCATCCACTTTTGGGCGCTGATATTCCTGTATATCTGGGCTGGACCACACCATTTGCATTACACCGCATTGCCTGATTGGGCAGGGACGTTGGGCATGATCTTTTCTATCATCCTGTGGATGCCGAGTTGGGGTGGTATGATCAATGGTTTGATGACCCTGCAAGGGGCGTGGGACAAGTTACGCACTGATCCAATTTTACGAATGATGGTTTTGTCATTGGCGTTTTATGGCATGTCCACATTTGAAGGGCCGATGATGTCGATCCGGTCTGTGAATTCGTTGAGCCATTATACGGATTGGACCATTGGGCACGTGCATTCGGGTGCATTGGGATGGAACGGTATGATCACATTCTCTGCCTTGTATTTCCTGACGCCACGTTTGTGGAACCGTGCATCGATGTATTCGATGCGTGCAATTAATTGGCATTTTTGGCTGGCGACAGTTGGCATCGTTTTATATGCGGCATCCATGTGGGTGACTGGCATTATGGAAGGTTTGATGTGGCGCGAGGTCGACGCACAAGGTTTCTTGGTCAACAGTTTTGCCGATACCGTCAGTGCGAAGTTCCCAATGTATGTTGTGCGTGCATTAGGGGGGGTATTATTCCTTAGCGGTGCGGTGGTCATGGTGTGGAATATGTGGATGACCATCCGCAGCGGCGAAACGGCTGCGAAACCCATCACTAACGCAATTCCAGCAGAATAAGGAGGCAGAGACATGTCATTTTTGAAAAAACACGCGATACTTGAGCGTAGCCCGGCATTGTTATTGGTCGGTTCTTTGGTCGTTGTGTCCATTGGTGGGATCGTTGAGATTGCGCCATTATTCTATCTTGAAAATACAATTGAGAAGGTGGAGGGTATGCGCCCGTACTCGCCGTTGGAACTGACGGGTCGCGAAATATATATACGCGAAGGATGTTATAGCTGTCACAGCCAAATGATCCGTCCGATACGCGACGAAGTTGAGCGTTATGGCAACTATTCATTGGCGGCAGAATCCATGTATGACCACCCGTTTCAGTGGGGATCCAAACGTACGGGGCCCGATTTGGCGCGGGTTGGTGGCCGATATTCCGATGCATGGCAGGTAGAACATCTAACAGACCCGCAATCGGTTGTGCCAGAATCTATCATGCCAAAATATGGGTTTTTGTCGGACGTAAAAATTGACGGCGAACGTGTTGGCGAATTGATGAATGCGCACCGTTTGGTTGGGGTTCCTTATACCGACGAAATGATGGCGAATGCCGAAAGTGATTTCGAAGTGCAGGCCAACCCCGATGGTGATTGGGAAGAGATGGTCGCACGTTATCCCAAAGCGGTTGTTAGTAATTTCGACGCACAGGACGGTATAACCGAAATGGATGCGTTGGTTTCTTACTTGCAGATGGTCGGCACCTTGGTGGATTTTTCAACCTTTAGACCAGACGCAAGTCGATAGGAGGCAATTATGGAAAAGTATACTTTTCTGCGTGAATTGGCTGACAGCTGGGTCTTGTTGGCGATGACTTTGTTTTATTTGGGTATAATCGTGTGGGCATTTCGACCCAGTGCCAAAAAGATTCACAAAGAGTTGGCGAGCCTGCCGCTGCGCGATGAAGCGTATCCAGGTGAAGCGTTTGAAGAAGCCAAAAAAGAAACGGAGGTGGAATGATGTCCAAGAAAGACAAAGATGAAGTCACGGGCGTTGATACCACGGGCCACGAATGGGACGGTATCAAAGAGTTGAACAACCCACTGCCACGATGGTGGTTGTGGACATTGTACGCCACCATCGTGTTCGCCATTTTATATTCCATTGCATACCCAGCGTGGCCATTGTTACGCGGTGCAACGCCGGGATTATTGGGGTATTCCACCCGCGGCGAAGTTGCCGAACGTATTGCCGAGGTAAAGGCGCAGAACGCAGAAGTATCGGCGTTGCTGGCGCAAAGTGACCTTGCGAGTATGGATAAGAACGGGCCTGTTTATCGTTTTGGCATTTCTGGTGGTGGCGCTGTGTACCGCGCGAACTGTTCACAATGCCACGGTGCAGGTGCGGCGGGTGCCAAGGGTTATCCAAATCTGTTGGATGATGATTGGTTGTGGGGTGGTTCGTTACCCGACATCGAGGCAACAATTCGCCACGGTATTCGCAACACCCAAGATGACGATGCGCGCTATTCTGAAATGCCTAAATTTGGCGAAATTTTAAAGCCTAGTGAAATTGCGGCGACGGCGCGTTATGTGCTGTCTTTGTCCGGTGCGAACGACGGTGCGACACCGCAGGGGCAAACGTTATTTAGTGAAAACTGTTCCGCATGTCATGGTGCCCAAGGGCAGGGTGACCGCGAACAGGGTGCGCCAGCATTGAACGATGCGATTTGGTTATATGGCGGCAATTTGGATGCGGTCACGGCCAGTATTACGAATGCGCGTTTTGGCGTGATGCCAGCGTGGGGCGCACGTTTGTCCGAGGCAGATATCAAGGCGGTTTCGTTGTATATTCACCAGCTTGGTGGGGGTGAATAACGCATCGCGTTATCCTCTTACCTGCGTGCTGGATCAATTTTTGAACCAGCACCGAGCCCCGACCCAAAACCTGTTCGTGCAAACTTTGGGTCGGGGACTTTGATCTAGGTCAAGGTCGCATTTTGTGCGAATTGATACCAATATCACACGAACAGGATAAAACGATGACGGATCAAAAACCACCGTCTCTTTATGTCGCGCGTGAGCCAATCTTTCCGCGTCGCGTAAAGGGTAAATTTCGCAACCTTAAATGGTGGATCATGGGCGTGACCTTGATGATCTACTATCTGACGCCAATTATCCGTTGGGACCGTGGGCCAAGCCTGCCTGATCAGGCGGTGTTGATTGATTTGGCCAATCGCCGGTTCTACTTCTTCTGGATTGAAATATGGCCGCATGAATTTTATTTCGTTGCGGGATTGCTGATTATGGCGGGGCTTGGGCTATTTTTGTTCACCTCGGCACTTGGTCGTGTGTGGTGTGGTTATACATGTCCGCAAACCGTGTGGACGGATTTGTTTATTTTGGTAGAGCGCTGGATTGAAGGTGATCGCAATGCGCGTGTTCGCTTGTGGAATGCCGATTGGAGCGTTTCAAAAGTGCGCAAGCGTGTCACCAAATGGGCAGTGTGGTTGATTATATCATTGCTAACTGGTGGTGCGTGGGTGTTTTATTTCGCGGACGCACCGACGTTGGCTTGGGATTTGGTGACATTAAATGCCAACACAATTGCATATACCACGATTGCGATCTTGACCGCGACCACATTCACTTTTGGGGGACTGCTGCGCGAGCAGGTCTGCAATTATATGTGTCCGTGGCCGCGTATTCAGGCGGCAATGATGGACGATCAGACGTTGACCGTTGCCTATCGATATTGGCGCGGTGAACCGCGTGGGAAAAAGCATGAAAATACCACAGGTGATTGTATTGATTGCATGGCCTGTGTGAATGTTTGCCCCGCGGGGATTGATATTCGTGATGGGCAACAGATGGAATGCCTGACCTGTGCGTTATGTATCGACGCCTGTGATGATGTTATGGATAGAATTGGCAAGCCGCGCGGTTTGATTGATTATCTTGCGTTAAGCGATGAGCCGATTGAAAAAGCAGGCGGCAAAGCCAAACCGATCTGGAAACATGTTTTACGGTCGCGAACAATTATTTACACGACGATGTGGTCATTGATTGGTGTTGGGCTGATTTGGGCGCTGTTTGTGCGTTCGGATATTGAGCTGT
The DNA here is from genome assembly GCA_963976255.1 of uncultured Rhodobacterales bacterium. GTDB lineage: Bacteria > Pseudomonadota > Alphaproteobacteria > Rhodobacterales > Rhodobacteraceae > Amylibacter. The sequence goes on from CAXBJO010000001.1 coordinate 196,740, forward strand.
CGGTCGAACCTGTGCGAAATCCTTTGTATGTTCAGTTGTCTGATGGCGGTATTCGCAACACGTATAATTTGCGTGTGCGCAACAAAACAGGCGAGGATCGTCTGCTTCGTGTTATATTAACGTCGGACGCTGTTTTACGTGTGGACATTGAGGGGGATACGGATAATTCGCAAGTTATTACCGTGCCAGCCGATGAAACGTTTGCGGTACGAGCATATGTGATCGCCCGCTCAAGCGACAAAGCAGCGACAGACGTGACGACGGAATTACGATTGTGGGTCGAGGATGTGAATGGCCAATCACGCGCGTCCAAAGCCACAATATTCCATGGCAAGGGAGCCAGTAAATGACCAAGCAGAAAAAAATAACGGGATGGCATGTAGCGGCGATGTTCGTGGCGGGTTTTTCAGTGATTATCAGCGTTAACCTGGTGCTGGCGGTCAGTGCAGTGCGAACGTTTCCAGGGTTAGTCGTCAAAAATTCGTATGTTGCCAGTCAATTTTTTGATGACAACCGAAAGGCACAAGAAGCGCTGAATTGGGAAGTCGTCGCACAAATCGAAGGCGAGGCGTTAAACCTGATGATCACTGATATTAATGGGCCTGTTGAAGCAGAGATAGTCAGCGCGGTGTTTGGACGTCCAACGCACACGAGACAAGATCAGAATTTAAAACTGGTGTTTGATGGTGAAAAATTTACAGCACCTATTGTGACGGATGCGGGGAATTGGAACCTACGTTTGCTGGCGATGGCCGACGATGGTACGGTTTTTCAACAGCGTATCGTCTTGTATGTGAAGCCGTGAGCATGGCGGCGTATCCCACAATAAGCCCTGCGAAGGGTGTGGAGAAATCCTCGGGCGAGGGGGATACGCGCCGTTATATTTCCATTCCCGACATAAGCTGTGCTGGCTGTATCGCTGGTGTCGAGCGTGCCCTGAAATCGTTGCCAAATGTAAGTGATGCACGGGTGAATTTTAGCATGAAACGCGCGACTGTCATGGCTGCGCCGCAGGTTTTAGATGTCGAATTAACACAGGCATTGCACGACGCAGGATACGCGGCGTTTACGTTGAATGACAGTATCGTAGGCCAGGTGACACAAACCGGTTTGTCATCGCTGGGGCTTCGTATTGGTGTGTCTGGTTTTGCGATGATGAATGTCATGTTGTTGTCGGTTGCCGTGTGGTCAGGTGCCGAAGATGCGACGCGGGATTTGTTCCATTGGATTTCTGCCGCGATTGCATTGCCTGCGACGATTTTTTCTGCACAACCGTTTTTTGTGTCTGGGTTTCAGGCCTTGCGAAACAAGCGGATGAACATGGATGTTCCCATTGCCGTGGCCATAATTTTGGCTTTGGCGTTGTCCCTTTATGAAGTCAGCATGGGTGGTCGGGACGCCTATTTTGATGCGGCATTATCGTTGACTTTTTTCCTGCTGATTGGGCGTTTTTTGGATCAACGGATCAGGGGTGCGGCCAGTTCAGCCGCCAAGGATTTAACAGCGTTGGAACCGGCGACTGTGATGATCGATGTGTCGGGATGTAACACCGAAATAAAGCTGGCGGATTTGCGGGTTGGAGATACGATTTTTCTGCCTGCGGGCGCGCGCCTGCCAGCAGATGGCGAGTTGATAAAGGGCAATAGTTTGATCGATATGTCGTTTATCACGGGCGAATGCGATCCAGTGCCGACACAGGAAAATATGCCCATGCCCGCGGGCGCGATAAACTTGATGGGGCCGATTTGGGTGCGTGCCACACACGTGGGGGAAAGCAGCAGTTTGCAACGTATTGCGTCGATGATCGAACAAGCAGAAACAGCACGCAATAAATACACCAGTTTGGCTGATCGTGCGTCGGCATGGTATGCGCCAGTTGTACATATTCTGGCGCTTGCGGCATTCGTTTTTTGGGCCTTTTATACACAGGATTTTCGGTTCGCGATTAATGTCGCGGTGGCCGTTTTGATCATCACTTGTCCGTGTGCATTGGGGTTGGCTGTGCCAACAGTGGGTGTTGCGGTGAATAACCAATTGTTCCGCCGTGGTGTAATCCTGAAAGGTGAGACAGCACTGGAACGTTTGGCGCAGATCGACATGGTGGTTTTTGATAAAACGGGCACGTTGAGTGAGATGAGTTTTGATTTGCAAGCCAGCAATATTCCAGCAGACAGACAGGGTGTTTTGCGGGCGATTTCAGGGGCCTCAACGCATCCAATCAGCCAAGCCATACACAAAAGATTGGCAAGTGTTGCGCCAATTGAAATTGAAAATATAGTTGAAGAACAGGGCTTTGGAATGACCGGTGAATGTGAAGGGCAAACGGTTTCACTGACAGCACAAGTTTTAGACGACGGTCAGCAGGCAACGGTTTTTAGATATGGGGCCAACGAATACTCATTGATGTTCGAGGAACGTTTAATGCCAGATTCACAAGAGATGATTAGCCAGCTAAATGCACAAGGGTATGAGACGGTTTTGCTGTCAGGTGACAAGGTTGAACGTGTTGCCGTGATGGCGGGAAAGTTGAAAGTTGGATCATTCCACGGCGAGATGAAACCCGCACAGAAAGCGGAATTTGTGCGCGGTTTAATGGATGCTGGGCGCAGGCCATTGATGGTTGGGGATGGGTTGAACGATACCGCCGCGTTGGCGTTTGCGCATGCATCATTGGCCCCCAGTACGGCACTGGATATTAGTCGCAATGCGGCGGATGTTTTGGTGATCAAAAATACCTTGGCGGTCATACCCGATTTGTTGCGATTGGCGCGGGTTGGCAGGCGACGAATGGTGCAGAATTTTGGCCTGGCAGTTGGGTATAATGTATTCGCGGTTCCGCTGGCGTTTATGGGGTTGGTGACGCCACTGATTGCGGCGTTGATGATGTCGGCGTCGTCAATTACAGTGATTGCGAATGCAGTTAGGGTGTCGTCCAAATGAACATTTTATTGATCTTAATCCCCGTCAGCTTGACCCTTGGCTTTGTGGCATTGGGGGCATTTTTATGGACGTTGAAATCAGGCCAATATGACGACCCCGAAGGGGATGCTATGCGTATTTTGATGGATGACGATGGGCCACTTGAGTGATTACGTTTTCGGTGGGTTTGGGATAGCAAGGTAGTCAGCCTTTGGTATCTGTTGAATGCCACAAATGCCCAACAGATCACGATCTGTTTTCGACAAGTTTTTTATCGCCACTGTGACCGCATCAAAAATCGGCTTAGCATTTTGTGGTTTGGCCGTAATCAATGGCAATCCAGGTGTCGGTGTCGTCCATTCCAAAACCCGAAGGTTTTTCGCGAAGGGTTCGTATTTTCGCAATAGCCGCCAAGTGACCGCATCAATTGAAGCAATGTCTGCGTCGCCCTGTGCAACAGCCAATGCGGACAGGTGGTGTTGACCGGTTTGCAGTGTGTTTTCAAACCAAAACCCATGTGGCGTGACGTGAAAATAAGGGGCTGCGAAACCTGATTGAGATATGGTTTGATTATACGCGAAGGTCGCTGTGCGGAATGCCTGAATGGTGTCGCGCGGATCACTTTTAGGGATTACGAGGGCACTGCGATAATAACCAGCGGGGCAGTCGGCGAGGCCATAGTCAAGTGTCCCCACCAAGGTGACCTGTTGATGCAAGCGCAAGCGATACGGCATGCCACAGGTCTGGCTGAGCACAAGTTCGGGATGTTCCCACACGAAGAATTCATCCGCAGTTTGTGAAAGGTTTTCGGGGCTGAAAATATTTACGCGGGTCAGTTCGGCGCGAATGAGGGTCCAGAAATTTTGGTTTGCCTGCGCTAATTCGGAGCGTGCGTACATCATCAAACTGGCGATCATCGTATGCTCCTGTGTGGATTTGTTTCGTTATTTTAAGCGGGCGATATCCACACCCTTGGCGGCGCGAAACCATTTTACGATTTTAACGCGATCCGCGTCTGACAGTTCGGTGATGTTTGCAGGGGGCATTGCGTGTGTGACGCCGGCCTGAATATAAATCTCGCGGGCGGCATTTGTGATGTCGCTGACTGTTTCCAAGTACACGCCTTTGGGTGCCCAGCGGATGCCGTCAAATACCGGTTCGCGGGCGTGACACATCGAACAGCGCCCCAAGACGATGTCGTTGACGTCGTCGTAACCTGCGGCGCTGGCGAATATTTGTTGGTTTGTTGTCAGGGATTGATTTTCCAACGTGTCATAATCGCCATTCCAAGTGTTGGCCATGGACAACCATGCGATGATAAACATGATGATGGCGGTTGCCGCCCAAGTCCAGTGTGGACCTTTGCCAGTGGCATGTTTGGTGTTGAAGTAATGACGGATTGTAACGCCTGTCAGGAAAACCAACGACGCGATCAGCCAGCTGTATTGCGTCGCAAATGCCAATGGATAATGCGTTGAGAGCATCAGGAATACGACGGGCAAAGTCAGGTAATTGTTATGGGTCGAGCGCAGTTTTGCGATTTTTCCGTACTTGGGATCAGGGGTGCGTCCTTCTTGTAAATCTTTCACGACGATGCGTTGGTTCGGCATGATGATGAAAAATACATTTGCCGTCATGATCGTGGCGGTGAACGCGCCCAAGTGCAACAGCGCGGCGCGACCCGTGAATACCTGATTGTAACCCCATGACATTGCCACCAAGATACCAAATAGCAACAACATTAATACTGTTGGCGTTTCACCTAGTTTGGATTTGCACAAGAAATCATAGAATATCCAACCGATGGCTAATGAGCCTGCCGAAATCGCGATCGCCTGCCATGTGGACAAATCAGCCTTGGCCGGATCAATCAGATAGAGTTCAGCGCCCAGCCAATAAACGACCATCAACATCGCAGCACCCGACAGCCAAGTTGCATAGCTTTCCCATTTGAACCAAACCAGATGCTCTGGCATGTTTTCGGGTGCGACCATATATTTTTGGATGTGGTAAAACCCGCCGCCGTGAACTTGCCATTCTTCGCCGTGGGCACCAACGGGTAGGTGGGGAACTTTCTTTAGTCCTAAGTCCAGAGCGATAAAATAAAACGACGATCCAATCCACGCAATTGCGGTGACGACGTGCAACCAGCGTACGGAAAACGCCACCCATTCCCACATAATTGCTGCATCATACATTTCAAACACTCCCCTTGTTCGGGACAAGACTATCTAGACCAACACCTGTTCGCAATGAATGAAATTGTTCGCGATGCGATTAGTATGCGAAGGGAACTGTCGTAATTTAACACACGGGTGTCGTTGGTTTATTACGGGAATGGGGACATGCTGACGTTTAATGTTGCAACATTGGAGTGTAGATATGTCCGAGACCACAATTAAACCAACCCGCGCAGGTGGCCGCAGTGCGCGACGCAAAACACGTGAGGCCACAGATTTCAGCATGCTGCCCGGGCTGACCCGCAACTTGCCGTTGTGCGAGGTCATGGATCCCGATCAGGTGTTGCGAATTGACGCAGCATCGATGGCGATCTTAGAAGATGTCGGCATTGTTTTTCGAGATCCCATTGCCTTGGATGATTGGCGCAAGGCGGGTGCAGATGTACGGGGCGAAGTGGTGCATCTGGATCGCGGATTAGTGCGCGAGTTGATCAAAACCATTCCGTCGGATTTCACATATCATGCGCGCAATCCAAACCGAAATATTCGTCTGGGCGGTAAGCATTCGATGTTTGTTCCGATGACGGGTGCTCCGTATTTGCGGGATTTGGATGATGTGCGGCGCAATCCAACGTTGGACGATTTGGCGATGTTTCACAAGCTGGCGCATATGATGCCCGCGATGCATTCGTCGGCGCATCACATCGTTGAACCATACGATCATGCGATCAGTCAACGCCATTTACGGATCACGTATTCGTCGATGAAATATTCGGACAAAACATTTATGGGCATGACGACCAGCCCCAAAAATGCCGAGGATGTTTTGGACATGTGTGCGATCCTGTTTGGCGCGGATTTTATGGAAACCCATCCTGTGGTGACGGGGAATTGTAATGCGAATTCGCCACTGGTTTGGGATGAAACAATGCTGGGTGCGATGCGGGCGTTTAATCGACGCAACCAACCAGTTTTGTGTTCGCCGTTCGTTTTGGGTGGTGCAAATACACCCGCGTCTGTGGCACCCACTGTGGCGCAATTGAATGCAGAGGCATTAAGTGCGTTGGCGTATACCCAATTGATCCGCAAGGGATGCCCTGCGATTTATGGACATTATTTGGCGACTGTTTCGATGAAATCTGGCGCACCAATGGCAGGCACACCAGAGATTAGTTTGATGAATTTTATGATTGGTCAAATGGCACGGTTTTACGGGGTACCTTGGCGTACGTCCAACACACTGGGTGGATCTAAGGTATTGGATGCGCAGGCAGGGTACGAAAGTGCCACAAACCTGTCGGCTGTTATCCATTCGGGTGCGAATTACATCTGGCATTCGGCGGGATGGAACGAGGCGGGAATGCATTGTTCAGCAGCCAAGTTTATCGTGGATTCAGAGCAATGCGCGATGGCATACCGCATGGCCGAAGGTCCGCGCTGGGATGATTTTGATGCGGGATTGGCGGCGGTTCGTGATATTGGCCCAGGTGGCCATTATTTGGGGCATCCGCACACATTGGAAAATTTCGAGCGCGCGTTTTTCATGCCTGAAATGTTGGACAATAATTCGATTGAACAATGGCAGGCCGAGGGCAGTGTTGAAATTACCGAACGTGCCTTAAATCACGCGCGAAAATTGTTGCGCGAATATCAAGAGCCGAAATTGGATCAAGCCAAGGATGATGAATTGTTGGAGTATATCGCGCGAAGAGAGCGCGAAATTCCAGCGGCGGATGCGTTGAACCAAGAGTATTGAGCGATTCCGGCTTGGCTCAACGAACATTTTCGACCCTAATTGAATGTATCGGGCATTAATGTTCTGGGCAGCCAAAGCGCAATTTCGGGAAAGACGATGATCAACAACAGGATCAAAAGCATCGGGGTCAAAATGATCAAAACATCGCGCATCGTTTTGACGACACTAATCTCGCCGATGGCCGCCGATATCAATAAACACAGCCCATAGGGTGGTGTCACCAGACCAAAGGCCAGCGAAATGATACCGATAATAGCGAATATGATCGGGTGAATGCCAGCGGCCGCCGCGACAGGCATAAGAACAGAGCCTAAGATGATGATTGTCGGAATCGCGTCAATGAAAAGCCCGAAAAACAGAAACAGCGCCGCGATCATAATGGCTGTACCGAACGGGCCGAATTCCATTGCAGCCATGAAATCTACGATCAAGCGGGGCGCATTGTAAAATGATAACATCCAGCCGAACGCCGAAGCTGTGCCAATAGCGAAAAGCGAGATGGAAGCGAAGCGACCTGTATCGTAAAATATATGACCAAGATCTTTGACTGTGACAGTGCGGTATACAAATACGCCCAAAATCAAGGAATAAGCGGCGGCGATGATCGCGCTCTCTGTTGGGGTGACAAGGCCGCCAACGATTCCACCGATCACAAGGATTGGGGTTAATAGCGCAAGAGACGCACGCTTTAGCGCAATAAAGAATTCAGAGACGCTTGGCTTACCGACGATGGGATAATTATAAATTTTGGCATAGCTGTAAACGGTGGCCATAAGTGCAAAGCCAATCAAAAAACCAGGAACTGCGCCTGCAAGGAACAGCGCACCCACGGATATTTGCATCACGCCACCCCAAACGACCATTAAGATGCTTGGGGGGATAATGACGCCCATTACGGATGAACAGGCCGTCAAAGCAACGGCAAAGCGTGTGTCATATCCTTCTTTCACCATGGCGGGGATCAAGATTCGACCACAACCTGCCGCATCTGCCGTCGATGAGCCAGAGATGCCTGCAAACAACATCGACACGGCGACATTTACGTGGCCAAGCCCACCGGGCATCCAGCCTGTCATAACCCGCGCAAGCGCGATGAGGCGATCCGTGATTTGTCCTGAATTCATTAAATTAGCGGCCAAAAGGAAAAACGGTACAGCAAGTAAGATGAAGGAATTGTAGGATTGAAACATTCGATCCAAAATAACGAAAGGCGTCAGTCGAATATCCAAAATCACAATCGGGATTGTTGCCACGCCAAGGGCGAAGGCAACCGGAACACGGATGAGGATCAATACGAGGAAGCTGCCGACCAGGATTGCACATGCGAGTGCTGTGGAAAGTATCATTTCGAGGCCCCTTTTTTCGCGCCATTAGAGCCCAAGAATGCGTTGAATAATTCATACAGTCGGTAGAACGAGAAAAGCGCCCAAACAGCGCCAGCAAGCGGCACTGATATATAAATCCACAGAAGGTTTGCGCGCATCATCACTGAATTTTGGATGGCGCCGATCTTGGCATACTCGATACCGTAAAATGCAAACAACAGTGCGAAAATGGCAACGCAAACAACAACGGTACCTTTTTGGATTAAAATCCCAAGCGGACGTTTAGCGTCGGGTGTGATGACCACATCAAAATGTGTTCCCTCCCAGACGGCAATCATAGAGCCAATCATGACAATCCAAACGAAGATAAAAGTCGCAAGTTCTTCGGTCCAAAGGAACGTGGGAATGATGCCTGAATAACGCGAAATCACCTGCATCCCGACGGGAATTGCAAGCAAAGCCATCAGAAAACCAACTGTAATCCGCAGGATTTGGCAAAACTGTTCTAATGCGCGACCGATCATTAAGCATCCTATGAGGTTTGGGCATTTGCCCGAAATAATGAGGCACCCGCAGTGCGGATGCCTCGGGGAGATTTACATTCCGCGAACGGCTGCCAGCAATTCGGTTGCGTTAATATCCGCAGCGAATGCATCCTGAACTGGTATAACCATTTCAAGCAGTTTTTCACGACCTTCAAATTCTTGTACTTTGATTTGACCCGCGTCGACCATTTCTTGAAGTTTAACGCCATCTTCGCGTGATTCAAGTTCGCGACCAAAGGCACCTGCTTCGGCGCCCGCTTTCATTATCGCCGCTTGTAGCGCTTCTGGTAGTTTGCGGAATGTCTTGCCGCTAAATACGATTGGGCGCACGGTGATTGTATGCTTGGTTAGCGTCACATAGGGTGCTACTTCGTAGAACTTCAGGTTTTGGATACTTGCTGCTTCGTTTTCAAAGCCGGCGATAACGCCTGATTGGATCGCGTTATAAACTTCGTTATATGCGATGGCTGATGGTGCAGCCGTCAATGCAGCAAATGTCTGTGCCTGAATTGGGGCACCCATCACGCGCATTTTATGACCAGCAAGCTGTTCAAGGTTGCCAATTGGTTTGCTTGAAACCAAGTTGCGAACGCCGCCACCTGTGTAACCAATGACCATAATGTCGGCGTTTTTCAGCAATTCTGCTTCTAGTGGCGCAAATGCATCGCTTGAAAGTACTTTGTTCCAGTGATCAAGGTCGCGGAACAAGAATGGCATGTCCATTAATGGAATAGACGGTGCAAATTTCGCCATATTCGACGGTGCCATGATTGTGTAATCAATTGCCACGCCTTGTTGAAGGAAATTAACATAGTCCTTTTCGACACCCAATTCGCCATTCAAACGCAAATCAAGATCTACGTCACCGTCATAATATTGGTCAACGAGTTCAGAAAATTTCCGCATTGTTTTGGTAAAAGCATGGTTTTCGTCAAACATGCTGGCACCTTGCAATTTAGTTTCTTGCGCAAATCCAGCTGTGGCTGTCAAGGCAGTTACCGCTAGTCCCAGCGTTAGGCCGAGTGTTTTTCTTTTGGCATTATTAAAGATAGTCATTTTTTCCTCCCAAGGATTTCAATTCGTTCAAAACTCCGTTTTGGCGATTAGATATTTAAATCTAGTGCTCAGATAACCGTGAAAATAATGCCACGTCAATCAAAATGTAGACTAGTATGGTAATATTGTGGCAGTATTGCCTAAACCGTCGGTTTGCACCTAGTGAATCAGTGAAAATACTAGGTTTTTTGAGAGAGTAGCTTATCAATATATAAATGACTTATGGCCTAAGGCGTATTGGATTCGAAAATGAACATCATAGAAGAGCTTGGTGAAACAAAGAGACAAACCACCGCTGAAGAGGTGTTTGAAAGTTTACGCGCTGACATTGTCGCCCTGCGTATTGCGCCGGGAACCAAACTTTCTGAAGTGGAAGTTGCCAAAAATTATTCAGTGTCGCGCCAACCCGTACGCGAAGCATTTATGAGGCTAGGTGATTTAAGCCTTCTGCTAATTCGCCCGCAACGCGCGACATTGGTTCGCAAGATTTCTATGCGTGATCTTGATAACACCCGCTTTATCCGTGCGGCAGTCGAAGTCGAGGTTATTCGCCACGCCTGTAAAGTAGCAAGTGAAGAGGCCATTCAAGAAATAGAAGAAAATCTGCGCTTACAAGAAGCCGCAGTTGCTGCGCGTGATCCGCTTGCATTACGAGAGTTAGATTATGATTTTCATCGTTTAATTTGCGTGGCCGCCGGCCGTTTGCCAGCGTTTAAAACGATCGCTGAAAACAAAACGCATACCGACCGCGTTTGCACCTTTGAATTGGCAGATACCAGCGGGATGGATGAAACGTTGTTTGGGCATAAAAACATTTTAAGTGCTTTGCGCGAACGTGACGAAACCAAAGCAGTCAAAATGACCCGCGTTCATCTGGCGCATCTTGATACAACAATCGAGAAAGCCCGGCAAAACCACCAAGACTATTTTGAAGCATAGTTTCGTTTGATAGTACGCGACGTGGTGGAGCCGAGGATCAGTGATTATCTTGGGGTTATAATTTTGACGGAGTCTCCCAAGTTTGAGGGTGATAATTGTTAATTTACGCTGAAATCCTTGATCATGGTGCCGGTGTCACCGTCCCATTGTGCAAACATCTTGGTGACGAAGCAGTTGGTTACCTTGCCAGTTGGGCCGTAAATCAGCCCCTCGGATTGGATGGCGCCTGACAGATGTTTTTTGAGATAAAGTTCAGGTGTCTTTTGGGTATAGTCAGCCGGCGACTGTGCGCTGAAACTAAAAAATAAACTGCGAATTGCGATAAGAGAAAGGTTAAGAAGGAGTGTTAGCTGAATAGTTTCATAGTTTTTAATCCTCTGATGGAAGTGTTGATAGATAACCAAAAGCGATGAGTTTAAGAATGCTTGGAACAACGGCATATGCGATATTCAATGTCGCCAATGCTTGCGGTGTGTTGGTTCGACCGAGTGTGAACCCGCTGAATTCAAGGAATGGTAAGATAACGAATGCCGCCACGGCCAAACCCATTTTCCCCGCAAACGACCAGATTCCAAATGCTGCGGATGCTTTTACGCCTGCACGGGTTAATATTGTCTATCGAAGTTGTGTTCAATTCTACATCCGTTTCCGAAACGGTTACTATCCTGCACAACAAGAAAGTTTGGACACATCTTTTTCGAAAGTTTGAGCCGCCAGTTTTAATCCTTCGACGGTCGTTAAGTATGGAAAGATCATGGCTCCTAAATCATCGTAAGTCATACCCATTTTTAGAGCCATCGCAGCTGTCTGAATGCTATCTGCACCTTCAGGTGCAATGATGTGCGCTCCTAATAACTTCTTGTTTGATTTGTCAGCAATCAGTTTTATCAGGCCGCGCGTATCACGGGCAGCTAAAGCGCGTGGTACATGTTCTAGCCCAAGAATTGACGTCATCACGTCATGCCCTGCTGACCTTGCTTGTGCTTCGGTTAGTCCGACACTCGCCACTTGCGGATCAGAAAATACTACTGCGGGCATGACGCTATTGTCATAGCTAAGTGTGTTGCCGTTCATCGCATTCTTAGCAGCTAGTTTTGCGCCGTAAGCAGCCATGTAAACGAATTGATCTTTTCCAGTTACATCACCAGCTGCGTAAACATCTTCGCGCGAACTGCGCATTTGTGGATCTACTATAATCCCTCCACGACTATCAGTATCGATACCCGCGACATCAAGGGCAAGAGATGCTGTGTTTGGAGCTCGACCCGTAGCAAGCATCAATTTTTCTGCTTTTACCATCACTTCGGCACCGTTTTTTGTTGCACGTAGTATAAGTTCGTCATTTACCATTTCGATTCGGTTGTAAGAGAGACCATCTAAAACTGTGATGCCCTCCTCAATAAACGCTTTTGTTAATGCTTGGCTGACCTCTGGCTCTGCTTCAGGTATTAAACCTCGGCGTGTTGCAATAGTTACATCTGTGCCAGCGCGCGCAAATATTTGTGCGATCTCTACGCCGATGTAACCGCCACCGATTACCATCAAAGATTTTGGTAGCTGTTCCAATTCAAGCGCTGAAGTGCTGTCTAGCCAATCTACATTGTCTAACCCCGAAATATCGGGAACATGTTGCGACGATCCCGTTGCGATGATAATTTTTGGAGCTTTTATAATACGGTCATCGACCTTTAATGATCCGTCTGGTAAAAACCTTGCCTGCCCTTCGATATAATTCACATCTTCATAATTCGGTAAAACATCAATGTATTTTGCCGCCCGTAAATCATCCACTAACGCCTGTTTCTGCACAACCATCGCCGCCCAATCCGTCACTTTGGCCGTTGCTTGTACCCCGTCAAACCGCGCGGCGGCATCGGTGCTGTGGAAAATTTCAACGGCTCGTATCATTGCTTTGGACGGGACACAACCAACGTTGACACAGGTGCCCCCAATGGTTCCGTACCCAATCAGTGCGACGCGGGCACCTTCGTCAGCGGCGGTAATTGCGGCGGAAAAACCCGCCGAACCTGCGCCAATAACAGCCACATCAAACGTATCGGCATCCGCCACCTTGGGCGCACAACAATCAGACATAATTCACCTCTTAAGATTCAAATTTTTGTTTGCGGCGCCACAGGGCATAAATCGTGATCAACACGAACACCCCCAGCGCCGGGAATAGAACATAGTCCAAATAGCCCACGATCGCCGACAATCCGACGACACCGACAAGCACAACCAGAATGGGCGTAAAGCAACCCAGCGCCAGAACCCCTGTGCCAATGACACCCGTTTTCAATAATTTATCTTTCATCGTAGGCTCCTATGACTTGTCTTGGATAATCGACGCGTCATAACCAACATCAACCGAGGCTTGCGCAATCAAATCAACATTTGTCGCCGTATCCTCGAACACAACAACTGCCGTGCGCGTGTCGACATCCGCGTCGACCGACAGAACACCTTCAACCGCGCCCATTGCCGATTCCACAATAAATGGGCATGACGCGCAGTACATGCCGGGTACATCAAAGGTTACGGTTTGCTCGCCGGCAAAAACAGGCCCTGCGAACAATGTGCCAACAAGCACCACGATGGATAATTTATTTTTCATAGTATGTCCTTTCAAAGACCCAGAAGGATTGGCGCAACAGTTGGCGCAATTGAACCCCAGAAAATCGCCAATGTGATCACGACCGTTGATCCCCACAGCGCAGTTTTCACCACTGTATTTGGCAGCGGGCGCGCACAGGCTTCGCCTTGTGCACAGTCTTTGGGTTTGCGGTAAACCATCCAAAACCCATAGCCCAGAAAGCCCAGCGTAATAACGATAAAGATCGGCTTATACGGTGCCATCGCCGTCAGGTTTCCGATCCAAGCCCCAGAAATTCCAAGGCTCATCAGGATAAGTGGCACGATGCAACACGCCGATGCCCCAAGCGCACCCAAAATACCACCAGCGGCAATCATTCGCGTCTTTCGCCTATTGGCATCCTGTTGAATTTCTATTGGGTCAGAAAGTTGTGTCATGGAATCGCTCGTATTATTTCGATGTACAAGGTATACGATCTGTAGCAAGTACAGATACAAGAGGTTTTTTCATGTCAGTGTTCACGAAAATGAGAGGCTATCCAATTGGCGCAATGTCAAAGAAAACTGGCGTTAATATCGAAACTATTAGGTATTATGAACGCATAGAACTGATGCCGAAACCTGATCGAACAGCAGGTGGCAATCGACAATATAATCATGATCAACTAAAACGCCTGTCCTTTATCAAAACCTCCAGAGAACTAGGATTCAGCATCGATGAAATTCGTGCCCTGCTTGAAATGTCAGACCGAAAAGATTTCACCTGTGGAGAAGTCCATGTTCTGACTGTTGGACATCTGGCCTCTGTTCGCGAGAAAATTAAAGGGCTCAAAAAATTGGAAAAAGCGCTATCTGATATGGCGGCAGAATGTAGCCAAGGCGACATTCCAGAATGTCCGATACTAGAAGCACTGTTCGAGCTGCGTTAAGATCTGTATTTTTAGGATTAAATCTCTGCCGCGGAGTTCGATCTGTAATCACATGAAAAGAATACGGCGAAAGCCCAACTTCACCAATATTGATTATATGTGTCGCCTGACAAAGTGGAAAATGGTGCACCCGGCACGATTCGAACGTGCGGCCCCCTGATTCGTAGTCAGGTACTCTATCCAGCTGAGCTACGGGTGCATTAAGGGCGATTTACGCGGACTATGGGCCATTGGCAAGAGGGAATTTGTATTTATTCCGATGCACCCACACTTGCCTTAAGATTCAATGCCGCGGCGATCAAGGCCTTGGTATAATCCGTTTGGGGATTGTTAAAAATCTGATCGCGATCGCCTGTTTCCACGACATCGCCTTGGCGCATGACCAGTACTTGGTGGCTGAGCGCACGCACGACCCGCAGGTCGTGGCTGATGAACAAATAAGCCAGGCCATACTTTTTCTGTAACCCACGTAACAGGTCAACAATCTGTACCTGAACTGTCATATCCAAGGCCGAAGTTGGCTCGTCAAGAATCACAAGTTTCGGTTTTAAAATCATCGCGCGCGCAATAGCGATGCGTTGCCGTTGACCGCCTGAAAATTCGTGGGGATAACGGTCGATAACGTCGGGGGACAGACCAACCTCGGCCAAAATATCCTTCACCATTTGGCGACGGTTTTGCCCCGCTTCCAACCCATGTACGTCCAATCCTTCGGAGACAATTTGCTCGACTGTGAACCGTGGCGATAGTGATCCATATGGGTCTTGGAAAACCATTTGTATGTCGCGGCGTATGGGTTTGAGTTGTTTGTTGCTGAGGCCATCAACATTATTTCCCAAAAATACAATCGGCCCTTTGGATGAAATCAACCGCATAATCGCCAAGGCCAAGGTGGTTTTACCCGAGCCACTCTCGCCGACCACACCCAGTGTTTCGCCCTGGCGGATCGACAGTGTTGCGTTGTTCACGGCCTTGATGTGGCCCACAGTGTTGCGCATAAACCCGCGTTTAATTGGAAACCATACGCGCAGATCGTCGGTTTTAACGATCTCTGCCGCCGTGGCGGAAATGGGTTCTGGTGCGCCCACAGGCTCGGCGTCCAGCAAGGTTTTTGTGTACGGATGTTGTGGGTTATCAAAAATTTCGGACGTTATGCCACTTTCTACGATCTCGCCATCTTTCATCACACAGACACGGTCGGCAATCGCCCGCACCACGCCTAAATCATGGGTAATGAACAGCATGCCCATGCCTTCGGCTTTTTGGATGTCGGCAAGTAGTTCCAATATCTGCGCTTGGATTGTGACGTCCAATGCGGTTGTCGGTTCATCCGCGATCAGCAATTCGGGTTTATTTGCCAGAGCCATGGCAATCATCACGCGCTGACGTTGCCCACCAGAGAGTTGATGTGGGTAATCGTGCAGACGGCTGTCGGCGTCACGGATGCCAACCTTGCGCAATAAATCCAAAATATGAGGTCGGGCGGCGGCACCTTTGATTCCTTGGTGCAGGGCGAGGCTCTCGCCTAATTGACGCTGGATCGTGTGCAACGGGTTCAGGGATGTCATCGGCTCTTGGAAGATAAAGCTGATGTCGTTGCCACGAATTTTGCGCAGTGTGGCATTATTTGCGTCAATCATTTCGGTGTCACCGTATTTAACGGATCCCGATACGGTTGCGTTGCCCCCGATCAGTTTAACCGTGGATAATGCGGTTACGGATTTACCTGAACCACTTTCGCCCACCAATGCGACGGTTTCACCGCGATTGATGTCAAAGCTGACATTTTTGACCGCTTGATTATCACCAAAGCGAATGGACAGGTTTTGGACGTCTAAAATGCGGGTCATTTAAACGTCTTCCTTGGATCAAACGCATCCCGCACGCCTTCGAATACGAAGACCAGCAATGACAGCATTGTGGCCAACGTGAAAAAAGCGGAAAACGCCAGCCACGGTGCCTGAAGATTGTTTTTCGCCTGCAATGCCAGCTCGCCCAAGGAGGGATAACTTGGTGGTAATCCATATCCCAGATAATCCAACGTCGTCAGGGTTCCGATGGATGCGGTGATTGTGAATGGCATGAATGTCAGTGTGGCAACCATGGCGTTTGGTAACAGATGGCGGAACATGATTTTCACGTCGCTGACGCCCATGGCGCGTGCGGCGCGGGTGTATTCAAAATTGCGCGCCCGCAGGAATTCAGCGCGCACCACGCCCAGCAATCCAGTCCAGCTGAACAATATGACCAGAAGAACGAGCAGGGGGAAGGTTATGTCGAACAGTGCCGCCAGAATAATAATGACGTATAACATCGGCATGCCATCCCAAATTTCGACCAGTCGTTGCAGGATCAAATCAACCCAGCCGCCGAAGTACCCCATGACAGCACCCGCCGCGACACCGATGATCGAGCTGAAAAAAACAACAACCAATCCAAAGAGGGTGGAAATTCGAAAGCCGTAAATGATCCGCGCCAAAACATCGCGCGTTTGATCGTCAGTCCCAAGCCAGTGATTGACGTCAGGTTTTGAGGGTGCTTGCGCGATGTCATAGTTGATGGTGTTAAAGCTGTAGGGAATAGGTGGCCAAATCATCCAGCCGGGTTGAACCGCCTGCCCATCCAATTCGGTTGCACCTGCGGCCAAGGCGGCCAAACTTTCAACTGGTTCATCCAAACAAATTTCCAAGCCACCTGATTCAATCAAGCACTGGGTTTCAAGTTCTTTGTAAATCGCCTCGGTCTGAAAATCGCCACCATATTGTGCTTCTGAAAAATATTGGAATACGGGTGCGCGCCATTCACCTTGGTAACTGACCAACAGCGGTTTGTCGTTGGCGATTAATTCCGCGAATAAGGCGACGAAGAACATTGTGCCAAACAGCCACAGCGACCAATATGCACGACGGTTCGCCTTAAAATTTTGCCAGCGACGTTTTGACAGTGGGGATTTGAATATCATTGCCATCAGGTTTCGCGGCTCCCAAAATCAATGCGTGGGTCGATCCAAATATAGGTTAAATCAGACAACAATTTCACCAAAAGCCCGATCAATGTAAAAATGTATAGGGTGGCAAAGAAGACCTGATAATCACGGTTCACAGCCGCCTCGTATCCCAACAAACCAAGCCCATCGAGCGAGAATATTACCTCGACGATCAATGAACCACCAAAGAAAATACCAACGAACAGGGCAGGAAAGCCACTGATGACGATCAGCATCGCGTTGCGAAATACATGACCATAAAAAACCCTAAATTCGGTTAAACCTTTGGCGCGGGCAGTCATCACGTATTGTTTGCCGATTTCGTCCAAGAAGCTGTTCTTGGTCAGTAATGTTAAGGTCGCAAAGGCGGATATGGTTGATGTCAAAATCGGCAGTGCAGCGTGCCAAAAATAATCTTTGATCCGCGCGATCGTACCCCAATCGGCGGAACCCTCGGATGTTAATCCGCGAAACGGGAAGATTTGCCAATAGGATCCACCCGCGAACAATACGATCAACAGGATGCCAAACAGTAGACCCGGAATGGCATATGCCGCGATGATAATCCCCGACGTCCAAACGTCAAACCGTCCACCATCGCTGACCGCTTTGCGAATGCCAAGTGGGATCGAGATCAGATAGGCCAACAACGTCGACCACAGACCCAATGTGATGGACACAGGCATTTTTTCAAGGATCAAATCAATGATGGTGATGGATCGAAAATAGCTCTCGCCGAAATCAAAACGGGCGTAGTTCCAAATCATTGTCAGGAAACGTTCAAGGGGTGGTTTGTCAAAGCCAAATTGCCGTTCTAGATCAGCAATTAATTCGGGTGGCAGGCCGCGCGCGCCCTTGTATTGGCTGTCTTGTTGGCCGGCTGCGTTGCCATCACTGCCGCCCCCTGTGATCCGATCAGTTGCACTGCCTGACGGATCTTCCATTTGGGCAATGATCTGTTCGATTGGGCCACCGGGCACAAACTGGATCAACAGAAAGTTGATCATCATAATACCGATCAACGTGGGAATAATCAGCAGTAGTCGTCGAAGGATATAGGCGCCCATTTAATTCAAAGCACCCTGCGCAACCAGTGCGTCGTATTTTTCCTGATCGAACCACCACGTTGAAAGAACACCCAACGCATATTTTGGTTTAATGTCTGGACGCCCGAAAACATCCCAATAGGCCAGCCGATCCTCGGCCAAATACCAATTGGGGATACGGATATGATAGGCGCGTAAAACGCGGTCGATTGCGCGAACGGCAACCTGCATCTCGGCGCGTGATTTGGCACCGCCAACAATCCTGATCAACGCGTCAACTGCGGGGTTACCAAAGCCAGACAAATTGGCGCCGCCCTGTTGCTCAATGCCAACGGATCCATAAAGTTGCGCAATCTCTTCGCCCGGGCTTAGGCCAATACCATAGCCTGCGATCATCACATCAAAATCGTAGGTTTTGCGACGCTCGACCATTTGCGCACGATCAATTTGGGTGAATTTCACATCGATGCCGGCGCGTTTCATCGTGTCGATAATTGGCGTCAGGATATGCAGAAAATCATCGTTGTCGTCAATAAATTCAATGCTCAACGGTTTCCCATTGTCATCTTTGAGGATGCCATTTTGTAATGTCCAGCCTGCTTCGGCCAACAGTTTATTGGCTTTGCGCAACGCTTTGCGGTCAAATTTATCAGCTTTCAAAACGGGGGGGACGTATGCGGGTTCGTCAAACACACTGGCGGGCAGTTGATCGCGAAACGGTTCCAGCAACGCCAGCTCGTCCGCTGGGATCATGCCTGACGCTTGCATCGGGGTGTTTTCCCAAAAGCTGTCTGAACGCGCGTATGAATCGTAGAAAACGGTTTTGTTTGTCCATTCGAAGTTAAACAGGTATTGCAAGGCTTCGCGGGTTTTGATGTTTGCAAATTGTGGTTTGCGCAGATTAATCCAAATCCCTTGGTTCGCCTGAGCATTGCCATCTGGCAATTGTTCAGTTTTGACCCAACCTTTGTCAATGGCGGGAAAGTCGTATTGGGTTTTCCATATCTTTGATGTGTTTTCTTCGCGGAACAAATATTGCCCACTTTTGAAGGCCTCAAAGCCGACATCCTTGTCTTTGAAATATTCAAACTTTAGACAATCAAAGTTGCCGGTTCCCACATTCGCGGGATGATCCTTGGCCCAGTAGTCATCGATTTTACAATATTTTAAAAACTGTCCCGGAACAAAATCTGTGATCGTGTAACCGCCAGAGCCAACAGGAATATCGACCCCTGATTTGCTGAAATCACGATCTGCCCAATAATGTTTGGGCAAAATTGATATACCGCCAGCCATCTGCGGCAGGTCACGGGTTTTTGCGCCCTCTTTGAATACAAACTTGACGGTGTAATCATCCAAGGCGGTGACACTTTCAAAATCTTTGAAGGCGACGTTTTTGTAAAACGGATGGCCTTTTTCCAACAGTATCTCGTAGGTGAAAACAACATCAGCGGCGGTAATTGGCATGCCGTCCGAAAACGTTGCATCGGTGCGCATGTTGAACGTAACCCAAGAGCGATCCTCTGGATATTCAAGGCTCTCTGCAATCAATCCATACGAGCTGTCTGGTTCGTCCGACGACGATGTCAGCAGGCTGTCTGACAGTAATGACAGCGCGGTTGCGCGCGCACCCTTTAGGATGAAATTATTAAAGCTGTCAAAGGTGTTGCTGCCGGTTGTCGGGCGCATCGTTAATGTGCCGCCTTGGGGGGCATTCGGGTTTACATATTCGAAATTTTTGTAATCCGCGGGGTACTTTAGATCGCCGTATGCAGAAATACCGTGAGATATGATAGTTTCTTCTGCTTGGGCGAATGATGACAATGCCAACACCGCGCCAAAACTTATTGCGCGAACCGTGTTGCGGTAAAAATGCGGTTTCATCAAACTTCTCCCGTTTAGCTACATCTTATGTACAATCACGCAAACCTCAACAGCAAGACGCATTTATGTGAACATAAAAAAAGCCGCTCAAATGAGCGGCTTTTAGGTTTTTTTTAAACGACGCTACTTTACAGTTTGTAAGTAGGCGATCAAGTTGGCACGATCGTCTGGCTTTTTCAGCCCAGAGAATCCCATTTTTGTTCCTGGGACATATTTTTTCGGGTTGGTTAAGAAACCGTCCAATACTTCGGGTGTCCAATTGCCACCCAAGCCAGCAAGTGCGCTTGAGTATTTATAGCCATCTGCGGAGGCAACAGTGCGGTCAACGATATTAAACAAACTTGGTCCAGTGACATTCACACCTGCTGCCAGTTTGTGGCACGCTTTACATTTTGAGAATACTTTACTTCCTCGTTGAACGTCTGCAACAGCCAGCAAGTCAGCCATTGTTGGGCCTTCTGATGCTGCTTCGGCACTATCTGTATCAGATGCTTTGTAAATTGAAGCAGGTGCCCGCGATTCTGATGCTTCTGCCTCTGCATATTCACCTTCGCCAGATTCAACTTGATACAGCGATTCTGCAGTCCAGTTGACCAGCAAGTAAACCAACAAAGCACCACAAAGGGCGCCCGTAATTTTTGTTACTTCCATTGTGTTCATCGATTTACTCTCCACGTCGTTGAATTCTTTAATCAGTCTTTTCCATTCTAACCTCTTCCAATGTAGTTTTGCAAGCTGTAGAAGCGCGACCAATCGACCATTTTTCTACGAGGCACCAAATGTCATCATCTGGCCAAAAAATAGCATTCCAAGGTGAGCTTGGCGCATATTCACACCAGGCCTGCTTTGAAGCCTATCCAAACGCCGAAGTTGTGCCGTGCAATACCTTTCAGGGGGCTATTGACGCGGTAAGCACGGGGCGTGCGGATTTGGCTATGTTGCCTGTAGAAAATTCCACCTATGGGCGGGTTGCTGATATTCATCAACTTTTGCCAGATTCTGGTTTGCATATTGTTGGTGAATACTATGTGCGTGTGCATATTAATTTGTTGGCGGTGAAGGGGACAAAATTGCCTGATGTTCGGTCGGCAATGAGCCATACAGTTCTGTTAGGGCAGTGCCGTGATTTTCTGAAAGAGCATAAAATTGATCCGGTAACAGGTGTCGATACCGCAGGGTCGGCGCAAATTATTGCAGATATTGGTGAGCCAAGTCAGGCGGCGCTTGCGTCCGAATTGGCGGCAGATATTTATGGATTGGATGTGCTTGCTAAACATATCGAAGATCAGTCAAACAACACGACACGGTTTTTGCTGATGTCGCTTGATCCAAAACCCGCAGTGCAGGGAACAGGTCAGATCAAAACGTCGTTTGTGTTCCGTGTCCGCAATATCCCCGCCGCACTGTACAAGGCGATGGGTGGGTTTGCGACCAACGGTGTGAACATGGTCAAACTCGAAAGCTATATGGTTGATGGCTCGTTTACTGCGACGCAATTTTATGCTGATATTATCGGTCATCCCGACGATGCCGCCGTGGTGCGCGCAATGGAAGAGTTGGCGTATTTCACCACGCATCTTGAAATTTTAGGCGTTTACCAAGCTGGTGAAATTTAAGCGCCTGAAATGTCGCGATAATCATCTTCTAGGCGTGTGCAAAAATCAGCGAAACGGCCATTGATTCTTTTTTGCAATGTTTTGCGTGCCAATTTTGCGGATTGTAGGATTAAGCGCGCTGAAATGGTGTTCGCTTTGGGCGCCAATGTGATGGAAAAACGTGTGCGATTTTGTGCCAATGTCTCTAAATCCATGGCAACGTCGGCATTTACGTCTTTGGATTCACTGCGGTAGCGGATCAAGGTGTTTGGCTGAAGGTCAGTCAGTTCAACCTCGACAGCGCGTTGTTTGCCGCGAAATGTGCCATCGATTGCCCATTTCATGCCTGCGCCCAACGTGGTTTGTTCGTCCAAGCGTTCAATATTTGCACCGTAGCCCATCAACAAAGCCTCGAAATCAGCGTGGTCTGTGATGCGCCCAAATACATATGTTACGGGTGCATCCAGTTCGTATGTTGTGACCAATTCCATTTTTAAACCTTTGTGCTCATACTTATATCTTAAATACTTAAGCTGCCCTCGACCCAATTGCGAATTAAAAATCCTGCGATTGAACCGCGCCGCGCGGGGGTTAGCCCCACGTCAATACCAGAGTATGCCTTAACAATTTCTTCTTTAGTGACCCATTTAGCATCGTCAAGTTCGTTTGGGTCGATTTGTATTTTTGTTGATGTGGCAGATGCGATGCAGCCGATCATCATCGAGGACGGGTATGGCCAAGGTTGGGATGCGATGTATTTCACGGGGCCGATGTTGATATTGGTTTCTTCTTGGACTTCGCGTGCGACGGCGGCCTCTATGGTTTCGCCGGGTTCGACGAAACCTGCCAAACAGGAATACATTTTTTCGGGCCAATGCGGAGATCGCCCCAACAGGGTTTTATTGCCATCGGTGACCAACATGATGACGACGGGATCAGTGCGCGGATAATGCGGTGTTTCACAGGCGGGGCAATTACGTTGCCAACCTGCCTGTGATTGAACGCTTTTGACGCCGCAGGTTGCGCAAAACTGGTGGGATCGATGCCAAGAAAACATCGCCTTAGCCGTGGCCGCCAATTCGCCATCTTGGGGCGAGAGGGATGCCATCACGAAGCGTAGGTCATTGAAACGATAGTGGGGTGGCATGGCGGGGTGGTGTTCGGATTGATCGTCTAGAAAAACATCCTCTTGGGGATCGGTTAGCTCTTCGGGTTGCCAATCGGAAATATCATGGGCGAAATAGTCCATGCCGTCCTGTTGACCCAGATAAATGGGGGGTGTTGTGGTGTCTGACAAGATTGCGTGATCCGCGCCGACGAAGACAAGCGCGAAATCGTTTTGATCCAGCAATGGTTTTCCGCGCCAAAGTATCATTGTTTTGGCATTGGATTTTGGCATGGCGCCGTTGCGATCGGCGCGCAGGTGGTCGGCGCGATCAAAGCCGCTGCTGTAAAAGCCGAGCTGAGTGTAATCTAGCATGTGAAAACCTTTGATGATCTGCCCCTTGAAGCCGACCATATAACGCTTTATATCGGGCGTCGAGAGGTTGGCGCGGGCAAGCGCCTCGCCAACCCGGTCAGGTCCGGAAGGAAGCAGCCGCAACGAGCCCCGTTTGGGTCGCTGTCCAGCCTCTCACCCATTCCAAAAACGCTGATTTTGTATATGTCCCCATGGGGACACGGGGTTAAGTATTTGTTTTTGTTTAGTAATCTGAAAATTGGTCATTATTGACCTGAAATAAGCACACAATTTTGACGCGCGTTTTCACAGCCAAGGCGCGGAAGCTCTGGCATTTTGGAAGGGGGTTGCGTAATGTATCGCGAAGTCAGGAGCAAACCAAGAACATGAGCGATTCCCCACAAACTGCCTATCAAGTTCTGGCGCGTAAATATCGCCCTGAAACCTTTGCTGATATGGTTGGCCAAGATGCGATGGTGCGTACGCTGAAAAATGCGTTCGAGGCGGATCGAATTGCGCATGCGTTTGTGATGACGGGGATCAGGGGGACGGGTAAAACCAGCACGGCGCGGATTATTGCCAAGGGCATGAATTGTATTGGCGCCGATGGAAATGGTGGCCCAACGACGGAACCATGTGGGGTTTGTGAACATTGTAAGTCCATCATGGAAGGGCGTCATGTGGACGTCATGGAAATGGACGCCGCCAGTCGCACAGGTGTGGGCGACATCCGCGAGATTATCGAAAGTGTGCATTACGCGGCGACATCGGCGCGGTTTAAGATTTATATCATCGACGAGGTTCACATGTTGTCGACCAGTGCGTTTAACGCGCTGTTAAAAACGTTGGAGGAACCACCAGAGCATGTGAAGTTTATCTTTGCGACAACTGAAATTCGCAAAATTCCCGTAACAGTGTTGTCGCGCTGTCAGCGGTTTGATTTGCGCCGTATTGAGCCCGAAGTGATGTTGGGATTATTGCAACGGATTGCGACGGCGGAAAAGGCCGAGATTTCACAGGATGCGATGGCGTTGATTACGCGGGCGGGCGAAGGTTCTGCGCGGGATGCAATATCATTGCTGGATCAGGCGATTGCGCATGGTGCGGGCGAAACCACCGCCGATCAAGTGCGTGCGATGTTGGGTTTGGCGGATCGCGGTCGGGTTTTGGATTTGTTTGATATGATTATGCGCGGACAGGCCGACAAGGCGTTGCAGGAATTGTCGGGGCAATATGCCGATGGTGCCGATCCAATGGCGGTGTTGCGCGATCTGGCGGAAATTACCCATTGGGTTTCGGTGATTAAGATTTCACCGGAGGCGGCGGATGATCCCACCGTTTCACCTGACGAGCGCGAACGCGGCAAGGCGGCGGCGGATTTGCCAATGCGGGCAATGACGCGGATGTGGCAGATGTTGTTGAAGGCAATGGAAGAGGTGGCGGCTGCGCCAAATGCAATGATGGCGGCGGAAATGGCGATCATTCGATTGACCCATGTGGCCGACCTGCCAAGCCCCGAAGAGTTGATTAAAAAGTTGCAAAATGATCCACAACCACCCGCGCCAACAGGCGGCGGTGGTGGTGTTCCGATGGGTGGCAGTATTGGTGGTGGTTCTTCAGGACAATCTGTTGGCGCGTCCCCACGTGGTGGCCCAACGGCCGTAATCCAAGGGGGTGCGGCGACAGCATTGGCACAGGAACCTGATACGGCGGCATTGGTGCGGTTTGAGCGGTTCGAACAGGTGTTGG
The DNA here is from genome assembly GCA_963976255.1 of uncultured Rhodobacterales bacterium. Classification (GTDB taxonomy): domain Bacteria; phylum Pseudomonadota; class Alphaproteobacteria; order Rhodobacterales; family Rhodobacteraceae; genus Amylibacter. The sequence goes on from CAXBJO010000001.1 coordinate 221,700, forward strand.
AATTGATCCGTGCGCGGCGCGATATGAAATTATTGTATGACGTGGAAACATACGTTCGCGTGGTGAAATATTCGCCCGGGCGTTTGGAATTCCAACCCACACAAGATGCGCCATCCGATTTGGCACAACGTTTGGGACAGCGGTTACAAGGCTGGACCGGTGCGCGTTGGGGAATGATTTTAGTGAACGAGGGCGGCGGTGCCACGGTTGCCGAACAAAAGGCCGAAGCGCGCGATGATTTACATGCCAAGGTCGCATCGCATCCGTTGGTTATGGCGACGATGTTGACCTTTCCCGACGCAGAAATTCGCGATGTGCGCACATTAGAAGACATGGCATCAGATGGAATTTTGCAGGAAATTCCCGAAGAAGAAGATGATTGGGATCCGTTTGAGGATGATTAAAGGAGAGCAGGGATGCTAAAGGGTTTAGGTAACTTGGGCGATATGGCCAAGATGATGGCGCAGGCCAAAGAGATGCAATCCAAGATGGAAGAGGCGCAAGCCACCATCGCCGAGCTGGAAGTTGATGGCGAAGCGGGTGCCGGTTTGGTGACGTGTCGTGTGAACGGTAAGGGCGAAGTGAAGGCGTTGCATATTGATCCGTCGATTTTCAGCCCCGCCGACAAAGAGGTGGTCGAGGATTTGATCATTGCGGCCTTGAAAGATGGCAAAGACAAAGCGGATATTAAGGCCAAGGCCGAAATGGGCAAGATCACCGAAGGGTTGAACCTGCCCGAAGGTATGAAGTTGCCATTCTAGGTGTCTGATAATCGCGACATTGATGTACTGATCGCCTTGATGGCGAAATTGCCGGGGTTGGGCCCACGGTCGGCGCGGCGTGCTGTTTTGCAGCTGATTAAAAAGCGGGATATTTTGTTGTCACCGCTGTCTGATGCGTTGTTCAATGTGGCACAGTCGGCGCGTGAATGTGCGAATTGCGGGAATATTGGCACGGCGGATGTGTGTGACATTTGCCGCGCTGGCAAACGTGCGAATGGGCAGATTTGTGTGGTCGAGGATGTAGCGGATTTGTGGGCAATGGAGCGATCCAATGTGTTCAAAGGACGGTATCATGTTTTGGGTGGCAACCTGTCTGCGTTGGACAGTGTGGGCCCCGAAGAGTTACGCATTCCCCATTTGGTGAACCGTGTGAAGGGTGAGGGTGTGACGGAGGTCATATTGGCGCTGAATGCAACAGTCGATGGGCAAACCACGGCGCATTATATTGCGGATCAGTTGGACGAGATGGATGTGGCTGTGACGTCATTGGCACAGGGTGTGCCGATTGGTGGCGAGCTGGATTATCTGGATGATGGCACAATTTCAGCGGCGTTGAATGCGCGGAAATCTGTTTAGGATTATTTCGCCTTTTCCAACTGTCGTTCGCGGTAGGTCATATACAGTGTGGCTCCGATCACGATGCCAGCGCCGATCCATGTGTTTAGGCGCGGGATTTCGTCGAACAGTAGGTATCCACCGATAGAGATGAAAATCAAGCGCAGGTAGAAGATGGGCGCCAGAACGGCGGCCTCTGCGTATTTGTAGGCTTCGATATCGGCGAATTGGCGTGCCAGTCCCGCGATGATCAGAATCCACATCCAAAACCAAAGCGATGCGCCTGTTGGCCATGCAAAGACGGGGATGGATGCGATGCCCGCGACAATCATGGTCAGGACAGCGGACGAGAAAAGGGTGGAAAACGTGCCATCGCGTTGCGCCAAACCGCGTGACATGGCAAGCGCCATGCCAAAGAAGAAGGCCGATCCAAGAGCGGATAACATGCCGAGTTCCAGTTCTATCCGCGGATCGATGATGATGATTGCGCCGATGAAGCCCGCCGCGATGGCCATGATGCGGCGGATGCCGATGGGTTGTCCCATGACGACGGAAATTAGGACGGCAAAAATGGGGGCGAGGCCGAACAGCACGGTTGCGGCGGCAAGCTCGATGTTAGCGAGGGCGTAAAAGCCGCCTAAGGTTGATACGCCAATAAGGACGCCGCGAATGATGTGGCCTTTGGGATCAGAAAAACGCAACTCGGATCGGATTTTCGGTGACAGGGCGGCCATGATAATGAGGATGACGACGCCCGCCGCGAAGCGGTGAAAAACGATTAACCGTGTGTCCAGATCAAATGATGCGCCGCGCACCGCGATGCTCATGGCGCTGGCGGTTAGGACGGCAATAAAGGCCCAGACCATGCCACGCCAGTTTTCGAAGACTTGTGGTTCTTTACGCATCCCGCACGGCGGCGATCATCCGTGTAACGTTTTCAGGATCGGCGTCTGGTGTGATGCCGTGGCCTAGGTTGAAAATATGGGGGCCGTTCGAGAGGATTTTAGTGATGCGTTTGGATTCGGAGATCAGTTTTTCACCACCAGAAACCAGTAACGTTTGATCCAAATTCCCCTGCACGCAGGTGATTTTTTGCAAGTTGTCCGCCGCCCATTGTGTATCGACTGAACTGTCGATGGCCACGCAATCCACGCCTGTTTCGCGGGCATAGCTCATATAACCGTCATTCGTGGCACCGCGTGGGAAGCCGATGATTTTGACGTCTGGGTGACGGGCGCGCAATGCAGCCACGATGCGTTTTGTGGGCGCGGTGGAGTAGCGATCAAAAAGGTCGCCCTTAAGCGATCCTGCCCAGCTGTCGAAGATTTTGACGACTTCGGCACCAGCATCGATTTGGCGCGACATATAATGGATTGTCGCGTCTGTGATTTTTTCAATCAAGGCGTCGAACACAGCGGGTTCATTTTCAATCAATGCCAATGCGGGGCCTTGGTCAGGCGTTCCGCGACCGGCGATCATGTATGTGGCCACTGTCCAAGGTGCACCTGCGAAACCGATCAAGGTGGTTTCGGGGGGTAATTCGCGCGAGAGTTTGGCAACGGTTTCATAAATCGGGGACAGCACGGCATCGATATTGTCGACAGGGCCAAGTGCGTCAAGATCAGATTGCGATGTGATGGTGGATAAACGCGGGCCTTCGCCTGTGACAAACCAGAGTTTAGCACCCAGTGCCTGTGGCACCAACAAGATGTCCGCGAAAACGATTGCGGCGTCAAAACCATAGCGGCGGATGGGTTGCAGTGTTACCTCTGTTGCCAATTCAGGGTTATAACAGAGCGACAGAAAATCGCCTGCGACCCCGCGTGTTGCCTTGTATTCGGGTAAATAACGCCCTGCTTGGCGCATCATCCAAATCGGTGGTGTTGGCAAAGTTTCCCCGTTTAGGGCGCGAATGATCAGCTTTTTGTTTGTATCCATAGCGGTGTTTTAACGAGGAAATGTCACAGTGGAAAGTGCAATCATTCCCATTGATGCGAATGCCGTTGGGCGTTAAGAAACGTGCATGAGATTTACACCAAATTCCCCGTTGACGATTGGCACCCGCGGTTCACCGCTGGCGCTGGCACAGGCGCATGAAACCATGGGACGCTTGATCCGTTCCACGGGCATGGACGAAGATAATTTTCGTATCCAAGTGATTAAAACCACCGGTGATGCGGTCCAAGATCGACCGTTAAGTGAAATTGGTGGCAAGGGTTTGTTCACCAAAGAGATCGAAGAGGCGATGTTGGCAGGGGTGATTGATATTGCCGTGCATTCGATGAAAGACATGCCTGTTGAATGTCCAGATGGGTTGATGTTGGATTGTTATTTGCCACGCGAAGATGTGCGCGATGCGTTTATTTCGCCCAAATACAAATCCATCGCCGAATTACCCCAAGGCGCAACCGTGGGCACGTCTAGTTTGCGCCGCCGTGCGCAATTGTTGAACCGACGACCTGATTTGAAAGTTGTGGAATTTCGCGGCAATGTACAAACGCGGTTGCGCAAATTGGATGAGGGTGTGGCGGATGCGACGTTTTTGGCCTGTGCGGGATTAAACCGTTTGGGGCGTTCTGATGTGTCCAACCCAATAGAGGTTGATGATATGTTACCTGCGATTGCGCAGGGGTGTATCGGGATTGAGAGCCGTGTCGATGACACCGAAATTGGCGCGATGTTGGCCGCGATTAATGACGCACCCGCCACGTTGCGATTAGCGGCAGAGCGAGCGTTTTTGGCCGGATTGGATGGGTCATGTCAGACACCGATTGCGGGCTTGGCCGAATTGGATGGCGATCGGATGCGTTTGCGTGGACAGGTCATTCGCCCCGATGGTTCAGAGGCATTGAGTGACGAAATTCATTGTGCCGCCTGTGATGGTGCAGACGAGGGCGCCCAAATGGCAAACCGGTTGCGTGCGCAAATGGGGCCAAATTTTTTCTAAATCGTGCGAAACCCAGTTTACAAACCCGATTGAAAAGGCCACAAAGCCCGCGTGATGCGAGCGTGGCGGAATGGTAGACGCGCCAGACTTAAAATCTGTTGTCCGTATGGGCGTGGGGGTTCAAGTCCCCCCGCTCGCACCACTGAGTTTGTAGATATTAAATTTAGTCGACCCCATCAATTTGTCTGTAATACTATTAAATCGAGCACAAAGACTGGTAATGTGCGATTATCCTGAAAATAATACAGTGAACGTGATCTCATACAGAGGAACGGGCGTGTCTAGAATAAGTGCCTATGTTGACATATTTTCATATAAAAATGAGGAAAAAATATGAATACCATATTAAAGCTTGCTACTAAGCACTGGTTGCGAAGGTACAGAAAAAAGAAGATTATCCCCTCTGTGCGCGCCGTTTTTTTGGGAGATGTTGTTAGCACCCAGGTTATAATGGATGGCATTTTCTCGGGGTATGAAATCAAAGCGCTTGAACAGTATGTTTTCCCTTATCTTAAAGGTAATGGTGTAGCTTTGGATATTGGCGCCAATATTGGTAATCACGCGGCCTCATTTTCTAAACATTTCAAGAAAATATATGCTTTTGAAATTAATAAAGTTGTCTTTCATATTCTTCAATCCAACGCGGTTGGAACAAACATTATACCAGTACACATTGGGTTATCTGATGCTGAAACAGAGGTATCTTTTGTCGAAAACTTCGCGAATATGGGCGCCTCGCGTATAGATATGGACTCCTGTGATGAATCTCATCTTGTTAAGGTAATTCCTTTGGATGTATTCGCGCAAGATAACGATATAAAAGACGTTTCATTCGTAAAAATAGATGTAGAAGGTCATGAGTTGCAGGTCTTAAACGGAGGGGCGACATTTTTCCAAAATCAACAACCGGTTATTGGTTTTGAAGCACTTTTCTTGAAAAATTATTCAGAAGGCCAAAAAGTGCAAGATATTTTAGAAGGCTATGGGTACACGCATTTTTGGGAAATGATTCCGCAAAGCCACCTTATGCGTACACTTAAACAAAGATGCCCGAGTTCCATCATGAGTGTTTTGAAACTGTTTATGAGCGTATCAATGCAGAAAAATTTGGTTCTTTCTCCATGTGCAAATCTTGCTGGCAAAGATCGTGAATTGGTGATTGCGTCGACTTTTGACCTCAAATAATACTCAGTTTAATTGGAATCAGAGCGATAGAATAAACGGGGGTTAACTGCTTAAAATATTGTCTAATTCATTGTAGAATATTCGATATTTTGGATCTGACCAAATTTGAATTACACACGGTACTTGTTTTAGAATGTATGCATCAACGATTATGCAAAAAGATGAGATATATTTTTTGACTGTCCGCAGTGAAATTGCCACTTGATAATTATTGAGCAGGGGGAATAGTTATAGTTCTTTCAGTTTAGATGTATAATTAACAGGGGCGAGCGCCGACCATGACCCATGTTTTGGGCGGCGCGAACCCGACACC
>CAXBJO010000002.1:0-178265 GCA_963976255.1 uncultured Rhodobacterales bacterium
TTTAGGTTCTGGCGCCGCGAGGCGTGAAGGTTCAAGTCCTTTCACCCGCACCACTTCATGCTTTGGTTTTATTTTGAGACTAAAACTCTAAGCAATCAGTCTTTATAGAAATTTGGTATCTATGAATAGATTTAGCTTTTGAACAACAGTGTTCCAATCTCCGAATGTTTCTTGGCGAATTAAATTTTGATTTTGGTACAAATAATCTGGTCTGGCATCTTGGAGCCAACGTAGGTCTGGATAGCGGCCCAAAAGAACCATTGATGGCGCGCCCAGAGCACCCGCTACATGTGCCATAGACGTGTCTGAGGTAACGACCAAATCCAAATTCATAATGAGACCAGCCGTGTCCACATATGCGTCTTTGCCTTGGTCCAAGTCTGGAAAAACAATGAGATTGTGGTTTGGGTCGAGGGTATCAATTTCTTTGAGGGCATTGCCTATTTGAAGGCAGATCACCGTAATATCAGTGCGTTGTAGAAGCGGCTTAAACGCACTTAATGGGATTGATCGGTTATGATCCATGCATCCCAGGTCACTCCCTTTCCATGCGAGGCCAATCACTGGCTTTCTGCGATCCACGCGCTGTTCCCAGCGATCAATTAATTTGGGTTCCGCCTGTAGATAGGGTTTCGAACGCATTCCTTCTGTGTCCGTGACATCCAATAAAGCGGGCAGATCACCCATTTTGACAGAGGCATCAATCTCTTTTGGGATGAGTTTATATTTTCCGTGGTGGGGTGCATTACGCATACTGTTAAATAAGCGATTTAGGTGACGTGGCTGACGTGTTTTCAAGATGATGCCCATATCAGCTGCTCGTTTGAAAAATCGCGCAAACTCTACACGATCACCGATACCTTGTTCGGGCGAAACATAAATGGTTTTGCCCTTAAGCGGTCCAATATCATAGGCGGACGGCTTATCCTTTAGTGCGGTGGGATGCATTGGGCGCGGTCTGAGTCTTAGCAATCTCATTGCCTGTTTGGTATGGCCAGTAGATAATAGCAAAAAATAATTCAGATAGTGACGTGAAAAATTCGAAGCTGGGTTGTCAAGATAATCCAAGACCAAGGAAGCAGCCATAGCAGGCCGCCCTTCATAGAAATGAATGCGTGCTTGAGTGGTATCGCGAAGCTGATTGGTTATTGGTGAGCCATCAATTTGTTTCAAGAGCTTTGTACACTTGGAGAACTGACCGCGAATATAGTGACCATTTGCTATCTTAATCAGTAATTCGGGGTCATTTGGCGTTTTGGTGAGCAACGCCGAACTCAGGTTATCAAATTCATCAAATTTAAGTAAATCTAACAAAGTAGTGAGCCATAGTAACGCCACTTTGGATGAGCTGCTCTGGGGATTAAGTGGCTGAAGTAATTCAAGTGCAATATTATATGAACCAACGAAATGGTGACACTCAGCTAATTGATAACGCGCCTGATCTGACTTGATAGGGAAATAGTGCGCGACTTTTAAAAGTAATTTGAGTGGCTCTAAAAGTATGTTTTCTTTTAAGAATTGAGCAGAAACGACAAAGTGGTCTGCCTTGAGGCCAAACTTAAACATGATAAATCGATGCAGGGGGAATTTGAATTACTCCTATACGGTTACACCCGTATAGGAGCGTTATAAGTTATACGCCAGAACCTACGCTGCCAGAATCGCTTTTTGAAGCGAGCGCCGCCACAGCAATTAAGATCAATAATGGGATGATGATTCCGCTGGATGAGCTTGAAGCGGCTGCTTCGGCATTTTCAACGACTTCTACGGTTGGCTCAGTAAGTGTTCCAGCTGAAGCCGCAGAAGTGGTCAGCATAGACCCCAGAGCGATAGATAGTTTCCTAAACATTATATATTCCTTCCAAATGATTGAATAAAACCCTCGTCTAATGGAACAGTAGTGTTCCACAAAAAATCTGTAAAGAAATTTGTTAAACTTATATTGTTTAAGATCGGCTTTCTAACACGCGAAGTCTGTTGAAGTTCGGCAAATTCTTCATCTGCACCATCGCTCCTTAACTTGGCATTTTGTCAAACTGTTTCAAACGCCCATCCATGGCCGTGCTTGGGATTGCTTTTTCACAGTATACGTATCCCGTGGGTTTGATCAGATCCTTTTGATCGACTGTTCCTGCACGTAAAACCAATATGCCTTCGCGGTTTGAGTTGCGACCCAAAGTTGGTGATCCGCATTTGGCGCAGTTGATTTTGGTCAAGGTCGAACCGCTGTCTGCTTGATGCACATACTCTAATGTTTCGCCCGTGACGGTGATGTCGGCGTCGGCGACGAACAAGTTGGTTGTATAGGCGGCGCCTGTTGCCTTGCGACATGCATCGCAGTGACAGGACATGGCGCCCATGATGTCGGTTTCGCCCGCGTAGTGAAGTTGCCCGCAAAGGCATGAGCCTGTAATTTTAACCATTGGTGTGTTCCCTTTTGTTTTTTGCACTTGAGCACAAGAGTGCCCATTAAAACAAGTAAATATGTGAGGTTTCAAAACCCCCTTGCAAGCATGCGTCAGCCCCCCTAAAAGGGCGTCAGTTTTTCCCATGCATGTGGGTGTTTCCGCGTGGATCCACCCCGAACTTAAAGGACATTAAAATGGCGATTACCGAGACCCTGAACGAAGGCTTGAAGCGCGGCTATAAGATTGTTGTGACGGCGGCCGAGCTTGATGCAACTGTTGAAACCAAGCTGAAAGAAGCCCAACCAAATATCGAAATCAAAGGTTTCCGTAAGGGCAAAGTACCGATGGCGATGCTGCGCAAGCAACATGGTGCCTCCGTATTGGGTGAAGCCATGCAAGAAGCGGTTGATGGTGCGATGAACAAGCACCTTGAAGCATCTGGCGATCGTCCAGCGGCGCAGCCTGAAATGAAGATGACCAACGAAGAGTGGAAAGAGGGCGACGACGTTGAAGTTGAAGTGTCCTATGAAACTTTGCCAGAAGTGCCAGAAGTTGATTTTACAAAAATCACACTGACACAGATGGTTGTGAAAGCGGACGATGCCGATGTGAAAGAAGCATTGGATAACTTGGCAGAAACATCACAAGATTTTGCAGACAAGAAAGCCGGATCAAAAGCCAAAGATGGCGATCAAGTTGTGATCAACTTCTTAGGTAAAGTTGACGGCGAAGCATTTGACGGTGGCCAAGCGGATGATTATCCGCTGGTTTTGGGTTCAAACAGCTTTATCCCTGGTTTTGAGGAACAGCTGGTTGGTGCCAAGGCAGGCGACGACGTTGAAGTTAAAGTTTCTTTCCCAGGTGATTACGGCGCAGAAAACTTGGCCGGCAAGGATGCTGTGTTTGAGTGTAAAGTGAACGCAGTTAAGGGCGCTGTTAAGGCAGAGCTGAATGATGCGATGGCTGAAAAATTTGGTGCTGAAAACTTGGATGATTTGAAAGCGAAAATTGCAGAGCGTTTAGAAGAAGAATTCAAAGGCGCGTCACGCATTGTGATGAAACGCGACCTGATGGATGCGATGGATAAGCTGGTTTCATTTGAATTGCCAACAGGTTTGGTAACGGCAGAAGCAGGTCAAATTGCACACCAATTGTGGCACGAAGAAAATCCTGACGTGCAGGGACATGATCACCCTGAAATCGAAACAACGGACGAGCATACAACATTGGCCATACGCCGCGTGCGTTTAGGTTTGTTGTTGGCAGAAGTTGGCAACAAAGCAGATATCACAGTGACCGATGCCGAAATGCAGCAAGCAGTCATTCAACAAGCACAACAATACGGCCCGAACGCACAGCAATTTTTCGAATATGTTCAAAAAAACCCACAGGTTCAGCAACAAATTCGCGCACCTTTGTTTGAAGAAAAAGTTGTTGATCACATCGTAGAGATGGCAACAATGAAAGACAAAGAAGTGTCTAAGGACGAGCTGCAAAAAGCGGTTGAAGCATTAGACGACGCATAAGCGTTTTCAAATAGATTTGAAAAAGGCGCCCATTGTGGCGCCTTTTTTGTGTCCGCTGAACAGTTTGGGATTTATTGATAGAGATCAACGACTGTGCTGTCGTTGATGATAAGTTTTAGGCTCAATCGTGAGGGCATAAATATGTTACAGATACAAAAAACATCCGCGAACCGCGTCGAAATTGATTTCAGTGGAAAACTGGATGCAATCGACATGCTTACGGGATTAGACGAGCTGATTGCTGTCTCTGAAAACATCAGCAATGGCCGTATGTTGTACAAAATATCAGAAATTAGTATTCCGACATTGGGGGCATTGGGTGTTGAGATGTCGCGATTGCCGCAGTTATTCAGCTTGTTGGGGAAATTCGATAAATGCGCAGTTTTAAGCGATTCTGCTTGGTTAAGAACCGCCGCAAACATAGAAGGTGCATTGTTCCCCGGAATTGACATCAAGAGTTTTGAATTTGACGAGGTCGACAACGCGAATGCGTGGTTGGAGGCGGTTTAGCTGTAATCATATCCAGTGTTTTGGCCTAATAACATTGATGGGTTGTTGGGCTCAGGTTGAACACAAAAAACGCGACCCGAAGGCCGCGTTTAAGATGTGTGCGTTAAACCGCGTTTAGAACGATTTTGATATTTTCATACCGACTGTTGCAAGCGTGCTTCCACCGAATTGAATGCTGCCAGAACTAGCGGTTGACGTTGCCGTGCTGTATTTTCTGAAGCTAACACCACCAGAGATTGCGGTGCCATTACCCAAGCTGTATTTACCACCAACGGATAGCGTATTGTTGGTACAGGTTGGCGCAAGTAAGCTTACATCGCTACAATCTGAAGGCGCGTGTGTGATTGACACAGAGCCCGAAAACGTATCCGAGAACTTGCGACCTACACCCAGCGTGTATGTTGTGTTGTCCTCGAAATCCGATAGCTGAGCATTACGATATGCCGCTGACATAGTAACCTGTGCTGATGCCCATTTTGCGTGGCGGATAGAACCGAAAACCAATGTGTTTTTGGCAACACCTGATTGGAACTCTAGGAGGTAAACCTTTGGTGTTTTGATCTCACCTGGGCCCGTGTTGATATTACCACTATTCACGGCCAAAACGTCTGGTGAGAATGTTGCAGCAGTTTCGTACGAAGCGGCAACACGCAATGCGATTTCAGGAATTTCATAAGCCGCGCCAAGGATGAAATTTACATCTGATGCAGACGCAAGGGCCACGTTCCCGTCAACGCCTACTCCGGCGGCGGCTGACAATGGCACAGTAACGTCGGCGCTGCCTGATACTGTTTGGTATTTGATGGCTCCAAAAGCAGACACACGCTCAGTGATTTGGTACTTAAGCAATGCGCTGATAGCCTTGGCTGACAGGTTCGCGCGAAGTGAAGAAAGACCTGCAACGGCTGGCACCACAGAACCAGAAAATGCAGCGTAATTGACATCTACACCAAATGGGTTGCCATTCAATTTCAAGCCCAATGAAAGCTTGTCCGTCAAATCAGTTTTAAATCCAACCTGAGCAGTATCAAAAGTTTGTGCAACTTCCCAACCTGAACTCAATGCTCGTCCGCCCGCGACGTCAGAGGGTGCAATGTTAGGATTGGTTTGCGCAAAAGAAATTTCCGCATACGTGCCTTCTTCGAAAAGAATTGATGAGTTGAATGTAGCCCGATCCAAGCCGCCAGCGAATGCGGCTGTGCTGGTTGCCGCGATTGCGATACCTGCCACTGATGTTTTTAGCATGTTCATTATTTTCTCCCGTAATATGAACTTAACTCGGTTTAAGGCCAGTTTTATGAATGGGTCAAATGCTTTGCCGATTGGTGACGTAACGATATTATGTTCAGTGCGCGAATATCACAGCCATTTTGCACCGATTTACCTAATCCTAACGAAGAATATGCAAACACAGCTTGAAGAGGGTGTTGGTGCAGATTACAGTCCCTTGAAATGTAGTTAACAGGCAGGAATGACATGCGCGACCCATTAGAAGTTTACAACAATACCTTGGTCCCCATGGTGGTGGAACAAACCGCGCGCGGCGAGCGCAGTTACGATATATTTTCACGGTTGTTGAAAGAGCGAATTATTTTCGTATCCGGCCCTGTGCATGACGGCATGTCGACATTGATCGTGGCACAGCTGCTGTTCCTTGAGGCCGAAAACCCCAAGAAAGACATTGCGATGTATATCAACAGCCCCGGCGGCGTTGTGACGTCGGGTATGGCGATTTATGACACGATGCAATACATCCGCCCGAAAGTGTCCACATTGTGTGTTGGCCAAGCGGCGTCCATGGGATCATTGTTGTTGGCATCAGGTGAAAAAGGCATGCGGTTTGCATTGCCCAATGCGCGCGTCATGGTACATCAACCATCGGGCGGATTTTCAGGACAGGCATCTGACATTGCCCTGCATGCCAAAGAGATTTTGGAGCTGAAAGATCGCTTGAATAAAATTTACGTCAAACATTGTGATCAAAAACTGAAAACAGTGGAAAATGCGCTGGATCGTGACAATTTTATGACGGCTGAAGAGGCCAAGGAATGGGGTCTGATCGACGAAATCGTGCAAAAACGCGCGATTGCAGAAGAATAAAAGCATTATTTCAAGGGTTTATTCATCCCTTGGTGATTTACTGTTTGCGCGGGGCGGGTTTGTGCCGCGCGAATGATTTTACGAATAACGCCATTGTCCTTGGTTGGTTTCTGAAATAACCTAAGCGGCACAAGCACCTAACGAATTGCGGAGCAATGAATGTCCAATTCCACTGAAAATGACTCGAAAAACACGCTATATTGTTCATTTTGCGGCAAAAGCCAACATGAAGTACGCAAATTAATCGCAGGACCGACTGTCTTTATTTGTGATGAATGCGTTGAATTATGTATGGATATCATCCGCGAAGAGGCAAAAGCGGGCGTTGTGACATCGGGCGAGGGTGTTCCCACACCGGCCGAGATATGTCAGGTGCTGGACGATTATGTTATTGGCCAAGACGTGGCAAAACGGGTTTTGTCCGTGGCTGTGCACAACCATTACAAACGTCTGGACCACGCGGAATCCGGCAGTGAAATCGAATTGTCAAAATCCAACATCATGTTGGTTGGCCCAACGGGCTGTGGTAAAACATTGCTGGCGCAAACATTGGCGCGGATTATTGATGTACCATTTACCATGGCTGATGCGACGACATTGACCGAAGCAGGCTATGTTGGCGAAGACGTTGAAAACATCATTTTGAAGCTGCTTCAAGCATCGGAATATAACGTGGAACGTGCACAACGCGGTATCGTTTATATTGACGAAGTTGATAAAATAACGCGCAAATCTGACAACCCGTCGATCACGCGTGATGTGTCGGGTGAGGGTGTGCAACAAGCGTTGCTGAAAATCATGGAAGGAACGGTTGCATCCGTTCCACCACAAGGTGGCCGTAAACACCCACAACAAGAGTTTTTACAAGTTGACACAACAAACATCCTGTTTATCTGTGGCGGTGCGTTTGCAGGTTTGGATAAAATTATTGCCCAACGTGGCAAAGGATCTGGAATCGGTTTTGGCGCAGACGTCAAAGACGAAGAGGCACGCGGCATTGGCGAAATTTTCACCGAGATGGAACCAGAAGATTTGTTGAAATTCGGTTTGATCCCCGAATTTGTGGGTCGTCTACCGGTATTGGCGACGTTGACCGATTTGGACGAAGATGCTTTGGTGACGATTTTGTCCGAACCTAAAAACGCATTGGTGAAACAATATCAAACGTTGTTCTCGCTTGAGGGTGCGCAACTGACGTTTACGGATGATGCGCTGAAGGCGATTGCAAAACGTGCGATTGATCGCAAGACGGGTGCCCGTGGGTTGCGTTCGATCCTAGAAGACATTTTGTTGGATACGATGTTCGAATTGCCCAGCCTTGAAAACGTTCAAGAGGTGGTTGTGAATGAGGATGCCGTTTCGCGTGAAGGCGAACCTTTGATCGTTTATGCGGACAAGGTCGAAGAGGCGTCAGCCTGATATCACGCAGAAAATTAATCTTAAATGGCGCCGATGTGGCGCCATTTTTGTGTTATGCGCTGATTGTTGCGGGGTTTTGACACCCCTGAAATTCACTGGACGTTCAATACTGATTCCTGCATAACAGAAACAGACAATTTCGAAGGTTACCGCAATGAAATTCTTTAAAATCATGTTCACTTGGTGGAATTCGCAAACGCTGAACACTCGTTTCTACACGTGGCGCAAGGGTGTGCACGTTGGCGATGACGAACAGGGCAATGTGTATTATGAAACCCGCGACGGCAAACGTCGTTGGGTGATTTTCAATGGCGAAGCCGAAGCATCGCGCGTGAATGCGGATTGGCACGGCTGGTTGCATCACACGTTCAAGGATGCACCGTCAAAAAAACCGCTGACACATAAAACCTGGGAAAAACCACATCAGGAAAACCTGACAGGTACGGATATGGCATATGCCCCTGCGGGCAGTTTGCGCGCGGTTAAACCAGTTGCGCGTTCCGATTACGAGGCGTGGCAACCAGAATAGGGGCTTGGTATGTCGAATTCCAAAATAGAAACAACCGTTGGCGCCACCGTATTAGTTGTGGCGGCCGCATTTTTGTATTTTGTCCTGAATTCCACGGGCGGTACGGGTGGCACAACGGGGCTGAACCTAAAGGCATCATTTCGATCCGCTGATGGAATTTCCACAGGGACAGATGTCCGTATGGCTGGCGTCAAAATTGGTACGGTGTCGTCATTGCGTTTAGACCCCGAGAGCTTTCGCGCGGTGTTAACCTTGAACCTACGCGAAGATTTAAAAATCCCTGACGACAGCGGGGTCGCTGTCAGCCAAGAGGGATTGTTGGGTGGGTCATTTGTTGAAGTACTGCCAGGCGGGTCCGACTTTGCCCTGAAAGAGGGATCCGAGTTTTTGGATACCCAAGGATCGGTGAGTTTGGTTTCGTTGTTGTTGAAATTTGTTTCAGGTACCAGCGAATGATGCGTTTTTTAACTGTTGTGTTCAGCCTGTTGGCCAGCGGTGTTTTCGCACAGAGTTCGGTTCCCACCACCGATGGGGCAGGTGCGGTTTTGCGTAGCTTGGATCGTATTACAGGCCAAGTTTTGGACTTCGAAGTTAAGAATGGCGATCAGTTCCAGCGCGGTAAAATGAATGTTGTTCTGCGGGAATGTCGTTATCCAAAAAGTGCAATTGACCGCGATGCGTTCGCATACATGACGATTAGGGATAATGACAAAGAACAAGATTTGTTCGCAGGGTGGATGGTTGCCAGTAGTCCCGCGTTATCATCGTTGGAACATTCACGGTTCGACGTTTGGGTTTTACGCTGTTTAGCACCAAGTTAAAACCGCGCCGTTTTTTGCAGAGCCGTTTCCAGTAGTTTTAAATATGCCTCTTGGGTGATTTCGATCACACCAAGGGATGCGATATGTGGGTTCTGAAACTGTGTATCAAACAAGGTGAAGCCGCGCGCAGTCAAGTGGTTGACCAAATGGAACAAGGCGATTTTGGATGCATTTGTGGCACGTGAAAACATACTCTCGCCAAAGAAGGCGGACCCAAGAGTAACGCCGTAAACCCCACCAATCAGCGCGCCATCGCGGCTTATTTCGATGCTGTGAGCATGGCCAATGCTGTGAAGATGTTGATATTGTTTAAAAATTTTGGCGTTGATCCACGTTTCATTACGATCAGCACAGCCGCGTACAACGTCGTCGAATTGGGTGTCAAAGGTAATTGTATAATCCGCGCGATTGATGGCGCGGCGCAAGGATCGCGATACATGAAACCCGTTAAGCGGTAAGATGCCGCGCATTTGAGGCTGTACCCAGTAAACGTCGTCGTCATCGGCGCTGTCTGCCATGGGAAAAACGCCATTGGCATAACCACGCAGTAAAATTTCGGGGGTTAAGGGCAGATCAGCGGACATTTACTGTCCGCCGATTGATTAGGCGTTTGCCTGTTTGTCCAACCATTTTTCCAACCAATGGATGTCATAATTTCCGGTTTGAATGTCGTCTTCATCCAGCAAGGCATGGAACAGAGGTGTTGTTGTGTCGACGCCATCCACGATAAGTTCGCCCAGTGCGCGGCGTAATCGCGCCAATGCGGCGGGGCGATTTGTGCCAGAGACGATTAATTTACCGATCAAACTGTCGTAATATGGCGGGATTGCATATCCGTCATACAAGGCGCTGTCCATACGCACACCCAAACCACCTGGTGCGTGGTATGTCGTAATTTTTCCGGGGCAAGGTGTGAAATTTGGTAACCTTTCGGCATTGATCCGAACCTCGATCGCGTGGCCTTTGATTTCCAACTCTTCCTGCTTGAATGTCATCTCTTCACCAGAAGCGACACGCAATTGTTGTTTTACCAAATCCACGCGGAAGATGGTTTCCGTGACAGGGTGTTCCACCTGTAAACGTGTGTTCATTTCGATGAAGAAAAATTCGCCGTCTTCGTACAAGAATTCGATGGTACCAGCACCCGAATATCCGATGTCGGCACAGGCGTCGGCACATGTCTTACCAATTTGTGCGCGTAATTCAGGGGCGATTGACGGGCCTGGTGCCTCTTCGAATACTTTTTGATGACGCCGTTGCAGGGAACAGTCGCGTTCGCCCAAGTGCACTGCGCGACCACGGCCATCGCCGAAGACCTGGACTTCGATGTGGCGTGGTTTTTGGAGGTATTTCTCGATGTAAACTTCGTCGTTGCCAAAGGCCGCTTTGGATTCAGACCGGGCGGAACCAAATGCCTCGTCCAGATCGGCCTTGGTCAAGGCCAATTTCATGCCGCGACCACCGCCGCCAGCCGTTGCTTTGACGATGACGGGGAAGCCCATGGCGTCGGATACGCGGTGCGCATCCTTAAGGGTGGGAACGCCACCTTCTGATCCCGGGACGCATGGAACACCCAATTTGATCATGGTTTCTTTGGCGGTGATTTTATCGCCCATCATGCGGATGTGTTCCGCGCTTGGGCCGATGAATGTAATGCCGTGATCCTCTAGCACCTGCACAAATGCGGCATTTTCGGATAAGAATCCGTACCCCGGATGCACGGCTTCGGCACCGGTGATTTCACAGGCGGCGATGATTGCGGCGACGTTTAGATAACTGTCGGTGCTGGAAGGGGGGCCGATGCAGACGCTTTCGTCGGCCATGCGTACGTGCATGGCATCGGAATCTGCGGTCGAGTGAACGGCAACAGTGCCAACGCCCAACTCTTTGCAGGCACGTATAACGCGCAGGGCAATTTCACCACGGTTCGCAATAAGAACTTTGGAAAACATGTGTTTCTCTCCGTTCCTATTATTCGATGATAATCAGCGGTGAGCCGAATTCAACGGGGGATCCATCTTCGACCAAGATGCGGGCGACTTTGCCTGCTTTGGGCGCGGGGATTTGGTTCATTGTTTTCATGGCTTCGACAATCAAAATTGTTTGACCCTCTGTCACCTTGTCGCCAACGGAAATAAAGGGTGCAGTGCCTGGTTCGGCCTGCATGTAAACGGTGCCAACCATGGGTGACGTCACGGCACCAGGGAGACTGGCAGGATCATCGGATTCGACGGCGGTTGGTGCCACAGCGGCGGCGGCATGAGCCACAGGTGCGGCAATTGCGGCGGGCGGTGCGGCGTAGGTTGCGCCAGTTGATGCAACCGGCGCATATGCACGGGTCACGCGCACATCCAATGTGCTGTCTGAACCATATTCCCGCTTTACGCGGACTTCGGCCAAATCGCTGTTTGTTAGAACTTCGGCCAATGCCTGAATGAACTGAACGTCGGTATCTTGATCTTTTTTAGTCATATGTGCCTCAACTAACTGCTGGGTGTTTCCCTGTGGTGTATTTATAGTGCATTTAGGGTTCGGTTAAAACCCTGTAAGTGATGTGGTGTGGATTGATTTTACCTGCGCTTTTTGCTCCCAATTTTTTTGGCTTGGATTATAATATCTTGTGCCTTGAGCCATCCTGTTGATCCTGCGGGCAACAGGGATTGTGCGCGGTTGGCGTGGGTCGCGGCCAATTTGAAGTTTCCGCGCAACGCATAACGTTCCGCCGTCACCAACGAGGCCCATCCGTTTTGTTTATTTTTGGCATAGGCCACCGCAAGTTCGCGCAACATGCGGCCGTCGCGCGGATCTTTGGCATAGGCGGATTTGAGGGTGCGCAATGATCCCTTGTGATCACCGACTGCGTTTTGCGCACGTCCCAATCCGGCCAAGATCAACGATTCTTGGGGGGCCAATTGCGATGCACGCCGATAAGCCTTGACCGCGCCGGCGGCGTTTCCGGTTTCCAACAAAAATTGTCCGTTTAATTCGTTGTAGTATGGATCATTTGGCCACTTTCTGAGCAGTTTTGCAATTTCACGCCCCGCATTTTTGGGGTCTGGCTTAAAATGATATGCAATGGCACGGGTATAAATCGCAATTTCAGAGTTGTCAGTTGTACCGACCTTGCGCAAAACTGATTTTGGATTGCCTGTGAAGGCAATGAATTTGGCGCGCATGCGGGCGTACCAATAATCTGCCTTGGCGGCTTGTTTGCTGGGACGGGGTTTATATGCGGCAACAAAGCTGCGCACGGTGGCCATGCGTTGTGCGGTCAACGGATGGGTTTGAGCGTAAGGATCACGCCGTTTTGCGGTCAGCAAATCCTGTCCTTCGAACAATTTGAACACTTTTAATGCGGCACTGGGATCGATGCCTGCGTTTTGTAAATAGCGCAGGGATGATTGATCTGCGCTGGTTTCTTGGGCGCGGGTGTGGGTTAAAAAACCCGTTTTGGCCGCACTGGCGCTGCCTGCGATAATGCCCGCACCTGCGCCTGCCTCGCCAGATGCGGCACCAACGGCGGCGCCCAAAAGAAAACCAAGACCAGCGGCTGTGCGTGCCTGGGCGGCGCTGGCGGCGCGTTGGGAAATATGACCACCTGTAATGTGACCGATTTCATGCGCCAATACTGCCTGAAGTTCCTCGACGGTTTCTAGGCGTGTAACCAGACCGTAATTGACGAATATATTGCGGCCACCCGTAACGAATGCATTCATGGAACGGTCGTTTACGATCAAGATTTGTACGGAACCACCGCCAAGACCGGCGCTGTTTAAAATGGGTTGCGCAATCAAGCGCAGAGAGCGTTCGATTTCGGCGTCACGCAATAACCCCTGCGCATTTGACGTTTGTGACATGAGAGCTGTGGCAATGGCCAGCGCGGCCCAAAACTTGTTTTTCATTCCTGTACGGTGCAAGGAAAGCGGCCTTGCGTCCAGCGCAAATTTAGCAGGGATATAAATGCGCAAAGAAAAGCCCGCATCGAGCGGGCCTTTCGATTGTTATGTGGGCTTAACCGCGTGACCACCAACCGCGCCGTTTTGTTTTTTCTGGCGCATCAGATATTGGCGCAACGGGCGCGGCTTTTGGTGTTGGTTCGGGATTTGAATCCGCCACCTTTACGTCTGTTGGTGGCGCACCCACAGATTCTGCCACCGCTTTTGGTTTTGCTTTTGCGCGTGTGCGCTTTGGTTTTTCGGATGCAGGCGCCTGTTCTTTGGCGGCTTTATCCGCTTCTATTTCGGCCTTGGTACGACGTTTGCGTTTAGGCTTTTCTGAACTGGCTTCAGGTGCAGGTGCGGCTATCGGTTTGTCCGCCACCGGCTGTTCTTGTGTTGACGCGGCCTTTTCGGCTTCGATTTCGGCCTTGGTGCGGCGTTTACGGCGTTTTGGCTTCTCGTCAGGCGCATCAGGCGCATCTGCGACCACAGCAATGGTATCAGTATTTGCATCCACTGCCGCACCTTTGGGTTTGCGGGTACGAGTGCGCGACCGTTTTGGCTCCGGGGCTGGTGTTTGCTCTGGTGACGACGTTTCTACCGTTGCATCTGCTGTCGTTGCATCGGTTTTTTCAGCACTTTCCACTGCATTTGCATCAGTGTTTTCCGCTGTTTGTTGATCATCATCTTTGCGACCACGACCACGACGACGACGGCGACGGCGCTTTTTGGGCTTATCTTCGTCATCTGATGCTGGTGTAACGGGCGCGTCATTTGATTGCTGTGGTTCAACAGCGGCGACTTCGATGTTTGCCACAGCGGCCATTTCACGTTCTGTTGGCATGTCAAACACATCGGCCACAATCCGCGAAGAGGTTTTGCGTTTATCAAGGGTGTGTTCGGTGCCGATCATCACGGCCGATGCTTCGACAATGATAGAGATGCCGAATTGGTTCTCGATTTGGGAGATGTTGTCACGTTTGTGATTCAACAGATAGTTGGCGATGCCAACAGGCACGGTGACACAAATCTCTTTGGAGCGTTTGCGTACTGCTTCTTCTTCGATTTCGCGCAGGATGGACAATGCTTGGCTGTCGTCAGAACGCACCAAACCTGTGCCTAAACAATGTGGGCAGGGGGCTGTTGTTGCCTCTAGCATACCGGGGCGCAGACGTTGGCGTGACATTTCCATCAGGCCGAAACCCGAAATACGGCCAACTTGGATACGGGCACGGTCGTTTTTCAATTTGTCCTTCATCCGCTTTTCAACGGATGTGTTATTGCGGCGCTCGTCCATGTCGATAAAATCGATTACGATCAAACCTGCCAGATCGCGCAGGCGCAATTGGCGTGCAACCTCTTCTGCGGCTTCTAAATTGGTTCTGAGTGCGGTTTTTTCAATCGAGGATTCTTTGGTCGCTTTGCCAGAGTTGACGTCGACAGCAACCAAGGCTTCGGTCACGTCAATCACGATATAACCACCTGATTTCAGCTGAACCGTTGGATTGAACATACCGCCAAGATAGGTTTCCACCTGATAGCGCGCAAACAATGGCATGTGTTCGACATATTTTTTGACACGATCCAGATGCGTTGGCATCAACATGGTCATATAGGCCTGCGCTGCTTCAAAGCCGCGATCACCCTCGACGATGATTTCATCGATGTCGTTATTATACAGGTCACGGATCGAGCGCTTAATAATGTCGCCCTCGGTGTAAATCTTGGATGGTGCAATGCTTTCCAATGTTAGATCGCGAATTTGCGACCATTGGCGCATCAGGTATTCATAATCGCGGATGATATCATCGCGATTGCGGCTGGCGCCCGCTGTGCGCACAATCAAACCAGCGCCTTTTGGGACTTCAAGTTCGTTTGTTATCTCTTTGATTTTTTTGCGATCTTGGGCGTTTGTGATTTTGCGAGAGATGCCACCACCACGCGCAGTATTTGGCATTAATACGCAATAACGACCTGCCAACGACAAGTATGTTGTTAATGCAGCACCCTTGTTGCCGCGTTCCTCTTTGACCACTTGGACCAACAGGATTTGACGCACTTTGACAACTTCTTGGATTTTATAACGACGTGGACGTGGTTTGCGGGGGCGCACTTCTTCTTCGATGTCTTCGTCAGCAACGGATTCGATACCATCATCAATGGCGTTATCGTCGTCGCCATCAACGTCGGTTTCATCCGAATTGTCTGCGTCATCGTCGGCAGGGGTTTCTGCTACGGGCGTTGCGTCATCGGTTGTTTGATTGGTGTTTTCGGGAACCTCGACCAAACCATTGTCATCTGTATCCGCGTCTGCATCAATGACATCCGAAACAATGACCGCATCATCAACACCATCTGCCGCAACTGTTTTTGGCTTGCGGCGGCGAGAGCGAGAGCGTTTAGGCTTCTCAGCTTCCTCTTCCATTGCTTTGGCATAGGCTTCTTCCTCGGCTAACAGTGCTTCGCGGTCAGCAACGGGGATCTGATAATAATCAGGGTGAATTTCGGCAAACGCCAAGAAACCATGACGGTTTCCGCCGTAATCGATGAACGCAGCCTGCAAGGATGGTTCAACGCGGGTGACTTTTGCGAGATAGATATTACCAGCAAGCTGGCGTTTGTTCAGGCTTTCAAAATCAAATTCGTCGACTTTGTTTCCGTCCACGACGACAACGCGGGTCTCTTCCGCGTGGGTCGCATCAATAAGCATTTTCTTAGACATATTTTTCTTTCGTCACGCAAACGGGAACGCCTTTTTTGCAAAGGGACATATATATTTGGGTGAATAGTTGTGGCGTGAACGGGTGCAAATGCATCAGAGCAGGAGGCGGTTGCCCCCTGTGGTAACGACTTATTTGTGCACGCGCGTTTCATCGCGGGTTTCTCCGGTGACCTTATCGAGGCCACTGATAGGGCTGTTCTTGCGCGTATTGCGCAATAAAGCTGTTCTTTGGCCACATGGCCGGCCGAAGGATCAGAGGCGGACTTTGGCGGGTATATCCCAAACCTGTCGCGTGATACGCATTCAGCGAAACTGAATAGAGGTGGTGATAAACGCACCGTCTGCATTCTTGTTAAATTGGCAAACAGATAATTACAATCAGTTTTTAGTTTGCTATGACATATTTAAATTATGCAAGCGGTCACGATAATGCGCCATTTCCTGTTCAAAATGATTTGTTGCCTGACGATAGCGGGCGCATCGAGTGTTGTGGCACAAGAACAGCCGCTGTCTGCATTGGCGCGGGTGATCACGGACAAATCCGAAATCAAAGATCGTATTCTGGGCGGTGTTGATATTAATTTGGCGCTGACACAGGCGGTACCGTTCCGAATCTTCACGCTGACAGAGCCAAATCGCGTGATTCTGGATTTTCGCGAAGTGGTTTGGAGCAGTGATGAGGCAAAGCGTGTAGAAACGTCCGAAATTGTGGATGGATTGCGGTTTGGGGTTTATCAACCCGGATGGACGCGGTTGGTCTTGCCAATTTTGGAACCAATGAATCTGCGCAAAGCAGAGATGCGGATAAATTCCGAAACCGGCGCGGCCAAGTTATGGGTGCGTTTATCAAGTGTCGATCAGGCAGAGTTCGAAGCAGAGATCGCACAAAGTGAGCCCGCAGAATGGGCGCTACCAAACGTAACATTCGACAAAAAACCCCGTCAGCGCCAAACTGGCGTGCGCCCGATTGTAGTGGCGATCGATCCAGGGCATGGCGGCGAAGATCCAGGCGCCGTTATAAGTGGGAACCAAGAAAAAGATTTGGTTTTCCTTTTTGGCCAAGAATTACGCGAAGAATTGAACAAATCGGAACGCTTTGAAGCATTTCTCACCCGTGACACTGACGTTTTCATGTCCCTGACGGGGCGTATTTCACAGGCACGCCAAGGTAGGGCGGACGTATTGATTTCCTTGCATGCAGATGCGTTGTCGAATGGCAAGGCGTCGGGCATTACGGTTTATACCTTGTCATCCAAGGCATCAAATGAAGCGGCCGAACAATTGGCCACACAGTTGGATCGCGCGGATTTGCTGGCGGGGATTGATTTGGTGGAGCAGGATGAAACGGTTGCGTCTGTGTTAATGGATCTGGCGCGCGTCGAAACTGCGGCGCGCTCAAATACATTGGCGCGTGATGTGGTGCTGGGAATCGAGGAAGCAACGCAGAAATCCCGAAAGCGGCCACATCTGTCTGCAGGATTTACAGTGTTAAAAGCGCCCGATATTCCATCCATCCTGATCGAGCTTGGTTTTCTGACAAACAAGCGTGATTTGGGGAATTTACGAAACGCAAAATGGCGGCAATCGGTTTATCAAGGTATTTCAAGTGGTCTGGCCACTTGGTCCTTGGAGGATGCAGCGCAGGGGCGACTTTTGCGCAAATAAGTGAATTTGTGTTAAACAGTTTAAAAAACCGTACAAGCCCCTTATGTAGAGTGAAAGATTCGGCACGTTTTTGCTGATCATGACGCGTACCTTGTTGGTGTGTGTGTTAATTTCGCTGTTACTATGTCGACATACATGTAGGAAAATAATTGTGTTACGTTTTATATTCTCATTTTTTGGCGCCATTTTTGCACTGCTGACCTTGGGCGGTGTTTTGGCGTCTGTGTTGTTGGCGGGCATCTTTTTCGCCTATGGTAATGACCTGCCTGACCATGAACAATTGGCCAGTTATGAACCGGCCACCATCAGCCGTGTTTATTCCGGTAATGGCGAGGTGATGGATGAATTCGCCCAAGAGCGTCGATTATTTACGCCAGTGGATGAAATCCCAGACATCGTGAAACAGGCGTTCATTTCAGCGGAAGATAAGAATTTTTATACCCATTCGGGTTATGATCCCAGCGGCATTGCGTCCGCCATTTTTGACAGGATCAACGGTAAAAAATTACGCGGTGCATCCACAATTCCGCAACAGGTCGCCAAGAATTTCCTGCTGAGTGGCGAAGTCACCGTAGAACGTAAGATCAAGGAAATTATCTTGGCGACACGGATCGTCAGTGCGTTGGGCAAAGATAAGGTGTTGGAGTTATACCTGAACGAGATTGATTTGGGCGTGCGCTCATTCGGTGTGACAGCCGCTGCAGATTCGTATTTTGCAAAACAGTTAGAAGATTTGTCCATCGCCGAAGCGGCATTTTTGGCGGTACACCCCAAAAGTCCATATGGTTATAATCCAGCGAATAATTATGACAAAGCGATGGATCGTCGCAATGAAATCCTGCGTGAAATGAGAGAGAATGGATATATCTCGGGTGCAGAATATGTGACCGCCAAGGAAACACCGATTGTTTCCGTGCAAACTGGTGAAATTCAACCAACGCGATCCAAACGTCCGCCGCGCAATTACTTTACAGATGAAATTCGTCGCCAATTGACGGAATCCTTTGGTGAAAATGAATTTTTCACCGCTGGTCTGGCTGTACGTGCAACAATGGATCCCGACTTGCAAACAGAAGCAGCGCGTGCGTTGCGTGATGGTTTAGAACGATTCGATCGCGCAAACAGCCCATGGCGTGGGCCGTTGATGACAATGGACGCGGCATTAATGGTGAATGGTGCGTGGCGTGAAGAATTGGAAGGCGAAACACTACCGCGTGATATTGCCGGCTGGTATTTGGCTGTTGTGACAGACGTTGGCGAAACATCTGCACAGATAGAGGTTGAAGGGTTTGCCCCCGATGACAATCAATTTTTGAGCCTTGCGCAAGAAACGAAATGGGCGAAAAACCGAGAGTTGGAAGATGGCACGCGCGTGCGTATTCGCAAGGCCACTGATATGTGGGCGGTTGGTGACGTTATCTTTGTAAAACCTAACCGCGACAAAACCGGTAATATTCAACAATGGACGTTGCGCCAAATTCCTGAATTGCAAGGCGGGTTCATGGCGATGGATACCGAAACTGGACGTGTGTTGGCGATGCAAGGTGGGTTTTCGTATCAAGATTCCGTTTTTAACCGTGCAACACAGGCGGAACGCCAGCCTGGCTCGTCGTTTAAACCTTTCGTTTATGCGTCCGCATTGGACAGTGGTTACAGCCCTGTTTCCATCATTTTGGATGCACCGATTGAAATCGATACACCGCAAGGCTTGTGGCAACCCAAAAACGCCTCTAATACATTTTATGGCCCCGCACCTTTGCGTATGGGCATTGAACAATCGCGCAACCTGATGACCATTCGATTGGCGCAGGACGTCGGCATGGATGTGGTCGGGGGCTATGCCGAACGTTTTGGAATTTATGACAAAATGGAACGCAATTTGTCGGCCGCCTTGGGCGCGCAGGAAACCACGTTGTTTAAAATGGTGTCAGCCTATGCGATGTTTGCCAATGGCGGCGAACGTGTCGCGCCAACCATGGTTGATCGGGTTCAGGATCGTTATGGAAAAACCGTTTTCAAACATGATCAGCGCAACTGTGTAGATTGTTTGGCCGATGGTATCGAACAGGGGCGTTCGCCGCGTATTAGCAATAATCGCGATCGGGTAATGGATCCTGTGACGGCATATCGTTTGACCTCTATGATGCGTGGTGTTGTTGAACGTGGTACGGCGCGACGGGTTGCTATGCCGGGTGTACAGATTGCTGGGAAAACTGGCACAACAAACGATGCCAAGGATGTCTGGTTCGTTGGATTCACGCGCAACATGGTTGCAGGGTGTTATATGGGTTATGACACACCT
The DNA here is from genome assembly GCA_963976255.1 of uncultured Rhodobacterales bacterium. Taxonomy (GTDB): domain Bacteria; phylum Pseudomonadota; class Alphaproteobacteria; order Rhodobacterales; family Rhodobacteraceae; genus Amylibacter. The sequence continues at coordinate 19,941 of CAXBJO010000002.1, forward strand.
AAAACACTGGGGCACGGCGCGTCCGGTGGTGGTATGTGTGGACCCGTGTTCAAACAGTTCATGACTAAAGTACTAGAGACGCAAAGCCCTGGGAAATTTGAGCAACCGCCAAATACGTATTTCGCGCAATTTGATCGCGCGACTGCGACGCGGTTACCAGATGGTTCAAGGGGTCCCGACGTCGTTTCCGAATTGTTCCGTAACGGAGAGGACCCATTCTTAGATGGTATAATCACTGTGATCGACGGTGGTTTTTCTGCCAGTACCGATATTGAAATTTTCGAAGGATTTGCAACTGGCATAACCACAAAAACTGCAGACAAAGTTGTTGTGACATCCACAGGTACAAAGAAAATATCAGGTAAAGCCAGTTTTGGTAGCCTGTCCAGTGGTGGCCAATATTAGCAACGCTATTTAATCTCAAACTGCTATAATGCTTTACCCGCTGTGCTGTGGTTTGTAGAACAGGGGGAGTGTAATTGAGGGCTGTCACATGCGTGCAGAAATTGAAAATATCGTCGGCGACGTCCGCAAGTCTTTGGATCTGCTAAAACAGCGCATGGATTGGGACACGGCGGCATTTCGTCTGGAAGAATTTGATGCCATGTCGGAGGATCCCAAGTTATGGGATGATCCTGAGAAAGCCCAAAAACTGATGCGCGAACGCCAAATGTTAGCGGCAGCGATTGAAGGGTTCACTGAACTGTCGCAGGGGCTGCAAGATAACATTGATTTGATCGAGTTGGGTGAAATGGAGGATGACCAAGAGGTCATCAAAGAGGCTGAAACAGCCATTCAGAAAATTCAGACAGAAGCGGCCAAACAAGAATTGGAAGCATTGTTAAACGGCGAAGCCGATGCCAACGACACGTTTTTACAAATCAATGCAGGCGCGGGTGGCACGGAGAGTTGCGATTGGGCCAATATGTTGGCGCGGATGTACGTCCGTTGGGCCGAACAAAAAGGATATCAAGTTGACCGTATGGAAGAAAGTGCGGGCGACGAAGCGGGGATTAAATCCGTGACCTATCAAATCAAGGGACACAATGCGTACGGTTGGATGAAGTCCGAAAGCGGCGTGCATCGATTGGTGCGTATTTCGCCCTTTGACAGCAACGCCAAACGCCACACCTCGTTTTCATCCGTTTGGGTTTACCCCGTTGTTGACGACAATATCGAGATCGAGATTAACCCATCCGACATTCGCGTTGATACATACCGTTCATCAGGGGCGGGTGGTCAGCACGTGAATAAAACGGATTCTGCGGTGCGGATTACACATATTCCAACCAATATTGTTGTACAAAGTTCGGAGAAATCACAACACCAAAACCGCGCCAATTGTATGGCGGCACTGAAATCTCGCCTGTATGAGATGGAAATGCGCAAGCGTACCGAAGGTATTCAAGAGGCGCATGACAACAAAGGTGACGCTGGTTGGGGCAACCAAATCCGCTCTTATGTTTTACATCCCTATCAAATGGTTAAAGATTTGCGTACAAATGTAGAAACATCAGACAGCCAAGGGGTGCTGAATGGTGATTTGGATGCCTTTATGGCGGCGACGTTGGCGTTGGATGTGGCGGGCAAATCGCGGGCAGAGGCACAGGCGGAATAAGAGGGGTAACAGGGTGGCATCAATTGATTTTTCAGCAACGTGTTTGTACGCGAGCGGTTTTTTCGACATCGACTTTGATCATTTTATACAAACGATCAGCGGGATCGGTGAACAAGAAAACCTAAGCGTCAAAGTCCAAAAACGCAAAGATGACGATTTATTGATTTTGAAAGTTGGTAACAGTCTGATCGAAATTGATATGCTCCATCAGCCAGCTGGGCGAACGTCGTTCGAAAATGTGCTGTTGCTGCCCAATTCAGAGCAAGCAACGTTGGATTTTAGTGCTCTTGTGGACACACACAAAGAACATATCTTGGTGACGGTCAGTCCACACAAGCGCGAAACAAGCGCCCAAATGGAACTGCGGCTTAAGCTCCTTCACATGACTTCGTTGTATCTCTGTACATATTCCAAACCCGAGATGATCCACTGGACGCAATCGGATCAAATTTATACTGGCCAACAGTATTTAAGTTTTATCGAAGATGAATTGCCGAAGGGAGCGTCGGTTCCGAAGGTATCTGAACCCAAAAGCATCAAAAAGCAAATACAAGCCGCAACGCTACAGAAATTGGCACGCCAATCAAACGAACCAAACGATAGTGCTCAAAACGCGGAACGTTCATTGCGGGATGCGTATAGCCGTAAATCCATTTGGCAACATTGGGTTGCGAAATATGTTTTTCTGGGTGTGGTTGTATTGATTTTGTTGGTTTATTTGTTTTGATTCATAGACCCGTCAAATAAAAAAAACCCGCCACAATGGGCGGGTTTTTAGGTTTAGTTTCGTAAAATTACTCTGCCGCTTTTGGCAAAGGTTTTCCTTTGGATGTGTTCAATGGATCGTCTTGACGTGTGACTGATCCTTCAAAGTGCGCACCGCTTTCGATAGCGATTGTTTTGTGGATGATGTCACCTTCGACACGCGCAGAGGCGGTCAAGCGCACCTTAAGGCCACGAACACGACCAACAACACGGCCATGTACGACAACGTCATCAGCAACGATTTCACCTTTAACAGTGGAGCCTTCGCCAACTGTCAACAAATGGGCACGGATGTCGCCATCGACTGTGCCCGAAATTTGAATATCACCGGTTGTTTTCAGATTGCCCTTAATATGCAGATCAGTAGACAAGGTGGATGCTGGTGGTTTCGCCTTGGTTGCCACGGGTGCCGGGCTGGTTGGTGATGATGGGGTAGAGGCCGCCATTGACGGTTTTGTGCTTGGCGATGATGCCGTCGAACTTGGGCTTGTGCTTGTGCTCGATTTAGGTGGAGTCGTTGGTTTCTTAGAAAACATTTTGTGCAGCCTTCATATAGTTTCTAGCATTTACTGGCTTGCCGCCAATTCGAATTTCGTAGTGTAGGTGTACGCCCGAGCTGATGCCCGAGTTTCCCATACCAGCAATTAGTTGCCCGCGCGAGACCTTTTGACCAGCTTTGACGTTAATTGAGTTCAAATGCGCGAAATAAGTTTCGAACCCTTGGGCATAACGAATTTTTACTAAATTACCAAAGCCATTTTGACGACCCGCAAACGTGACAACGCCGTCACCAGGTGCCACAATTTTTTGCCCACGTGAACCGGCCATGTCGGTGCCATTGTGCATCCGACGACCGCCAGTCACAGGGTGAACACGCATACCAAATCCGCTGGTCAAGCGGTAAGAGCCGACGATGGGGTGTCCAAGTGGCACCTTATCCATCGCGAGTTTTAACAAGTTAACCCGGTCAAGTTCGCGCAACAATTTATCTGCGCGCGACGAGAGGGCGTCTGCGAGGACACTTTCGGATGAGATTTCCAATGGGGTCAGTGCGCCACCTTCACCAGAGTATCCACGGCGAACTTCTTTGACCAATGCTTCGGTGTTGATACCTTGGCGATCCAGTGCTTTGGTTAAGGGTGTGAGTGCCACATCTACGGCGTCTTCGAGGACATCGAATATCTGTTCGCCACGCTCTTGCAACAGGGCGGAGTCAAGTTCCAATTCTTTAACCCGTTCTTCCATAGTTGCGGTTTGCAAAGATAAATCGTCCCGTTGCAACACAGTTTTATCAAAAGCTGTTGTCAAAAAAGATAGGGTTGTTTCCGTGTCGTTAGACGATCCAAGGTTTGAATTCAAATTGCCAGTGGCCGATTGTAAATCAGCGCGAAGTGCATCGGCGCGGTCTTCTGCTTGGTCACGTGATTTTACCGCTGTTTGCAGTTTGCGCTGCATGATTTTCAGGCCTGTTCCCAATTCACGACGCTCTTCTTCGAGTTTTAGTAGCTCCGATTGCTGTGCTGACACCTGTGTTAATGCAACGTAAAACCGATCAAGGGCAGTCTGTGCTTCTAATGAGCGTTGATCACGTTCATTAGACAATTGTGCAAGACGCTGTTCATAGGCTTGTTGTAAAACGACAGCTTGCTCTTGTTCAGAACTTGCAGAGATCGCTTGGATACCAAGGGCAACAGAAGCGATGATCGTCCAACAAAACGCAGCGGCAAAAGTCGTGCCCATAACCGTTTGAACCAAGGGCGACAGACGGACATAGCGTGTCGTTTTATCGGAACGCAAATAAATACGTTGCTCGGGAACATGTTTACCCAAGACGCGATTTATCGCACCAAACCTAGTATTCATTGTAAACCACCCCGAATTAACGACCTTTCGCAGGTTCTTTTAGTTGGCCAGAGGGGGTTAAAGCAATGGTTTTTAATGTCACGCTAGGGTTGAGCGGCATTTAACCATGAAATCAGCAATAATTTGCCAGTTTTCATTGGTTAAGCCACTGCGATAGGCCAATAAAAATCAAGAGGCAGCCCTGCTTCGGCGCGTTTTTCATCATTGAACGGTGGGCGCAGGTCGCCTTTGAAATATGTTTTAACCAGTGCATGAAACGTGTCTTTGGGGTCTTTGTCATGTCGACCGCACAGAAAATGAAACCATTTTGAACCATAGGCAACATGGCCAACTTCTTCGGCATAAATAATTTCCAACGCATCGACAGTTTCTGTGTCATCGTGGCGCTTAAATAATTCGATCATACCCGGCGTCACGTCCAATCCGCGTGCCTCTAGAACCATCGGAACAATGGCCAAGCGCCCCATGAAATCATCCGCTGTTTCGGCGGCTGAACGCCACATGCCAGCGTGGGCCGGAAGCGCACCATAATATGAACCCATTGCTTCAAGTCTGTTGCATAACAGGTTGAAATGTTTACTTTCTTCGTCTGCTGCCTTGACCCAATCATCAAAATATCCGTGCGGCATTTTTATATGAGCAAAGCGCGCGATGATGTCCCAATGCAGATCAACCGCATTCAATTCGATATGGGCAATCGCGTGCAGTAACGCGATGCGACCCTTTTGTGAACCAGATTTGCGTTTGGGCATCTTGGTCGGCGACAACAGTTCGGGATGTGGTGGGCGCGCGGGGTCATCAGGGGGCGTTGCATTACCAATCGGCAACGGATCACCCGCTGCAACACTGTCAAACCATGTTTTGGCATGTGCATGTGAGAGGGCAGTTTTTTCACGTCCATCCGGGGTATTTAAAACCGCAACAGCCATTTCTGTCAGGGTTATCATGCGGATAATCCTTGGACGGTTTTCAACACTGCATCGACATGACCCACAACCTTTACCTTGCGCCATTCATTAACAAGGATACCGTTTGGGTCGATTATAAATGTGGATCGCACAATCCCCATGAATTTTTTGCCGTACATCGATTTTTCTGCCCAGACGTCGAACTGTTCACACAGATCGCTGTCAGCATCTGACAACAGTGGAATAGCCAACTCTTGCTTGGTCACAAAATTGTCGTGGGATTTTACGCTATCTTTGGAAACGCCCAATATGACAGTATTTAACGCAGAAAACGCATGTGCATTCGCACTAAACTCTTTGGATTGGATCGTACAACCAGAGGTGTTATCGCGTGGATAAAAATAAAGGACGACATACTGTCCAGCAAAGTCTGACAGACTAATTAAACCGCCACCGTCGCGTGGAAGTGTAAAATTGGGCACTTTTTCACCAATGTTGGGCATAAAAATCCTTATTGCTAGTGTTCTTATGCAACTGGGTATAGTGAATTAACCATCGGCTCAATATCCAAAAGCCCATTTGATCAAAGGTCCCGAACACAAGAGATGGAAAATACCACCCCTCCAAAACGTAAAGGTCGTCGTATATTGCGACGGGTCGCCAGTCTGTTCGCGACGTTTTGTTTATTCCTGATCGTATTTCCAATTATTTTGGCTTTGGTTATTTACAGTCAAAATGATGACAGGGTTTTATCAATTCCCAAACTAAAGGATTTTGTGGCTGACAAGTTGGATAAAAACACACCAGATTTTCAATTTGAGTTGGGCAATGCTGGCCTGAGCAAGGGGGGCAGTATTTTAAATCCAAAGCTGGTGTTTGAAGAGGTTGTTTTACGCGATCAAAATGATGTTCCTTTGATTAGAATGCCGCGTGTCGGCGCCGATTTGAATATCCTCACAGGCCTGGGGGATAAGAAGGGTGTTTTGAATATCGATAGCGCACAATTTTTGTTACTGCGCGATACGGATGGACGTTTTAATGTCGGGGCCGCGGATACCAGCGGCACCGCAAAAATCAGCCAGTCGTTTGATGAAACAATCGACAATTTGTTTGAGCTACCTATCATGCAAAACATTGAATCGCTGTCAGTCTCTAACATCCTACTGACTTATGTGGATTTGAAGGAAAATCAAACTTTTCAACTTAAAAACGGCGTTATCAATGTCGTAAACGAAGATAATGAGCTGAAGATTTCTAGTAATTTAGAATTGGAACGTGAGGGGCAAGAGCCTTCTCTGATCCTATTTTCAGGGCGCCGAACCAAGGGTGGTTCAACATCAGATATTACGTTCAAAATCGAGAATGCAGACCCCGTTAACTTGGCGGATCAGTTGCCCGGTTTGGATTGGTTGCGCAACATAGAGGCAGAGGCCAGCGCATCATTTGTGGTGGAATTGGGAACCGATGCACGCCTAGAACAGATGAATGGTGTTTTGGATCTTGGCGCGGGGCGTTTGCGCGAAACGCCTGCAAATGCGGGTGCAATGTTTGAATCGGTAAAAGCCTATTTCGATTATGATGCGGCAACCGATTTCCTGAGTTTTTCAAGTTTCGAAATGATTACATCGCTGGGCAGTGTCATTGGTAATTCCACCGCTAAAATGGAACGCGATCTTGCAGGACGGGTGATTGGCGCTGAATTGGAAATGGGCGTTGACACAATATTGTTAAACCAACCGCAAATGTTTGATCAGCCTTTGAAATTCGGGCGCGGTAAAGTTCAAGCGGATGTGCAATTTTCGCCCATCGCCGTCAGCGTTAAAAAAGCTGTACTTAATTATGGTGACTTAAGTATTATTGCCAGCGGCGACCTGTGGGCGCGTCCAGATTTTTGGCAGAGCAAGTTTGATCTACGCTTAGACCAGTTAACCGCACAGCAAATGAAAAGCCTGTGGCCCATTAGTTTTATTCCGAAAACACGAAAGTGGATCGCCAAGAATTTGGAAAAAGGCGTGGTTTCCGATTTTAATGGGTTCTTTTCACGCCAAGATGGGCAAACTGAGTTCGATTTTAAGTTTGCATTTGACGATGTTAAAACTGGCCTAGTTCCAACCGTTGATCCATTGCAGTTTGGACGGGGCGACGGGCGTTTGGATCAAAATAAGCTGACACTTAATTTGGCCGATGGTCAATTGATTCCGACGGGTGGTAAAGCATTGAATATGGCGGGGAGTGTTTTTCATATCGCAGATATTAATGCACGGCCTGCCATCGGTAAGGTCGCGTTGAAGGCGACTGGTGATTTACAATCGGCGTTGATGGTATTGGACGCGCCTAAGTTTCAGTTCATCGAAAAATTTGGCAAAACGGTGGATGTCGCAAATGGAAATGCAACCGTTGAAGGTTGGTTAGAGGTGCCATTGATAAAGGGTGCCAAACCGGATGCGATCAAATTCGATTTAGCGGGTGTACTTGATGGCGTGACCAGCACCAAATTGATCAAGGGGCGTGCATTGTCGGCCGATACGATCAACGTGAGCGCCAAGGACAGCGAAATATCACTGTCGGGCGAAGTCAATTTGGATGATGTGCCGACACGTTTCAAGTGGAACCAATTATTAAAAAATAACCCCTCTAAGCAAAGCACGGTTTCAGGGCAATTGACGTTGAATAAACAAAGTTTGGATGCCTTTAACATTTCCCTTCCCAATGGGAGTTTTTCGGGTGCAACACCTGCGCGTGTTGAAATTGTCATGCGCCCTAAAACGGATGGAACTTTTGTTCTGAAGTCTGATCTTATGGGTGCTGACCTTAAAATTGCACCTCTTGGATGGTCTAAACCCAAGAATACAAAGGGCAGTTTAAGCGTGTCAGGCGTCCTGAGCGAGCCTATCAAAATCGATGCTATCGACGTCACAGCCAACGGATTAACCGCGCATGGGACAGTAAATTTTGCACCTGACGGTGGGTTTGCCTCGGCAGAATTCCCAAGCCTTACCGTGGGGCAATGGTTGTCTACATCGCTGATGCTGACGGGCGTGGGATCAACGGCCACTACGAACCTGTCTGGGGGAACGGTGGATTTGCGGCAATTGGATTTCGGTCAATCTTCGGGTGAAACAGCGGGCCCGCTGATTTTATCGCTTGATCGGTTACGCTTGACGGATGATCTGTCTTTGACAAGCTTTAATGCGAACATCACCCGCACCGGTGCGCCTACAGGCAAATTTAATGCGCGTGTGAATGGTGGCGCCGCAATTAGGGGGACAATTTCGCGCGGCACAAAAGGTGCTAGGATTACTGTGACAGGTAATGATGCGGGGAATATTCTGCGCTCTGCGGGTTTCTTTGATAATATTTTCGGTGGGGCGACAACAATTGTTTTGGAACCCAGCGAAGGTTCGGACGTTTACGAAGGGCGTTTTGATGTTTCGAATTTTCGCATGCAACATTCCAATTCTATGGCCGCGCTGTTGGACGGTATCAGTTTGGTTGGATTGCTGCAAAAGCTTAAGGGCGGTGGCATTCAATTTGGCCAAGCCAAAGGCTGGTTCACCCTGCGACCAGAGGGGGTGCAATTGCGAGAGGTGTCTTTGGTCGGGGCATCGATAGGAATCAGTCTGCAAGGATGGTTCGCATCCAAAAGCAAAGCCGTGGATTTTGATGGTGTGGTAACACCACTTTATGTCGTGAATGGCGCGTTTGAACGGATCGCAGGCAAATTATTTGGCCGCCAAAAGGGTGAGGGCGTATTTAGTTTTGTCTATACAATGAAGGGCCCCGCCGCCGATCCAACGGTACGGGTTAAGCCGTTGTCGATCCTGACACCCGGTGTATTTCGCCAAATCTTCCGACAGGATATTCCCGCACCGCCAAAGTAAGCCTTGCCCTTGTGCCATGAATTCGCAAAAAGGCGGCTATGTTGTTATCTGACTTTGATTTTGAATTACCAAATGATCTGATCGCGTTACGCCCCGCCGTGCCGCGCACAGCATCGCGTTTGCTAGTGGCGCAAAACGGTGGCATTTCAGATCATCATTTTGGCGATCTGACGCAATTTTTACGCGCAGGCGATCGTTTGATTTTGAATGATACAAAGGTCATCCCCGCACGTTTGGCGGGGCAACGAATACGCCACGGTGATATGGGTGAAACATTGGCAGGAATTGGTGTGAACCTGCTGTCGATGGATGCGCAAGGGCATTGGTTGGCCTTGGCCAAACCTGCCAAGCGCGTAAATGTCGGCGAGGTGATCCGTTTTGGTGATGTGCTACACGCTACAGTGTTGGATAAATCACCCCAAGGTTTGCGATTGGCATTTAACCTGATGGGTGAGGATTTTGATCGCGCATTACAAGCGGTCGGTGAAATGCCATTGCCACCATATATCGCGGCGCAACGTCCCGCAGATGCGCGCGATCAAGATGATTATCAGACGGTGTTTGCGCAGAAAAAGGGTGCGGTTGCGGCGCCAACAGCGTCGTTGCATTTCGATGAGGCCCTGCTTGCAAAATTATCTGCCATGGGCGTCACGCAATCCAAGGTGACATTGCACGTTGGCGCCGGTACGTTTTTACCGGTCAAAGTGGATGATATTTCTGAACATGTTATGCATTCCGAATGGGGCGAGGTTAGTGACGCCGCTGCGCGGGAAATTGCGCAAACGCGTGCCGATGGTGGACGTGTGATCCCAGTGGGCACGACCGCGTTACGGTTGATCGAGACCGCCGCACAGGGTGGCGAAATTGCACCCTTTATGGGTGACACGGATATTTTCATCACACCTGGCTTTCGGTTTCGTGCCACTGATGGTTTGATCACGAATTTTCATTTGCCAAAATCCACCTTGTTAATGTTGGTCAGCGCCTTGATGGGCATGGGCGAAATGCAAGAAATTTACCGTCATGCCATTGAAAAACAATACAGATTTTTTTCTTATGGCGATGCATCTTTACTGCTTTCATAAATTAGAAACGACTTTATAAGCGTCGCGAATACGCAATTCATTTACGATGATTCTGCTATCCTCCAAAAATATCGTTATAGGAAATCGTGATGTTTTATGTTGTCAAAAATTCGTGGGCTTTGCTGCTTGGGATGATGTTGCTGATGCTTGGCAACGGGTTGCAAGGGACGTTGTTGGGTGTGCGTGGCGCGATTGAAAACATGTCACCCCAAACAATGTCATGGGTCATGACAGGGTATTTCGTGGGGTTCCTGTTTGGATCACAAATGGCACCCAATATGATCCGCCGTGTTGGGCATGTACGGGTTTTTGCCGCGCTTGGGTCATTGGTTTCGGCCTGTTTTATTCTGTATGCGGCGTGGACCAATCCGTATTTCTGGTTCTTTCTTCGTGTCGTTGTCGGGTTTTGTTTTTCTGGCGTTTATGTGGTTGCAGAGAGCTGGCTTAACGACAGTGCAACCAATGAAACGCGTGGGCAGACTCTGTCGGCCTATCTGATTGTCCAAATGATGGGGATCGTTTTGGCGCAGGGTGTTTTGAACTTTGCTGATCCATCGGGTTACACGCTGTTTATTATCATTTCCGTAGTGGTTTCCCTGTCTTTTGCCCCCATTTTACTGTCCGTAAGTCCCGCGCCAAAATTTATTACATCCAAGCCGATGACTTTCCGTGAGTTGTGGAAGGTGTCTCCGTTGGGCGTTGTTGGACTTTTCTTTTTGGGTGCAGTGTTTTCGGCTTTGTTCGGCATGGCATCGGTTTTCGGAACGGAAAAAGGCCTGAGCGTTGCAGATATTTCCCTGTTCGTCGCATCAATTTATTTCGGCGGAATGGTTTTACAATACCCCATTGGCTGGTTGTCGGATCGCATGGATCGACGGGTGCTGATTGTGGCAGTTTGTGGCGTTGGAATGGTGTTTGCATTTGGGGCAGGTGCGTCTGACAATTTCGTTTGGTTGTTGGTTGTCGCGTTTATGATTGGCGGCGTGGCAAACCCGCTGTACTCTTTGTTTATTGCCTATTCCAACGATTTTCTGGAACACGATGATATGGCATCTGCGTCAGGGGGTCTTATATTTTTGACGGGTGTTGGTGCTATTTTTGGCCCCGCTGTTGTTGGTTGGATGTTGGAAGCATTTGGCGCCAACAGCTATTTCTGGTTTTTGGGTGCAAATATGGCAATCATGGGGGGCTATGCGCTGTATCGCATGACCCAACGCCCGGCCGTTGCCGTCGAGGATACCACCGCATATGCCCCAGTTGGCCCGACTTCGACACCAGTTGCAATGGAGCTGGCACAGGAATACGCTATTGATATGGCGTTAGAGGAAGAAGCGGAAAATGACACGGGCGACAGCGAAGCAAATCATTGATTTTTGGGTCAACGATGTTGGCCCCAAAGGCTGGTACGAGGCCGACACTGCAGTGGATCGACAGATAATTGAGCGCTTTGGGACTGCTTACGATGCGGCGGTTGCTGGCGATCTGAATGATTGGCGTGATACATCGCAGGGGTCATTGGCATTATTGTTGTTGCTGGATCAATTTTCACGCAACATGTTTCGCGGCGATCCACGATCATTTGCGGCTGATCCGTTGGCGCGTGACATTGCACGCGGTGCAATTGCGATGGATCTGGATTTAGAGATTAAGGGTGGTGAACAGCAATTTTTCTATCTTCCTTTCGCCCATTCAGAGGATATGGCGGATCAGGATTTTGGGGTTGAGTGCGTACAGACGCGAAAATTCCAAAACGATGACGATGCTTTACACGCCCGTGCGCACCGCGAAATCATCCGCACCTTTGGTCGCTTTCCCTTTCGCAATCAGGTTTTGAACCGCGACAGCAGCGATGCAGAACAGGAATTTATGTTTGATGGTGGATATGGCAACATTGTGCGCAAGTTACAGGCGCCGTAGCGTCAGTTGTGACACTTGTAATAGCCAGATCAATCAGGCATTATAACTATAGTTCAACATTAAACCAAATGACGAGGTTCAGATGCCAACAACCTATGATATGATTGTAATTGGGGCAGGCCCTGGTGGATATGTGGCCGCGATACGGGGTGCACAATTGGGGCTTAAGGTCGTAATTGTGGAACGCGAAAATATGGGCGGTATCTGTTTGAATTGGGGCTGTATCCCGACCAAAGCATTGCTGCGCTCGTCCGAAGTGTACCACTTGATGCACCGCGCCGCTGAATTTGGCCTAAGCGCAGATAACATTGGGTACGATTTGGACGCAGTAGTAAAACGATCACGCGGAGTTGCAAAACAACTGAGCGGTGGCGTTGCGCATCTGATGAAGAAAAACAAAATCGATACCATCATGGGCGAGGCAACATTGGTGGCCAAAGGCAAGGTTTCGGTGAAGACGGACAAAGGAACCCAAGAGGTGTTGGGAAAAAATATCGTTCTGGCCACAGGTGCACGTGCGCGTGAATTACCGGGTCTTGAGGCGGACGGTGATCTGGTTTGGACATACAGAACCGCGCTGACACCGCCACGCATGCCCAAAAAGCTGTTGGTGATTGGGTCGGGCGCGATCGGTATCGAATTCGCCAGTTTCTATAATACTTTGGGTGCGGACACGACGGTGGTCGAAGTGATGGAGCGCATTCTGCCCGTCGAGGACACCGAAATTGCAGCGTTCGCAAAAAAGGCATTCGTGAAACAAGGTATGAAGATCATGGAAAAAGCCATGGTCAAAAAGCTGGATCGGTCCAAAGGCAAAGTTGTCGCGCACATCGAGCAGGGTGGAAAGGTCGAGAAACAAGAATTCGACACCGTAATTTCTGCCGTGGGCATTGTTGGCAACGTCGAAGGTTTGGGATTGGATACCCTGAAAATCAAAGAGGATCGCAGTCATGTTGTAACGGATCCATACTGCCGGACAAATGTCGAAGGAATTTTCGCCATTGGTGATCTGGCTGCGCCGCCATGGTTGGCACACAAAGCATCGCATGAGGGTGTCATGGTTGCTGAATTGATTGCCGGACAAAAACCACACCCCGTAAAACCCGAAAGCATTGCAGGCTGTACATATTGCCACCCCCAAATCGCATCCGTTGGTTTCACCGAGGCCGCGGCCAAGGAAAAAGGGTTCGACATCAAGGTTGGCCGTTTTCCATTCATCGGCAACGGCAAGGCCATCGCATTGGGCGAAGCATCTGGCATGGTTAAAACCGTATTTGACGCCAAAACAGGCGAGTTGTTAGGCGCACATATGGTCGGCGCAGAAGTGACAGAATTAATCCAAGGGTACGTTATTGGACGTCAGCTGGAAACGACAGAAGAGGATTTGATGCATACCGTATTCCCGCATCCAACCCTGTCCGAAATGATGCACGAAAGTGTTTTGGACGCCTACGATAAAGCGATCCACATCTAGGATCGGTGTGCAAGTTGTGCGTCGTGTTTTAAGCGAACATCAGACCCACACCAAACGCCACAGCTGCGCAAACACCACCGACCAAAACGGTTTCCCCGATGCATCGCCAAATTTTGCGTCGGATGACCAAAAATTGTAAAATCCCAAGCATGACAAGCGCTGTAAAAGTGGCCGCAACAGACAAGTAGAATGTTGACTGAATCGGTTCTAGGAAAAAATATGGCGACAGCGGGATCGAACCAAATATCAGGAAGGCGATGAATGTCGCCATGCCATTAAGGGCAGGGCTTTCTCCGTTCGGGTCCGCCATTTGAATTTCATAGGACATCATGAAATCGGCGTAATGTTCAGGGTTGCGCGCCAAAATGTCTGCTACTGCTTCTGCATCTGATCTTGAAAAACCGCGCTCGCTTAAGATTTCCATGGTTTCGGCGCGTTCCATTTCAGGATTATTGTGAATTTCATACAGTTCTTTTTCGCGTACTGAATGGTACAATTCTTGCTCTGATCGACCCGACAAAAACTCGCCCAGCCCCATTGCCGTCGCATCGGCAAATAAGTTGGCAAGGCCGAACAAAAGCACAGCCAATCCGCCAACTTGGGCGGCCCCGTCCATACCGGCGCCCGCAAACCCTGCTACGATTGCGAAGGTCGTAACGATGCCATCATTGCCACCGTAGATAATTTGTTTGATGAACTCACCCATTGGGCTGATATGATGTTCGCGGCCTTTATGTTCGGCCAAAGTGTCGGGTGTGTATTTCATAAACGTTTTTAACAAGCAGAAATGAAAAGAGCCACCCCGAAGGATGGCTCTGTGTATTTTAGGTGTTGATTAGTTTATGCCTGTTCAAAGCGCCCCAAATCCATCACCTTTGTCCATGCATTTGCAAAGTCTTGGGTAAAGCGTTCGGATGCGTCATCTTGGGCGTAAACCTCGGCCAAGGCACGCAGGATTGAGTTTGACCCAAACACCAAATCAGCGCGTGTACCCGTCCACTTTGCGTCACCAGTGGTACGATCGTTGCCTTGGTACATGCCCTTGGTTGTTTCGGTCCAAACAGTCCCCATACCCAACAAATTAGTAAAGAAATCGTTTGTTAACTGACCCTTACGCGCCGTAAGAACACCATGTGGGCCACCATCCGTGTTGGCACCCAACACCCGCAGACCACCAACCAAAACCGTCATCTCGGGTGCTGACAGTGTCAGTAATTGAGCGCGATCCACCAATAGGTGTTCGACAGGAACGCTGAATTCACGTGCTGCGAAATTGCGGAAACCATCCGTGTGGGGTTCCATCACGTCAAAAGATTCAACATCCGTTTGTGCCTGCGATGCATCTGTACGACCAGGCGTAAAGGGCAGGGTGATTGCATTGCCTGCATCCGCCGCCGCTTTTTCAACACCAGCGTTACCCGCAAGGACGATCAAATCGGCCATGGATACTGGTTTGTCAAAACCCTGCTGAACAGTTGTCAGAACATTCAACACTTTGGCCAATTGTGCGGGGTTGTTTACCGCCCAATCTTTCTGTGGTGCCAAACGGACGCGCGCGCCGTTTGATCCGCCACGCATGTCCGATCCACGGAAGGTGGATGCTGATGCCCATGCGGTTGAAACCAATTCAGATACCGTAAGATCAGTGTTCAAAATCATTGATTTCAAAGCCTTAGCATCGGCATCGGAAATCAGTGCATGATCAACGGCGGGAACTGGATCCTGCCAAATTAATTCTTCGGCCGGCACTTCTGCGCCCAAATATAATTCTTTGGGTCCCATATCGCGGTGGGTCAGTTTGAACCATGCCCGTGCAAATGCGTCGGCAAATGCGTCGGGGTTGGCGTGAAAATGGCGCGAGATTTTCTCGTATGCTGGATCCATGCGCATGGCCATATCGGCGGTTGTCATCATCAATGGAACCGATGTGTCTGAACCATCTACCTGTGGCGCGCGGTCATCATCTGACAAGCCAATAGCCGCCCAAATATTTGCCCCTGCTGGGCTTTTGGTTAATTCCCAATCATAGCCGAACAACACATCAAAGAATCCCATGTCCCACTGAATGGGATTTGGTGTCCATGGGCCTTCGACGCCGCTGGAAATTGTATCAACGCCGTGGCCTGTCCGATGCGAACTGACCCATCCTAAACCTTGTTGTTCGAGTGGTGCGCCTTCTGGTTCGGGTCCTACTTGGGCCGCGTCGCCTGCACCGTGTGCCTTGCCGAATGTGTGGCCACCTGCAACCAGCGCAACGGTTTCTTCGTCGTTCATGGCCATACGCCCGAACGTGTCGCGAATATCGCGCCCTGATGCCAACGGATCAGGATTGCCATTTGGACCCTCTGGGTTCACATAAATCAAACCCATTTGAACTGCCGCTAGTGGGTTTTCCAGATCGCGCGCGCCGCTGTAACGGTTGTCCGCAAGCCATTCATCCTCGGTTCCCCAATAAATATCTTCCAGTGGTTCCCAAACATCTGCGCGACCACCCGCAAACCCAAAGGTTTTAAAACCCATTGTTTCCAATGCAACATTACCCGTCAGGATCAACAAGTCAGCCCAAGAGATTTGGTTGCCGTATTTTTGTTTTACAGGCCACAACAGGCGGCGTGCTTTGTCCAAGCTGACGTTGTCGGGCCAGCTGTTCAATGGGGCGAACCGTTGCCCGCCCGAACGTCCACCACCGCGACCATCAGCGGTGCGGTATGTGCCCGCAGAGTGCCACGCCATGCGGATAAAAAACGGGCCATAGTGTCCATAATCAGCAGGCCACCATTCTTGACTGTCAGTCATCACCGCGGCCAAATCCGCCTTTAGTGCGGCCAAGTCCAGTTTTTGAAATTCAGCGGAATAATCAAAATCGGCACCCAAGGGATTCGTGTCGGGTGTGTTTTGTGACAGGATTTTAAGGTTCAATTGGTTCGGCCACCAATCTTTGTTCGTGCGTCCACCTGAACCTGTGTGCATTACGGGGCATTTGCCTGTTGTATCGGCCATGTCATTCTCCTGATGATGAATTGATTGCCCAAACTTTAGCGTGATTCTGGTGGGGATTGGAAATTGTATTTTGTTTGAATAGCGATTAGTTTTAGTTATGAAAATCACCTTACGACAGCTATCATATCTTATGGCGTTAGCCGAGCATCGACATTTCGGCCGCGCGGCTGCGACAGTGTTCGTGACACAATCCGCATTGTCCCAACAAATAAAAGAGTTAGAGATTTCCCTTGGTGGGGCACTGGTAGAACGGGGATCGCGCGGTGTGACCCTGACAACAATAGGGCGCGAAGTCGTCAAACGTGCACAGCCGGTGTTGGACCAAGTGCGCGATATTGAACAGATTGCGCGGTTTAAATCGGAGATGCCAACCAAATTAAACATTGGTTTGATCCCAACGATTGCGCCGTATTTGTTGCCCTATGTTTTACCTGTCTTACGGTCAGAAAACATTGGGCTGGAATTGGGTGTCCGAGAGGCGCAAACACAGGCCTTGCTGGACGAGCTTACACGCGGGGATTTGGACGCAATTGTGATTGCGTTGCCCTCGGGCACTGTGGGTCTAACGGACGTACCTATAATGACGGATAACTTCCTGTTGGCAGGGGCACAGGCGCCCTTGGATTCTTTGCCAACAACGGGTTTGAAATCATCCCATATAAGAGCGGAACAATTGTTGTTGTTGGATGATGGGCATTGTTTGGCGGATCAGGCCTTGGCGGCATGTAAGGTTTCACCAACTGCGCGAATGGATTTACGGGCATCGAGCCTGACTACACTGTGCCGGTTGGCGTCCGAAGGGTTTGGTTTCACCTTGTTACCCGAACTGGCTGCAGCAAGCGAGCTGCGTGCTGCACCCGATTTATGTGTCCGCCGATTTGAGGGGGTGCAACCGCAACGCACAATCGGATTGGTGCGACGCGCCATCAGTGGTTCAAGCCCTTGGTTTCAAGAGTTGGAAGATGCCTTCGTGGCGGCAGGACGAATGGCAAAGGCCGATATAAAAATCTAAAATGCCAATTTTCAGACCGCCCAAGTTTTTAGGTTGTTTTCGTACGAGACATTGTTGTTTATCAGCGGTATAAAGAGCATGTAACAAGGATATTGTGATGCGTGATCTTACTATTCCGGCCGAGCGCCACCCTGAAAAAGCCAACAAACCCGATAATGTTCAGCCCAGCAAACCATCGTGGATACGTGTAAAGGCGCCCGTGTCCCAAGGGTACAAAAAGACCCGTGATATTTTGCGCGAAAACAAGCTGGTCACAGTTTGCGAAGAGGCAGGGTGCCCCAATGTGGGCGAATGTTGGTCACAAGGGCACGCAACGATGATGATCATGGGCGAGGTTTGTACCCGTGCCTGTACGTTTTGTAATATCGCGACCGGTAAACCGCCCGAGGATTTGGATGTGTTTGAACCCGGGCGTGTTGCGGCGGCGGTCAAAAAACTGGGACTGAATCACGTCGTAATCACATCCGTTGACCGAGATGACATTGAGGACGGCGGCGCAGAACATTTTGCACAAACAATTCGTGCCATTCGGCAACAATCACCGCATACGACCATTGAAATTCTGACACCAGATTTTATCCGCTGTGATGACAGTGTTCTGAAGGTCGTGGTAGACGCGAAACCTGATGTGTTTAATCATAATTTGGAAACAGTACCGGGATTGTATCCAGAGGTGCGGCCAGGGGCGCGGTATTTCCATTCATTGCGTTTGTTGCAACGGGTCAAGGAATTGGATCCGACGATGTTTACCAAATCGGGCATTATGGTTGGTTTGGGCGAGGACAAGCAATCTGTGGTGCAGGTGATGGAGGACATGCGCGCCGCCGATATTGATTTCCTGACCATTGGGCAATATTTGCAACCAACCCCAAAACATCACGCCGTGGATCGGTTTGTCACACCTGACGAGTTCGCAGTTTACGAAAAAACTGCATATAATAAGGGTTTTTTGATGGTATCTGCGTCACCACTGACGCGATCCAGTTATCATGCGGGCGATGATTTTGCACAGCTGCGCGCGGCACGATTGGCCAAATTTGGCGGCTAGGGTTGTTTTGAACAATCCCAATTGATTGTTTTTACACCGACGAACCGTGCCAAACGATCCAGCTCTGCGTCTAATTTCTGCGCTTGTGATGCAGACCATTTGACGCCGTTTTCCGTCCACAAATTATGCACGGTTAATGCTGATTTTGCGCGCACTGCTTTGACTTCTATGCGGCCAATGAACTTGTTTCCCTGCAAGATTGGGTAAACGTAGTAGCCCCATTTGCGTTTGGCGGCGGGGACAAACATTTCGATTTTGTAATCAAATCCAAATAATCGCTTCAACCGAATGCGATCGCGTGTGGCCGGATCGAATGGATTGATGATGCGGATACGGGTGTTTGCGTTGGGTATGGAATGCAATCGAGGTTCAATGTCAGGCAGGGCAAAAGCGTCGGAATATGTCCGATCAGAACCTTGTATTTGAATCGATTGCAGTTCTGTGCGCTCTGCCCATAATTTCACTTCGGTTATTGTCATGGCTTCCCAAAATTGTTGGATTTCTTTAAGCGAGGCCACGCCCAAGCGTGAGAGGGCGGCATTGCACAACCAGTCGATTTGGCTTTCGTCTGGATGGGATTGATCATGCAGGCTTGCGGGGAAAACACGTTCAGGCAGATTGTAATATTTCACGAAATTTTCGCGATAACAGGTCGCCAGACGCCCAACATACCATAAATAATCCAGTGTTTGTTTGTGTGCAGGGCGATCCCACATTTCGCGCGGTCCCTTTTGCGCACTGTTGAATGCATGTGTGGACAGCGCACCTTGGTCACGGATTTTATCGATTATTTCCGTACAACCCGCCGCACCCAACCTGCCGTTAAACCATTTAGAGCGTTCAATTTGTTCACTTTTCCTCTCAAACTGTCGTTTCCACATTGGCAGAAATTCCATCGGAATAATGGATGCATCGTGGGTGAAATGCTCGAAAATGTGACGATCAGTATACAGTGCATCAAACATCGGCTCGCGATAATTTTGATTACGGCTCCATAAAATATGATGGTGCGCACGCGCAACGACTTGGATGGTGTCCAGTTGCACAAAGCCCAGTGATTTAATTATCTGGGGCAGATCCAGCGCACCCGTGGGTGCGCCAGTTAATCCGTTTGTAGACAACCAAAGACGTCGCGCGTCAGTGTTTTTAATCTGTAGCGTCACGGGCAACCTTTGGTTTTTTTCAAACCATAGACATACGTCGCTTGTAACGAAAGCCCTTAGCGGCGCGGGCCACGGTTTGCACCAGATTTGAATGGCTTTTTGCCACCACCAGCGCCGCGTGGTTTACCACCTTCGCGTGGGCCAGATCCGCGTTTTGGATTTGCACCACCGCCACGCCGACGGGGCGCAGGTTTGTCAAAGGTTGGAATTGCGTTGCTGGTCAAGCCTTGGATTTCGACCACGGGGATATCCATTTTGATGATTTTTTCGATGTCCCACAATTGTTTGTGTTCGTCAGGCGCACAAAATGCGATTGCGCGGCCTTCGGCACCGGCGCGCGCAGTACGGCCAATGCGGTGAACGTATGATTCAGGGACGTTGGGTAGATCGAAATTTACAACGATTTCAATGTCAGGAATATCAATGCCGCGCGCCGCAATGTCTGTGGCGATCAGCACGTAGGTTTTACCCTTTTTGAAATCATCCAGCGCACGTTGGCGTTGACCCTGTGATTTATTGCCGTGAATTGCATCCGCTTTGATGTCTTGGGTGGCCAACCATTTCACCATTTTGTCTGATCCGTGTTTGGTGCGCGAAAAGACGATGATGCGTTTGCGTGGGTTTTCGGACACGATGCGTTGCAGGGCCAAACCTTTGTTTTGTTTGGTCAGGTGCATCAATGTTTGGGTAATTTTTTCAACAGTCGAATTTTCTGGTGTTACAGAAACTTGAACCGGATCGGTCAAATATGTGTCGGTTAACTTTTTGATTTCTTTGGACATTGTAGCAGAGAACAGCAATGTTTGGCGCTCTTTGCTGACCTGTCCAACGATACGACGTACCGCCGGCAAGAAACCGATGTCCAACATTTGATCCGCTTCGTCCAAGATCAAGAATTTGGTTTGATCCAAACGTAAACCCTTTTGGGTGACCAAATCTTCTAAACGCCCAGGGGTAGCAACAAGGATATCAACACCTTTGGCCAAATCGCGCATTTGTTTGCGGATTGGAGCACCGCCAATGGCGTGGGTAAAGTTCAGCGGCAGGCGTTTGCCAAAGCTGACGAATGCATCGTGGATCTGCAATGCCAATTCGCGGGTGGGTGACAGGATCAACGCGCGTGCCGAACGTGGTTTTAAGGCTTCTGGTTTTAGCAACAATTGATGGATCAAGGGGAGGCCGAAGGCGGCGGTTTTACCAGTACCAGTTTGCGCCAAGCCAACCAAATCGCGCCCCAGAAGAACCGATGGGATCGCCTGTTCTTGGATTGCAGTTGGGACGGAATATCCCAAAAAGCTGAGTGCTTTGACGATTTCGTCGTCTAGTCCCAGTTCAGCAAATGCACAGGCATCGGACTGTGGTTGAACGGCGCGTTCTTTCTTCTTTTCTTTTAGAACTTTTGGATGTGCGGATGTCGAGGTAAGAAGTGCTGCTTCGTCCTTTTTCAAGACGGTCACATTTGCGGCGGCTTGTTTGCCTGTTTTTTCGTCGAGCAACAGCTCGTAGGTTAATTTATCGCCTTCTTTGACGACTTTCATGCCCGACGCTTTCAGTGCTGACATGTGAACAAAAACGTCGGCGCCGCCTTGATCAGGATGAATAAAGCCAAGGCCTTTGACGGGGTTATACCAAATTACTGTGCCGGTAAGCATGGGGGATACGCTCTCTAGTGTTTTAGGCCTGTTTGCCCGTGGGCGCTAAAAACAGACTGTGAATGGCTAAAACCTAGGGACCCGCCTTTGCGAATCGCCGTCCAATGTGAGTACATCTGGCCAGCCGAATGTGACCTCATAGGCGACCAAGGCCAGACAGGCAAGCACGATTAGTAGAATGAATTTGACCCGACGTGGTGACGGTGGGTTTTGTGCCCACCGTTTCATCCGAAACAGCCAAAGGAGGTTCACTTAAAGACAACCTTGCCGATGTGATCCAAATTGCGATTGCGTTGTGCGTAATCGATGCCGTAACCGACGACGAATTCGTCAGGGATTTCAAAGCCAATCCAATCGGCGGAAATTTCCACTTCGCGACGGGATGGTTTGTCCAACAATGCACATACCTTCAGCCGTGCAGGTTTGCGCGATTCCAGTAATGTTTTAACATGGTGCAGGGTGTGGCCTGTGTCGACAATATCTTCGATCACTAAAACATCGCGGCCTTCAATTTCGCCGCGCAAATCCTTTAGGATGCGCACTTCGCGCGAACTTTCGGTGCTGTTGCCATAGGATGATGTTTCCAGAAAGTCGACTTCGCACGGCAGTGATAATTCACGTGCAAGATCGGCAATAAATACAAATGAGCCACGCAATAAACCAACCACGATCAATTGATCAGTGTCACAGAAATATTCCGAAATCTCGCCTGCCAATTCTTCGCATCTGGCGGCGATAGATTTTGCCGATATCATCGGCTCGACGGTATAGTTCGTGTGATCCATGCGGTGCTCCTGTGGCAGTGGTTCGCCACCACCTGATTACACGCAGTGTGATTTAAATTAAAGAGAGTTCAGCGGCATTTTGTCCAATTAATGTAAATCCGCTGCCTTGATGACCGTTCAATGGAACCAGCGACCTAAACCAGCAGGTTGAGGATAACTGTTTCTTAGTGAGGATAATTCCAATGCGGGTTCTTTTTCACAACGGCTGTCAACGATAATTTTTCCACCAGTAATGCGTTTTACGGGTGACGTGTAAATTTATTCGTCTTAAGGATGGGGAATGCCGACACACGCAGAAAAACGAATGATGCCTTACAGCGCCCAACAGATGTATGATCTGGTCGCTGATGTTGAATCCTATTCCGATTTTTTGCCTTGGTGCGCGGCATCACGCATTTGTAAAACGACACCCCAAAACGATACCGTGGTAATGGATGCAGATTTGGTTATCGCATTCAAAGTATTCCGCGAACGGTTTGGATCACGGGTGACATTGAAACCTGCGCAAACTGCGATTGATGTCGAATATCTGGATGGGCCATTTAAATATCTAAATAACCATTGGGTTTTCACGGATGTCGACGGGGGTTGCGAAGCAGATTTTTTTGTGGATTTCGAATTTAAATCCCGCGTTTTACAGACATTAATTGGTGTGGTGTTTGGCGAAGCAATGCAACGGATTGTGGGCGCATTCGAAAACAGAGCTGCGCAGTTATATGGCAATGCCGCCTAAGGTGTGACCCTCGATATTATCGAAGGCCACGAGTGATTATGATGCCAAGTCGTAAGCGCGCTCGCCGTGTGATGATTGATCCAAGCCTGTGATCTCTTGCTCTTCTGATACGCGAATTGGAAAAACAAGTGCCACAAGTTTCACAAGGGCATAGGTGGCAACAATGGTAAATAGTCCCACAACCAACAACGAGCCAGCTTGTTCTGTCCAGCCTGCATAGCCAAGCACCGCAAGCATCAGTGTGCCAAAGATACCGCCAATGCCGTGCACCGCAAACACATCCAATGTGTCGTCAATTTTGAACCAACCTTTGATAACTTCGCACATCAATTGGCACAACACGCCAGCAACAGCGCCGATAAACAATGCTTCGACTGGGGTGACCCAGCCAGCGGCAGGGGTGATGGATGCAAGGCCTGCAATTGTACCCGTGACCAAACCAACCAAGGATGCTTTGCCATATTTAATGCGTTCATACAGCGCCCACGACAGGGATGCGGCGGCGGCGGAAATATGTGTGACCGTGATGGCCATTGCGGCACCACCATCAGCGGCCAATTGTGATCCACCGTTAAAACCGAACCAACCCACCCACAACATGGCCGCGCCCAGCATGACAAAGCCCGGATTATGTGGTGGGACATTTTTATTGCGACGCGGCCCCAGCGCAATGGCGATGATCAACGCGGCAATGCCAGCCGTTTCATGCACAACAATTCCGCCCGCGAAATCCTTGACGCCATTGGCGAACAAGGCACCTTCGCCCCCTGACAGCAAACCACCGCCCCAAATCCAATGGGTGACGGGCGCGTAAACAAACAGCATCCACAATCCAGAAAATGTCATAACAAAACCAAAGGAAATGCGTTCAACATATGCGCCAACGATCAATGCCGGCGTAATAATTGCAAATGTCATCTGAAAGACGAAAAATAGGACTTCTGGAATTGACCCCTTTAAGGTGTCAGGTGTGATGCCAATCAAGAACATCTTGTCCAATCCACCCCAGAACAGATTGCCGTCGCCAAAGGCGATGGAATAGCCAAAGGCGAGCCATAGGATCGACATCAGACAGGCGATTGCGAAACACTGTGTGAAAACGGATAAAACGTTACGGGCGCGCACCAAACCGCCGTAAAACAGGGCAAGCCCCGGTAATGTCATAAACAACACCAGTGCTGTTGCGATCATAATCCATGCAGTGTCAGCGCCATTCATGTCCTTGCCCCTTTTTAGATGGGGGTGTTTTACGCGACAGAGATACAAGCGAAACAGTTGGTTCAGAATTTCAGAGTGCGTTTGCAAAAAATGCGCAAATATTAGACGGTAATATCGTTAATGCCTAATTTATAATCAATTCGTGATTGACCTGTGCAACAGATTTAATGCGTGCTCCACCGTTGCGCGGCGAACATTTTCACGCCCAATCGCACCAAATTCCACCGTTTCTGAATGAACTGTACCGGATTTAAGCGCCAAACCAAAACAAACCCGACCTTCGGGCTTATGCTCTGATCCACCTGGGCCTGCAATTCCCGTGACCGAAACGGCTATATCAGCAAGCGCGTTTTTCACCGCGCCCGACGCCATTTCCTGTGCAACGGCCTCGCTGACCGCGCCCTGTGTAGTTAGGGTAATTTTATGCACGCCAAGCATATCGATTTTTGCATCGTTCGAATACGTGACAAAGCCACGATCGAACACGTCCGACGACCCCGCAATTTGCGTCAGGGCGGCGCTGATCAAGCCACCTGTGCAACTCTCGGCTGTGGCAATCCGCCAACCACGCGCACGCGCAGCAGATAATGTTATTTCAGCCAGTGTTTTCACAAGAAAATCATTCTTAATAAGATCAAAGCGACCAATGTTGCACCTGCTAATAATCCGGCCAATACATCATCCAACATGACACCCAGTGCGGTGGTTTTTTTGTCTGCCCAACTGATCGGCCAGGGTTTTAAAATGTCGAAAAACCTAAATAACCCAAACCCAAGAAGGAACGATATATAAAATCCAGCACTGGTAAAGCCGCTGCCATCAGACAGGTGAAACATTGTGTTCATGACAAACAAGGGCGCGAGCGCAAGCCATTGCCCGACGATTTCATCAATCACTATTTCAGACGGGTCATGATCATCCTGACCTTTGGTCTCATGATGCGTTGCCCACCAACCAATAGCAAAGACAATACCGCTGACGATCAACAGGTGCCAAACGCCCCAGTCCGCCCATAACATCCCATAAGCAAAGGGCAGGGCGGCCAGTGACCCCCATGTGCCGGGTGCCGGGCGAAGTAGCCCGATATAAAACCATGTTGCGATAAAACGGGTCATGATTTCACCAATGTTGCAGTTGCTTGCGCCGCAATCCCTTCGCCGCGACCGGTAAAGCCGAGCTTTTCCGATGTTGTGGCCTTGACCGAAATACGGTCAATATCAATGCCCATGATAGAGGCCAAGTATTCGCGCATGGTAATTGCGTGGGGGCCAATTTTTGGGGCTTCGCAAATAATGGTGCAATCTATGTGGTTGATGACAAAGCCGCGCAATTTGGCACGCTCGACCGCTTTGCGCAGAAAAATATCGGATGACACCCCTTTCCATTGCTGATCGGTTGGGGGAAACCACTGACCGATGTCACCCTCGGACAATGCGCCAAAAATGGCGTCCGTGATTGTGTGCATGGCAACATCGGCGTCGGAATGGCCGATCATAGCGCGATCGTGGGGGATTTTGATGCCATTCAGGATGACGTGATCGCCGTCGCCCAAGGCATGTACGTCATACCCGTTGCCTACTCTGATATCCATGTGCTGTCCTCGTAGACGGTTTGCCAATGCGAAATCAGTGGCCGTTGTGATTTTGATGTTTTCTTTTGCGCCCAAAATTGGGGTGACTGTAATTCCAGCGGCGCGCGCCATGGCAACGTCGTCGTCTGCGGGCCAATCCGCCTGTGTATGTGCAAGACGAATAATATCGGTGCGAAACGCCTGTGGCGTTTGTGCGCGCCACAACGTATCGCGCGGTTGCGCTGTGGTGGTTTCGCCGTCTTGTACGCCCCATAATGCATCGGTGACGGGCAAGCCCAGAAAGCACGCATCCGTAGCGCGAACGCCGTTGATCACACGGTTCAGTGCATCCTGTGGCAACAATGGCCGTGCACCGTCATGGATCAGGACGAATTCGGATGTGATCGCGTTTAGACCGTTCAAAACACTCTCGGATCGGGTATCGCCACCGATTGCAGGCGCCGTTAGGCGTGTGTCGTCGATATTCGCCGTGGCCTTTTCATACAATGATCTGTCGTCACCGTGAATGACACATGTCACCTGTGTGATGGCGTCGTTCGCCAACATGGTGTTAATTGTGTGGGCCAAAACCGCTTGGCCAGCCAAATCGCGGTATTGTTTGGGTGTGGCGCCACCTGCGCGTGTTCCACGACCAGCAGCGACAATAAGGGCGGTAATTGTTTCCATATTGCAGTTATAGTTGGCAGTGATTGGGTTGCAAGCAGGTTTGGGCTTGCATGCGCGGGTTTAAATGCCCATTAATTGAGCATGTCTACGATTATGGTTGGAAAGCAGGCAATCACGCCACCTGTATTATTGTCGCCCCTTGCTGGGATTACCGATTTACCATTTCGCAATCTGGTTTCCAGTTTTGGCGCGGGATTGGTCGTGTCCGAAATGGTAGCCAGTCACGAAATTATGCAAAAGGGTCAATCGGCGCACGCCCGCGCCGAGCTGGGGCTGAATGCAGATGCAACATCGGTGCAAATTGCTGGACGGGATCCGTATTGGATGGCCGAGTGCGCAAAATACGTGGCCGGAAAAGGCGCGCAAATTATCGATATTAATATGGGATGTCCCGCCAAAAGCGTGGTGAATGGCGCGGCGGGATCGGCATTAATGCGCACACCGGATTTGGCGCTCAGGCTGATTGATGCCGTGGTGGATGCGGTGGATGTGCCTGTGACCCTGAAAACGCGATTGGGCTGGGACGACAATGATTTGAACGCGCCTGAATTGGCCGTGAGTGCGCAAAATGCGGGAATTCAAATGATAACCATTCACGGTCGCACGCGGTGTCAATTCTACAAGGGCAGTGCGGATTGGCACGCTATTCGCGGGGTCAAAGACGTGGTCGAGGTTCCTGTGATTGCAAACGGCGATATAATTGACAGCGCAACCGCACGATTGGCAATGGAACAATCCGGTGCCGACGGGGTTATGATTGGACGCGGGGCACAGGGTAAACCATGGTTATTGGCGCAAATCTCTGCGGATATTTTCGGCACCACCGCGCCTGATATTCCATCGGGCGAACAGTTGCGCGAAATGATGCGTGAACATTACCGGGCAATGTTGTATTTTTATGGGCTCGAGCATGGCAACAAAGTCGCACGCAAACATTTGGGCTGGTACATGGACGGGTTGGATGTCGGGCCAAAATTACGCCGCGCATTGCAGACCGAAACGGATACCACCACGGTACTGTCGATGATTTCCGACCTGCCCGTAAAACATGCGTATCATGATTGACTACGCCCACCTTTGGAACACCTTACCTTTTCCGGCCTTTGTGGTTGATGCCGAACTGCGTGTCATACAGGGAAATTCAGCGTCCGAACAGATTGCACAAACCTCTCAACGTCAAATGATTGGCAAGAAGCTGTCCTTGTTTTTTGGAAAAAACGCAACTGTTTTGGATACATTGGATCAAGCGTTAAAGCAGAATTCGTCCATAACCCAATACAGTGTCAATCTGACAACTGTTGCACGGACACCGTATATTTGCGACCTGCATGTGAGTTTTATGAACGCAGAAAAAAGCGAAATTCTTTTGATTATTCAACCAACGGGCGTGGCACAGAAAATGGGTCAATCAATCACACATCGCACGGCGGCGCGTTCCGTAACGGCAATGGCCGCAATGTTGGCGCACGAGATCAGAAATCCACTGGCGGGCATTTCGGGGGCGGCGCAATTGTTGGCCATGAATGCGGTGGGCGAAGACGCAGAGCTGGCTGATTTGATTGACCAAGAGGCGCACCGTATTGGTACCCTGGTAGATCGGTTTGAACATTTTTCAGACAGCCGACCAGCATCGCATAAGGCGTTCAATATACACGATATTTTGGATCGTTCAATTCGCGCGGCACAAGCAGGGTTTGCAACCAATATTCAGTTTTCGAAGGATTACGATCCGTCTTTGCCAGATGCGTCAGGCGACGCGGATCAACTGTTACAGGTCTTTCAAAATTTACTGAAAAACGCCGCTGAATCCGTATCGCGTGATCGCGGGCAAATTAGGGTGCGCACATCCTATCAATCGGGCGTGAAATATGCGGTCGCGGGCGGCAAGACAGAAACATTACCTCTGCAAATCGAGATCATTGATAACGGCAAGGGTATTCCTGAAAACATCAAAGCCGAGATTTTCGAACCCTTCGTGTCGTCCAAGGTTAATGGTACGGGATTAGGATTATCATTGGTGTCCAAAATTATGACCGGACATGGCGGATTGGTGGAATGTAATTCGGATGAAAGCGGCACAAGGTTTGTTCTGCGCCTGCCAATTTGGAAGACGGCGCGAAAGGGAGATAAATAATGGATGGTACAATTTTGGTGGCGGATGATGATCGCACAATTCGCACTGTATTGACCCAAGCCTTAACGCGCGCTGGCTGTAAAGTCCGCGCCACCGGCAGTGTGAACACATTGTGGCGTTGGATCGAAGAGGGCGAAGGGGACGTGGTTATATCCGACGTCAATATGCCCGACGGCGATGGTCTGGATTTATTACCACAGATTAAACGCAAGCGACCTGATTTGCCCGTCATTATTGTTTCCGCACAGAATACGGTGATCACCGCGATCAAAGCATCTGAATCAGGGGCATTTGATTACCTGCCAAAACCATTCGATCTAAAACAACTGTTGGCCAAAACGAACAAAGCCCTGTCACAAGGGCGTGGTTCCGAGAATGTTTCAACATTAGATAGCACAAAATCTGACCTGCCCTTGGTCGGATCGTCACCAGCAATGCAAGATGTGTATCGTTTGATGGCGCGGATTGTGAATACTGATTTAGCAACAATGATCACGGGCGAGAGCGGTACCGGTAAGGATTTATTGGCACATGCATTACATGATTTGGGGCATCGCGCTGGCAATGCGTTCGTAAGTGTGAATGCCGCAACCTCCAGCGCCGAGAAGATTCATAGCATTTTATTGGGCGGATCGGACAGAAACGGCATTCAGTGCGCGCCAATCAATGCGACCATCTATTTTGATGAAATTGCGGATATGTCGGAAGACGCGCAATTAAACCTGTTGGATATCCTGCGCGCGGATGAATTCAAGGCACGCAATTACCGTATTATTTCATCAACCCGGCAATCATTGGACACAATGGTAAATCAGGGTGCGTTCCGCGAAGACCTGTTTTATCGATTGAATGTCGTCAACATCGCATTACCACCGTTGCGCGAACGTATCGGCGACATCCCAGAACTCGCGCAGCATTTCTTGCAAAAATCCGCAGGACAGGGACTGCCATTTAAGGGCATATCGCCCAAGGCCATGACCGCATTACGCGATGTGGCATGGATCGGAAATGTGCGGGAACTTGAAAATTTTGTCAGTCGCCTGACGGTATTATGTCCAGAAGACGAGATTTCACAAACCTTCGTAGAAGAGACCTTGCGCCAGATGCCACAACGACGTGGCCAAGGTGTTGCTGATGACAATGGCAAATTGTCGTCATCGGTTGAGGCGCATTTGAAGCATTATTTTGACATGCATCTTGATGACTTGCCACCACCGGGTCTGTATAACCGTGTGATGCGCGAGGTAGAGATGCCATTGATTGCGCTCTCATTGGCCGCGACACGCGGAAATCAGATCAAAACTGCCGAATTATTGGGAATTAATCGCAATACCCTGCGAAAAAAGATTAACGAACTCGATATTGTCGTGACACGCAGTAAGAAAATGATGTAATCTTGTCACATAACTGAGGCAAAAACGGAACATTATTGCAGTGAAAAGCGTTCCGCTGATCAATTTGACCCATAAAATAAGCCTGTGGCGGCGAAGGCGGCGCGTACAGATGGCCTTGGCTTGGGTGCTGATTTTGTTGGGGCCGATTCTGATTGGTTTGACAGTTTACATCACGCAGGGCGGGCTAGGTGGGCGTGCCACCGGTGTTGTGCGCGGAATTCTTCTGATTGATGTTGTCTATCTGTTGGTGATCATTGCCCTGATTGGGTTTTCGGTCATGCGTGTTTTGGCGGCGCGGCGTGCCCACTCTGCCGGCTCGCGTTTACACCTACGGTTAAGTGCCGTATTTGCCATTGTGGCGCTGATCCCCACTGTATTGGTCGCGATTTTTGCGGTTTTGACCCTGAGCATTGGGGTAGAGGGTTGGTTTTCGGAAAATGTTCGCAACGTTGTTGGTTCGTCGTTGTCTGCCGCACAGGCGTATAAACAGGAACAGCGCAACGATTTAGAAGCTGACCTGAACTTCATGGCATTCAACCTCAATCAGCTAAAGCGCGAAAACGATTTTATGTCGGATGCAGAATTACGCATTCAACTGACGCGCGTCCAAGGTTTTGTGCAACGCGGCGTCAAAGAAGCCTATGTTTTGGATGGCGGTGCCAGTTTGCGTGCACGCGGCGAATTAAGTTATTTATTTGATTTCGAAGAGCCCAGCCTGAACGACATGACCCAAGCAGAGGCCGGCCAAGCCGTTGTGATTGAAGACTGGGAAATCAACGAATTTCGCGCATTGATCCGTTTGAACAATTTCATTGATCGGTATCTGTATATTTCACGCACGGTCGACGGCGAAATTTTGAACCTATTGGACGAAACGGCTGCAACGGCGAAGACCTACAATCAAATGGAAACCCAACGTGATCAGATTTTGTCCTATTACGGGTTGCTTTATCTTGGTTTTGCATCGTTTGTCATCCTGTCTGCAATTTGGTTAGGAATGTTATTCGCGGAACGTTTGGCGCGTCCTGTTGGGCGATTGGCGGGTGCTGCACAACGTGTTGGCGCCGGGGATTTTGATGTCCAAGTTGTCGAGGAAAAAGGTGATGATGAAATCGCGATGTTGGGGCGTGTGTTTAACCGCATGACAAAACAGGTGAAACGTCAACGTGATGACCTGATCAAAGCAAACGAAGTGACCGAGCGTCGTCGTCGCTTGTTCGACAGCGTGCTGTCTGGTGTTTCGGCGGGTGTTGTTGGCCTGTCAGGTGATGGAAAAATCGCGTTTATTAATGCGGCGGCTGAACAGCTGTTGAACCTGAACGCAGGGCATGACGAAGGCAAGGATATTTCGCTGGCTGTACCTGAATTTACACCACTGTTTGAAACTGTAAAAGATAACCGTTCGGATTTTGCGCAGCGCGAGATTTCATTAAGTCGGGCAGGGAATGCGGAAGTGTTATTGGTCAGGATGGCGGCGCGCCACACCGAGGATGACGAAATTGAGGGTTATGTTGTTTCATTTGACGATGTCACCGATTTGGTGTCTGCACAACGTATGGCCGCGTGGGGCGATGTCGCGCGCCGTATCGCACACGAAATTAAAAACCCACTGACGCCAATACAATTATCCGCAGAGCGCCTAAAGCGTAAGTTCGGCCCGATGGTTGGTCCAGAACAAGACAATTTGGCACAATACGCGGATGTTATTATTCGTCAAACCAATGACTTACGCCGCATTGTTGACGAGTTTTCAAAATTTGCGCGGATGCCAGAGCCTGAAACAAGAGAGGTCAATCTGACCCAATTGCTGTCTGATGCCGTTCTGCTTTTCCAAACCGCGCACGAGGGTGTAAAAATCAAGTTTAACAACACTATGGGCGATGTTTTATGCGAGCTGGACGAAACGATGATTAATCAGGCTGTCACCAACTTGATTAAGAATGGTTCGGAAGCAATTGAAACCTATATGGAAAAAGGCGCTGCTAAATCATACAAACCCGAAATTAGGGTGTCACTGGACGCATATGAAAATGGTGCGCAAATCTGTATCCAAGATAATGGCATTGGGTTGCCCAAAACAAACCGATCACGCTTGTTCGAACCCTATGTGACCCACCGCGCGAGTGGTACTGGTTTAGGTTTGTCGATTGTAAAAAAGATTATCGAAGAACATGGCGGGTCGCTGGATCTGCTGGATGCAGAGCCGTTTGGCCGCACGAAACATATTGGTGCAATGGCACGCATTCGCCTGGCCACAACAGACAATGTTAAATTGAAAAAAACAGCCACATAAGTGGCGTAAAGGAGCAAAATTATGGGTGATATTCTTATTGTTGACGACGAAAAAGATATTCGAGAATTAGTTTCCGATATTTTGATAGATGAAGGGTATAATACCCGTTTGGCGGCTGACTCTGATCAAACCTTCGCCGCTATAAATGACGATCCGCCAATGTTAATCATATTGGACATATGGCTCAAAGAGAGCAAGTTGGATGGCATCGATATCCTTAAGCACGTCCGCTTGAATAATCCAGGAATTCCCGTCGTTATCATTTCAGGCCACGGCAATATCGAGATCGCCGTCGCCGCGATCAAGCAAGGCGCATATGATTTCATCGAAAAACCATTCAACATAGATCAACTGCTTGTGGTCATTTCACGCGCAATGGAAACATCCAGGTTACGCTCGGAAAATGCAGCCCTGCGTGTCAAGGATGTGACGTCGTCCATTATGATCGGCAAGTCAGCCAGTTTCAAAGGCTTAAAACAGCAATTGGACAAAGTCACAGTCGGAAACAGCCGTGTGATGCTGACCGGCCCATCGGGATCAGGCAAAGAGGTCGCCGCGCGATATATTCACGCAAATTCGGATCGCAACACCGGTTCCTTTGTCACTGTAAATTCGGCATCAATTTCATCCGATAAGATGGAAGAGGTATTATTTGGGTCCGAGCGCGCAGATGGCGATGTCAAAATGGGATTGTTAGAACAAGCGCACGGCGGCGTTTTGTATTTCGACGAAGTGGCTGATATGCCTGTCGGCACCCAATCCAAAATTCTGCGTGTATTGGTGGATCAACAATTCATGCGTGTTGGTGGCAAAGATAACGTTCGGGTCGACATCCGCGTCATTTCATCCACCAATCGTGATCTAAAGCAAGCCATAGAGACCGGTAGTTTCCGCGAAGAGCTGTTTCACCGCCTGAACGTCGTTCCCGTAACCGTGCCATCATTAGAGGCGCGACGCGACGACATTCCACTGATTGCGGAACATTTCATTCAAGATTTGAATAAGACACAGGGTTTACCAAAGCGACAATTGAACGAACGTGCCTTGGCGCATCTGCAAACACGCGGTTGGCCGGGTAACATTCGACAATTGCGAAATGTTCTGGAGCGCTCGTTGATTTTGGGAACTGATTCTGGCGATATTGATGTCAGCGAGTTGGAAATTAAAGACACTTCCATGCAAAATGATGCCACCGCCATGAGTGGCGAGATGGTTGGATTGCCATTACGTGAAGCACGCGAATTGTTCGAGAGGGATTATCTGGTGACTCAAATCAACCGATTTGGCGGCAATATTTCCAAAACAGCGACTTTCGTGGGCATGGAACGTTCCGCACTGCACCGCAAACTGAAGACTTTGAATGTTGTGACATCCACGGATACGGGCGCGCGGGTTGCCAAACTGGATGATGCAGGAACTGATGAATAAAAGTTGGGCGTTGACCTGCATTCGGTGATTTGACAAGACTTGATGAATTGCGGGACTTTTCCCGATCGGAGACGAAGACATGAAAGTCATCATTTGTGGTGCAGGGCAGGTGGGGTGGCAAATTGCCAAACACCTGTCATCAGAGCGAAATGACGTGACTGTTGTTGACAACAATGCTGATCTTGTGGCGCGGGCATCCGATACGTTGGATGTGAATGGGATTGCGGGCAACGCATCCTACCCCGATATTT
Source organism: uncultured Rhodobacterales bacterium (assembly GCA_963976255.1). GTDB lineage: Bacteria > Pseudomonadota > Alphaproteobacteria > Rhodobacterales > Rhodobacteraceae > Amylibacter. Next base: position 53,820 of record CAXBJO010000002.1, read on the forward strand.
TGGCGCGGGCAGGCGCCGCGGACGCCGATATGATTATCGCTGCCACTTATTCAGACGAGGTGAATATGGTCACGTGTCAGGTGGCTCATTCTGTCTTTCAAATTCCGCGAAAAATTGCCCGACTGCGGGGTCAATCCTATCTGGATGTAATCTATTCAGATTTATATCAGCGCGATCACCTGCCAATTGATGTCGTTATCTCGCCCGAACAAGAGGTGGCAGTCCAAGCATTGCGACAATTAGGATCGCCCGCCACCTTTGATTCAGAACCATTTATGGATGGCAAAGCGGAATTAATCGGTCTGACATTAGACGAAAATTGCCACGTCTTAAACACACCGCTGAAACAATTGTCAGAGCTGTTTTCGACCCTGCGCTCTACCGTTGTTGGTATTCGCCGCGATGGCGATTTGATGGTCCCTGATAAACAAGAACAGCTGTTTGCAGGTGATAAAATATATGTTTGCACAAATTCAGACGACAAAGCGCGTTGCCTAGAGATTTTTGGCAAAACCTCGAAAAAGCAAGAGCGGGTGATTATTATCGGCGGCGGCAACGTCGGTTTGATTGTTGCCAAAGAATTAGAAAAAAGCGAACAGCGCATCCATGCCAAAGTCATCGAGGCCAATAGGGATTGTGCAGAACGGATTGCGGATCAACTGGAACGTACTGTTGTGTTGCACGGCGACGGTTTGGATATGGAGTTGCTGGAAGAGGCAAACATTACCAAGGTTGACGCTGTATTGGCCGTAACAGACGACGACAAAACGAATTTGCTGGCCTGCGCCAGAGCCAAGGCACTTGGTTGTCCGATGGTGGTCGCCTTGATTAATGACCCAACGTTGACGACATTGATGGGGCCGCTAAATATTGATGCCTCTGTCAATCCACGTGCCACAACGGTTTCGTCAATCTTGCGCCACATCCGCCATGGCCGCGTGCGTTCTGTTTATTCCATCGGAGATGCCGAAGCAGAGGTGATCGAGGCGCAGGTTATGTCGACCTCACCAATCAGCGGATCCCTGATCCGCGATGTGAATTGGCCACAGGGTTCGATCATTGGTGCCATTCAAAAAAATGGAGAAGTCCTGCGACCTGCGGGCGATACCAAGATAGAAGACGGTGACGTCGTTATAATTTTTACCCTGGCGGACGACGTTCCAGAAGTCGAACGATTATTCCAAGTCAGCATCGATTTTTTCTAGCAAATGCAATGGATTAGAACACAACCGTTGTTTGTTCTCTTGTTGGGAATATCGTCATTTGCGATGTATGTGCCCATGGCATTTTCGATGCGATTAGAGGACTGGCTATATGCGCGGACGTTTTTTTATCACGGGACTTTCTTTCTGTTCATAACCGCTTTTTTATCCATTGCCTTTGCAACACACGATCTTAGTCAAAAATCTGCAAGCCGTATCTTAGATCTCTTTATTTCATTCATCTTTTTGCCCATATTTTTGGCAATGCCGTTTGCATATTTGGTGCCACACATTAGTTTTTTCGACGCCTATTTTGAGATGCTCTCGTCCTTGACAACCACAGGAGCAACGCTGTTTTCCGACAGCAGCAGCTTGCCAGATGTGTTGCACCTTTGGAGGGCGATTGTTGGTTGGGCAGGTGGTTTTTTGATGCTGGTTGTTGCCATGGGAATATTTCAACCGATTGGCCTTGGTGGGTTCGAGGTTTATCATAGGGCACGTGATCAGTCTGCACTTGAGAATCGCATTAAACGTGCCGACACGCGCTCTCGGATTATCAATTATTCGATCGAGATTTTCCCCATCTATTTTTCACTGACCATCGTGATGAGCCTGCTTTTGATTGCAAATGGTGACCGTCCATTGGTCGCAGTCATTCATGCGATGAGCACGTTTTCAACCAGTGGCATTAGCAATGTTGGCGGTTTATCGGGTTCGAGTTCAGGCGTTATTGGCGAGGTCGTTATTGCATTATTTATGATTTTTGCTGTGTCGCGGTTTATGTACCAACACGATGCCGACGGGCGCGGCATGCGCCGATTGCGCAGTGATAAAGAAGTGAACTTGATGCTGATTTGTGTGATTTTAATCCCGCTTCTTTTGTTTTTGCGCCATTGGATGAGCGTGATCGAATTGAACACCGACGTGAACGGTTTGGACGCGCTGAAAGCGTTATGGGGTGGCGTGTTCATGGTCATGTCATTTTTGACGACCACAGGGTTCGAGAGCGAGTATTGGGCAGCGTCGCGTGATTGGTCTGGGCTTGGGACCTCTGGACTTATTTTGATGGGACTTTCTGTGATGGGCGGCGGGATTGCGACCACAGCGGGGGGGGTGAAATTGTTGCGTGTTTATGCATTGTACAAACACGGAGTCAGAGAAATGGAGCGTTTAAGTTTTCCACATTCAGTGATGGGATCAGGTAATAAAGCCCGCAGTTTTCGCCGTGAAGGTGCCTATGCAGCATGGATTTTCTTCATGCTGTTTTTCTTAAGTGTTGCGATCATTATGTTGGCGCTGTCGCTGACCGGTATCCAGTTTGAGGACAGTTTGATTTTGGCAATTTCAGGTCTATCGACCACGGGGCCATTGATTAATGTCGCAGGTGAGGGCAATTTGGATTACGCCTCTTTGTCAGGCGCGGCCAAGGTGATTTTTAGCGTCGCAATGATTCTTGGACGACTAGAAGCATTGGCGGTAATTGCAGTCCTAAATCCGAATTTCTGGCAAAAATGACCCGATAATTCCAAAAATGGCGGATTATTGCCTTTTTTGCTGGTTAATCTGAAAACCACCCCTCATATTAAGCGCTTAACGATAACAGAACCCTCCCATAAGTGGACGGGACGATCAACAGAGGGCTGGGACAATGGCTGCCGATAACCGCAACTTGCAAGATGCGTTTTTAAACCACGTCCGTAAGGCAAAAATTTCAGTAACGATTTTTTTGATTAACGGTGTGAAACTTCAGGGAAATATCACTTGGTTCGATAATTTTTGCGTACTGCTACGCAGAGATGGTCAATCACAATTGGTGTATAAACACGCGATTTCCACAATTATGCCAGCACAGCCTGTTGTGCTGTATGATGGCGAAGAGCCGCAAGCCGAATAAATGATGCGCGTCAGCGTCCTGCATCCGGACATTGCCAATCAAACGAAACGTCGCACTGCTCAGCATTCACTTGAGGAGGCGATATCGCTTGCCAATGCATTAGATATCGAAATCGTACACAGTACCGTTGTTCCGGTCAGGAAACCAAGCGCGGGAACATTGTTTGGGTCCGGTAAGGTCGCAGAACTTAAACATATATTCGAGATGGAAGAGATCGGCCTTGTCATGATTGACGGCCCTTTGACGCCAATCCAGCAGCGTAACCTTGAAAAAGAATGGGACGTGAAGGTTTTGGATCGCACTGGTCTGATTTTAGAGATTTTCGGTGACCGTGCGCAAACCCGTGAAGGTGTTTTACAAGTGGATTTGGCGGCACTGAATTATCAACGATCACGTTTGGTTCGGTCATGGACACACCTTGAACGTCAACGTGGCGGTTTAAGTTTTGTCGGTGGGGCAGGTGAAACCCAAATTGAATCGGATCGCCGACAAATTGACGATGCAATTGTGCGCCTGAAACAACAGTTGGAAAAGGTTGCCAAAACCCGCAGTCTGCACCGTGCAGCGCGTAAAAAAGTGCCCTATCCAATCGTTGCACTGGTCGGGTATACCAACGCGGGGAAATCGACCTTGTTTAACCGTATGACTGGCGCAAGTGTTTTCGCAAAGGATATGTTATTCGCAACCCTTGACCCCACCATGCGCGAAGTGGAATTGCCATCGGGTCAAAAGATTATCCTGTCAGACACGGTTGGATTTATTTCCGAACTACCAACCCAGTTGGTTGCTGCATTTCGCGCAACATTAGAAGAGGTGTTGGATGCTAATTTAATCCTGCATGTGCGTGATATATCGCATCCTGAAACACAAGCACAGTCAGACGACGTATCGGATATTCTGGAAGAGTTGAATGTTACGGACGATGCCAAAGAAGGTATGATCGAAGTATGGAATAAAACCGACCTGCTGTCCGAGGCTGATTTAATGGCCGCGATGAACACATCGGATCGCCACGACAAAGTCCAAGCGGTCTCGGCTATAACTGGAAACGGTGTCGCTGATTTACTATCGGAAATCGAGAGCTCATTACAAGAAACAACGATGGACGAGATTGTCAGATTGGCATTTTCTGAGGGCGGGCGTCGTGCCTGGCTTTATAAACAAGGTGTCGTAACTGACGAGGATGTGCAGGAAAATTTAATATCCCTTTCAGTAACATGGACACCCAAGCAACAAGCGCAGTTCAAAAAAGTCTAAATTATTGCACTGTTTTAGGACGCAGTTTCGTTATGCCAACAGCACCCGCACGCGCCAATTGAGGGTCAAGTACCATTGGGATATATTCTCCGCGACGCCAAAGCTGTGCAAGATCATCATAATGGCGCGACAAAGGATGCCCTGACTGTCCTGTCGATATAATATAAAGCGAGCTTTCTAAGTCGGAAAAATCCACTAATGCGCGAAAACCAGAGGCATAGACATTCGTGTACGGGGATTTTCCTGAATTACTGGTCTGTGCCCGCATCAATGTTTGATCGCCACCCGATGTACGTTGGCGAATGTTTGACACCCAATTGATTAACGGCATCGAGCCAAAAACCTGATGATCCTGATTTGCGATATGCGCATCGCCCCATTGCCAGCTGGCAACCCGATCGCCGTACAGCGCAGACAATTCCAACAATGCCGCATCAAGGGACTGTTTCGCAATATCTGTGCATGTTTCCTCGCGGGTGGATGGTCGAATATCACACCACACCGATGCACCATCCAAATTTCGCATCACACGTTCCAAGAAAACTGGATTTACCTGCTTGAATTCACTGGCAAGTGGCCCCAACTCGTCCCTGATAAGGAATGCCTGAAGATTGCGCATCCATGCCGCGTAAATCAGCGGTTCTGGCTCGTGTTCATTCATGTCGCCGTTCCAATTGGCCAACAACTCAAGTGCCTGTTGGCGCAGCCTTTGGGTCGAACCATCTGGGGCGGGATCACCGGTAAACCACAATTCACGCGCGACCAGCGGCAACATTGCGCGCGCAGCAAATGATACCGTATCCAACTGTGCCTCCATAAAACTGTCGCGTGTATGAATTTTGCGTTCATTCATCAATTTGGTTAGCCGCGAAATTCGGAAACTGTCACCCCATTGAAAGGTGATATTTTTGGGAAACTCTGCATCAGTGGTTTTGTTGTTCGTGTTGGCCACAATATCCCCATTCGGGTTAATAACCTGTGGGTTTTCGCTGTAGGGGAAAAATCCTTGCCATTGATTGCGTGGTAACCAACCTTGGCTAGGAATGCGCCCTTGGCCAACTTGATCGGGATTGCGTTTGGGCAACTTTCCAATCACCTGCATCGCAACATTGTCAGCGTCCGCGACAACCATGTTGTAAATGGGCGTAACATATTGTTCAAATTGAGCGGTGGCGGAACGCGCCGTTGTGCGGGTCATCAAATTGAACAGTGCGCTAAATGATTTGTCGTCTTTGGCAGTTGTGGTTGTACGAACACTGGTCACATAACCACGCGGTGTGATTTGATTTAAACCAAAACTATCACCTGGGATAATTGGGCCGTTATCGCTCCATTTAAGTTCGATTGTTTGGCTTGGGCTGTCCTTGATTTCTACAATCACCTTTTGGGATTTAAACGGTTTAAAGCCTGTTGCTGTTTTATATTCGGCCGCATTTTCAGGATTCAGCTGTTCAATATAAACATCGACATCATCTGCATAACTGGCGGTAAATCCCCACGCCAGTTTTGTTGAACGCCCCGACATCACAATTGGTAAACCAGGAACGGTTGCACCAATGACACCACCGCCTGATAATTCAAGGCGCGCCAATGACCAAAACCCCGGCGCAGATAATGCATTGTGGGGGTCTGCTGCCAGAATTGACGCCTTGGCCGCGGTGCGCGACGGCCCTGCCGCCCATGCGTTTGATGCAGGTACAAATTCGCGTGGCGACACACTGTCCATTGCATTGCGAATGGGAACAGCTGCCAACGGTGCGGATGGGTTCGGGAACAGGCTTGCGTACTCTGGCATCGCCATCATTCCCGCACTTGGATCATCTGGCATAATATCCCGCATCAAATCCGAACCGACACCCAAAGATGTCCGCGCGCGCAAGATGTCGGTTTGCAAATGGTTGCTGGATCGCACGGCCATAAGTTTCAAAATTGCAAGGCTGTCAGCGGGAACCCAAGGGGCAATCTCAGGTTTGAACAGGAAAAACTCGGGGCCACCACGCCCCAATGCGTCCGTCTGAACAGTTTTCAACCACGCATTCACACCTGCGCTGTAGGCTTCTAATGCCTCGATCGCTTGTGGTGATTGCGACTGAACAGAATTTTGCGCCGAACGGTATATGTCCAAACGGCGAATGTATTTGTCCGCTTCTAACGTTTCTGAACCAAAAATTTCCGATAACCGGCCCTGCGCCGCGCGACGCATTAGGGTCATTTGCCATAAACGATCCTGTGCGTGGGCAAATCCAAGACCAAAATACACATCGGCGTCATTTGATCCAAATATGTGGGGTACCGCCTTGTTATCACGTACTATTTCCAAATCACCGCGCAAACCAGCAACACTGCGTTCCAGATCATAGTCAGGAAGAGAACGCGACGCGAAATAATACAGCAGGCTCAGTGACACCAAAAATATAACGCTTAACGCGACAAAAAGCCGAAGTAGCCAACGAAAAGTGATTGCCATAATTTGCCCTGTTCTTTGGGTTTGATTAGCACCCTGAAATGGTTGGGGCAACTTAAATGGTGGTAGACTGGCAAGGCTTTGCCGCTTAAAGAGTTGGCAACCATTAATAGTCCATGGAGCCACTATGCCCGCTGTATTTGACCCCCAACGTCCGCTGAAAATTGCGCCTTCTATTCTGTCTGCTGATTTCGCGCGTCTTGGCCAAGAAATTTCCGACGTCGAAGCCGCTGGTGCGGATTGGATCCATGTCGATCCTATGGATGGGCATTTTGTACCAAACTTAACGATTGGACCAAACGTTGTGGCCGCCATTCGCCCCTATGTGAAAACGGTGATGGATGTGCATTTGATGATTTCCCCCGCAGACGTATACCTCGAAGCATTCGCAAAAGCGGGTGCAGATGTTTTGACGGTTCACGCCGAAGCTGGCCCACATTTAGATCGGTCATTGCAGGCTATTCGTAGCTTTGGTTGCAAGGCGGGTGTGGCGTTGAACATTACAACACCCTTGTCGGTGATTGAATATTGTTTGGATAAGATCGATTTGATTTTAATTATGACAATCAACCCCGGTTTTGGGGGGCAGAAATTCACCCATTCAATTGTTGATAAAGTGGCCGCCGCGCGCAAAATGATTGGCGATCGTCCTATTTGGCTTGAAGTTGATGGTGGCGTTGCGCCCGATACAGCGCCACTGTGCTGGGACGCTGGTGCGGATGTGATGGTTGCGGGATCGGCCGTATTTAAGGGTGGCACACCGCGTGATTATCAACGCAACATAGCCGCAATCAAAGCATCGTGTAATCAATAATAAATACAAAGGGTTAGCTGTTTAAGCTAACCCATAATTTTAGCGAGAAATACGAGAGTATTTTGAACCCTCTAAGGTTGCACCAATATGCAAACCTTCTTGGCCAAATACAACGCCGTAAATTTCGTCAGAGATCGTGTTCGTGTCGATATCCGCAGAATCCCCAATGTCCCACGCTGTATATTCCAAATCAGCACCAACCGTCCAACCATCTTGGCGACGGAACTTAGCAAGCCTGTCTTCGTTAGTGAAGAAGAGGGCCGACGAATATTGTTGAATGCCGATTTGCAAACCGAACGAAGCGGCGGCAACCGAGTAGTATTCAACCGGCGCTTGGCCAATCAACAATGCACCTTCGCCGTAAGCAGCACCAAAACCAAGTCCAGCACGGCGCACACGCGGCATCAACAATACACCTGCAGACGTGTCCAGCAGTTGCGCTACATTTGGCGCCTTGTTTTGAAGATTGCTAATCGCGTTTTCGATTCTACGATCAATTTTTCTACGGCTTGCGGCGATTGCGGGGAACGCTGTGGCGGTGCCGATCAGGCCCGCGCTTGTGGCGGCAATGAATTGCCGACGTGTTGTATGGCTCATGGTAAAGCTCCTGTACTACTGCCTATGCTCGCTCTACGGCGAACTTCTGTTATAAATATACCGTAATTTTAAAGGCCTGTCACGCTCTCAAAATCCATCGGCGAATTCCCGCAACAGCTAAATCACAACCTAAACGATTTTTTTGCGCGACCAGCACACAACCTATAAGAGTGGGCCGTCCAACATTTCGGCCATATCAACCGCGTGATAGGTCAATATGCCAGCACATCCGGCGCGTTTGAACGCCATCAAACTTTCGGCAATCACCTTATCGCGATCGATCCAGCCGTTTTGCGCGGCCGCTTCGATCATCGCATATTCGCCTGATACTTGGTACGCGAAACAGGGCGCACCCAATTCGGATGTCACACGTTGGCAGATATCCAAATATGGCATACCCGGTTTAACCATCACCATATCCGCGCCTTCGGACAAATCGCGCATAATCATCTGTATCGCCTCGTTGGTGTTGGCGGGATCCATTTGATATGTTTTTTTGTCGCCCTTTAAGGCACCCGATGCACCAACCGCGTCGCGAAAGGGGCCATAATATGCGGATGCGTATTTGGCTGAATAGGCCATGATGGCCACATTCTGAAAATCATGCGACTCTAATGCCTGGCGAATAATGGCAATACGGCCATCCATCATGTCCGATGGTCCAAGGATGTTGGCACCGGATTCGGCCTGAACCAACGCCTGTTTTTCCAAAGCCATTAAGGTTTCATCGTTAACAATTTCGCCGTCACGCACAATACCATCGTGACCGTCCGAATTATACGGATCAAGCGCCACATCCAACATGATACCAATGTCAGGCACTGCGGCGCGAATGGCGCGGGTGGCACGGTTAACCAAATTGTCGGGATTAAATGCTTCGTCAGCGTTCGGGGTTTTCAGCGAGGCGTCGGTGTAAGGAAACAATGCGATGGCCGGAATCCCAACGTTTGCTGCGTGATTGGCACGCTCTACAGCCAAATCAACAGACAGGCGGTTCACACCAGGCATGGATGGAACGGGCTCTGATATATTTGTGCCCTCGACGATAAACATCGGATAAATGAAGTCATCTGCAGAAATTAAAGTTTCAGAGACCATACGACGCATCCAGTCAGATTGGCGTAAACGACGTGGGCGCGACATTGGAAAAGGTGCAGATTGATAGGCCATGAAAATCTCTGTTTTGTTTTGTGTTTGTTTGGCCTAAGTTTACGCGAATAATAAAGCAATAACCATGGTCAACTTTGCCTCGAATTTGTGGGTTGATATGAAAATCTAAGGCATAGAGATGAATTTTGATCTGGCGCGGGTGTTAAGCTCCGATAGTTTTACAAGTTTCTGGTACTGGATCATTTTCGCAGTAACATGGTCGCGTATCACACATTTCAGTTTGGGCGTCGGATTGCACGATGTACGTGATGCACTGCGCAATGACGGACAGGACATGTTGGATGTCGAAACGTTGATTGAAATTAACGCCCGTAAGCTGACGCAAACACTTGATCAATATGGTGTTTGGTTGACCGCGTTGCTAATGTTTTTCATGGCCACACTTGCGACATTGGGGTTTGGCTTTGACTTTGAATTGGCCCAAGCAATGACATTAATGTTGACTGGATTTATTACCGCATTCGCGCTGACGGCACGGTTTGCGTATCGCGTGCGTAATGATGGCATGGTCGGCACTGTGCTGTGCAAGGGATTTACGCGATTGCGGACGTTTAAACAGTTCGTTGGGATTTTGATGATTTTCATAACCAGTTTTTACAGCGCGTATTACGTGTTCATCACACGCGGATTATAGACCCAAGGGGTTGCACGTACTTTGGCGGGGGGATAAGTCAGCGCCATGAGCGGTTTTTCACAAAATATTGTCAATATTTCTGGTGTACCAGAGGGGTATGACGCCCAAATCTTGGCGCGTGATTTGGCCAAACACGGTCGTTCTGTGTTGTATATTGCGCGTGACGACAAACGTATGGAAGCATTGCGCCGTGCGTTATGGTTTTTCGCACCAAACGTGCCCGTGTTTGTTTTTCCCGCATGGGATTGCTTGCCCTATGATCGTGTGTCGCCAAACGGCGATGTTTCTGCGGCGCGGATGGCTACGTTGGCGGCCTTGGCATCTGGGTTTGACAAACCGTTTATCATGCTAACGACCCTAAACGCCGCCACACAATACGTGCCTGCACGGAATGTATTGCGCGACAGCAGTTTTGTGGCAGAGGTGGGGCGCACCGTGAATGATGCGCAGTTGCGTAGTTATTTCACCCGCATGGGGTTTGTGCAGACCCCAACAGTGACCGAGGCTGGCGATTACGCCATTCGTGGCGGTATCATCGATGTGTTTCCACCTGGCGAAGTTGGCCCTGTGCGGATGGATATGTTTGGTGACGAGTTGGAAAGTGCGCGACGATTTGATCCGATCACACAGCGCACAGTAGAAAAGCTGAAAAAGGTCGAATTCGCACCCGTGTCCGAAGTGGTGTTGGACGCGGATGCCATTGCGCGTTTTCGCAACAAGTATCGCACCGAATTTGGTGCAGCTGGGATTGATGATCCCCTGTACGAAGCCGTGAGTGCAGGGCGCAAGCATCAGGGATTTGAACATTGGGCACCGTATTTCCATGACCGTATGGAAACGCTGTTTGATTATTTGGACGGCGCGGCGGTGTTTTTGGATGAAAACCTAACCCAAGTCCACGATGGCCGTTGGGACAGTATTGTTGATCAATACGATGCGCGGATGGAAGCATTGAAAGCCAAATCGCGCATGGACACGGTGTATAAACCGATTGCGCCCGAAACGTTATATATGTCGCCTGAAGTATTTGGTGATGTGTTGGCGGGTCGGAACGTGAACCACGTCTTGGTTTTGCCCCAACCCACAGGGCCAAATGCGTTGGATATGGGTGGACGATTGGGGCGTTCCTTCGCGCCAGAACGTCTAAACGAAGAGACCAGCCTGTTTGAGAGTTTAGCAGATCATATCACAGATCGGCGCAAAACCAGTTCGGTTGTGATTGCATCGTTTTCAACAGGCGCGCGTGAACGGCTGGAAGGGTTGTTAACGGATCAGGACATCAGCGGCATGGTCAAAGTGTCCACATGGGCAGACGTCAATCCAACGATTGGCTCACTGTCCTTGGTGGTTTGGCCGCTGGATCAGGGGTTCGAGGCCAAAGGGTTGTGTGTGATTTCAGAACAGGATGTTCTGGGGGATCGGTTGATCCGTGGTACCAAACGACGCAAACGCGCCGAGGGTTTCCTGACCGAAGCATCAAGCTTGTCTGTGGGCGATCTGGTCGTGCACGTGGATCACGGCATTGGGCGCTACACGGGGTTGGAAACCGTTGTCGCCGCCGGTGCGCCGCATGATTGTTTGCAATTGGAATATGCCGGTGAAACGCGATTATATCTGCCCGTAGAAAATATTGAATTGCTGTCACGATACGGCCACGAAACCGGCATGTTGGATCGTTTAGGCGGTGGTGCGTGGCAGGCCAAGAAAGCCAAATTAAAGGAACGTATCCGCGAAATGGCGGATAAGTTGATCCGCATTGCCGCTGAACGTGCCCTGCGCAAATCCGAAATCATGCAAGCGCCCCAAGACCTGTGGGATGCGTTTTGTGCGCGGTTCCCATATACTGAAACCGACGATCAAATGAATGCGATCGAGGACGTTTTAGAAGATATGGCATCGGGCCGCCCAATGGATCGTTTGATTTGTGGTGACGTAGGCTTTGGCAAAACCGAGGTCGCATTGCGCGCCTCTTTTGTTGCGGCCAATGCGGGCACACAGGTTGCGATTATTGCCCCAACCACCTTGTTGGCACGTCAACATTTCAAATCATTCGAGGAACGTTTTCGTGGCACTGGCATTCGTGTGCGGCAATTATCGCGATTTGTGACACCAACACAGATGAAAAAGAACCGCGAAGCATTACGTGATGGATCGGTTGAAATCGTGGTGGGCACGCATGCATTATTGGCCAAGGATATAAAATTCGCCAACCTTGGCCTGTTGATTATTGACGAAGAGCAAAAATTTGGCGTGAGCCATAAGGAACGCTTGAAACAATTGCGCAGCGACGTGCATGTGTTGACCCTGACTGCAACACCGATCCCACGGACGTTACAGCTGTCTTTGTCAGGGGTGCGCGAATTGTCGATCATCGGCACACCGCCTGTGGACCGCTTGGCCATTCACACCTATGTCAGTGAATTCGACACCGTGACACTGCGCGAAGCATTATTGCGCGAACATTATCGCGGTGGGCAAAGTTTCTTCGTGGTACCGCGGATTTCGGATCTGGGCGAAGTCGAGGCATTTCTTAAGGATCAGGTGCCAGAGGTGGCGTATGTTGTCGCCCACGGGCAGATGCCGGCGGGCGAGTTGGATGATCGCATGAATGCGTTTTACGATGGCAAATACGGTATTTTGGTTGCCACAACAATCGTCGAAAGTGGGTTGGATATTCCCACAGCCAATACAATCATTATCCACCGCGCCGATATGTTCGGCCTGTCACAACTGTATCAAATTCGGGGACGGGTCGGGCGATCCAAAACCCGCGCCTATGCATACCTGACAACAAAGCCGCGTCAGAAATTGACACCAGCAGCGACGAAACGTTTACGGGTTTTGGGATCATTGGACAGCTTGGGCGCAGGTTTCATGTTAGCCAGCCAAGATTTGGATATTCGCGGTGCAGGAAATCTGTTGGGCGAGGAACAATCGGGCAATGTGCGCGAGGTTGGGTACGAGTTGTACCAAGAGATGCTAGAAGAAGCGATTGCCAAGATGAAATCGGGCGAGATGGAAGGGCTGTCCGATGATGGTTCATGGTCGCCACAGATCAATCTGGGCGTGCCCGTGTTGATCCCCGCGACCTTCGTTCCTGATTTGGATGTCCGCTTGGGATTATATCGCCGCTTGTCCAGTTTGGCCAAGAAAGTCGAGTTAGAGAGTTTTGCCGCCGAGCTGATTGATCGGTTCGGATCATTACCCAAAGAGGTGGATATGTTGCTGCGGATTGTGCGCATCAAAGGCATGTGCCGCGCGGCAGGGATCGCCAAATTGGATGGCGGCCCCAAGGGTGTTGTTGTGCAATTTCACAAGGACAAATTTAATAATCCTGCGGGATTGGCGCAATATCTGGGCGACTCGCGCGGGACTGCCAAGGTGAAGGACAATAAAATTGTCGTGCGTCGTGACTGGGTTAATGATGACCTAAAGGTCAAAGGCGCCTATGTGATTGCGCGTGAATTGGCGGTTTTGGCAAAAGCGGCCAAAGCTTAAGCAATCACATTCAATCGACGTTGCGTGGGTTGAAAATGTGGATGAACATCGCAACTGAAAACAAGACAGCGGTGGCCATAATCAAGGGTAATCCTGTGCCATTAAACATCATGCCAACGGGGATTGCGATCAGGACACTGATCACTGTAGAGGTAGAGCCAATGATTGATGCGGCCAAGCCAGCGATGTGCCCAACAGGTTCCATCGCCAAAGAGTTTAGGTTGCCAAAACACATGACATTGCAAAAGAAAAAGATGCTGGACCATATAACAAAGGCGGGCAATAGCCACTGATCTGGTAGGATATTTGTAATTATAAGCAACGCAAAAACAAGCGCGGCAATGATGTTACCAACCATCGCAAGTGAAGAGATAAACCACATGCCATACCGTTCGACATAATGTGCATTAACGGCATTTGATGCCGCCCCAAAAAAAGCGGTTATCATGAAATAAAACGGAAAGCGCGCCTCTGCATCTAACCAGATAGAGAATATTTGTTGAACCATCGAAAGGTATGAAAATAATGCACCATAAACCATTGAAACGGACAACATAGAGATCATCACACGTTTGTTTGTGAACACCTCTTTGTAACCATCGATAATCAATGCCACTTTAAATGCACGACGGTTTTCATCCGTCAATGTTTCCTCTTGGCGGATCATTAACCACAAGAAACAAATGCATGAAACCAAGATCAAAAATACAAAAATCATCCGCCAGCCAAAGGCCAACATGATGCTTTGACCCAGCAGGGGGGCAACGGCGGGCGCAACCACGAATATCATCATAGCCATCGACATGACACGCGCCATTTGACGGCCTTTGTAAATGTCGCGCACCAATGCAATCCCAACGGAGCGGGGCGCAGAAATACCCAAACCTTGAATAAACCGAGAGATCAGCAGCGTGGTGAAATCAGTTGTCAAAACCGAAAAGACACTGGCGACGACGAACAAGGCAATGCCACCACCCAAGGTAAGTTTACGACCATAGGCATCCGACAATGGCCCTGCCAATAATTGTCCAATGCCAGTTCCAAAAACAAAAACAGTAATAACCAACTGCGCACGATTGGCATCAGCAAGATTATAGTCAGCCGCAATGTTCCCAAGGGCCGGGAGCATGGAATCGATCCCCAACGCAATCAGTGCAAACAGCAGCGCAATCAGGGCGACAAATTCGCCAAGACGAAGGCGTTTACCCATTTTTCGTTTTTTCGATAATCTCTTGGATCACGTTATTCCACACCTCAACGGGTTGGGCACCTTGAACGACATATTCATTGGCTACAACAAATGCCGGAACGCCCTGGATGCCTTTGCGGCGTGCATCCGTGTCGCGCGCACGAATGTCGTCTGTGTCCGCATCGGATTTCAACAAGCGACGAACGGCGTCCCCATCCATACCTGCGGCGGTTGCAATACGCGCCAACACAGAGTGTTCGGAAATATCACGACCCTCTTTGAAATAGGCTTTGAACAGGCGATCAACCACGGCATTTTGTTTGCCTTCGATACCGGCCCAATGGATCACACGGTGTGCATCGATGGTGTTTGGTGTGCGTTTAATACCCGCAAAATTGACATCAAGGCCTGTTTCGCGCGCAACCTGATCGATCTGACCATACACCTTGATCGCGCCATCCTGACCGCCGAACTTGGCCTCAAGGTATTCACGGCGATCCATACCATCGGCAGGCATCGTTGGATTCAGTTGGAACGGGTGCCATTCAATAATGAAATCATGGTTAGGATTGGCCTCTAGGGCGCGATCCAGACGGGTTTTCCCGATATAGCACCATGGGCAGATTGGGTCGGATATAATGTCAATTTTTGTCATGGCGCCTATCTGCGCCAATTGATCACAAGTTGCAAGAATGGATGCGGTTAGATATATTGCGCCAATGATCGAAAAGAACCCGCATATTATTCAAATTGTCCGCGCCGACAAAGAAGAGACCGAAGGTGGCACGCCGCTTAATCTGGGTGCGCGGGTGCGCGAATTGCGCAAAGCACGCAATTGGACGCTGGAACAAGCGGCGCAACAGGCCGGTTTGGCGCGCTCAACCCTGTCCAAAATCGAAAATGAACAGATGTCACCAACATTTGAAGCGGTGAAAAAGCTGGCGACGGGGCTGGGAATTTCGGTGCCACAGTTATTTACGCCACCCAAAGGTGATCAAATCATGGCGCGTATGGTGACCACGCTGAACGGCGAGGGGAAATCCCATGTCACGCCGACCTACGAGCATGAAATGTTGGGTGGGACGCTGACATCCAAAGCGATGTTGCCATACCGTGCCCGCATTCGCGCGCGCAGTATGGATGAATTCGACGGCTGGGTGCGCCACGACGGCGAGGAATTTCTGTACGTTTTATCTGGAAAAATTCGTTTATATACAGAGTTTTACGAGCCTGTAGAAATGCAACGTGGTGACAGTTGTTATTATGATGCGGCTATGGGGCACGATGTGATTTCCACCAGCCAAGAAGACGCGATGATCCTGTGGGTCACCTCTGCGGCATAAACAACACTTTGGCAATCGCCAGTGCCACGACCATACCAATAAGCTGACTTATCATGAACAAGGGTGCATTTGCGGGATTGATGCCCGCAAAAGTGTTCGACAAGGTCCGCGCGATTGTCACCACGGGATTGAAATGCGCCCCTGACATGGGGCCAAGTATGGTGATTAAAACGAATAATATGGCACCAATGGCAATCGTGTTGCCCAGTAATGCAACGGCCATATTGCCGTCGGCCAGAGTTTCCCCCATGACGCCAAAGCCGATAACAGTCGCCAACAGGAACACAGTTCCAATGAATTCGGCCAGATATTTATGTGAATTTATCACTTTACGCCAATGTTAGAAACTTGGTTAAGTGACGCTTGCAACTGATCATCTGTCAATGATTCAATAGGATATGCCAAAAACGCCTGTGCACCTATGTGAAAAATGCAAATGGGATGGTGAAAGCTGTGTCGGTTTCAATTTCTGATCCCGTGGCATGCGTTGCGCAATCGATTCCAACCTTTCACCAAATTTAGACAAAAAAAAGCGCCCTCACGAAGAGGGCGCCAAGTATTGAGGCAGGTTTCATACAGGCAAGAAACCTATCGAGCAGTAATGCCTTTATACGCCGATGGCTGGGGGTAGGCCAAGGAAAAAATTGATTTTTTTACCAAAGCCCTTAGAAACATATGAAATGCATACCAAACAAAGAGAGATGTTGCACAGATGACACGAAGAGCGGGTTGGCGGTCGGTTGCCATATTACTTGGCGGTTTAGTTGGTTCCATGGCGATGGCACAGTCAAAACATGGCATAGCTATGTATGGTGAACCCAACCTACCACCAGATTTTGTGTCGCTACCATATGCAAACCCAGATGCACCCAAAGGTGGGCGGATCACAATGGGCGAACGCGGCGGATTCGATTCGCTGAATCCGTTCATCCTGAAAGGCAAAGCACCATACGGCGTCAGCGCACACACATTTGAGACGCTTTTGGGGCGTTCATACGACGAACCGTTCACGTTGTACGGCCTGTTGGCAGAATCAGTAGAACTGGGAGAGAATCGCGAATGGGTTGAATTTACACTACGCGAAGAGGCACGTTTTTCGGATGGATCACCTGTCACCGTCGCAGATGTCATTTGGTCGTTTGAAACACTGGGCTCAATTGGTCATCCACGTTATGTTCGTTCATTCAGCAAAGTTTCGAAAATTGAGCAAACGGGCCCGCGTTCCGTGCGGTTATCGTCCGACAGTGGCGACCAAGAACTGCCACTTATTTTGGGACTGCGCCCAATCCTGCGCAAGGCGGATTTTGATGCGCGTGCATTCGATCAAAGTGGCATGGAAGTATTAACTGGCAGCGGCCCATATGTCGTCGATAAATTCGAGGCAGGGCGGTATATTCAATTCAAACGCAATCCCGATTATTGGGGGAATGATTTGGGGTTTAACCGTGGTCGCAATAACGCCGACGAATTGCGCTATGATTACTTCCTAGATGCCAATGTTATTTTCGAGGCCTTCAAAGCGGGCGAAATTTCATATTTCCGCGAAGGAAATGGTGCCAAGTGGGATGCCTTGTATGATTTTGATCGGATCACATCAGGCAAAGCAACGAAATCTGTTATCGCGCACCAACGCCCGTCAGGTATGCAAGGTTTGGCGATTAATACACGGCGCGAAAAGTTCGCGGATTGGCGTGTACGCGAAGCATTGATCCAAGCGTTTGATTACACAAATTTCAATGCCAAGGTTTATGGCGGCACGAAAACCCGTTTTGCCTCATATTTTGGCAATTCAACCTTGGGCATGGACGAAAATCCAGCGCAGGGGCGCGTGAAAGAATTGTTGATGCCGTTCACAGACAGCCTGCTTCCTGGAACATTGGAAGGGTACTCGTATCCCGAAAGCGACGGTAAACGTAACCGCAAGGGTCTGCGCCGCGCAACGCAACTGTTGGCAGATGCAGGTATGACATTGGACAACGGCGTGTTGATGGACACAAAAGGTAAACCGTTTGAAATCGAGATCATGCTGGAAACAGGCAGTTCAGAAAACGAAGCAATTACAAATATTTACGTGGACGGGTTACAGCGGTTAGGCATCAATGTATCGATCAAATCGCTGGATGCGGCGGTGTTTCGTGAGCGCAAAAAGGCGTATGATTTCGACATGATGCCAAACCTGTGGTGGCTAAGCCTGTCCCCCGGAAACGAGCAAAAATTGTATTGGGGGCCAAAGGGTGTAACTGAACCGGGTACCCGTAATTATATGGGTGCCAAGGATCCCGCAATCGAGCCGTTGATTGATTACATGCTGAATGCAACGGATCAATCTGAATTCGTGGCCGCAACCAAAGCACTGGATCGGGTTTTAACGGCAGGGCGTTATGTGGTGCCATTTGGGTTTGATACCGTCAGCCGTTTGGCACATGACAGCGCGATGAAATTTCCAGAACGGTTGCCGATGTATGGCGACTGGTCTGGGTTCCTGCCGGATGTGTGGTGGGTTGATCCCAAATAATGCTACAGCGATTGATATAAACCAAAGGCGATTGCAAACATAGTCAGTGCAATCGCCACATCCAAGCCTTGCCAAAAGCGTTCGGATTTAAAGTAGGGCGCCAGTAATACAGCGCCGTATCCAAGGCTGAAAAAGAAGATAAACGAGGCTGCAACGGCCGATAGGCCAAAGGCGGTTTTTTCCGCCATATCCGTGTATTGAACCGAAACGGCACCCAATAACGCCAATGTATCAAGGTAAACATGCGGGTTAAGCCAAGTAACCGCGGCCAAGGCCGCAATCACCGCACCAAGTGATTTTGCGCCACCATCAATTTCAGAACGATATGTGCCAACATAAGCGGCCCACAAGCGTAAACACCCGTAAACCAGTAGGAATGCAATACCTCCAATCGTCAATATAAAGGGTAAATTCGGAAAGCGTTCAACCGCAAAGCCAAAGCCCGCGACACCAAGAGCAATCAGAATGGCGTCGCTGAGCGCACAAAACAAACAAGCCCAGAAAACATGGCTGCGCGCCAAACCTTGACGCAAGATCATCGCGTTTTGAGCACCAATCGCCAAAATCAGAGACAGCGAGGTAAAGAAACCTGTCAGGCCAGCAGATATCATTTTGACTTACGAGATGCTTTGCCAGCGGAGATTTCAGCGGCGGTTGGGGGTTCAACGATGCCCGCTGAAATAATCAACTTGGCAGCGGATTCTACATCCATATCCAAAACAACCACGTCTTTTTGTGGCACGAACAACAAAAATCCCGATGTTGGGTTTGGTGTTGTTGGAACGAAAATGGAATACAGGCTGTCGGCCGCGGTTTTTTCCAATATTTCACCACCAGTTTGCGTAGAGATAAATCCAATTGCCCAAATACCTGCGCGTGGATATTCGAACATCGCCACTTTCTCGAAATTATTATCCGAGGATGTCGTGATGGTTTCGACAATCTGTTTCACAGCGTTATAAATAGAGCGCACGATAGGAACGCGATCAACAATGCTCTCGCCTAACCGCACCAGCTGACGGCCAAACAAGCCCTTGGTGACAGCCCCGACAAAGGTGGTAAACACCAGAAAGATACCAACACCAACGCCGCGAATATTAAAATCGATATAAGACAGCGGGTTATATTTATCTGGCACCAGCGGCAAAACACGATCATCAACAAAGCCAAAGAACGACCAAACCAGCCAAATCGTCAGCGCCACAGGTAAAACAATCACTAACCCCGTCAGGAAATTGCCACGCACACGTGCAAAGACACCCGATTTACGGCGTTCTGATTTGCGGTGATTTTCTGTATCCAACATAACAGAAGTGTTAGGTGCGTGTTTGAGCATTGTAAAGCATGTGTTTATGATTTTATTTTGCCATAGCAAGTGCAGAAAATGGGACTGTGGATGCATTGTTAAGCGAAACGCAAAACCTAACTTTCGAATTTTCGAAATTGCAAAGAAGACATGCTTTTGAACTCAAATAGCCCTAGTTTTTCAGATGAAAAACAGGAGAAAATTATGTCTGTGAGTGAAAAAATTGTTGCCGATCTGGTGGCGAACAACGTCGAGTTTGTAACAACTGTCCCGTGTAAACAGCTGGCTGGTGTGATTGATGCTGTTGATGCAGAGCAGCGTATTTACCACATTCCTTCCAATAAAGAAGACGAAGGCATGGGGTTATGTGCAGGTGCATTTATGGGCGGCAAACGACCAGCGATTATTATGCAAAATACAGCCATTGGCGTTACTGTGAATACCTTGGTGACGTTGACACAATATTACCGGATGCCATTGCCGATGATCATCAGCTATCGTGGTGAACTGCGCGAACCTGTGGCATGTCAGGTCGAAATGGCCGTTCATACCAAGGCGTTGCTCAATCAGTTGAACATCCCGACCTATCATTTTCATACAGAAAGCGATGTCGACGAGTTTGATGCAATCTTAAAATACACATTCATGTGCAACAAACCTGTGGCGATCCTGACGGATGCCTCATTTTGGGGAGGATATGGCGAATGATACGGTCTGATATATTAAAGGACATCCTGCCAATTTTACGCGATCATTTGGTCGTGTGTAATATCGGGCTACCAAGCCAAGAATTACACATGATGGATGACCAGCCGACAAATTTTTACATGCTTGGCACCATGGGCCTGTCATCCAGCATCGGTTTGGGTGTGGCATTGGCACAGGATAAAACGGTTATCTCGATTGATGGCGATGGCTCTGTTTTGACCAATTTCGGCACTTTGCCCACAATTGCAAACAATGTGGCGGATAATTTTGTCCTGTTGATCATTGATAACGGCAGTTACGGCTCGACCGGCGATCAACCGACATATGCGGGCAAAAAGACATCCCTGACGGCGGTGGCGCGTGCCTGTGGGTGTGAAAACGTTGTGGAATGTCAGGCGGCGGACACCGGTAAAACATTGCAAGCGGCGATTGATAGCAAGCGGATGACGATTATCGTGGCCAAATGTGAATCAGGTAACATTAAGGTACCTGTCATCACCATGGATCCCGTCGTGATCCGTGATCGGTTTATGACAGCCGTCAAAGCCTAATAAAACAACGGGCAGGGGGCATGAAATTGCCCCTTGCGCCATTCCCAAATCCCGCCTATACGACGCCTACTTAAATCCACAGGCGGGGCTTGCGGGTTGTTGGGGAGAAATCCCAATAACTCCACCGGTTGGACATCATGTCCCACGACCCCGCTGAGGCTAAACCGGAAAAGGAATATTACAATGGCTCTACCTGAGTTTTCATTGCGCCAACTGCTAGAAGCAGGCGTACACTTCGGACACCAAACCCATCGCTGGAATCCACGCATGGACCAATATATTTATGGGTCACGCAATGGCATCCACATCATGGACCTGACGCAAACTGTTCCGTTGTTGGACCAAGCGTTGAACGTTGTCCGTGACACAGTTGCTAAGGGCGGTCGCGTATTGTTCGTGGGTACAAAACGCCAAGCATCCAAAGCAGTTGCAGAAGCAGCCGAACGTTCAGCACAATATTACATGAACCACCGCTGGTTGGGTGGCACATTAACAAACTGGCAAACAGTTTCAAAATCAATCCAACGTCTGAAAACGATTTCAGCACAAATGGAAGTTGGATTTGAAGGCCTGACCAAGAAAGAGCGTTTGGGCATGGAGCGTGAGCACACGAAATTGTTCGCTTCTTTAAACGGTATCGCGGAAATGGGCGGAACACCTGACCTGTTGTTCGTCATCGACACCAACAAAGAATCTTTGGCTGTGGCCGAAGCAAACAAATTGGGCATCCCTGTGATTGCTGTTCTGGATACAAACTCTGCACCCGAAGGTATTGATTACCCAATCCCAGGTAATGACGATGCGGCACGCGCAATTGCGTTATATTGTGACTTGATTGCACGGTCTTGCTTGGACGGCATGGCGGCGCAAATGGGTTCTGCTGGTGTTGACTTGGGCGCAATGGAAGATGCCCCAGTTGAAGAGATCGCAGACGTTGCTGAAGCTGCCCCAAAAGCAGCCCCAAAGAAAGCTGTCGAAGAAGCACCTGTTGAAAGTGCGGGCACAAAGCCCACAATGTTCACACAGGCACCTGCTGAAACAGACGATTTGAAAAAAATCACAGGCGTTGGTCCAAAATTGGAAGAAACGTTGAACACATTGGGTGTTTACCAATTCGCACAGGTTGCGGCATGGACAAACGACGAAGTGATGTGGGTTGACGACAACTTGTCATTCAAAGGTCGCATCGAACGTGACGACTGGATCGGTCAAGCAACTGAATTGATGAAGGCCTAAGGCCAATCGCGGGCGGTTCGCCGCCCGCTTTCACATTCCATAGGAGATATATCATGGCTATTACAGCTGCATTGGTAAAAGAACTGCGCGACACCTCTGGTGCGGGCATGATGGACGCTAAAAAAGCGTTAACAGAAACAAATGGCGACATGGAAGCAGCAATCGATTGGTTGCGCACCAAAGGTTTGGCGACTGCGGCCAAAAAATCAGGCCGTACAGCGGCCGAAGGTTTGGTTGGCGTGGCCGTTGATGGCGGCGTTGGCGTTCTGGTCGAAGTGAACTCTGAAACTGACTTTGTTGGTAAAAACGCAGACTTCCAACAAATGGTTGCTGGCATCACGAAAACAGCCTTGGGTGTTTCAGACGTTGAAACATTGAAAGCGGCCGACATGGATGGCAAATCTGTGGCCGACGTTGTCACCGACAAAATTTCTACAATCGGTGAAAACATGTCCGTGCGCCGCATGGCACGTGTTGAGGGCGAAGTGATTGGAACATACATCCACACAGCCGCCGCAGAAGGCATGGGCAAAATCGGTGTATTGGTTGCGCTCAAAGGCGGAAACCCAGAGATCGCAAAACAAATCGCAATGCACGTTGCTGCGGCAGACCCGCGTCCACAAGCATTGACCGAAGCGGATATTGATCCTGCTGCGATCGAAAAAGAAAAGAATTTCCTGACAGAGCAAGCACGCGAAAGCGGCAAGCCAGAAGCAGTGATCGAAAAGATGATTGTTGGTCGGATGCAGAAATTCTTCTCAGAGGTGGCATTGGTAAACCAATCATTCGTGATCAACCCTGACGTGACTGTTGGCCAAGCGGCCAAAGATGCAGGCGCAGAGATCCTCTCGTTCGTACGTCTTGAAGTTGGCGAAGGCATTGAAAAAATCGAAGAAGATTTCGCGGCAGAAGTTGCGAAAACAATGGGCGGCTAAATCCCCCAACCTTCGAACGTTATGAAAAGCCCGGTCATTTGATCGGGCTTTTTGCTATTTAGCTAAATGTTCCGCAATACGTTCCATCGCCATCAAATACCCATCCGTTCCATGCCCCATAATCGCATCAAACGCGACCTTGCCGATGTAACTGGTGTGGCGAAACTCTTCGCGTTCCATGATGTTTGACACATGTAATTCCAACGTGGGGATGTCCACCGATGCAACCGCATCCATAATTGCGATTGATGTATGCGTATAGGCACCCGCATTGATGATAATCCCATCAAACGTACCCTTGGCTTGTTGTATCCAATCGATCAACACACCTTCGTGGTTACTTTGACGACACTCGACACGAACGCCCAGATCAACAGCCTTTACCGCACACATCTGTTCGACATCCGCCAATGTCGTCGTGCCATAAACATCGGGTTGGCGTGTGCCCAACAAGTTTAAATTTGGGCCGTTTAGGATCAAAATATTCAACATGGATGTCCCCTTTGAAACGGTTCTAAAAAAAAGGGCCCGAAAAGTCGATTCTTTTCGGGCCAAGGGACAAGGTTTTGTACAACGCACGCAGAACCGGGAGAGTCGTTATACGTTATACAGTTATCTGAGAACGATGGTTGCAACTGTGCGAAAACTGCCCTCTGATGTGATTAGTATGTAGCGATTCTGTAAATAAAAGAGTGATAATATGCACACTTCGTAGATCGCAATTAATGTTAGGGACAGGAACGAATGACACAACAACGCGCGGCCGATCTTTTGGTAGAAAACTTAGTGAACCAAGGGGTTTCACGTATTTTTGGCGTTCCTGGGGAAAGCTATCTGTCGGTTCTGGATGCATTAGTCGATGTTTCAGACAAAATCAAATTTGTGACGACCCGACACGAAGGTGGCGCCGCGTTCATGGCCGAGGCTTATGGCAAACTGACAGGACAAGCGGGGGTTTGTTTTGTAACGCGCGGGCCAGGGGCAACGAATGCGTCGATTGGTGTGCATACCGCGATGCAAAATTCCACGCCCATGGTGTTGTTCATTGGCCAAATTGGCCGTGACATGACCGATCGCGAAGCATTCCAAGAGGTGGATTATCGGATGTATTTTGGGCCGATTGCCAAATGGGTCACCCAAATTGACGACCCTAATAGGGTATCCGAATTGGTGGCACGCGCCTTTTCGGTTGCGGTTTCAGGCCGCCCGGGCCCCGTTGTTGTGGCCCTACCAGAGGATATGTTGCGCGAGATGACCACCACGCCAGCGGCCAACGCTGTTCCAACCTTAGCTGCCCAAGCCAGCACAGCACAGATTGATGCGATTGCGGTCGAATTGAACGCCGCGAAACGTCCAGTAATGATGTGCGGTGGCGGCGGTTGGACAGATCAAGGGCGCGATGATTTATTGGCCTTTGCAGAGGCCGCAAATATTCCCGTCATCTGTGGATTTCGCAACCAAGATTTGATGGACACCACCAGCCATGCATATGTTGGCGATGCCGCGTTTGGGAAACCCGCAGCGATGCAGGATTTGATTGCACAATCAGATTGCATTCTGGCCATCAACATTCGCTTTGGCGAGGTGGTGACAGATGGCTGGCAGATGTTCGAATTCCCCCATCCCAAACAAAAAATTATCCACACACATGTCAGCGAGGCGGAGATTAATAAGGTTTATCATTGCTTTATGGGCGTTGTGGCGGCACCCGACACCGTTGTGGCTGGATTGCGCAGCGCGGCGATTGAAGGTGACTGGGCGTCCTATTGCGCCGATGCGCGGGCGGCATATTTGGAAACACGGGTGGTTCCCAAAACCCTTGGGTCATTGAACCTTGCGCGGGTTTGCAATTATCTGAATGAACATGCTGACGCGGATGCTATTTATACCAATGGCGCTGGAAATTACGCGATTTGGTCTGGAAAATACCTCAATTACAGCAAACATCACCGCCTGTTGGCACCCCAAGCAGGGGCAATGGGGGCGGGTATTCCAGCCGCAATTGCTGCAAAATCCGCCTTTCCTGACAGACAGGTGATTTGTTTCGCTGGCGACGGTGATTTTCAGATGACATGCAACGAATTGGGCACAGCCATGCAACAGATGCTGGACCCGATTATTCTGATCCATAACAACGGATCATACGGTACCATTCGGATGCACCAAGAAATGCGCTACCCCAACAGGGTCAGCGCGACCGAGCTGGTTAACCCCAATTTCGCGGCATTGGCAGAGGCATACGGTTTTGGCTATGCGCGGATCACGGATGATGCGGAATTCCCAGAGGCATTTGTTGCGGCCAAAGCCGCAGCATTCGGGTTCATCATAGAAATGATCGCGGATCCCCGCGATATTGCGCCCCATAAAACAATATAGAACGTAATAATTTATCCCACTAAATCAAGTTCTTGCGCATCGTAGTCAATGTGTGCGCGGAACTGGGCACGCGATTGACGAAACTCTTTGGGCGAAAGACCCAAACGTACTGCGAAAAAGCGAGAGAAATATGCGGCAGAGGTAAAGCCAAGGTCGGATGCAATATCCTGGATCCGACGATCTGTGATCAACAACAAACGGCGTGCCTCGCTGATAATACGATCCTGAAGGAAATGCGACGCGGATTGGCTGTTAAGTTGTTGACAGACACGGGTCAGGTGCGTGCTGGTGACACCCAAAACACGGGCATAATGTTCCAGACCGTTTCCTGTGAAAAACTGTTCCTCGACCAAATATGCAAATTTGTGCATCAATCGTTGCGCGGCCGTTTTTTTGGCACGTTCGGCCTGTTTCGCCAACAAGCGGGTCACATTTACGGTAACCAATCCTGTATAGCTGTAGATTGCCATTTCAACGGCGGCGTTTCCTGAATGGTATTCGTGAAATGCGGCGTCGAACATTTGGGACATGGATGTAATGTCAGCCGCTGAATTAAGGGGTAAAACTACGGGTACGATCGGCAGGTTGAATTCCAACTCTGCGGGAATTGCGATGGCAATCGCCTGCGTGTTAACGCCCAGATCGACGTGGTGTGGGCAATTATCAGGAATATAGATGACTGTATTGGTGCCAAACCCCTGTGTTGCCCCGTCAATCATGCAGGTGCCACTGCCTTTCTTGACAAAAATATATTTGTGATAGCCGCTGACGCCATCAAGGCGAAGTTGGGCTGAAACATTTCGGATTGCGCCCGAAATACCAGCCACATAGACGGATTTATTGCCCAGTGTTTGGGTGTTGTTCATGTGATTGCCTGCTCATTTTTTTGTATTCTTTTTATGTATTTAGAATAAGAAATACGAACATATAAGACAATTGAAATAGTTTGATTTGTTCAAACTAACGCCATCTGTGCCAATAGAATCACACCTGTACGTTGTCGATCTGTAAGGCGTGCCAATTTGACATTTTGGATCGAAACCATGTGCGTTGTCGCTTGGCATAACGGCGCGTTTGAATTTTGGCCAATTCCACCGCATGATCCAAATCATCACCATTTTGGATGTGCCCGATCAGTTCCTTGGCACCTATGGCTTTGCATGATGGATGTGCCTCGTCCCACAGGCCAGCGTTCAAAACCGCGCGACATTCATCCAACGCACCCGCGTCAATCATCAGATCAAACCGCCGCGCAATGCGGGCGTTTAACCAATCTGTATCGCAAACCAACTGCACAGGAATTGTGTCGTCGATGTTTAACAATGGCGGCGGGGTATCGTCCTGCCAATCGGACAAACCTTTGCCGGTGGCGGTCAATACTTCCCATGCGCGCCGGGTGCGAACTGGGTTTTGCGCATCAATCCGTGACAGGGTTTTGGGATCTGATTGCGCCAATATCTGTGCAAAAGCATGTTTGCCGTTTGTTTCCTCGATCACTTCCGCCTGTGATTTAACCGTGTCTGGTATATCGGGAACGGCAGCAATTCCCTGTGTCAGCATTTGGAAATACAATCCAGTTCCACCCAAAATGATGGGTCGCAAACCCTGTGCTGCAACGTTTTGCAGACAAATGCGCAGATCATTTATCCAGTGACCAACCGAATACGGCGTCCCAATATCAACGTGACCATACATCAAATGTGGGCATTGCGTGGTTTCGCTGTCGTCGGGACGGGCCGTCAGGATGTGCCATTGACGATAGATTTGCAAAGCATCTGCATTGATAACCACGCCATTGTATTTCTGCGCCAAGGTGATCCCAAGCGCAGATTTACCAGACGCTGTCGGCCCTGCAATCAAAATTGGTTTTGCATTGTCAAAATCTATTTCCAAAATTACCTCGTTTGGCAGTGGCGGTTTAAGGTTTATCATTGTAAGTACAAACGGCTGGATAGCGCTTATTATGAATATTTACCATTGCATAGACGCGCATTATCACGCATTTTTGGACGAATTAAGACGGAGCAGCCCAAATGGCAGATCAAAACGACGACACGCAACTTTCATATAAGCGAGTCCTTTTGAAAATTTCGGGCGAAGCGTTGATGGGGGATCAAAGTTTTGGACTACATCCGCCAACCGTCGAACGCATCGCCAAAGAGGTCAAACGTGTCCATGATTTAGGCGTCGAATTATGTTTGGTCATTGGCGGGGGCAACATTTTTCGTGGGTTACAAGGCTCTGCCCAAGGCATGGAACGCACAACCGCCGATTATATGGGCATGTTGGCCACCGTCATGAACGCATTGGCCATGCAGGGCGCATTGGAATCCCTCGGGGTGCACACCCGCGTAATTTCTGCGATCCCGATGGATCAGGTTTGCGAACCCTATATCCGCCGCCGCGCTGTACGCCATTTGGAAAAGAAACGTGTTTGCATTTTCGCGGCTGGCACAGGTAACCCATATTTCACAACCGACACCGCCGCCACATTGCGTGCATCAGAAATGAGCTGCGAAGCCATTTTCAAAGGCACACAAGTTGACGGAATTTACGACAAAGACCCAAAAACCAATCCTGATGCAGTGCGTTACGACACTGTCAGTTTTGACGAGGTTCTCCAAAAGAATTTAAAAGTCATGGATGCCTCTGCGATTGCATTGGCGCGCGACAATAGCTTGCCCATCATTGTGTTCTCGCTGTCCCAAAAGGGCGGATTAAAGGGCATTATGTGTGGCGAAGGAACATTTACCGTCGTTGGCAACAGTTAACGACATATATCAGGGGAAAACACATGTCAGAAGATATTGATATTGGTGCAATTGAAAAACGCATGGACGGTGCCGTTTCGGCGATGAAATCTGAATTCCAAACATTGCGCACTGGACGTGCGTCAGCTTCGTTATTGGATAAGGTGATGGTGAACGCATACGGTGCGATGACGCCTTTGAACCAATGCGCAGGGATTAATGTGCCAGAACCGCGGATGATTACGGTAACAGTTTGGGATAAATCCCTGATTGATACGGTGGACAAGGCGATCCGCGAAAGCAACCTTGGCGTCAACCCTGTCGGTGACGGCATGATTTTACGCCTGCCAATCCCAGAGCTGAACGAAGAGCGTCGCGTTGAGTTAACCAAAGTCGCTGGAAGCTATGCCGAAAGTGCGCGAATTGCGGTGCGCAACGTGCGGCGTGACGGTATGGATCAGATTAAAAAAGCTGATGATCTTAGCGAAGACGATAAGAAAATTTGGTCTGACGAAGTTCAAGATTTGACAAACAATGCGATTAAAAAAATCGACGAAGTACTGGAAGCAAAGCAAGCGGAGGTCATGCAGGTGTAACCTGTAGCGATTAATTTTGACCCTTGTAACCGACATACACCCGCAAAATTTGCATGTTGCCATTATTATGGACGGCAATGGACGTTGGGCGACAGCCAAATCATTGACGCGCCTGAAAGGTCACGCAAAAGGGGCGGATCGCGTACGGGATATTGTTGAGTCCGCATTGGATATCGGCATTTCACATTTGACGCTCTTTGCGTTTTCAACCGAAAATTGGAAACGATCAGAGGATGAGGTATTGGGGTTGATGGCAATATTTAGGCGTTTCATTCGATCAGAAGCGGCCAAATTGTTTTCGCGCGGTGTTAAAGTTCGGTTTATCGGTAGTCGTGATCGCTTGGATCAATCCTTGGTTGGATTAATGGAGGGGTTGGAAAACCAGACTGCGGCCAATAACTCTTTGTATTTAACAATTGGGCTTAATTACGGTGGTCGCGATGAAATCGCGCGCGCGGCGAAAGCAATTGCATTAAAAGTAAAAAACAACGAAATTGATCCACAAAACATCAATATTGATCTGTTTGAAACCCATTTAGACACATTTGGTTTACCTGATCCCGATCTTGTGATCCGCACATCTGGTGAATACCGCACATCAAACTTTCTGCCATGGCAATCTGTTTATGCCGAATATGTGTTTGAAAATACAACATGGCCAGATTTTGACAAAGAGCTGTTTATCAAGACTTTGAATGA
The DNA here is from genome assembly GCA_963976255.1 of uncultured Rhodobacterales bacterium. Classification (GTDB taxonomy): domain Bacteria; phylum Pseudomonadota; class Alphaproteobacteria; order Rhodobacterales; family Rhodobacteraceae; genus Amylibacter. The sequence continues at coordinate 83,554 of CAXBJO010000002.1, forward strand.
ATTTACGGGCCGAAATCGACGGTTTGGCGCGGTTTTATCGCAATGAGTACAGCCTCAAAATACGCCGATCTGCGCACCCGTTCAATTTCCGCCATTATCATGTTGTTGGTTGCAGTGGTTACGTTGGGTTTGGGTGGTCTTGTCTTTCAAATCACATTGTTGATCGTTGGGTTTTGCGTGATGTGGGAAATTGCGGGATTAACCCCGGGAAATACCGCATATCGCGGTGCAATTTCGTTAATCTATGTCATCGCACTTGCCGCTGCTTTGTGGCTGGTATGGCCTGTGTCATTCGGCCTTTTGGTGGCTTGTTTGGGCGGGTATATTTACCTGATGAAACCAACTGACCGTGTTTTACGCTGCGGTTTCGCGGTTTTATCCTTTGGTGGTTTGTTGACGTTGTCCTCACTTCGTACTGACGTTGGGTTGGTGCAAACCTTTTGGGTTATCGCCGTTGTGATTGCGTCCGATCTTGGCGGTTATTTTGCAGGGCGCACTTTTGGTGGCCCCAAACTGTGGCCTGCCATAAGCCCTAAAAAAACGTGGTCTGGAACCATTGGCGGTTGGGTTTTGGCCATGGTATTTACGATCTTCTTTATTTTATTCAGCCTAGACATTGGTTGGAATGCCCTAACCTGGGCAGTCTTAATTGCGATTTTCGCGCAGGCGGGTGATTTGGCAGAAAGTGCATTGAAACGCCGTGCAGGGGTTAAGGACAGCAGTAATCTTATTCCTGGACACGGTGGATTCTTGGATCGTTTTGACGGCATGCTGGGTGCATTCTTCATTATCTTTTTGCTCTCATTGTTTGGCAAACTGGATTGGCTGTTTTAATGCGATCCGTTTCGGTTTTTGGGGCGACTGGATCTATCGGTTGTACAGCGGCGTCGATCCTGAAACGTCAACACGCTGATTTCTCTGTCGATACCGTCACGGGTGGTTGCAATGTGGCATTGTTGGCGCGCGTGGCCATCGAACTTGGTGCCAAACACGCAGTAATTGCAGATAACAATCGGCTCGAAGCATTGCGTGATGCATTGGCGGGCACTGGCATCAAAATTGCTGCGGGCAGGGATGCGTTATTGGATGCCGCGTCGCGACCCGTTGATATTTCACTACAAGGTATTGTTGGATTTGCGGGTGTAGAGTGTAGTTTGCGTGCTGCACAACACGCCGACGTTTTGGCCTTGGCTAATAAAGAGAGTTTGGTTTGTGCAGGATCGTTGATCAAATCCATTTGTGCCGCAAACAATACCACTTTGATACCGGTAGACAGCGAGCATTCGGCGATTTTCCAATGTATGACGGGCGAAAACCAACGCGATGTTGAACGGATCATTTTAACAGCCTCTGGTGGTCCATTCTTGGACACTGACGTTTCAGACATGGTTCATGTAACGGCCGAACAAGCGGCGGCGCATCCACGGTGGGCAATGGGCTTGCGGATTTCAATCGACAGTGCATCTATGTTCAACAAGGGTATGGAACTTATTGAAACTAAAGAGCTATTTGACGTATCTATCGATCAACTAGAAGTCATTATTCAACCCCAATCCATCATCCATTCCATGGTCGGTTTTGTGGACGGTGCAATCATGGCGCACCTAGGTCCGTCCGATATGGCCGGCGCCATTGGTTTTGCGCTGAATTATCCCAGACGTATTGAAATGCCACTGGAACGTTTGGATTTCGCATCCCTTGGATCATTAGATTTTAAACCCGTGGACAATGAGAAGTTTCCCGCCGTTGAATTGGCGATGCAGGCGATGACGCTGGGCGGCCTTGCTGGGACAGTGTATAATGCGGCCAAGGAACAGGCGTTGGATCTGTTTTTAGATGGTCAAATTGGATTTTTGGATATGTCGAAATGTGTTGATGTGGCGTTAAACAATTACGCCAATAATCAATTCCACGACGATATGACGATTGATGCGGTCATTGACCAAGATATGCGATCACGCGCGGTCGTTATGAAACAGGCTAAGGGGCTTTAACATGTTGGAAATTATCGGTTCTGTCCCATTGATTGGGCCCGCGATTACATTGATTTTACCGTTTGTTTTCGTGCTATCGATTGTGGTGTTTATCCACGAGTATGGTCATTATATCGTTGGCCGCTGGTGCGGTATTCACGCCGAAACGTTTTCGGTCGGATTTGGCCGGGTTCTGACGTCCTGGACAGATAAACGTGGAACCAAGTGGCAAATCGCGGCCATCCCATTGGGTGGATACGTTAAGTTTCTGGGCGATATGAACCCCGCCAGCACGCACAGCGAAACAATTGATGAAGCGCTGACGGATGTTGAAAAAAGCAGATATTTTGAGCATGCAAAACTGTATAAACGTGCGCTGACCGTTTTGGCAGGGCCCATGGCTAATTTCATCCTGTCAATCTTGGTTTTTGCGGCTCTGGTGATGTATTTGGGCAAACCAACTGACAAGCCGATTATCGGAAAAGTTCACCCCGCCGTTTCTCAGAATTTCGATTTGTTAGAGGGCGATGTAATCAGGTCGATCAACGGCATTGAAATTGCCGAAAATGGGGCGCTGGCGACGTTTTTGGACACCAAAAACCCGCCTCAGTTCATGCCATATGAAATCGAACGCGACGGCGTCGTTAAAACTGTTAATGGACCATTTCCGTTTTTGGCAATTGTCGGATCAGTCATGCCCGTGTCACCAGCAAGCAAGGCAGGGTTGCAAGAAAACGATCTGATACTGTCGTTCGACGAAAAACCGGTATCAAGCTTTGGACAGCTCCGAGATTTGATTTTCAGCTCGGAACCCGCCGCGCGTGAAATTTCGGTATTACGTAACGGTGAAACCCTAACCCTCAGTATTTATCCGCGTGTACGCGAATTTCAATCGGCAGATGGTGGATTTGAAAAACAAGTTTCCATTGGCGTGGTTTCTGGATCTGCATTCGCAACCCCAACCGAAGCAGTCGGATTATTTGAGGCCACCAAAATCGGTGCGGTACGAACATGGAGCGTTTTAACGGGATCGGTTCAATCCATCAAAATGATTATTGGGGGACAAATAAGTGCGAAAAACCTTCAGGGTCCTGTCGGTATCGCACAGGTTTCAGGCGATATGGCGAAACGCAGTTTCACCGACCTAATCGCGTTGATTGCAGTGATTTCCACATCAATCGGGTTTTTAAATCTATTACCAATCCCAATTTTGGACGGCGGCCATTTGGTAATGTTCGCTTACCAAGCGCTGACACGACGCAAACCCAATGCGGCGTTTCTTCATTATTCTATGGTGCTGGCGATGTCGCTTTTGCTAACCTTGATGGTATTCGTGACCTTTAACGATATTAAACGGCTTGTGCTGTATTGGACATAATGGGTCAATTTTTGGCCGATTGTGATAATCAGACTTTAAAATAAAGTGCGCATCCCCTAGAAAGGGTCACAACACCTAGAGGGACTTATAATGCGCGTTTTAAATCAATTCTTTCTGCCTGAATTTAAAAACTCTGTGCGGCGCTTTTCTTTGGCCAGCAGCAGTGCTTTGGCGCTGGCCATTGTTGGGATAAGTGCCACGATGGTACCACAAATGGCACAGGCGCAATCGTCAACAATTACCGGTATATCGGTCGAGGGAAACAGACGCATCGCCACAAGCACCGTTTTGTCACTGGCTGCTTTGGATCCGGGAAAAACCTACAGCGGCGCGCAAATAAATGCCGCGGTTCAGCGGTTGAATGCATCAGGTTTTTTCAAGACGGTGGATGTCAGTATTGCCAGCGGTCGCTTGAAAATCGCGGTGGATGAAAATCCAACAATCAACCGTATTTCCATCGAGGGCAATAAAAAACTTAAGGACAAAGATTTAGAAACGTTGATTTCATCACAACCGCGCCAGACATTTTTAGCATCTCGCGCCGAGAACGATGCACAAGAAATGGCAGAGGCTTACAATGTGGGCGGCCGCATTAACGCGACTATCACGCCAAAAATCATTGAGCGAAGCGACAACCGTGTCGATTTGATTTTCCAAGTTGTCGAAGGTCGCGTTACCGAGATTGAGAAAATTACATTTGTCGGAAACCGGAAATTCAGCGAAAAGCGTTTGCGGGCGACGCTGGCCACAAAACAAGCGGGCATTGCACGCTTACTCGTGTCGTCAGACACATTCATCCAAGATCGCTTGGAATTGGACAAACAGAATCTGACCAATTTTTATAAGAACCGTGGTTATATCGACTTTAGTGTTTTGTCGACATCAACCGAGCTTACCAGGGCTAAAGATGCGTTTCTTCTGACCTTCACAGTGGAAGAGGGGCAACGTTACCAATTTGGCGAGGTGACGTTAAGAACCGACGAAAATGACATCGATATTGAATCCTTTCAAAAGCTAAGCAGAATTAAAGTTGGTCAAAACTACGATCCGCGCCGTGTCGAAACTTTGTTACAGGAAATTGACGTAAAGCTGGGCAAAGAAGGCTATGCCTTTGTGTCGGCACGTCCACGTATTTCACGCGATGATGACTTACGCCAACTTGAAATCGAAATCGATTTATCTCGTGGCAGCCGCTTATTTGTCGAACGCATTGATATTGAGGGAAATTCAACTACTTTGGATCGCGTAATCCGACGCCAATTTGAATTGGCCGAAGGTGATGCATTTAATCGTCGGGAAATCCAAGAGGCAACCGACCGTATCCGCGAAACCGGTTTTTTCGAGTCCGTAAACGTCGAAACCCGCGAAGGCTCATCACCAGACCAAGCGATTATTGACGTCAATGTGGTGGAAAAACCAACGGGTAACCTTGGTTTGGGCGCATCATTCAGCTCGGCCGATGGCGCAACTTTGACCTTGAATTTGGAAGAACGCAATTTTCTGGGGCGCGGGCAAACCGTGAGTTTGGATTTATCAAACAATTCAGATTCAAAGAATTTAGGTTTTTCTTTCGTAGACCCATCGTTTTTGGATCGCGACATGTCTGCCGGCATACGCTTAGGATACAGATCATCATCCAACCAACAAATACCCGTTGATACCGAAACGTTGGAATTTTCACCAACGGTCTCTTTTCCATTGGGGGAAAACGCACGCTTGTCCGTTGGTTATCGTTTAGAACAAGAAGATTTAACGATACAAACAATCGAAGATACATCAACCGATCCATCCACATTCACAGACGAAGCAATTTCGCCAATACTGGCGAGCGATTTAGGTAAGCAGATCAAAAGCTCGCTGATCTTGGGTTATAACTTGGATCGCACGAATTCTGTGATTGAACCAACGGCCGGTTTTAAGTTCGGCATCAATCAACAGTTTGCGGGGCTTGGCGGCGATGCTCAGTTTTCAAAAACATCTGTGAACTTTAAGACCTACAAAGCTTTGCTTAATGGTGATATTATCCTGTCCGCAGAATTGGACGCAGGCGCACTGACGGGGTCAGATGCGCGTTTGTCTGACCGTTTTTTCCTTGGCGGCGACCAACTTCGTGGTTTCGAAAGCTACGGAATTGGACCTCGTGATACCGTCTATAACGGTACCACAGATGATGGGACCGAAGGTCAAGCATTGGGCGGGAACTTGTTCGCCGTTGCGCGCCTTGAGGCGTCGTTCCCAATTGGTCTACCCGAAGAATATGGAGTTTTCGGCGGTGTGTTTTTAGATGCAGGCTCGGTGTGGAGTCTGGATAATACTAATTCTGGTGGAACAGAAATTGACGACAGCGCCAAACTGCGTGCTGCTGCTGGTATATCAATCTTCTGGAAAACGGTTATTGGTCCACTTCGCTTCAACTTCTCGCGTCCGATCAAGAAAGAAATTTATGACGTGCCTGAAAACTTCCGGTTCACAGTTGATACGCGGTTCTAAGGATGTCTTTCAATTGGGTCGCTCAACTGGTTTGCTGCACTGTTTTATCAGTGTCAGCTGGCCCTGTGGTTGGCCAAACTTTTCCTATATTTGGAACTGGCGCAAAAATTGCCATCGTTGATCAAGAAGCTCTTTTCACGCAAAGTGCATTGGGAAAAGCAATCATAAATGGTTACGCCGTGCGTGGCAAAGAGCTTGCTCTAGAAAATGCAATGATCCAAAAATCACTTGAAGAAGAAGAATTACAGCTGACCAAGGATCGCAAAACGATGGTCGTTGCCGAATTCACCATCTTGGCACAAGAATTTGATGAAAAAGTTAAACGCATCCGTGTAGAACAGGCGAACAAAGAACGGGCGATAAACCAAGAGTTATCGCAAGATCGAAAGATTTTTTTTGAAAAAATGACGCCAATATTGCTAGGCTTCATTGATGATAACGGGATCGAAGTCGTCTTGAACAAAGAAACCGTTGTCTTGGCGACGACAGGTCAAGATATTACACAAGCAGCTATTCAACGGATCGATGAGCTGTTAAAAAAATAGGTGTCACAAATTGTGGCCACGTAAGGAAAGAGATTAAATGTCAGATACCATCGCAGAAAAAGACAGCGCCGATATTCAAGATATCAAGCGTATGATTCCACATCGTTACCCGTTTTTGTTGATCGACGCGGTGCGCGACATCAAATTGGGCGAGAGTGCCGTTGGTATCAAGAATGTGACATTCAACGAACCTCATTTCCAAGGTCACTTTCCAGAACGCCCTGTGATGCCTGGCGTCACAATCGTCGAGGCAATGGCGCAAACAGCGGCTGTTTTGGTGGTCAAGACATTGGATATGATCGACAATAACATGTTGGTATATTTCTTGACGATCGACAAATGTAAGTTTCGCCACGTGGTTGCACCGCCCGACCAATTGGAATTGCACGTCAAAGTTTTACGCGGCCGTGGTAAATTGTGGAAATTCCACGGCGAAGGCAAAGTCGGCGATGTTGTTGTCGCCGAGGCGGAATTCACAGCAATGATGGTTCCACCAGAAGAGGCGTAAGCGCATGAGCATTGATCCAAGCGCAGATATTCACCCATCCAGCGTCATCGACACCGGTGCCGTTATCGGCGCGAATGTGATTATCGGCCCGTTTTGCCACGTTGGTGGCGAAGTAACACTCGACGCCAATGTCGAACTGAAATCCCATGTGGCTGTCACAGGCTGGACTGATGTCGGTGAAAACACCGTCATTTTCCCGTTTGCATCCATTGGCCATATCCCGCAGGATTTAAAATTCAGCGGTGAACGTACCAAGTTGGAAATCGGCAAGCGTAATCGTATTCGCGAACATGTCACAATGAACCCTGGTACCACTGGTGGTGGCGGTTTAACCAAAATTGGTGACGACGGTTTATTTATGATGAGCGTCCACGTCGGGCACGACTGTATCGTTGGAAACCACGTAATTTTGGCCAATAATGCATCCCTTGGCGGGCATTGTATTATCGAGGATAATGTTGTGATCGGCGCATTGGCGGGGGTGCATCAATTCTGTCGGGTTGGGCGGGGTGCGATGATTGGTGGATTGGCCGCCGTGGTGGCCGATGTTATTCCCATGGGAATGGTGTTGGGGGAACGTGCATCATTGGATGGCTTGAACCTTGTTGGACTGCGCCGCTCGGGTGTTGATAAGGCACAGATCAACGGTTTACGCGCCGCGTTCAAGGACGTTTTTCTGGGATCGAAAACTGTCAAAGAAGCAATCATAGACGCACGTGAAACACACGGTGATAATCCATTGGTCGTGGAACTGTTGACCTTTATAACAGCAGAAACGTCTCGCTCATTAACCATTCCATCAAAGGAATAACGATGGATATGCCCAATCTCGCTATTGTGGCAGGAACTGGTGATTTGCCAAAACTCTTGGCGGATCACTGTGATCGTATTGGTCGCGGGTACCATATTGTTCAATTTGAAGGTGTTGAATTGAACTGGGCAGGCGGTAAATCCGTTATTCCCGCAAAATTCGAAAAGCCTGACAAACTGTTCAAATCATTGAAGAAAGCGGAATGTGGACAGGTTGTATTTGCGGGTGCGATGCAGCGTCCAAAACTCAACCCTCTAAAATTCGATTTCAAATTGATGAAGCTGGCACCAACCCTGTTACCCGCCTTGAAAAAGGGCGATAATGGAACACTCAGCCTGATCGCCAAAATTTTCGAAGCAGAGGGTTTCAAGGTCGTCGCCGCGCATGACATCCTGAATAACTTGCTTGGCGATATCGGTCCCATCGGTTTTATCGATCCGAGCAATGATGACTTGGCCGATATTCAACGCGGTCTGAAAATCCTTGCGGCAATGTCGTCCGTCGATGTCGGACAGGCGTGCATTGTGGGGCAGGGCATATGTTTGGGCGTTGAAACAATCCAAGGGTCTGATGCGATGCTGCGTTATGTAGCAGAAACAAAATCCAATTTCCTACCCGATGTTGACGGCGCACAGGGCGTATTTATTAAATCGTTCAAACTTGGCCAAGATAAACGCATGGACATGCCAACAATCGGGCCAAAGACGATCCAAAACGTTGCCGATGCGGGGCTGGCTGGCCTTGCAGTTTTGGCCGATGGCGTTCAGGTTTTACACCTTGATGAATGTATTGAGTTGGCCGACGGTTTGGGTATTTTTCTGACTGTCGTTGACCGATGACCACGACGCTTAATCTCTTTGTGATTGCCGGCGAAGCATCGGGTGATCGGTTGGGCGCATCATTGATGGACGGGTTGAAACACGAAACAAATAACCAAGTTTTATTCAACGGGGTCGGCGGCCCGATGATGCAAGAATCTGGGCTGAACAGCCTGTTTGATATGTCAGACTTGTCCGTCATGGGCTTGGTCGAAATCCTGCCAAAAATCCCCATGTTGCTGTCACGGGTGAAACAAACCGCACGCGCCGTCATTGCCGCCAAACCTGATGCACTGATGACCATCGACAGCCCTGATTTTTGTATGCGCGTCGCCGCCAAGGTGCGCGAAACGCTACCCGACTTAAAAATAATCCATTACGTTGCGCCATCGGTTTGGGCATGGCGACCCGAACGCGCGGAAAAAATGGCAAAACATGTGGATCATGTTCTGGCATTGCTGCCGTTTGAGCCGCCCTTGATGCGCGCGGCGGGGATGACGTGTGATTTCGTTGGGCATCCGGTCATTTCTGATCCAATTCCCTCCGATCCTGAATGCCAACAATTTCGCACAGATATTGGCTTGACACATGCACCCGTGGTCACCGTTTTGCCCGGGTCGCGCCTTGGTGAAATTAACCGCATGGGACCCGTGTTCGAAAAAGTATTGCATAAAATCAACGCTCTGCGGCCAGATGCACAATTCATCCTACCCGTTGCAAACAGTGTCGAAAGCGCGGTTATTGAAAAAACCTCTTCATGGCGTGTCAAACCACATCTTTTATTGAATACAGGGTACGCATCCGCACAGGTCGAGGAACGCAAACGCCTTGCCTATAAAATCAGTGACGCCGCATTGGCCACATCGGGCACCGTTGCATTGGAACTGGCGGCGCAGGATTGTCCCATGGTTGTCGCCTACAAGGCAAATTGGATGACAACTCGGATGGTCAAAAAGCTGGCGCAAATTGATACCGCCAACCTGATAAACATTGTCACCGACACACGGGTAATTCCTGAACACCTGTTTGAAAACTGTACCGTCGACAAAATTACACACAGTATGCTGAACGTATTGGCCAATCCAACCGCCCAACAGGCGGCGTTGACTGACACGATGGATGCATTGGGACGCGGACAAAAGGATGCCCATTTGTGGGCGGCACAATCCGTGTTGCGTGCTATTGGGTGAAATCGGCTGATATGGCTTTGGTTGCAGATTTCAACACAGCCGGATCAATCTGAAACATTGAATGCGGCGTGCCTGCGGCCGCCCAAATCGTCTCAAATTCCAACAAACGTGGATCGATGAATTTTTGAATGTCGCTCAGATGTCCAATCGGGGAAACGCCACCAATGGCAAACCCTGTTTGCAAACGGATCACTGCCGCGTCTGCGCGACCCAACGGTTCGCCTACCAATGCGCTGGCTTTTGCTACGTCCACACGATTTCCACCCGCCGTCATAAATAAAACGCAACAATTGGATTCCAAACCCAAGAATATAATCGATTTTAAAATTTGATCTGGTAAGCATTTCATCGCAACGGCGGCATCGGCGGCTGTTTTTGTTTGAACCGTCAATTCAATGATGTCGATGTCCAACCCCAATGCAATGGCATTTTGTGCGACACGTTTCAGGCTTTTACTCATAATTTTAATTCCGTGTTGCGTGTTTGGGATACAAGGTGGCGCGATTGAACCATACGACCTATACAGATATTATAGATTGCGCAGAAAAATAACAGGAATAACCGATGGTTTTCAAAGGAAATTTAGAAATCGATCCGCGTGGAATGATTTATGAATCGTACCGCATCGAAGGTATTTCAATCGAAGAATGCCGCATGATTTTTTTGGATTGGGCATTAGAAGCGGCCAAAGCGGACATGCGCGCCGATCTTCAAACATTGCTGAATGAATACGGCGATATAAACCCAGATCACCCAATGACAAATGTCATCATCCAAGGGATGAAGCAAGCCGTCTCCAATGGTCGCCGTGGCGGGCGGGCGGGTCGACGCTAGCTGCTTTTTGGTACAATAATCAGCCACGCCTATCCGTTTCAAATCAGTTAGTATCGCCTCAAAACGCTTAACCCGTGTACACATTTTTGATCCAAGGAGATGACATGACACGCTTCACACAAACGCCCAAACCACCGTATTATGCTGTTATATTCAGCAACACCCTTAGCACCGCTGACGTTGGATACGCCGCCATGGCCGACAAAATGTTCGATATGGCAGTCAATCAAGATGGATGTTTTGGTGCCGAAAGCACGCGCGACGATGCACGCTTTGGCATCACCGTTTCATATTGGCGTGACGAAGCCAGCATTGCACGGTGGAAGGCCGACGTCAGTCATCTGGCCGCGCAGTACAAGGGTATGACAAAATGGTACACGCATTACCATTTACGTGTTGCCAAGGTGGAACGCGCCTATAAGGGCCCCAAAGGGCGCTCCTTAAGCAAGAGCAGCTAAAATACGCACCCACGACCGCATGCCTTTGTGAAAACTACGAATGTCGTATTTTTCATTGGGCGAATGGATTGAATCGTCGTCTTGGGCAAAACCAATCAACATGGTTTCAAGGCCGACAATATCCTGAAAATGTCCCGCAATGGGAATCGAACCACCACACCCCACATAAACGCCGGCATTGTCCCATTCATCCGACAATGCATTGCGGGCTGTTTCGAATGCGGGGTGATCAATGGCCATGCTGGCCGCTTTGGATGCGCCATGTGCATCGAATTCTAATGTGCAATCCTTGGGTAGATAACGTTCAATATGCTGTTTGAACGCGGATTGAATTTTCACCGGATCCTGATCACCAACTAAACGAAAGCTGACCTTCGCATGCGCTTGTGCGGGCAGAACAGTTTTGAAACCTTCCCCCGTATATCCGCCCCAAATTCCATTAATTTCCGCCGTTGGACGCGACCAGATTTGCTCCAACACTGATCGATCTGCTTCGCCCGCAGGGACTGACAAACCAACGTCGCCCAAAAACCTTTCGGCATCAAAATCCAAATCACGCCATTGTTGCGCCACTTGCTCGGGTAATTCAGGAACACCATCATAAAACCCATCCAACGTCACACGCCCCGTATCATCATGGATTGACGCCAACGCCTTGGTTAACACGCGAATGGGATTGATCGACGGACCACCATACATGCCTGAATGCAAATCTTTGTCGGGTCCTTTGATCGTAATTTCCTGTGTGGCCATGCCACGCAGCATTGTCACAATCGATGGCGTATTTGGTTCAACCATGCCCGTGTCACAAATCAGGGCAACATCCGCTTTCAGCTCGTCGGCGTATTCGGTCATGTATGGCACCAACGATGGCGATCCGCTTTCTTCTTCGCCTTCAAAGAAGATCGAAATTTTCGCGGGCAGGGAACCCGTCACTGTTTTATATGCGCGGCATGCCTCGACGAAGGTCATCAATTGCCCTTTGTCATCGGATGATCCACGCCCCCGAATAACAGGGCCATTCTTGGTGTCTTCTAATCGCGGCTCGAACGGTGGGTTGTCCCACAGGTCCAATGGATCGACGGGTTGCACATCGTAATGGCCATAAAACAATGAATGCGTTCCACCTGTTCCACCTGTGGCCATCACCATTGGATGACCTGGCGTGGGGCGCAACTCTGCGTCAAAACCAATGTCATTCAGATCATCAACCAACCACTGGGCGGCGGCCATACATTCCTCTGCATAGGCAGGGTCGGTTGAAATACTCTCGATCCGCATCAATTCCAAAAGGCGTGCAATCGAGTTTTCCAGATCGGCATCAATATGGGCAAGGACAGCATCAAGGGACATTTTATTTCTCCGCATTTGTTCGGGACTTTTTTGGGGGGAAAGCCGCCAAAGAACAAGCTGTTTTTGGGATAACACAGGTTAATGTGACGCCTATTTCGGGTTGCAATCAGATTTGAAAGGTATAACGGAGGGGACACCGAGTATTGGACAACCATCATGTTTCATATTGATCCTTTTCCTGCGCGCCGTTGGGCATCGCAGGTCAACGCAAATTCTATCCGGTCAGACGCCTTTGCTGGGTTTACAAACGCAGCAATCGTTTTGCCACAGGGCGTTGCCTTTGCAACGATTGCGGGTTTACCGGCGGAATATGGATTGTACACGGCGATGATTACAGCGGTGATTGCCGCCATTTTCGGCTCTTCGATGATCATGATTTCGGGGCCAACCACCGCCATTTCCGCGGTTTTGTTCGCGACGCTCAGTGATGTCGCCATCCCCGGTTCAGCGCGCTATATCGAACTGGCATTAATGTTAACTGTTATGGTCGGCATTTTTCAAATTGCCGGTGGTATCGGACGGTTGGGGGGCATTGTATCCTTTGTTTCGCACTCGGTTATGACCGCATTCACCGCGGCGGCGGCATTATTGATCGCCGTAAGTCAGCTGGCAGGTGCGTTTGGTGTCAACGTTGAACGTGGTGGTAATGTCGTTGAACGCCTGTGGCGCTTGGGTGAAAATTTTATTGAAGTTAATCCGTTGGCGGTATTAATTTCCTCGGTTACCCTGATCTCTGCGGTGGTTTTGGCCAAGCTCGTGCCAAAGTTGCCGGGCTTCTTAATCGCATTGGTACTTGGTTCGCTCTTAGCATATTTTATGGACGCCAGCGCGGCAGGTGTCGCCATGGTTGGTGCCTTACCAAGTGATCTACCTTCCTTTTATGTCCCTCAGGTTCAGTTCAATGATATCGGTGCATTGGCACCGGGTGCGGCTGCGATCGCGCTTGTTGGATTGCTCGAGGCGATCTCTATCGGGCGTGCCTTTGCCGTGCGCCGCAAAGAGGATTTTGACGCAAACCAGGAAATGGTGGGACAGGGTTTGTCGAATGCAATTGGCGGTTTTTTCCAATGTTACGCTGGCTCTGGTTCATTCACCCGCAGTGGCGTCAATGCATCTGCGGGCGCAATGACACCGATGTCTGGCCTGTTCGCCAGTGCGTTTCTGGCGTTGATCCTGTTATTTGTGGCGCCATTGGTTGCCTATATTCCGGTACCCGCGATGGCAGGATTGATCCTGTTCGTGGCGTGGAAATTGATTGATGTCGCTGAAATTCGTCACATTTTCGAAACCCGTGGCGCTGAAACAGTCATTTTATGTCTGACATTGGCCGCTGGATTATTTATCGAACTCGATTTCGCGATTTATGTCGGTGTGATTGCATCCCTATGTGTCTTTATCTACGAGAGCGCCAGCCCAGAATTGGCCATCATGTCCGCAGTACAATCTGAAAGTGGGCGGCGTAAATTCCGCGCAATCGGGAAATCAAAATCCGATTTATGCCCGCAACTACTGACCCTGCGCTTGGATGGGCCTTTGTTCTTTGGCTCTGTTGAAACTGTAGGAAAGCGGCTCAAGGACATCCGCAAACTGTATAAACGGCAAAAGCATTGGGTCTTCACGATGCGCTCAGGTGGGAAAATTGATTTGGCTGGCGCAGACTTGTTGATCAAAACAATCCGCGAGATTAAGGCAGACGGCGGCACCTTCCGCATCGTTGCCCATTTTGACCCGCTGATCAATTCGCTAGAACGGTTGCATGTCACCGACGAGTTGGGGGCGGGAATGCTATACACTTCAAAATTCGAAGCGGTTGCGGATGCGACCCAAGACTTGGATAATCACATCTGCAAAGGGTGCCTGTTGGAAATGTTCGCTGAATGCGACGGATTGCGTGACGCCGAAGACTAGAATAAGTGCCGATTTGCATGGTTAATTTTTGATTAAATTAAAAATAATTACTTAATAACAACACTTTAACCTAGTGTCCCCATGGGGACACTTCTATTCTCAATCCCGCGTGATCCACCCACCACCAAAAATTCGAGTACCTTCAGCATCATAAAACACACATGCTTGCCCTGGTGCCACACCTTCTTCGGCCACCAACAATTCGACCGTACCCGTAGTCGCAGAAGTCGGACGAACAATCGCCTCTTTTGGTGCCCGCGTCGAACGCACCCGAACAGCAACGGTGCGTTCAGCAACATCCATAAAATTGTCATCACCAAGCCAGTTCACTTCCTTGATCGTAACCGTCCGCGTCGCCAATGCCTCTTTGGGGCCGACAATAACATGCTTATTGTCGGCATCTAATTTCACCACATACAATGGATCACCGCCGCCAATCCCCAACCCGCGCCGTTGCCCAATGGTATAATTGATAATGCCCTTATGCTGCCCCAACACGCACCCATCCATATCCACAATATCACCCGGATCAGCCGCCTCTGGTCGCAACTTCTCAATCACAGCCGCATAGGATCCGTTTGGAACGAAACAAATATCCTGACTGTCAGGCTTATCCGCGACGGGCAAACCATACTTGCGCGCCAATTCGCGGGTCTGAGCCTTGGATGTCAAATGACCCAGCGGAAAACGTAGATAATCCAATTGTTCCTGCTTGGTTGAAAACAAGAAATAGCTTTGATCGCGATCCCCGTCGGCGGCCTTGTGTAACTCGGCCTTTTGGTCACCCATGAACCGCTGAATATAATGCCCTGTCGCCATGCAATCAGCATCCAAATCTTTAGCCGTTTCCAAAAGGTCACGAAACTTCACACGCTCATTACATCGAATACACGGAACAGGGGTCGCGCCCGCTAAATAAGCGTCGGCGAATTCATCAATGACACTTTCCTTAAATTTGTTCTCATAATCTAACACATAGTGCGGAAAGCCCATTTCATCGGCCACGCGACGCGCATCATGAATATCACGACCCGCACAACACGCGCCTTTTTTCGCTAATGCAGCACCGTGATCATACAATTGAAGCGTGACACCAACCACATCATACCCTTGATCAGCAAGGACTGCAGCCACGACAGAACTGTCCACGCCACCCGACATCGCAACCAAGACGCGCGTGTCCTTTGGCGACTTGGCAAACCCCATAGAGTTCAATTTTTCGATGTGACTTGGCATGTCATGCTCCATTTTCGTGTCTTTTATATTAAAACCTTAAACACTCTCAAGCCCGTTATTCATCCCAGTTTAAATACTTGTGGACAGATTGTGACCGAACAAATCGTAGGTGACAAATGTATATCAAAGGTAACTTGGGACCAATCGAAGTCGAATTACCCAATGGCGCGAAACTCAATCGATCAGACTTGCCGCCCAAATCAACCAAAAGATGGGTCGCCAGCCGCAAGCTCGTCATTGTAAATGCTGTCAAATATGGATTAATTTCAATGGACGAAGCCTGTGCGGATTATGAATTGTCGACCGAAGAGCTCAACGCATGGATTTCCGCCACAGAAAATCATGGGCCAAAGGCACTAAAAGTCACATCATTGGCTAAATTTAGACAACTTTAAGTGGAATACGGAAAATAAAATATTTGTTTTAAAAGTGTAACGAGTAGTTAACCATTATAAGAATAAGATATTTTTGAAGAATTAGAAAGAATGGAGTCATTTATGCGTATTCTCTTGGTTGAAGATGATCTTACCACAGCAAAATCCATCGAGATGATGCTTACGAGCGCGAGTTTTAATGTTTATGCGACCGACATGGGCGAGGAGGGGATCGATTTAGCCAAATTATATGACTACGATTTGATGCTCTTGGATATAAATCTGCCTGATATGAATGGATTAGAAGTGTTGCGTCAATTGCGTGCCGCCAAGATCACGACTCCAATTCTAATACTGTCTGGAAACGACGCTGCCGAGGAGAAAGTCAAAGGGTTTGGGTTTGGTGCAGACGATTATTTAACAAAACCATTCCACCGAGAAGAATTAGTCGCCCGAATTCATGCCATTGTGCGACGCTCAAAAGGGCATGCACAATCCATCATTAGTACGGGGCAGGTGAATGTGAATCTGGACGCAAAAACCGTCGATGTTGGCGGTGTACCTGTGCACCTGACTGGTAAAGAGTATCAAATGCTTGAGCTTCTATCGCTGCGCAAAGGTACGACATTGACCAAAGAGATGTTCCTCAATCATCTTTATGGTGGGATGGACGAGCCAGAGTTAAAGATTATCGATGTATTTATCTGTAAGCTGCGTAAAAAACTGTCAGAGGCTACACTTGGTGAGAACTATATCGAGACCGTCTGGGGACGTGGCTATGTATTACGAGACCCTAACGCGGCAATTGTGGGCGCTCCTTTGGCTGAAGCTGGATAAAAGTCTTTACCCGACAACGCCAAGGGCTTAGATTTTTGGAAGTCAAAAACTTTCCAGCGAAGACCAATGTCCAGCAATGATCCTGTAAAGAGTATATCATCTGAAAAGGCGAAAGCAGAAATGCTTCGCCTCAATCGGGTTTTGGCCCAAGCTAACACAGATTATCACACATTAGACGCACCAAAAATTACCGACGCAGAATACGACGTTATGAAACGCCGCCTTGCTGAATTAGAGCATCGCTTTCCCAATGTAACCTTGGAAAACAGTGTGTCTGACTTGGTTGGGGGTCCAGTATCCAATACCTTTAGCAAAGTAAGCCATGCAGTCCCAATGCTGTCATTATCGAACGCTTTTGATAACAGTGACATCGTTGAATTTGACGCACGAATTCGTAAGTTTTTAGGCATTGCCACAGACCAAGTATCGTACGTTGCGGAACCAAAGATTGATGGTTTGTCGCTGTCGTTAAGGTATGAAAAGGGAACTCTTGTCCAAGCATTGACGCGCGGTGATGGCACAGTTGGCGAGAATGTTACCCAGAACGCGCGCACAATTTCGGGCATTCCTCATCGAATTGATGCCGCGCCGACCATTTTGGAAGTCAGAGGCGAAGTTTACATGAGCCATCTGGACTTCGCAAAACTCAACAAAAATCAAGCTGCAAAAGACGCCAAATTATTTGCAAATCCCCGAAATGCAGCAGCAGGATCGCTTAGACAATTGGATTCAACTGTTACTGCGTCACGGCCGTTAGGATTTTACGCCTATGCTTGGGGGGAATTAAGTGAACCGTTGGCATCAACACAATTTGGCGCAATGAAAGTTTTGAAACAGTTTGGTTTTGCAATCAACGCGCTGACCAAAATTTGTAAGAATACCACCGAGTTGATCGCACAATATAACATCATTCAGGAACAACGTGCGACGCTGGGATATGATATTGATGGTGTTGTCTACAAGGTTAATGATCTGGAAACACAAGCCAAATTAGGTTTTAGATCAACGACACCTCGATGGGCGATCGCCCATAAATTCCCCGCCGAGATTGCCCACACACGTGTCGAGGCAATTGATATACAGGTTGGGCGAACAGGCGCGTTGTCACCCGTTGCGCGATTGGCGCCGGTAACGGTTGGCGGTGTTGTGGTGTCTAATGCAACGCTTCATAACGAAGACTATATTGCCGGTCGCGACTCAAAAGGCGCGGCGATCCGCGAAGGCCGCGATATTCGCGTTGGCGACTGGGTCGAAATCTATCGCGCAGGGGACGTCATTCCCAAAGTACGCGATGTGGATTTATCCAAACGACCAGCCGACAGTGTTGCATTTGTCTTTCCAACCCTGTGCCCTGAATGTCGTAGTCCAGCAATCAAGGACACAAATGACAGCGTTGCACGGTGTTCTGGTGGATTAATCTGTCCCGCCCAAGCGGTCCAAGGATTGGTTCACTTTGTATCGCGGGGTGCGTTTGACATCGATGGGTTAGGCGCAAAACAGGTAGAGCAGTTTTATGATTTAGGATGGATAACCGAACCCGCCGATATTTTCACATTACAGGATCGATTTAGCAGTGGCCTAGTCCAGTTAAAAAACCGCGAGGGTTGGGGACCTAGATCCGCCGAAAAACTATTTTCTGCAATCCAGAGCAAAAGAGACATTCCACTTAATAAGTTCCTGTTTGGGCTTGGAATACGCCATGTGGGCGAAACGACCGCGTCGCTGTTGGCCAGACACTATAATTCATGGGGCACGCTGATCGATATGTTGGATCATGCGGCAACTTTTGATGGCGACAGTTGGGAGGGATTGCTCTCTATTGATGGTGTTGGCGAGGTGATGGCACGCGCCATTGTCACGACCTTTCAGAATCCAAAACAACGTACAGTCATCGATAATTTGGTCGCTCAGTTAAATATTCAGGATGTTTTTGCGTCTGCACCAGCCAACAGCGCCGTTGCGGGTAAGATTGTTGTCTTTACCGGAACTCTAGAGTTGATGACGCGCGCCGAGGCGAAATCGCGTGCTGAAACGTTAGGCGCAAAGGTTTCTGGATCAGTTTCGCAAAAAACGGATTACGTTGTGGCCGGCCCCGGTGCGGGCTCAAAGGCCAAAAAGGCACAGGAATTGGGTGTTGAAATTTTGACCGAGCAAGCGTGGTTAGATTTAATTACGGTTGATAACTAGGCCATGGCAGGCAGACCTGAAATCCTGTTTCCGTTATTTGGTGAGATAACAAAACTCGTGGGTATTGGTCCCAAAATTGCGCAAAACCTTTCAAAAATGGACATTCACACGCCGCGAGATTTGGCATTCACATTGCCTCATTCGGTTGTGGTTCGCACATTGATACAGACCGTTCAAGGTGTACCATTACCGAGCGTTGTCACGGTCGAAGTAACCATCGGCGCACACCACCCAAATGAACGAAAAGATCGCCCTTATCGCATTGACGTAATCGATGCCCAAACCAGTTTTCAACTGGTTTTCTTTCATCCGCGCAAAGAGTGGCTGCGCGACACATTCCCATCGGGACAAAAACGCATCGTTTCAGGGAAGGTTGAATTGTTCGATCATATGGCACAAATGCCCCATCCCGATTATGTGGCATACGCTGACAAGATGGACGAAATTCCGCAATCTGAGCCTATTTATCCACTGAGCGCGGGCATAACACAGAAAAATATGTCCAAGGCCAACAAACAAGTGTTGTCCAGTTTACCCAACTTGGACGAATGGATCGATCCAAGTGTCATCAAAAAATACGCGTGGCCCCACTGGCGCGATGCGCTGCAACAAGCACATCATCCCAAAGTTCCTTCTGACATTTCACTACGTTCTGATTGCCGACAGCGGTTGGCCTATGACGAATTACTGTCGCATCAATTGACGTTGGCCATCGCGCGCAACTCTATGCGTAAATCAAAGGGTTTTATCTCTGTTGGTGATGAAACCATGACCTCTAAGATATTGAAAGAGTTGCCATTTAAACCAACAGGCGCACAACTGCGTGCTGTCGCTGAAATTGCACATGATATGGCTGAACCCTTTCGAATGAACCGTCTTTTGCAAGGTGATGTTGGGTCTGGAAAAACGTTGGTTGCAATGCTGGCCATGGCCAAAGCTGTTGAGGCAGGCGGCCAAGCCACCTTAATGGCACCAACCGAAATTTTAGCGCAGCAACATTTAAGCAGTTTAAAACCACTGGCTGAAAAGGCGGGGATTGTACTGGAGGCATTGACCGGCCGTGACAAGGGCGAAGAGCGGGCGGCCAAACTACAAGCACTATCCGAGGGTAAAATTCACATTCTTATTGGCACACACGCCGTATTTCAAAAAATAGTGGATTTCAAGGATTTACGTTTGGCAATCATCGACGAGCAACACCGCTTTGGGGTGCGTCAACGTATGGATTTGGGTGCCAAGGGCACCGCAGTGGATATTTTGGTCATGACAGCCACACCAATTCCGCGCTCATTGGCATTGGCCAACTATGGTGACATGGATATTTCCATATTGGACGAAAAACCTGCCGGTCGAAAACCGATTGAGACCGCTTTGGTGTCAAACACACGCATGTCCCAAGTCGTTGATCGTCTGCGCCATGCAATCGATAACGGTCGACAGGCATATTGGGTGTGTCCATTGGTCGAAGAAAGTGATGTATTGGATTTGACAGCCGCCGAGGATCGCGCAAACGCCCTTTCGTCGGCGTTAGGTGACCAAAATGTGGGCTTGGTGCATGGCCGCATGCCAGCCGCTGAAAAAGATGCAGCGATGCAGGATTTCATTTCAGGTAAGACCAAAGTTTTGGTCGCCACAACGGTCATCGAGGTTGGCGTAGACGTCCCCAACGCATCAATCATAGTCATTGAACATGCGGAACGTTTCGGATTAAGCCAACTCCATCAATTGCGTGGCCGTGTAGGGCGGGGCAGGGATGCCGCGACTTGCTTGCTAATGTATGCGCCACCACTTGGGGAAACCGCGCAAAAACGGCTAGAAGTTATTCGAGAAACCAATGATGGGTTTCAGATTTCAGAGGCAGATTTAAAGCTACGCGGTGCTGGTGATGTTTTGGGTGTTGCGCAATCCGGCCTCCCTCGGTTTCGCATTGCCGACATCGAATCCCAAGCGGATTTATTAAAAACTGCTCAGGATGACGCGCGCCTTATTCTGACAACCGATCCGGGATTAACCAGTGATCGCGGCAAAGCGTTAAGAACACTTTTGTACCTGATGGAAGCAGACAAATACATTCGTCTCTTATCCGTGGGATAGAGATTACGCGGCCTTTGCGGCGGCAATGGCGTCCAAAGTTGCATCAAAACACAGCATGATGGATGCGTGCCTGTTTCGGTATTCACGGGCGGGCAACAGAACCTCCATTTCTGCAAAGGGTGCGTCGGGAATCGGACCATTGGCCGTCAACATCTCAAACATTTGATCACGGCCCTTGGTCACTTGGCTCGTCGTTAAACCAACCACAACGCCCGCAAAAATGGACGCCGAAGACTGCCCCAAGGCGCATGCTTTTACGTCCTGACCGAAATCAACAATCGTATCGCCGTGCATTTTAACCCAAACCCGCAAGTTTGATCCGCACAGGGGCGAGCGTCGGGTTGCTTCGCCATCAAAGTCGCTCAAGGGATCCGTCAGGGGAATATTTGCGGCATAGGACAGGATGCGTTTGGAATAGAGACTTATCATCTCGGAATTGTCAGACATAAATCGGTACCTTTGCCCTTGGGTTTGCATGATATTTAGTGCAACTAGTTCATAGTTAAAAGCAAAAGGGTAAAAACATGACACAATTTGATGTGACATCGTTGAAATTTGACGCACAGGGATTAATCCCTGCAATTGCACAGGACGCCACATCTGGCGAAGTTTTGATGATGGCGTGGATGAATGCGGATGCGGTGCGTCAGACGCTGAAAACAGGCAAGGTGACGTATTGGTCACGTTCGCGGCAGGAATTTTGGATCAAAGGTTTGACCTCTGGTCACACGCAGGAACTAAAATCGTTTCGCATTGATTGCGATCGCGATTGCCTGTTGGTTATGGTCGATCAGGTGGGTGCGGCGTGCCACACAAATCGCCGCCACTGTTTTTTTACCGAGGTGCAAAACGGGTCAGAGGTCGAAATTCTATCACCTATGTCATAAGGGCGCGCAAATCATCCAACGACAGACCTGCCGTACGATAAGATTTGATCGATCGCGCATCATCGCGTTTCGCCAACCGCTTTCCGTTCTGATCGCGGATCAATCGATGATGGCGGTAGATCGGTGTGGGCAGACCTAAAATATGTTGCAACAGCACGTGAATTTTTGTGGCCTCAAACAAATCCAAACCGCGTGTCACATGTGTAACGCCTTGATATGCATCATCCAACACAACAGCCAGATGATAGGAAACACCAATATCATTGCGCGCAACGACAACAGCGCCAATGGTTTTTTTAACCTCCTCTAAAGTAAAATTAATTGTGCCGTGATTAATGTCCGTGAATGAAAAGTCCTGTTGTTTGATATTTTCAAGATTTAATCGCAACGCCGATTCTGGAATTGCGGACGGTCTGTGGTTTCCACAACAAGTTCCAGGGTACACGATGCCATCTGGACCAATCAATAAGTCACCCCCTTCTTGGGGTGCAGCCGCAATTGAGATGTCTTTGCGTGTGCATGTGCAGGGAAACAGAAAATTATTGTCCCACAGCGTTTTCAGTGCATCGTCGTACGCCGCGCGTCGCTCAGATTGGCGTAACACAGGCAAAGGCCACGCAAGACCAAGCCAATTCAAATCATCAAAAATTTGTGTTTCGAAATTTGGCTTCGCGCGATTAAAATCAATATCCTCAATCCGCAGCAGGAACGAACCACCAGCCAGTTGAGCGGCCTTGTATGCGGTCAGTGCGGAAAACGCATGCCCAAGGTGCAACAATCCCGTGGGCGAGGGCGCGAAGCGTTCAACGTGATTGGATTGGCTGTTCATCACAGGAACCTAGCCCTGCGCCAACCAATCTGTCCAGTCCGCTTTGGCGCGATCCGTGTATGCTTTGTAACGATCCTTGCGATTGCGACGCCCACCTTTGACATTGTCTACAGGTGGAAACAGACCAAAATTAACGTTCATCGGTTGGAATGTTTTGGCATCAGCGCCACCGGTGATATGGCTGATCAACGCGCCCATGGCCGTGGTGTTTGGGGGGCTGCTTCGATCCTGTCCAAGGTGTTCAGCAATTGCCAATCGCCCCGCCAGCAATCCCATTGCCGCACTTTCCACATATCCTTCGACGCCTGTAATCTGACCCGCAAAACGAATATCAGGGCGCGATTTCAAACGCATTTGATCGTCTAATAACAACGGTGAATTAATGAACGTATTGCGATGAATACCGCCAAGGCGTGCGAATTGCGCATTTTCCAAACCGGGGATCAATGATAATACACGCGCCTGTTCTGCGTATTTCATTTTGGTCTGGAAACCGACAATATTGAACAATGTCCCCAACGCATTATCGCGGCGCAACTGCACCACTGCGTGTGCTTTGATTTCAGGTTGGTGTGAATTGGTCAGACCAACCGGCTTCATCGGCCCCCAACGCAGGGTTTCTCGACCGCGTTCCGCCATCACTTCGATCGGCAAACAACCATCAAAATACGGTGTGTCTTTTTCCCAGTCTTTGAACTCTGTTTTCTCCGCCGCCATCAGCGCATCAATGAACGTGTTATAGGTTTCCTCGTCCATCGGGCAATTCAGATACGCTGTGCGCTCTTCTTCTGTGTCACCCTTGTCATAACGCGATTGCATCCATGCTTTGCTCATATCGATACTTTCGGCATAAACAATCGGTGCAATGGCATCGAAGAAGGCAAGGGACGCTTGGTCAGTATTTGCCAGAATATCATCCGCCATCGCCTTGGACGTTAATGGCCCCGTTGCAATGATTGTACGATCCCAATCGGTGGGCGGTAGGCCATCAATTTCACCGCGTTCAATCGTGATCAGATCATGGTCGAACAGTTTTTTTGTAACAGCGGCAGAAAATGCATCGCGATCAACCGCCAATGCAGAGCCAGCGGGCAGGGCGTTTTCATCACCCATTGCCATTATGATGGAATTTGCGGCACGCATTTCCCAATGTAACAGCCCAACCGCGTTTGCTTCGTCGTCGTCGGAACGAAACGAGTTTGAACAGACCATTTCGGCCAAATCGTGGGTTTGATGGGCGAATGTTTCGACTGTTGGGCGCATTTCATGCAGGATTACGGGGATGCCAGCGTTGGCGATTTGCCACGCTGCCTCTGATCCTGCCATGCCGCCGCCGATGATGTGAATAGGTTTTATCATAAGCGCGGTTTACGCGGACACCGCACAAAAGAAAAGAGCCAGTGTGACACTGGCTCTTTGGATTATTTTCTGTAAATCAGGCGCTATTCTTCTGTTGGCGCGGCTCCATCTTCAGTGTCTGAAGTTTCCTCATCGCTGTCGGCAATATAGGCTACTGAAACAACGCTCTCGCCTTTTTTGGTATTGAAAACCGTGACACCAGATGACGATCGACCCTGTTGCGAAATACCTGAAACAGGACAACGGATGGATTGGCCGGTTGATGTCGCCAACATGATTTGATCTTCGTCAGCAACAGTGAAGGCAGCCACAATTTTATCATCGCGACGATCAAGGTTTGCAGCAGCAACACCCAGACCACCACGGCCAGAAACACGATATTCATGCGCCGATGATCGTTTTCCGTAACCACCTGCGGTGATTGTCAAAATCCAATCTTCCTGCGCGGCCAATTCGTCAAACCGTTCCTGACTGATATCTTTTTCGGGTGTTTCACCATCGGCCAAGGCGCGGCGCATTTTAAAGTATGCCGTGCGTTCATCCGATCCCGCATCTACGTGGCGGATTACCGCCAAAGAAACAACATTGTCACCCGCCGCTAGTCGGATCCCGCGTACACCTGTGGAATCGCGCCCCTTAAAGACACGCACATCTGTTGTGGGGAACCGAATTGCCTTGCCCATTGCCGTAGTCAGAAGGAAATCATCATCCTCGGTCGCGATGCGCACATTTACGATTGAAACACCTTCGGGCAATTTCATCGCGATTTTGCCGTTGGATTTCACATTGGTGAAATCAGACAATGCGTTGCGACGAACATCACCCGCATCCGTGGCAAAAATAATCTGTAGATCGCCCCATTCCTCGTCTGGTGCATCAATTGGCATCAATGCCGCAATGGAAACGCCTGGATCAATCGGCAGGATATTTACGATCGCCTTGCCCTTGGCATTTCGACCACCCAATGGCAGGCGCCATGTTTTAAGTTTGTAAACCATGCCATCGGTGGTGAAAAACAATAATGCCGTGTGGGTGTTCGCAACGAACATGTTCGTTACGAAATCAGCGTCTTTGGTCGACATGCCTTGAATGCCTTTACCACCGCGTTTTTGCTCGCGGAATTCGACCAAATTGGTGCGCTTAATGTAACCTTGGTTGGTGATAGTCACCACCATATCCTCTTTTTCGATCAGATCTTCGTCATCCATGTCACCGGCCCAATCAATGATTTGGGTGC
Source organism: uncultured Rhodobacterales bacterium (assembly GCA_963976255.1). Classification (GTDB taxonomy): domain Bacteria; phylum Pseudomonadota; class Alphaproteobacteria; order Rhodobacterales; family Rhodobacteraceae; genus Amylibacter. The sequence continues at coordinate 108,860 of CAXBJO010000002.1, forward strand.
GCCGTGGAACGGCGAATTTTTCACGCACTTCCGTCAGCTCGTTGGTGATGATCGCCATAATCCGTTCGCGTGATCGCAAAATATCAAGGTAATCTTGGATTTTACCTGCTAAATCCTCTAACTCGTCCGTCACTTCTTTGACGCCCAATGCAGTCAGGCGTTGAAGGCGCAACTCTAAAATCGCACGCGCCTGTGTTTCGGACATATTATAGGATTTATCTTCGTTGATTGTATGACTTGGATCGTCAATCAGCGTGATGTATTGTGCGATGTCGGCCGCCGGCCAGCGACGTGTCATCAGTTTTTCACGTGCTTCGGCGGGATCAGCGGAACCACGGATTGTGGCGACAATTTCATCAACATTTGTCACAGCCACGGCCAAACCACACAGGATGTGACTGCGTTCGCGGGCTTTGTTCAACTCGAACGCGGTACGGCGCGCAACGACTTCTTCGCGGAACCCAACAAAATAGTTAAGGAATTTAAACAATGTCAGCTGTTCGGGCTTGCCACCATTCAGCGCCAACATATTACACCCAAACGACGTTTGCAGCGGGGTGAAACGGAACAACTGGTTCAACACAACCTCGGCCGTCGCATCACGTTTCAACTCGACCACAACCCGCACACCAACGCGATCTGATTCATCTTGGACATGGGAAATGCCCTCGATTTTCTTGTCGCGTGAAAGTTCCGCGATTTTTTCAATCATTGTTGCCTTGTTCACCTGATACGGAATCTCATCAATGACGATTGCATAACGGTCTTTGCGAATTTCTTCGACGCGGGTTTTGGCGCGTATGATAACGGATCCACGCCCCTCGTTATAAGCCTTGATTGCACCAGCACGACCCAAAATCAGGCCACCCGTCGGGAAATCAGGGGCAGGGACGTATTCCATCAAATCGGCACTGGTCATGTCTGGATTTTCGATCAATGCCAATGTGGCATCGATCACTTCGCCCAGGTTATGCGGTGGAATATTTGTGGCCATACCAACCGCAATACCACCTGCACCATTGACCAACATATTTGGGTAGCGCGCTGGCAACACTGTTGGCTCGGTTTCCTTACCGTCATAGTTATCTTGAAAATTGACCGTATTTTTATCAATATCCATCAACAGATACTCGGACGGTTTGTCCAAACGCGCCTCTGTGTAACGCATCGCGGCCGCGTTATCGCCATCCATTGACCCAAAATTACCCTGGCCATCGATCAGCGGCAACGACATGGAAAAATCCTGTGCCATACGCACAAGCGCATCATAAATTGCGCTGTCACCATGGGGGTGATAACTCCCCATCACGTCGCCCACGGATTTCGCGGATTTACGATAGGATTTGGAATGAGTGTAGCCGTTTTCGTGCATCGCGTACAAAATGCGGCGGTGAACAGGTTTCAAACCATCACGTAAGTCTGGAATTGCGCGGCTGACGATAACCGACATCGCATAATCCAGATAAGAGGTTTTCATTTCCTCTTCTATAGAGATTTGTGCACCGTCATATACGGGCTTAACGGGGGTGTCGTCTGATGGGTTTTCGATGTCGTCGTTCACGGTCTGCTCACCTGCTATATTTTGCGTATTTATTAACAGGTTTGCGCAGAAAGCGCAACTTGTAGTGTTTTCACCTCAACAGATAGGCGGCGCAACACAGCGGAAACTTTTTACATATTTATCAATAGGTTGCGCCGCAACACAGATGGATTATATCATTCGCGACACTGGGATCACCTCATAACCTTCCGCCTCTGGCTCGTCGTCGGCCATTTCGGCGGGGAATCCCGGTGCGGTAATGGTCAGGCCGGTTGCCTCTTCCAAACGTTTGATAATATTTGGCGACCATTCGCGCGGCCCAAATCGTTCAATTCCGTCGGCAAATATTTCAATCAACAACGGCGAAATTTCCAGCGGTACATCGTGGCGATCCGCAATGTCTTGGAATAATCCGATATCCTTGGCCACCAAATCCATCGTGAAACTGATGTCGCGCGACCCATTCAAAATGACCTGACTTTCAGTTTCATGGACGAAAGACGTGCCTGAACTGATTTTTATGGCTTCGTATGCTGTGCCCAAATCCATTCCCGCCGCCTTACAGGTGGTCAATGCTTCTGCGCAGGATAAAAGGTTTGCAGTCGCCAAATAGTTGGTAACAACCTTTAATACCGATGCGGAACCAAGTTCACCCGTATGCAGCAAACGACGCCCCATTTTCTGCAACAAAGGAAATATCGTTTCGAACGTTTCCCGCGTACAACCCGCAAAAATCGCGATATTTCCCGTGTCTGCGCGGTGACACCCACCTGAAACTGGGCAATCAACCGCACGCCCACCCTTGGCTGCCACCAACGCGCCAAGGCGGGTTACCTCGGTCTGATCAGTCGTCGACATTTCCATCCAGATTTTGCCGTTCGACATTCCGGCAAGCAACCCATCATCCGCTTCCATCACCTGCGCCGATGCGGCAGGTGACGGCAGGCATGTGATTACGGCGTCGCAGGTTTCCATCAATTCGCGATTGCTCTGAACTGTCTTGGCGCCCTGCGCCACAAAATGATCCACCAGTTCAGAATTTAAGTCGCGCACATATAGTTCCACACCATTGCGCAACAGCGAACCAGACAACTTGCCACCAACATTACCAAGGCCAATAAAACCAATTTTCATTCCAAACTCCATTTTTTTTCAATCAAGAACAATAAATCATTGAAATCTAGAACATTAGCGACATCACAAGTGCCGTTATTCGAACAAAACCTTTAGCTGTCGTTGCCCCGAAGAGCGCCGAACCTTTGACCTTTGAGCATGTCACAAAAAAAAGGGCGCCGAAATTCATCAGCACCCTTTTTCAAAATTCGTTGATTCTAGAATGGGATTTCATCATCCAGATCGCTTGGGCTTGGCATCGATTGTCCACCAGATTGACCACCAGAAGACTGTCCGCTTTGGTCTGATGAATATCCACCACCTTGGCCGCCACCGTAACCGCCGCCAGAACTGGCACCACCAGAGCGACCATCCAACATTTTCAACGTGCCGCCAAACCCTTGTAGGACAACTTCAGTCGAGTAACGATCATTGCCAGATTGATCCTGCCATTTGCGCGTTTGCAATGCGCCTTCGATATATACTTTGGCACCCTTTTTCAGGTATTGTTCGCACACGCGCACCAATCCTTCGGAGAAGATTGCGACAGTGTGCCATTCGGTTTTTTCCCGATTTTCGCCTGTATTTTTATCACGCCAGCGTTCTGATGTGGCAATACGCAGGTTACATACTTTGCCGCCATTACCGAACGTACGGATTTCAGGATCTGCACCCAAATTACCAATCAACATTACTTTGTTTAGTGAACCAGACATAATTTTCCCCGACGAATCTAATTTTTAGTTGCGTTAACCATAGCCTCTTAGGGAGTGAATAAAAGGTGAAAATCCGCTGTACAATTTTAATTATTTTATCTTTTACAAAAAATTGGTTATACGGATGCGCATTGGAACCCAAATTAAACTAGGTACAGTTATGAAAAACGGTCACATTGGTATTTTTTCGGTAATTACCATAATGGTGTTATCTGTTCCAAACTTTGCGTATTCCAGAACAAAACCACTGATCCTGCCAAGTCATTCAAAACTTTTGGATGACCGCCTGTCAAAGCAATACAGCGCATCAAATGAACGGTTCGGAATAAAGATTCCAGAATACGAGGCGATTCCAAGTTATCGTGGGCGCTACAAGGGGATTTATGCCCCAATGGCCGCCGCCGCCGCACGCAAACATGGCATCCCCGAAGATTTGTTCAAACGCCTTGTCCAACAAGAAAGCAATTGGAACCCAAAAGCACGCTCAAATGTTGGTGCCATCGGTTTGGCACAATTAATGCCCGCCACAGCGCGTAAACTTGGTGTCAATCCGCGGGATCCAAAGCAAAATCTGGATGGTGGTGCACGTTATTTATCCCAACAATATGCCACATTCAAAAGCTGGCGTTTGGCATTGGCCGCATACAATGCTGGGCCGGGTGCCGTCCAAAAATACAATGGCGTCCCACCATACAAAGAAACCCGCAATTATGTGAAAGTTATTTTGGGAAACTAATCTAAACTTTCCTGTTTTGTTCTCTTCGAAATTCTAGCATAGTAATACGACTCCTTCACAGGACAGGCAGCAGGGCAGGGTAATGGCAGAACTTAAGCACATCGAAATTCGCGGCGCACGAGAACACAATTTGAAATCCGTGGACGTCGATATTCCACGCGATAAATTGGTTGTTATCACGGGTCTGTCTGGCTCTGGAAAATCGTCATTGGCGTTTGATACCATTTACGCCGAAGGTCAGCGCCGTTATGTCGAGAGCCTGTCCGCATACGCTCGTCAATTTCTGGACATGATGCAAAAACCTGATGTGGATCACATTTCAGGTCTGTCGCCCGCCATTTCAATCGAGCAAAAAACAACGTCCAAAAACCCTAGGTCGACGGTCGGCACGGTGACGGAAATCTACGACTATATGCGCTTATTATTTGCGCGCGTTGGAACACCGTTTTCACCTGCAACGGGTTTACCAATCGAGGCGCAACAAATTTCTGAAATGGTTGATCGCGTTATGACCATGGAAGAAGGGCTGCGGGCGTATCTGTTGGCACCGATCGTACGTGATCGAAAAGGCGAGTATCGCAAAGAATTCCAAGACCTGAAAAAGCAAGGTTTTCAACGTGTTAAAGTCAACGGTGAATTTTACGAACTGGATGACGTTCCCACATTGGACAAAAAATACCGCCATAATATCGATGTGGTTGTGGATCGGATCGTCATCAAGGCCGGTTTGGAACAACGGCTGGCAGACAGCTTTCGCACGGCATTGGATCTGGCCGATGGCATCGCGATTTTGGAAATCGCGGCCAAAGAGGGTGATCCTGAACGGATGACATTCTCGGAAAAATTCGCGTGCCCCGTCAGTGGATTCACAATTTCTGAAATCGAACCACGCTTGTTTTCATTCAATGCGCCCTTTGGGGCATGCCCAGAATGTGATGGCTTAGGCGTAGAATTATTCTTTGATGAACGCTTGGTGGTGCCCGACCCGTCGTTAAGCTTGTACGGTGGCGCATTGGCGCCCTGGGCCAAAGGCAAATCACCCTATTTCCGCCAAACCATCGAAGCATTGGCCAAACATTACGAATTTGACAAGGATGCGGCATGGCGTGACCTGCCCAAAAAGGTGCAACAGGTCATGTTGTACGGGTCTGGCAAAGATGAAATCGCCTTTCGCTATGACGAAGGGGGGCGCGTATACGAAGTGACCCGCAATTTTGAGGGCGTGATCCCAAATATGCAACGCAGGTACCGCGAAACCGACAGCAATTGGATACGCGAAGAGTTCGAACGTTATCAAAACAACCGCCATTGTGGATCTTGTGATGGGTTCCGTTTACGTCCCGAAGCATTGGCCGTCAAAATTGCTGATCTGCATGTAGGGCAGGTGGTTCAGATGTCGATCAAAGAGGCATTGGATTGGATCGAAAGCGTTCCCGAACGCCTGACAGATCAGAAAAATGCCATTGCCATCGCCATCCTAAAGGAAATCCGTGAACGCCTTGGTTTTTTGGTCAATGTAGGTTTGAATTATCTCACACTTTCACGCAACTCTGGCACATTGTCGGGCGGCGAAAGCCAACGCATTCGATTGGCCAGCCAGATTGGTTCGGGACTGACAGGTGTTTTATATGTGTTGGACGAACCATCCATTGGCTTGCATCAACGCGACAATGGACGCTTGTTGGAAACCCTAAAAAACCTACGCGATCAGGGCAATACGGTCATCGTGGTTGAACACGACGAAGAGGCGGTGCGCACGGCCGATTACGTGTTGGACATTGGACCGGGTGCAGGTGTTCATGGCGGTGAAATCATCGCCAAAGGTACACCGGCACAAATTATAAAAAATAAAAAGTCGATAACAGGCCAATACCTTAGCGGCGCCAAAAAAATTGCAGTGCCAACAGAACGCCGAACAGGGAACGGCAAAGAAATCGTCGTCAGCAACGCCACGGGCAACAACCTTAAGGGTGTTGATGCGACCTTCCCACTTGGTACATTCACCTGTGTGACAGGCGTATCTGGTGGCGGTAAATCAACACTGACCGTCGAAACCTTGTTTAAAACCGCATCTATGCGCCTGAATGGTGCGAAACAAACACCTGCACATTGCGACGAAATTCGAGGTTTGACGTATTTAGACAAGGTGATTGACATTGATCAACGCGCAATTGGCCGAACCCCACGTTCCAATCCGGCCACGTATACGGGTGCGTTCACGCCCATACGTGATTGGTTTGCGGGGCTGCCGGAATCCAAAACACGTGGGTACAAACCGGGACGTTTTAGTTTCAACGTCAAGGGCGGGCGGTGCGAGGCATGTCAAGGTGATGGTTTGATCAAAATCGAAATGCACTTCTTACCTGATGTTTATGTCGAATGTGAAACCTGTCGTGGCAAACGTTACAACCGTGAAACACTGGAAGTTCTGTTCAAGGGCAAAAGCATTTCGGATGTCCTGAACATGACCGTCGAAGATGCCGAAGTTTTCTTCAAGGCTGTGCCAAGTATTCGTGACAAAATGACTGCACTTATGCGTGTCGGACTTGGTTATATCAAGGTTGGTCAACCCGCGACAACCTTGTCAGGTGGCGAGGCACAGCGTGTTAAATTGTCCAAAGAATTAGCCAAGCGATCGACGGGTCGTACATTGTATATTTTGGATGAACCCACAACAGGATTACATTTCGAAGACGTTCGTAAATTATTGAAAGTATTACATGAATTGGTTGACCAAGGTAACACTGTTATCGTGATCGAACACAATTTGGATGTGATAAAAACTGCTGATCATATTATCGACATCGGCCCCGAAGGTGGCGATGGCGGCGGCGAGATTGTTGCCGTCGGAACACCAGAACAAGTTGCCAAAGAAAAGGCGAGCTACACTGGTTTCTATCTCAAAGACATGATTTGAAATCTGTAAAGTGACTTTTTAATTTACGCATGTTATAAAGTAAGCACAGGCAAAAAGGAGATATTAGCATGTTCATCAAAAGCATTCTTGCGGACAAGGGTAAGCAACCTGTTCATATCATTTCACCGCAGGAATCAATTCAATCAGCAGTATCTATGTTGTCGGACCATCGTATCGGTGCAATCATTGCAAGCAGTGACGGTAGCACGATACAAGGTATTATTTCGGAGCGCGATATCGTTCGTGAGCTTGGCGCACGTGGCGCGATGGTATTAAACGAAACGGTTGGCGATTTGATGACCAAAGAGGTGAAAATCTGTTCCGCCGACGACAGCGCCCAAGATGTATTGCAAATCATGACAAACGGCCGTTTTCGCCACATTCCAGTGATGGACGGTGCGGGATTGCTGGCGATGATTTCAATCGGTGATTTGGTCAAGGCACGACTTGACGCTATCGAAAATGAAAACAACGCTATTGTGGAAATGATCAGGGGATAAATTACCATGCGTTCAGATGAATAGGCTGTTTTCCGCTTGACCAAAAACCACGTTTCCTATTGCGTGCAATAAATAGCTGAGGTTCTCAAAATGCGCGTTGGACTCTATCCAGGTACATTTGATCCGGTCACGGTCGGTCATCTTGACATCATTAAGCGTGCTTGCACATTGGTTGATCGCCTTGTTATCGGAGTCGCGATTAACCGCGATAAAGGCCCACTTTTCTCACTAGAAGAGCGTGTGGAAATGATCGAACGTCATTTAAACGAGATTAATCTAAGCGGTACTGAAATCATCGTTGAACCGTTTGAAAACCTGCTGATTGATAAGGCCGAAGAGGTCGGCGCACAGTTGATTATTCGTGGATTACGCGCCGTTTCCGATTTTGAATATGAATTCCAATTGGTCGGTATGAACCGCGCCATGAACGACCGCGTTGAAACAGTTTTCCTGATGGCAGAAGCAAAACACCAAGCAATTGCATCACGTCTGGTAAAGGAAATCGCGCGCCTTGGTGGTGATGTTTCAAAATTCGTCACACCCGGTGTTGAACAGGCATTAAGGCAAAAATTCTCCTAACTGGTGGTTTTGTATTTTCGGCTTTCATTTCACCCTGATTTTCCCTATTTCTGATGCGAATTCAAAACCAGCTAGGCGAAAACATGTCCGATAACCAAGATCTCGAAAACACAATCATCATCGAATTGAAAGACGGCCCAGTGCATATCGCATTGTTGCCCGATGTGGCACCACTTCATTGTGCACGCATGAAAGAATTGGCGCGCGCCGGACATTACGACAATGTATGTTTTCACCGCGTCATCGATGGCTTTATGGCACAAACGGGCGACGTCCAAAATGGCGATATGGAAGATGGCTTTAACATTGGTGCTGCTGGCACTGGTGGATCAGATTTACCAAACGTTCCGGCCGAGTTTTCCAAACTTCCCCACGATCGTGGCACAATTGGTGCGGCGCGTTCTGCCAACCCAGACTCTGCAAATTCACAATTTTTCATCAATTTTAGCGATAACAACTTTTTGAACGGCCAATACACCGTTTATGGCCGCGTAACGTCAGGCATGGAACATGTCGACGCAATCGTCCGCGGTGAACCACCACACGCGCCTGATCGCATGATTTCAATGAAAGTGGCAGCAGATCTATGATGCGCATAATCACTGCAACACTGAGCATGGTGTTTTTAACCTTGGCCGGCAGCGTTTACGCAGCCGATCCAGAAAACACATTGATGATCGAAGTGTCAGGCCAAGCAAACGGCATTATCGAAATCGAGTTATTGCCCGATGTGGCACCCAAACATGTCCAACGGATCAAAACGTTGACACGCGATGGCGCCTATGACGACGTGGTTTTCCACCGCGTTATCGCGGGTTTCATGGTGCAAACAGGCGATGTGAAATTTGGCAAGCGTGAAGGTTTCAAACCACGTTACGCAGGGCAGGGTGGATCAAACTATCCTGACCTCGTGGCCGAATTTTCCGACGTGTCGTTTGATCGTGGTGTCGTCGGTATGGCAAGGTCACAAAATCCAAACTCTGCAAACGCACAATTCTTTATTACATTAGAGCCCGCGACACATCTGGATGGTCAATACACAGTTGTTGGTCGGGTGATGGCGGGCCAAGATATTGTCGATAGCATTAAGTTGGGATCGGATTCTTCAAACGGCGCAGTCAGCGATCCTGACGTTATGACGCGCGTATGGATCAAATCTGACGAATGATCAATTGGTCGTGAGAAGGGCTATACTTGGCTCATAAAATAATTAGCCTCCCATCAATGATGGAGGGCTTTTATGTTTAAATTTATCCTTAGCTTGTTTATTGCACTAACATTCGCGTTCGGTGTTTCCGCACAACCAAAATTTTGGAAAAATGTTTGGAAAAATACGGATTTCAGCAAAACATCCATTGATTTTAATTCAGTATTGGATGGTGGCCCTGGCAAAGACGGCATTCCCGCAATTCTTGACCCTGTTATGGACGTTATCGCCAATGCCGACGGATTGTCCGACCGGGAACCAGTGATATCAATCAACATCGATGGCGAACTTGGCCGCGCATATCCCATCCGTTATTTGATGTGGCATGAAATTGTGAATGATCGCGTTGGTAATGTACCAATCGCAATCACTTTCTGTCCATTGTGTAACTCTGGCGTGGTATTTGATCGGCGTCTTGACGGACAGATCCTGACAATGGGGGTTTCTGGCATGCTACGCAATTCAGATATGATCATGTATGACCACCAAACCGAGAGTTGGTGGCAACAATTCACTGGCGAAGCAATCGTTGGCGAACTGTTGAATAAAAAACTGACAAAACTTCCAAGTCGGATGGAAAGTTGGGGGAATTTCAAAGAGAGAAACCCCGATGGATTGGTTCAACGCGAACCACAAGTCAATCGACCATACGGGCAAAACCCATACGCAGGTTACGACACAGGGCGCCCATTTTTATACAATGGTGAAAACCCACCCAATGGAATCAATCCAATGGCGCGTGTCGTTGTGGTTGGTGATCGTGCATGGCCGCTCCAACGGATCAGTAAGGCACAGGTTCTTAACGAAGAGGGGCTGACATTTAGCTGGACCAAAGGAACCTCGTCCGCACTGGATACACGCGAAATCAGCAAGGGGCGTGATATTGGCGCCATTCGCGTCACAGACAAAGCAGGCAAAGATGTGGTTCACGATGTCGCATTCGCGTTCGCGTTCCATGCATTTAACCCAAATGGAAAATGGATGTTAGGAAACTAAAGCGGCGGCAATTCCCGCCGCCTGTGATCAAATGACCTTGATCAACGCATGTTTCTTTTTAGACGCACTAATCTTTGGTGTCTGCGCCAACTCCTGCGCGGACAACATATAGCCGGCATCGGTTATCGGCGTATCATTCAAGCGCGCACCACCACCTGCGATAATCCGTTTGGCCTCTTTCCCTGAAGGAGCCAGTGACGCGCGCACTAATGCTTGCGTAAAACTCAACCCATCCGCCGCCTCTGCCGCGCTCAGTTCAAGGGTCGGCAAATTGTCATCCGAAGATCCCTCGGTAAACACTTTTTGCGCTGTCGTCGCTGCATTCACTGCGGCCTGTTCGCCGTGGCATAATTTCGTCACTTCGTTGGCCAAAACGATCTTTGCTTCGTTGATGTCTTGTCCCTGTAAAGCGCCCAAACGTTCACACTCGGCTACAGGTAGCTCTGTGAACAATTTCAGGAACTTACCAACATCGGCATCCAATGTATTACGCCAAAATTGCCAAAATTCGTAAGGCGATAATTTATCCGCGTTCAACCAAATCGCACCGTTGGCCGATTTCCCCATCTTTGAACCATCTGCCTTGGTCAACAGCGGCGTGGTCAGCCCGAAAACCGTTTGTTGGTTCAAGCGGCGCGTCAGGTCGATACCATTAACAATATTGCCCCATTGATCCGAGCCACCCATTTGCATGGCCACACCGTAGCGGTTGTTTAATTCCATGAAATCATAGGCTTGCAACAGCATATAGTTAAATTCAAGGAATGTCAGTGGTTGTTCACGATCCAGTCGTAGCTTAACACTCTCCATTGAAATCATGCGGTTAATGGTGAAATGCTTACCAATGTCGCGCAGGAACTCGATATAATTTAACTTGTCCAACCACAGTGCATTATTAATCATCATGGCGTCGGTTTCACCCTCACCAAAATCAAGGTATTTCGCGAACACCTTTTGAATGCCCGCAATGTTTTCGTTGATCAAATCGGATGTAATCAGTTGGCGCGATTCATCTTTGCCCGACGGATCGCCGATTTTGGTCGTACCGCCACCCATCAAGGGCATTGGTTTATGTCCCGTTTTTTGCAACCAACGCAGCATCATAATCTGGATTAACGATCCAATATGCAGGCTGTCTGCCGTCGCATCAAAACCGATATAAGCAGGCATCGCGCCTTGCAGTAGCCGCTGGTCAAGCCCCTGTAGGTCTGTGCAGTCCTGCAAGAAGCCCCGCGTTTGCATTTCAATCAGAAATGCCGATTTGGGCTTGTAAGTCATATCGCTTTGCTTTCTTTTGAGGGTGTTAAGCCCTTTTAGCGGCATATTATGGCGTGGCAAGTAGGAGAGGTAAGTTTATGATTTATCGTAGTCTTGGTTTAATGTCGGGAACCTCGCTTGATGGCGTGGATGGTGCAATTTGTTTAACAGATGGCCGCCGCATTCTTGATTTTGAGGGCACATATTTTCGCCCTTACACACACAACGAACAGTCTGTGTTGCGCGCCGCATTGGGGCGTTGGCCCGAACAGGGTGGCTTCGAGGACGCCAATGAGATCATTCATTCAGCACATCTTGAGGTCATAAATGCATTGCCTGATGCAGACCTGGTGGGTTTTCATGGTCAAACCATAAACCATGACCCTGCAAAGGGTCGCACGTTCCAACTGGGTGACGGCGCGGCATTGGCGCGCGCATCTGGGAAACGTGTTGTTTGGGATTTTCGCACTGCCGACGTTGCCGCAGGCGGTCAAGGTGCGCCCTTAGCACCATTTTTTCATTTCGCCTGTGCCAAAGTCTTGGGTATGCATGCCCCTGTGGTATTTTTGAACCTCGGCGGGGTTGGTAACGTCAGTTTCGTCGATCCAAGTAAACCATCACCAGAAGCAGATGGTGCCGTATTGGCGTTTGATACTGGGCCCGCGAATGCACCAATAAACGATTTTCTACTCGACCGCACCGGCCAATCATTTGACAAAGATGGGCAACTTGCTTTGCAGGGCACAGTCCATTTACCCGCATTGGAAACATTTTTTAAATCCAAATATTTCGAAAGAGTACCGCCCAAGTCTTTGGATCGGAATGATTTTTCTGATATTCTGGAATTGGTGCGTGACTTATCCGATGCGGATGGTGCAGCCACATTAACAGCCATCTGCGTCGCCAGTGTTTATGCGGCGCAAGCCCATTTCAAAGAAGACCCAGCGCGGTGGTTGGTGTGCGGTGGTGGGCGACATAATCCTGTAATTATGAATGGTTTAAAAAACAGCCTTGCGCAATCAATTGAACCTGTCGAAGCGGTTGGTTTTGATGGCGACATGTTCGAAGCACAGGCATTTGGTTATTTGGCCGCACGAGTGATTGCTCAACTGCCAACGTCGGCCATGGGAACCACTGGATGTAAATCTCCGGTTTGTGGTGGGCAAATATCCGAACCATAAAAAAGGCGGCTCATGCCGCCTTTGATTACCGTGTTGTTTCAGTCAGTCGGCGGCGTACATAATCGTCAACTGAACCGATCATTGTATCCATGTGGTCATTTTCAAAGAAGTGACCAGCACCCTCAATCACCTCATGCGTGACTGTAATGCCTTTTTGCTCGTGCAATTTGCCAACCAAACCTTCGACATCCGCGGGTGGAACCACACGATCCGCTGATCCGTTAATAATCAAGCCAGACGAGGGGCAGGGTGCCAGAAAGCTGAAGTCATAAGTGTTTGCGGGCGGAGCCGCCGAAATAAAACCCGAAATCTCTGGGCGACGCATCAACAACTGCATCCCAATCCACGCACCAAAACTAAATCCAGCAACCCAACAATGTTTCGCATTTGGGTTCATGGCCTGCAAATAATCCAATGCAGATGCCGCATCGGACAACTCGCCAATTCCTTGGTCATATTCGCCTTGCGAACGACCCACACCACGGAAATTGAACCGCAGAACCGTGAATCCCATATTATAAAACGCATAGTGCAGATTATAGACAACTTTGTTATTCATCGTGCCGCCAAATTGCGGATGTGGATGCAACAGAATTGCAATCGGCGCGTCCTTGGCTTTTTGGGGGTGATAACGACCTTCAAGGCGACCATCGGGGCCTGGGAAAATGACTTCTGGCATCTGTAATCTGCTCTTTTCGCGTTTTATCCAGTTGCTGGCATTTCAATACTTGACGAAAATGGTCAGAAACTTTAGAATGGTTCTAAATCGAGGAATGCACCCCGCGCTAACCACTGTGACTAAGGATTTGGTGCGCTTTCGTCAACTAAATTGGACCCAAATTGCAATGAAACTCAGCACAAAAGGCAGATATGCGATGATTGCCTTGGTCGATTTGGCGATCGAGGGTCAAAAAGGCCTAGTTTCATTGGGTGAAATCTCGGATCGTCAGGATATTTCGCTGAACTATTTGGAACAACTGTTCCTAAAATTACGCCGTGCTGAAATTGTTTCGTCGGTGCGCGGCCCCGGTGGCGGTTACAAATTGGCAAAACCAACAGACGCAATTCGCGTGTCCGACATCCTAAGTGCGGTCGACGAAGACATGAATGCCCTATCCAAAGGAGCGGGCGTTTCAGGCGCATCGTCAGGCACACGCGCACAATCCCTTAGCAACCGCTTATGGGAGAGCCTGTCGGCGCAAGTTTACGTTTTCCTGCACACCACTCGCCTGTCGGATTTGGTTGAAAACCAAGTGGCACCGTGCCCCGCCGTTCCGTCCTTGTTTCAATTGGTGGACGAAGGATGAACCGCGTGTACTTAGACTGGAACGCCACGGCGCCGCTAAGGTCAGAAGCGCGGGATGCAATGATCGCGGCGATGGATGTGGTGGGCAACCCATCCAGCGTCCACGCAGAGGGGCGTAAAGCCAAGGGGTTAATGGAACGCGCGCGCGCCCAGGTTGCAGATGCATTTGGTTGTGATGTCAACGGCATTATTTGGACAGGGAGCGCGACCGAAGCCGCAGGTTTGATGATGTCAGGGCGCGAACTGCGCTGTGCTGGCATCGAACATGACTGTGTACAGGTTCATGGCGCATCTTCATTGGATGTAAATTCCGACGGGTTGGCACAGGGCGCTGACAGCTTTGTGATGCAGGGCGCAAACAGCGAAACTGGTATTTTGCAAGGCGGCACTGTCCAAGGTGCCGTTATGAGCGATCAGGTTCAAGTTTTTGGCAAACTGCCTGTGTCCTTTAACTGGCTCGATGTACACAGCGCAATATTATCCGCGCATAAAATTGGCGGCCCCACAGGGGTCGGCGCATTGATCGTGCGCGACGGCATAGACATCAAACCCCAAATCAAAGGCGGTGGCCAAGAGCAGGGGCGTCGCTCCGGTACTGAAAACCTACTTGGCATTGTCGGATTTGGCGCAGCAGCAACCGCCGCAGCACAGGATCTAGCAAATGGTGTTTGGGAAAATGTGCAAGCGTTGCGCGACCAAATGGAAGCACGCATTTTAGATGCCACAAGCAAGGTCATAATTTTTGGCAAAGACGTAAACCGCCTACCCAACACCAGCAACTTCGCCATTCCAGGTTGGAAGGGCGAAACCCAAGTGATGAATATGGATTTAGCAGGATTTGCAATTTCCGCGGGCTCTGCCTGTTCCAGCGGCAAGGTAAAGACCAGTCGGGTCTTGAAGGCCATGGGATATGATGACATTACCGCGTCAAGCGCGGTGCGGGTGTCCATAGGCCCAACAACCACAGAACAACAGGTGATGAACTTTGCCGATGCATGGATCACAGCCTATAAAAAATTTGCGGCACGAAACGCATAAAGGAGCGTCAATATGACAGACATGATTGCAAAAGACGGCGTCGAAGCCGAAACCGTCGAGGCGGTAAAAACGCTCAGCGGAACCTACAAGCACGGGTTCTCAACGGACGTCGAAATGGAATACGCGCCCCTTGGTTTAAACGAGGATATCGTACGTTTGATTTCTGAAAAGAATGAAGAGCCTGAATGGATGCTGGAATGGCGTTTGGCGGCGTTTGAACGCTGGAAACAAATGGAAGAACCCGATTGGGCGATGGTCGACTATCCCAAGATCAATTTCCAAGATATTTATTATTATGCACGTCCAAAATCGATGGCTGGCGAAAAGCCAAAATCGTTGGATGATGTTGATCCAAAATTGTTGGAAACCTATGCTAAACTGGGCATTCCATTGAAGGAACAAGCATTGCTGGCGGGTGTTGAAGCCCCCGAAGGCGAACGCAAGGTTGCGGTGGACGCGGTATTTGATTCCGTATCCGTGGGTACAACGTTCCAAGCAGAGCTAAAGAAAGCTGGCGTGATTTTCATGTCAATTTCCGAAGCCCTAAAAGAGCATCCAGATTTGGTGAAAAAATACATCGGCTCTGTGGTTCCACAGTCCGACAACTTTTACGCCACACTGAATTCCGCCGTGTTTTCAGATGGGTCGTTCGTTTATATTCCCGAAGGCGTGAAATGCCCCATGGAATTATCCACATATTTCCGCATTAACGCCGAAAACACTGGTCAATTCGAGCGTACATTAATCATCGCCGAAAAGGGATCATATGTTTCCTACCTCGAAGGGTGTACAGCCCCACAACGCGACGTGGCACAATTGCACGCCGCCGTGGTCGAATTGGTGATCCAAGAAGACGCTGAAATCAAATACTCGACCGTTCAAAACTGGTTCCCCGGTGATGAAAACGGCAAGGGTGGGATTTACAATTTCGTAACCAAACGCGCCGATTGCCGTGGTGACCGCGCCAAGGTGATGTGGACACAAGTGGAAACAGGTTCGGCCGTCACATGGAAATACCCCTCGTGCATCCTGCGCGGTGACGACAGCCAAGGCGAATTTTATTCCATCGCCATCGCCAACAATTACCAACAGGCCGATACGGGCACAAAAATGATCCACCTTGGTAAAAATACCAAATCGCGGATCGTGTCCAAAGGGATCTCTGCGGGTCGCGCACAAAACACCTATCGCGGGCTGGTTTCGATGCATCCCAAGGCCGCAAATGCACGTAACTATACACAGTGTGATTCACTCCTAATCGGTGACAAATGCGGCGCCCACACGGTTCCGTATATCGAAGTCAAAAACAACACCGCACGTGTCGAACACGAAGCGACAACATCCAAAGTGGACGATGAACAAATGTTCTATTGCCGCCAACGCGGTATGGGCGAAGAAGAGGCGGTCGCATTGATCGTCAACGGATTTGCCAAAGAAGTATTACAAGCCTTGCCCATGGAGTTCGCCATGGAAGCACAGGCATTGGTCGCTATAAGCTTGGAAGGCTCAGTAGGATAAAATGTTCAATCGTAATTTTAACGACGCAGAATTAGCGAACAAGCTTGGAAGCGATGGTATAACTGCTACCATTTTTTCTCTGTTAGTGACAGTCGTTGCATTCATCGCCTTTTCATTAATATTTAAAGGCTCACTGCCAAATAGCATCATATTGATTTTCGCGATGGTTATAGGCGGTTTTATCGGGCTAAAAAGCTCTTTTCGATTGAAACAGAAACGAGCTTCAGAAATAGAAAGACTGCGCAAATTGCGCCAAGAAAGTATTGACCAAGAACGCAGTAAACAAATTTCAGAAATGGAAGCTAGAGAGAAATGATGCTAAGTATTAAAAATCTACAAGTTGGACTTGAAGAAGATAAACAAATCCTTAAAGGCGTTGATTTACAAATAGGCGAGGGCGAAGTCCACGCAATCATGGGGCCAAACGGTTCCGGTAAATCAACCACATCATATGTTTTGGCAGGCAAGGATGGCTACGAAGTCACTGGCGGCTCTGCTGAACTCTACGGCGAAAACCTGTTGGACATGGAGCCAGAAGAGCGTGCAGCCGCTGGCCTGTTTTTGGCCTTCCAATACCCCGTTGAAATACCCGGTGTTGGCAACATGACCTTCCTACGCACCGCCGTAAACGCACAACGCAAAGCACGTGGCGAAGACGAATTATCCGCGGGCGAGTTCCTAAAGATCGTTCGCGCCAAAGCAAAATCATTAGAAATTGATGCTGACATGCTGAAACGTCCTGTCAACGTCGGCTTTTCTGGTGGCGAAAAGAAACGTAATGAAATCCTGCAAATGGCAATGTTAGAGCCAAAGATGTGTGTATTGGATGAAACGGACTCTGGTCTGGACGTCGACGCGATGAAATTGGTGGCCAAGGGTGTGAATGCCCTACGCGACGGCAAACGTTCGTTCCTTGTGATCACCCACTATCAACGCTTGCTGGATCACATCAAACCTGACTTTGTACACATCATGGCCGATGGTCGCATCGTGAAATCAGGTGGTCCTGAATTGGCGCTTGAGGTCGAAAATAACGGCTATGCTGATATTTTGGCAGAGGTTGCATAAACATGGCTGTTTCTCAACCAAAATTGGACGGTGCTACGGCATTGTCGGCGCATTTCCCCGCACCGACAGGCGCGAAATGGGCAAATGATGCGCGTGCCACGGCTATGGGTATTTTCAACGCACAGGGCGCACCACACAAGCGTGACGAATACTGGCGCTATACTGATCCATCAGCGCTGACGGCTGTGCCAACCGCACCGGCCGCACTGTTTTCCAATGACGATGCACCAATGTTTGATCACGTTGACCGCGTGCGCATTGTGTTTGTTGATGGCATTTTTGATCCCGCACAATCCGATGACCTGACATTAAGCGGCGCAAATATTGAAACGCTGGCAAATGCAACGGCCATGGACATCCATTGGGCCAAAGACTTGTTTGGAAAACTCGAATCCAATGGTCAAACTCCAGTGCAACGCCCACTGGCGGCATTAAATACCGCCGTCGCTGACCAAGGTTTGGTCATTCACGTGACTGGCAAATGCGAAAAACCATTGGCAATCCGTTATATCCACAACGCGGAAACGTCGGATGCGATGGTTCACCACGTTGTCAAAATCGACAAAGGTGGCGAATTTACTCTGCTCGAAAGTGGGGCAGGCGCCGCACGTTTCAATTCCGTTTTAGAAGTGGATGTCGCAGATAACGCACAATTTCATCATGTCCGCACCCAAGGGCGCGATCACGATCGCAAAACAGTGACCCACATGTTTGGACGCCTTGCGCAGAACAGCATTTTACGTTCGTTCACAATGACAATGAATGGCGTGTTAACGCGCAATGATGCAGTTTTAGAATTCACAGGCGATGATGCAAAAGCAACTGTCGCGGGTGCATGTGCGGGTGACGGCACAGGATTTCATCACGACGACACCGTTTTTGTAACCCACGATTCAGTGAATTGCGAGAGCAGACAGGTTTTCAAAAAGGTACTGCGCAACGGTGCAACGGGTGTTTTCCAAGGTAAAATTTTGGTGAAACCACACGCCCAAAAAACCGACGGTTATCAAATTTCCCAAGGCCTGTTGTTGGATGAAAATGCCAATTTCTTGGCAAAACCAGAATTGGAAATCTATGCCGACGATGTTGCCTGTTCCCACGGTTCAACCGTTGGTGCAATTGACGAAGACGCATTGTTCTATCTGGTTTCACGCGGTGTTCCACGCGCACAAGCCCAAAATATGTTGGTTCTCGCCTTCCTTAACGAAGCCATAGACGAGATCGACAACGATGACCTCGCATCTGACATCCGTGACCGTTTGGCGGCATGGATGGCGCGACACAGCGTCTAATGGCACTGGTGAACGACATCGGCGCGGCCTACAAAAATCCGCGCCGTGAAATGCGTCGCCAGATTGCGGATGGGATACGCGAAGAGCAAACATTGTTTTTCGCATTACTGTTTGGTGGGCTCAGCTTTTTATCACTGCTTCCAGAAATTGCGAAAGAAGCGTTCATAACGGATGGCAGTTTGTCCGCGATGGCCGCGGCACAATTTATCGCATCAGTATTTATGATGCCGCTCTTAATGTATGGTATCGCGGCAATTTCGCGCATTGTTTTGGCGCGCTTTAACGGGCAGGGCGATCATGTTGGTGCACGGCGTGCATTGTTTTGGGCAGGCATAGTTGCCGCACCTGCAATGTTGCTGTCCGCTGCTATTGCGATCTACGTCCCCAGTTTACAGTTAATCACAGGCGTGGTGACAATGTTGATATTTTTCTGGCAATGGTTTGCGAACCTAAAAGAATTGGAATTTGGCGATGTTTGATGTGAATAAAATTCGCAAGGATTTTCCGATATTGTCGCGGACTGTGAACAATAAACCGCTGGTCTATCTAGATAACGGTGCATCTGCCCAAAAACCACAGGCGGTAATCGACGCCGTTACCAAAGCATACTCTGAAGAATATTCCAATGTTCACAGAGGCTTACACACCCTTTCGAATATTGCTACGGACAATTACGAAGCTGTGCGCGGCAAAATTCAACATTTTCTAGGTGCAGAATTTCCCGAAGAGATCATTTTCAACTCTGGCACCACAGAGGGCATCAACATGGTGTCTTATGCATGGGCAGCGCCACGCCTACAGGCCGGTGACGAGATTATTTTATCGATCATGGAACACCACGCTAATATCGTTCCATGGCATTTTCTGCGCGAACGCCAAGGTGTTGTCATTAAATGGGTCGAAACTGCCCCCGACGGGTCACTGGATCCACAAGCCGTGATCGATGCCATCACACCTAAGACAAAATTGATTGCAATTACGCAAATGTCGAACGTATTGGGCACCGTTGTGGACGTCAAATCTATCTGTACGGCCGCACGTGAACGCGGCGTTGCAGTCCTGGTAGATGGATCACAATCTGCCGTGCATATGCCTGTAAACGTTCAAGAAATTGGATGCGACTTTTTTGCCATCACGGGTCACAAATTATACGGCCCATCATCATCAGGCGCAATTTACATCCGTAAGGATCGCCAAGATGAAATGCGCCCATTCATGGGTGGCGGCGACATGATCAAAACTGTTGATCGTGAAACCCTGACGTATAATTCAGGCCCACATAAATTCGAGGCAGGCACACCAGGTATCGTCCAAATGATCGGTCTGGGCGCAGCTATCGATTACCTTACTGACATTGGAATGGATAACATCGCCGTTCACGAAGCCCAGATAAGAGATTATGCAGCCCAGGAATTATCGAAATTAAATTGGCTCAACATCCAAGGCGAAACAGCGACTAAGGGCGCAATATTCTCGTTCACAATCGACGGTATTGGGCATCCACATGATGTTTCAACCATCATTGATCAACAAGGCATTGCCGTACGCGCTGGTCATCATTGCGCACAGCCTTTGATGAAACATCTTGGCCTAACGGCAACTGCGCGTGCATCTTTTGCAATGTACAACACAACCCAAGAGGTTGATAAACTGGCCAAATCATTGACTTTTTGTCACGACATCCTGACATAGTGTATGGAATAAACACTTGGCAGTAGTCATATAATTAACATAATATAAATTATAAGACAATCATCCATTCACACGCAATCCCTCATTTTCAAATGCCATGTCTTCCGCCAAGTGTTGCAAGTCTTCTATGCTCAGCCCCCAAGAGATTTCACAGCCTAGTGACGCTCAAGAATTCTCTTATAATTATCAACACCCTGTGCCCCTGTAACCAAATGCTGACGACCAAACACAATTGCGGGTACACCTTGAATACCTTGCTGTGTCCATGACTTCTGTTCTTGGCGCACCTCATCTGCAAATCTCTGATCGTCCAATACGGTTTTCGCCTCGTCACGATCCAATCCAATCTCGGCTGCAACATCCACCAACACCATCGGATTTGACAGATCGCGTGCATTCGTGAAATGCGCGGTAAACAACGCTTGCTTCAGGTCATGCTTGCGGCCTTGGCTGTCTGCCCAATGCAATAACTGATGTGTGTTAAACGTGTTGTGCATCCGAAAACCTTCTGCAAAATCGAACTTAAATCCAACCTCATCCCCAAGCGCAGACATATGCGCGCGGTTTTCATCCGATTGCTGCGGCGTTGTGCCATATTTTTCGACCAAATGCTCGCGCATATCCTGACCCTCTGCTGGCATGTTTGGGTTCAATTCAAACGGATGCCAATGGATTTCATGCGCAATATTTTTTTCCTTTAATGCAATGGCCAATTGGCGATAGCCAATGACGCACCATGGGCACATCACGTCCGAAATAATATCGATACGCAGTGGGGATGTTTGGTCAGTCATGTCGCCTCCTTGGGCACATTAAATTATGCGAAAACTACGCGGCCTCATTATGCAAGTAATGAGTTTCAACCTTACTGCAACTCCTTAAGCGATGGCTCAATATTTTTAATAAGTAATCACTCAAATTTGAACACGCCCCCTCCTCACGCTGAACAACGCGCCAGATTAACAACCGTTCGCACCGTTTACGTAAACTTGCGAAACAACTTGGTTTGATCAAACATCTCTTCAAGCTGTTCCATGCGATCTTTGGTATCGCCCCAGTTCAGATTTTGCACCGCCGCAATCATGGTTTCCACAAGCAGTAGCGTTGTTGCCGCAGAATCCCATGCGGATGGCACCACAATGCGATTGCTCAGACTTATCTCTGCCAATTGATGCACGGGTGAACGCCACTGATCCGTAATCAAAATCACCTTGGCGCCCTTCGTATGGGCAATCTCGGCCAATTTTAGCGTGTTGTTTTCATAACGGCGCATATCGAAAATAACAAAAACATCATTCGGTTTTACATCCAGCAAATAATGCGGCCAGGCATTCGATGTCGACTGAATATGGGTGATATTGGGACGAATGGCCTGCATGTGCAAAAATAAATATTCGGCAAGTGTATGCGTAATACGCCCACCAACAATATACAGGTGGTGATCCGTATCCGCGACCAATTCACAGGCTTGATCGAATAAATCCGGCTCGATCTGTCCCAGTGTGTGTTTGATATTATCAATCACCGAATCTGTGAACCGGTTCAAAATATGCTCTGACGGCGCGCCCTCGGCCCATGTATCATGTTTGGCGATGGGATTTTTCACCTTGGCCTTTAACTCTTTGCGCAGTTCAGATTGAAATTCAGGATACCCTTTGAAACCCAGTTTTTGCACCATGCGGGCAACCGTAGGTACCGATACTTCGGCGTCTTTTGCTAATGCAGACAGCGGCCCTAACCCCGACGCTGGATAGTTTTCCAAAATCGAGTGCGCCAACTGACGCTCCGCACGTGTCAAATGATCAAGTGCCTGTTGTATCCGGTCCGAAATTGTAAGTGCAGTATCCGACATAACGTTCCCATTTTGATTGAAAATATAACAACTAGTACCGTCTTGATATATTTATTACAGAATTCTGTTGACAGAATCTACTGTTTGCAAGCACTTTATACCAACGGAGACAGAAATGACGCCAAACACCACAATTATTTCCAATAACGCATCTCAAACGGTTAATCCGAACGGGGCATCATCTGTTGTGTTGGTTTGTGAACACGCGACACATTTCATTCCGACGGATTTCAATAACCTTGGACTGTTGCCTGATGATCGCCAAAGTCATGTTGCGTGGGATCCAGGTGCTGCGGTGGTTGCACAAACTCTGTCGCGCACATTGGATGCCGTTTTGGTTCAAGGCGTGGTTTCACGCTTGGTTTACGATTGTAACCGCCCCCCATCCGCGCCGTCAGCAATGCCTGAACGCAGTGAAATCATCGATGTACCGGGTAATCGAGATTTAACCCATATTGAAAAAACCGCGCGCGTCGAAAATTATTACGAACCATTTCGCGCATCCCTTGCCGCTGCCATCAACAAACAAAACAACCCCATTATCGTCACTATCCACAGCTTTACCCCTATTTTCCATGGCAAAAAACGCCAGGTGGAAATTGGCGTTCTGCATGACAGTGATACCCGTTTGGCCGATGCGTTATTAAAATCCGCACCAGATCACACCGCATATGTCATTCAGCGTAACGAACCCTATGGGCCCGATCACGGTGTGACCCACACACTCACAGAACATGCGATTTCAGCGGGGCACATGAATGTCATGCTGGAAATTCGCAATGACCTGATTGCCACCCAAGATCAACAAATCCAAATGGCGCAAATGATCGCCACGTGGTTGGCGGATGCCTGTCACCAAATCAATGTCAAAGGTGTGGTCAAATGCGTGGCTTAATTCACGGATATATCCGCATCGTTGACGGGTTTAACCACCGCGTTGGGCGGATCATGATGTACGGTATTTTCGCGCTGATGGCGGTGTTGCTGTGGTCATCAATCAGCAAAACATTTTTCTACCCATCCCTTTGGACGCTGGAAATAGCACAGTTTCTCATGGTTGCCTACTATATCCTTGGCGGGCCCTATTCCATTCAGTTGGGATCGAACGTCCGTATGGATTTGCTCTACGGCGAATGGTCACTGCGTAAAAAAGCATGGTTTGACCTGTTAACAATTTTCTTCCTGATTTTTTACCTAGGCGTTTTGCTGTATGGCGGGATCAGTTCGACCGCATATTCCCTTGGCTATTGGGGAACAGAACCCTTCTCGTTCTTTGGCGGCCTAATAACAGGATCCGAGGAAGTCGGCCGCATGGAACGCTCTCCAACAGCGTGGCGCCCCTACCTTTGGCCGATTAAATCCGTGATGGTGCTGGGAATATTCTTGATGCTTTTACAATGCATTTCCGAACTGCTCAAAGACGTGCTGCGACTTAAAGGCGAGGCAATCTGATGTCCTATGAAATGATTGCCACGTTGATGTTTTCATCAATGATGCTGATGTTGTTAACCGGTCAGCGGGTCTTTGGTGCGATTGGCTTTATCGCCGTGGTCGCGTCCTTGTTGCTGTGGGGTGACAAGGGTGGTTTTGATCTGGGTTTCTCGGCAGCGATGAAACTGATGAAATGGTACCCCTTGATGACATTGCCGATGTTTATTTTCATGGGCTATGTTTTGTCTGAATCCAAAATCGCCGACGATCTGTACAAAATGTTCCACGTCTGGATGGGCGGGTTGCGCGGCGGATTGGCGATTGGCACCATCGGTTTGATGGTCTTAATTTCGGCAATGAACGGCCTGTCTGTTGCGGGGATGGCTATCGGTTCGACTATCGCCCTGCCCGAATTGCTAAAACGCGGATACGATAAACGCATGGTAACCGGTGTCATTCAGGCGGGCTCATCGCTGGGTATTCTGGTGCCGCCATCGGTGGTGCTGGTGCTGTATGCAATGATCGCGCGTCAACCGGTTGGACAATTGTGGTTGGCTGGTGTCATTCCGGGATTGATGATGGCCACCATGTTTGTGATTTACATCGTGGTGCGATGCCGGATTAATCCTGTCCTTGGCCCCGTCCTTCCCGCCGATGAGCGCGACATTCCACGCGCTGAAAAACTCCGCCTGCTGCGTGCGGGATTGTTACCCATTATCATTTTCGCAACCATGATGGTTCCGTTTGTAAACGGTTGGACGTCCCTGGTCGAAAGTTCGGCAATCGGCGCAATGGCTGCATTCGCCGCCGCCGTGATCAAGGGGCGGATGACCAAACAAGTTTTTGAAAATTCGGTGCGCAACACCCTTGGCATCACCTGCATGTTTATGTGGATCATCCTCGCGGCGCTTGCCTTTGGTGCGGTGTTCGATGGTCTTGGCGCTGTCAAAGCGATTGAAAGTGTTTTCACCGACAAGTTAAACCTCAGCCCGTGGATGATCTTGATTTTGATGCAACTGAGCTTTATCCTGATGGGGACATTCTTGGACGACACAGCAATGCTGGTGATTGTCGCACCACTTTATGTCCCATTAGTGGGAGAGTTGGGTTTCGATCTGATTTGGTATGGGATTCTGTACACAATCACGACACAGATCGCCTATATGACCCCGCCTTTTGGGTACAATCTGTTCTTGATGCGCGCCATGGCGCCACCCGAAATTACACTGCGTGACATCTACGCTTCTATCACGCCGTTTGTCCTGCTGATGGTTCTGGCGCTGGCGCTGGTTATGACCTTCCCAGGCATTGCCACATGGCTTCCTGATTATGTTTACAACAAACCCTAATTAACACCAACCCAACCAAGGAGAAGAACATGACAACAAGACGTAAGTTTATTCAAAGTGCAGCAATTGCTGGACCAGCAGCGGCTCTCGCGGCTCCGGCAGTTGCCCAAACCACAATCAAATGGCGCATGCAAACATATGCAGGCGCATCATTGGCCGCCGAGGTGATTGTGCCTGCGATCGAAATGTTCAACAAAATTGCGGGCGACCGTATGCAGATTGAACTCTTCTTTGCAGATCAACTGGTGCCAACGGGCGAGTTATTCCAAGCAATGCAGCGCGGCACAATTGATGCCGTTCAATCGGATGACGACTCGATGGCATCGCCCACGGACGTAACCGTTTTTGGCGGATATTTCCCATTTGCATCCCGTTATTCTTTGGACGTGCCTGTTTTGTTTAACCAATATGGTTTGAACGAAATCTGGGACGAAGAATATTCCAAAGTTGGGGTAAAACACATTTCTGCTGGTTCATGGGATCCGTGTCATTTTGCCACCAAAGATCCAATTAACAGCCTTGCCGATCTGAAAGGCAAACGTATCTTTACCTTCCCAACTGCGGGTCGATTCCTCACTCAATTTGGTGTGGTTCCGGTAAACTTGCCATGGGAAGATATCGAAGTTGCGATGCAAACTGGCGAATTGGACGGTATCGCATGGTCTGGTATCACCGAAGACTACACCGTTGGTTGGGCAGATGTGACCAACTATTTCCTGACCAACAACATTTCAGGTGCATGGGCAGGTTCATTCTTTGCGAACATGGATCGTTGGAACGAATTGCCCGAAGATTTGCAAACATTGTTCCGGGTTTGTTGTGACCAATCACACTACTATCGTCAGTGGTGGTATTGGGGTGGCGAAGCCAACCTTCGCGTGAACGGTGACAAGATGAAGCTGACAACAATCCCAGACGAAGAATGGGCAACTGTCGAAGCAGCGGCCGCAGTATTCTGGGAAGAAATTGCAGCCGAGTCTGATACTAAACGTCGTGTCGTTGACATCATCAAAAAATACAACGCCGACATGGTCAAGGCTGGACGTCCTTATCGTTACGGCTAAACTACATTTTGGGGGCGGCCGACTCAGACCGCCCCCACTCACCTATAAAATTGGAAATATTATGCCTGCACCTTTGACATTCGATGCTCTGAAATCCCAAGTCGCGAACGGATCAGTCGACACCGTTCTTGCCTGCTTTGTTGATATGCAGGGTCGTTTGATGGGCAAACGATTTCACGGTGTGAACTTTGTTGAAACATCATTCAACGAAACCCATTGTTGCAACTATTTGCTGGCAACGGATTTGGAAATGGCAACGCCCGACGGGTATGCATCCACCAGTTGGCAATCAGGTTACGGTGATTACGTGATGAAACCGGATCTTGAAACCCTGCGCCCTGTTCCATGGCTAGAGGGCACGGTGATGGTTTTGTGCGACGTCTTGGATCACCACACATATGAACCCATTGCGCATTCGCCACGGGCCATATTGAAAAAACAAATCGCCAAACTCAAAACCTTGGGTTTCGATGCGATGATGGCGACCGAGCTGGAATTTTTCCTGTTCGAGCAAAGTTTTGACGACCTGCGCAAATCGGGTTACCGCGATCTACAACCGATCAGTGGCTACAACGAAGATTACCACATTTTCCAAACCACCAAAGAAGAGGGCGTCATGCGCCCGATCCGCAATCATTTATACGCCGCAGGCATCCCGATCGAGAATTCCAAAGGCGAAGCAGAGACAGGCCAAGAAGAGCTAAACATCCGTTACGCCCCTGCCCTTGATTGTGCCGATCATCATTCGATTGCCAAACACGCGATCAAGGAAATCTCTTGGCAACACGGCCGCGCCGCAACCTTCCTGCCCAAATGGCACCACTCCAAGGTCGGCAGCTCGTCCCACGTTCATCAATCCCTTTGGAAAGACGGCAAACCCGTATTTTTCGACAAATCCGACAAACTGGGCATGTCTGACCTGATGCGCAACTACATGGCTGGGCTGATCGCATTTTCCCCCGACTATACCTATTTTTTGGCACCCTACGTCAACAGCTACAAACGCTTTTCCAAAGGCACATTTGCGCCAACCAAAACCGTTTGGTCAGTTGATAATCGCACCGCAGGTTTTCGATTATGTGGCGATGGCACCAAAGGTGTGCGCGTTGAATGCCGTATCGGTGGATCAGACCTGAACCCTTACTTGGCCCAAGCGGTCATGCTTGCCGCTGGCATCAAAGGGATAGAGGACAAAATGGAACTCGCCCCACCCTCAAGCGGCGATGTCTACGAAGACGCCAAGGCCACAGACATTCCACAAACCTTGCGCACAGCCACGCAAAACCTAACCAACTCAAAATTCCTGCGTCAGGCATTGGGCGACGACGTCGTCGATCACTACACCCGCGCCGCACAATGGGAACAAGAAGAATTTGACCGCATCGTAACCGACTGGGAAATCGCACGCGGATTTGAAAGAGCATAAAATGACAATCACCTGTATATCCCCCATCGATGGTTCCGTGTTCGCACAGCGCCCCACCCTAACACGCACAGATGCAGACGCTGCCGTGACCCGCGCAAAAACGGCACAAATCGAATGGGCCGCGCGCCCATTGGATGACCGCATCGCATTGGTTCAGGCCGGCGTTGCCGCAATTGGTGCCATGAACGACGAAATCGTACCGGAAATCGCATGGCAAATGGGGCGCCCAGTACGTTATGGCGGTGAATTTGGCGGGTTTAACGAACGTGCCACCTATATGGCCGAAATCGCCCGCGATGCGCTGGCACCTATACAGATCGAAAACAGCGATGCATTCCAGCGCCTGATCAAACGGGTTCCCCACGGCCTTGTGCTGGTTGTGGCGCCTTGGAACTATCCTTATATGACTGCGATCAACACTGTTGCCCCGGCATTGATTGCGGGCAATGCGGTGATGCTCAAACACGCCTCCCAAACGCCCCTTGTCGGCGAACGCATGGCCGCGGCATTCCATTCTGTGGGCATTCCATCGGATGTGTTTCAAAATGTCTTCTTGGATCACGCAACAACCTCCGATCTCATCGCCAATCGCGCCTTTGACTTTGTGAATTTCACAGGCTCTGTTGGTGGCGGCAAAGCTATGGAAGTGGCGGCGGCAGGGACATTCACGGGCATCGGCTTGGAACTGGGCGGCAAGGATCCGGGCTATGTCATGGACGACGCAAATTTGGACGCCGCCGTGGACACATTAATCGACGGCGCCATGTTTAATTCAGGTCAATGTTGTTGCGGAATCGAACGCATTTACGTGCATCAAAGCCTGTTTGATCGCTTCGTCGAGAAGGCCGTGGCCATCGTAAACCAATACAAACTGGGCAATCCGCTTGACCCAGAAACAACCCTTGGCCCAATGGCACATGTGCGTTTCGCTGACGAAGTCCGCGCCCAAACACAAGAAGCCATCGCAGACGGCGCAACCGCACATATCGACCCTGCCCTGTTTCCAATGGATGGCGGCGCATACCTGATGCCCCAAATCCTGACCAACGTCACCCACGACATGCGCGTGATGCGCGACGAGAGTTTTGGCCCCGTTGTTGGCATCATGCCCGTCCAAGATGACGCCGAGGCGATAAAATTGATGAACGACAGCAACTTTGGCCTGACCGCATCCCTGTGGACGAACGACGCCGAACGCGCCATGGCCATTGCCGATCAAATTGAAACAGGCACCGTGTTTATGAACCGCGCTGATTATCTTGATCCCGCCCTTTGCTGGACAGGATGCAAGGATACGGGTCGCGGAGGCGGGCTCTCTGTCATCGGCTATCACAACCTAACACGTCCAAAATCTTACCACCTCAAGAAGGCTTAACACTATGTCACCAACTGCAAACTGGTCATACCCTACGTCAATCCGTTTCGGCGCTGGCCGTATTTCTGAAATCGCCGATGCTTGTGCAACTGCGGGCATCAAAAAACCATTGCTGATCACCGATCGCGGGTTGGCCAGCATGGACATCACCACAAAAACTTTGGACTTGTTACAGGCCGCTGGCCTTGGCCGTGCAATCTTCGCTGATGTCGACCCAAACCCCAACGAAAAAAACGCCGCCGCTGGTGTCAAAGCATTCAACGACGGCGGCCACGATGGTGTTGTTGCCTTTGGTGGCGGCTCTGGCTTGGATTTGGGAAAATTGGTCGCATTTTTGGCGGGACAAACACGCCCCTTGTGGGACTTCGAGGATGTTGGCGATTGGTGGACACGCGCCGACGCTGATGCCATTGTTCCAATCGTTGCTGTTCCAACCACCGCAGGCACCGGATCCGAAGTGGGTCGTGCATCGGTCATTACCAATTCCGAAACCCAAGAAAAGAAAATCATTTTCCATCCAAAATTCTTGCCCGCAGTGGTGATTTGCGACCCGGAATTGACCGTCGGAATGCCGAAATTCATCACCGCAGGCACTGGCTTGGACGCATTCGCACATTGCGTAGAGGCATTCTGTTCACCGCATTACCATCCAATGTCCCAAGGCATGGCACTGGAAGGTATGCGCTTGGTCAAAGAATATCTGCCACGCGCCTACGCCGATGGCACAGACATCCAAGCACGCGCGCACATGATGTCCGCCGCCGCGATGGGTGCAACTGCATTCCAAAAAGGACTTGGCGCAATCCACGCATTGTCCCACCCAATCGGTGCGATGTACCACACACACCACGGTACCACGAACGCCGTATGCATGCCCGCCGTTTTACAATTTAATAAACCCGCCATTGAGACGGTGATCAAACAGGCGGCAAACTATCTTGAAATTGCGGGCGGCTTTGATGGGTTTTGCACCTTTGTTGACGAATTGAACGCATCAATGAGCGTTCCAAAAACGCTGACCGAATTAGGTATCGAAAATCCTGATATCGACCGTATCGTCGCTGGCGCATTAAGCGATCCCAGCACCGGTGGTAACCCGATTGAAATGACCCCCGCGAACACGCGCGAGCTGTTGCTTAACATCGTCTAAGTATTTGATTTTATGTTAAATAGATGCCATACATCAACTGTGGATGGTGTCACATTTTCATGACGCAGCCTTAACCGTTTGCCAATTCAGGATGATGATATGCCTCTGGATATGTCATGGGTTTCAGCGGCCCCGCTGGGATCACACCATTCCATGACCGTCCAAAATATCCCTGTCGGCAATGCAGCAGTGAACCACTATCCGCCACACCACGCATTGCGTAAACGCGGCACAGCCAGCGCCACACGTGTGGATAATCAATAATCCTGCCACCATTCAATTTCATCCGCACATAATACACTGGGTCGTGGCGATATAGCGTGGGAAACAGGCGCAGATCAGCTTCGTTAAATTCAGTGCCCGTCAGGAATGGTCGACCATCAGATAACAAATCATTTAACTGCTCAAGCGTTGCAAAATATGCGTCAAATGCCGTCGCATAAACCGACTGTTGCGACGAAAATCCGGCCTTATACGCGCCGTTGTTGATGGTCGTGTAAATCAAATCGTTCAACGCGGTGATCTCTGCGTGCTGACTGGGATCAACAGGGTTCAAAACAGGACGTTCCCCATCCGCCATGTCAGTGCCAAGTGCGACAGCATACTGATCTAACATTCGAATAATATCCGCACTTTCATTGTTCACAATGCGTCCAGATTTTTTGTCATAAAGGATCGGAACGGATTGTTCATCAGACCCCTCTGCGCGGTAAATATCGCGTGCCAAACGTAACCCACGGCCTGTCCCCGTCTCGAACGTACAAGCCTCTAACGTCGCCCCCGTGGCGGCAGCCAATCGATTGGGGTTAAATTCCCAAAGGTTTGGCCCCTCTGGGTCATCCTCATTCGTGCGGGTGGGAAACGCCACATCCATTGAAATACTGTTTTGCAGCCCAAGCATGTTGCGCGCCAACACAACACGGTGACACCACGGGCAATTCAGCGCCACGAACAGGTGATAACGACCAACCTGTGCAGGAAAGTCAGGATCACCGATGACATGTCGGAACCCACTTACACCGCGTACAAATTCACCCTTTGCGCGGCGGGTTTTGGCGTCTGTTTGATCTTCTTGCGTGGCGTTGTCACCCTTGGAAATGGTCATGATTATACTCCTACCCTCTCAGACGGTGATGTAAAATGATCGGCACCGCAAGCTCTTCTTCATCGCTCAGATGGCGCTTCAAAAACGCTTCAATCACCTCGGATGTGCCGTGTAATTTCCCGATCTCTTCTTTGGCTTGCACCGCATCCAATTGCGCCAGTTTGATGGCGCGGTTCGCACCCTTGGTAAAGATATCCAAAACCACATCCAAATCGGCGTGATCTTTTTCAAGCACGTCCAAACCAGCATCGAACCGCGGATCGGCCGCCGATAACTCTGGGAAATAACTGTGATCTTCCCACCCGTGATGCCCATGCAAATTTCCAACTAGTGCACCACCATAATACGACAACCGTCCCGCATAATCCTCAACGGATATCATTCGATCCAGATACCGTTCTGCATCCGTGCGAACCAACTTTGACAGATCGCGAAACATTTGATGTGCACCCATCCAGTGGCGGGTCTTTTCCTTAAATCCCGGGTGAGAATCCCAGCTGTCACGCGGATAGGTATCAAGCAAGGATCGCATCTCGCTTGGCATATCCGCGCGGCGAATATTGAATGTATCAAGCATGGTTATCCTCTAACCCCCGCAAATTTTACACCACTTAAATCCGCCATTTCGCGTTTCCATGTTGTGATGTCATTGACGTTCAAATCGGACAGATCGGCGTGACCACATGCGCGCGCCAGCACCTGCATCAACGCGACACTGGCACCAAAATAACGCGCCAGTTTTTCCGCACCAACCTGCACGTCTAACCGCTTACGCAACTCTGGTTTTTGGGTGGCAACACCGACGGGGCAATTGTTCGAATTGCACATGCGCGCCGCAATACATCCCACCGCTTGCATCGCAGAGTTGGACACGGCAATTGCATCCGCCCCCATGGCCATCGCCTTGGTGAAATCCTCGGCCATCCGCAAACCACCTGTGATAATCAGCGTGACGTCACGTCCGGTTTTCATGTCCAGATGCTTGCGTGCTCTGGCCAATGCGGCGATGGTTGGCACCGAAATGTGGTCGCGAAAAATAAGTGGCGCCGCACCGGTACCACCACCACGCCCATCCAAAATGATGTAATCTGCGCTGGCTTCTAATGCGAAATCAATATCGTCCTCGATGTGATTGGCCGACAACTTGAACCCAATGGGGATACCCCCCGACCGCTCGCGCACCTCATCCGCGACACGCCTAAAATCCGCGGGCGTGTGCAGGTCTTTAAATGTCGCAGGCGAAATTGCGGCTTGGCCTGGTTCCAAACCACGCACCTCTGCGATTTTACCCTGCACTTTTTCGCCTGGCAAATGCCCACCCGTCCCCGTTTTGGCACCCTGCCCGCCCTTAAAATGAAAGGCCTGTACCTGTTCAACCAATTCTGGCCGCCACCCAAATTGCGCCGATGCCAGCTCGTAAAAATAACGCGAATTTTCCGCCTGCTCTTCGGGCAACATTCCACCTTCACCAGAACAAATTCCCGTTCCCGCCAATTCTGCACCCCTTGCCAGGGCAGTTTTGGCCTCTTGGGACAATGCGCCATAACTCATGTCCGACACAAACAGCGGAATATCCAGATGCAACGGCTTATCGGCACGCGGCCCGATCGTTACCGCAGTCGCAACAGCCACATCATCCAACAACGGTTTTCGCGCCATCTGCGCGGGCAAAATTTGAATGTCATCCCAATGAGGCAAATCTTTGCGCGGCACACCCATAGAGCCCATTTCGCCGTGATGACCCAGCTTGGACAACCCATCTCGTGCCAATTCATGAATACGCGCAACCGTCGGCTCTTCGGGTGTTGCCAGTGCCGCAGGCACCACAGATTTGGGCGCTGGTGCGGGATCACCAACCGCCAGATCACCTAAACGCGCATGTGATCCATCACAAAACGGCGCATTTGCGCTTGATTTGCACTGACACAGCGCGGCCGCACCACTTTTCTGGGCGGTGAATTTCATCGGCGTAATATCCGTGCCCGCATGCGACCCATCGCAAAACGGCTGGCTTTGCGATCTGCCACAACGACACCAATAATAATCTTTGCCCGCTTCCAATTCAACTTTGGCTGGCGCAGTGGCGGCGATAATGGGAACTGTTTTGGTCATGATTTTATCCAATCGATTTGCGGTTATGTGGCGCGTTGAAATCCAAGTCAGGCCCCATGGGAATGACACGCGATGGATTCACGGTTTCATGGCTACCGTAATAGTGGTTTTTAATATGCGTCATGTTCACGGTCGCAGCAACACCAGGCTGCTGATACAGATCGCGCAGATAACCCGACAAGTGCGGGTAATCCGCAATGCGCCGAATGTTACATTTGAAATGTCCGACATAAACCGGATCGAACCGCACAAGCGTTGTAAACAAACGCCAATCGGCCTCTGTGATCTGATTACCCGTCAAATATCGTTTCTGCGACAGACGATCCTCAATCCAATCCAGCGTTTCAAACAGTGGCACAATCGCCTCTTCATAGGCATCCTGTGTCGTGGCAAACCCTGCTTTGTAAACACCGTTATTCACAGCACTGTAAATACGGTCATTCAACGCATCAATTTCAACGCGCGATTGCGCGGGATAATAATCGCCTTTGCTTGCACCGACCTCGTCAAACGCGGTGTTAAACATACGAATAATTTCGGATGATTCATTGGATACAATGGTCTTGGTTTTTTTGTCCCATAAAACAGGTACCGTCACCCGCCCCGAATATGTCGGATCGGCGGCGGTATAAACCTCAAATAAAAATTTTGAACCGTTCACTGTGTCCGGCACAACGTCGTCACCTACATCAAACGTCCAGCCCTTGCCGGCCATAAACCAATGCACAACGGAAACAGAAATCATATCTTCAAGCCCCTTTAAAGCCCTAAAAATCAACGTCCGATGCGCCCATGGGCAGGCCAGCGAAACATACAAATGATAACGTCCCGCCTCGGCTTTGAACCCGGCATCGCCACTTGACCCCGCGGCACCATCCGCCGTAATCCAGTTGCGAAATTGCGGTGCTTTACGCACGAAACGACCGTCGTTGGATTTGGTGTCATACCATTGATCCACCCATTTTCCGTCTTGTAAAAGTCCCATAATTTTTCTTCTTTCAATGCGTTAGGGTCGCGCTTCAATGTGCGACCCACAGTTAAGGATTACGTAAAGTCTTGGTTGTTATAGAGATGTTCAGATTTTCAAAACTGAAAACCATGACGACCTCTCCGTATCATTTTCTTATTGAAATAAGGAATACGCCGTTCTACTAAGGTTAACCAGTTACTCATTACAGAACCAATCGTTCTAAATCGGAGAACACATGGGGCAAATAGAAGATCTGCGCATTTTCGTTGATGTTGTGAACAGCGGCGGCATCGGACGGGCTGCAGATGCACAAAACATCGCAAAATCGGCTGTAAGTCGGCGCATAAAACTGATCGAGGAACGCTACGGCGTACAACTGATTGATCGCCGCCCGGGCCTTTGGGACATCACAGAGGCGGGACAGGAACTGTATCAACGCGCCCTACGTGTCCTTGTCGAAGCCGATGAAATAGAGACGGATTTCACGCATGCACGCCAAAGCCTTGCAGGGCCGTTATCTGTTTCGGTGCCGCGCGAATTTGGCTTGGCATTTCTGGAACCAATCTTGTTGCGCTTCATCGCAGATCACCCCGACATTCAACTGACGGTCGATTTTGATGACCGCCGTGTTGATTTGGATCGCGAAAACTATGACTTTGCGATACGGATTGCCCAAGATGTCGAACCTGAATTGACCTCAAAACACCTTGGCTGTGCGCACCATTGGCTTTACGCTAGCGTGGATTACGCGAAAACCAAACCTCTGCCTGAAACTCTGGATGCACTGACACAGCACCCTTTGTTGCATTTTGGATTTGCCCGCCGTGCATCATGGGACTTCTTAACCGGTTCAGGAAACAAAAGAGTCGATTTTCAACCTGCAATAAACTCCAACAGCGGTCATTTCCTTCGCGAAGCCGTCCGCAACGGACGCGGCATCGCACGCCTGCCTGATTTTATTGCGCAATCTTCGCACGCACGGGGCGAATTGGTGCATGTCCTACCCGATTATCGGCTCCGCGACAGTGAAATAGTGCTCGCATACTCCAAAAGCCGCCTGCTAAACCGCAGAATGCGCGTGTTCATCGAACAAATATCCTTGGCCTGCGCCAATCTTTGAACCATTTTGAACTTTGGTGAAAACAAAATGGCTTTTTTCGTAATAATTAATAAATTCAACAACTTAACCCCATGTCCCCATGGGGACATCTTGTCAAAACCGATCTCACCCGCAACACTCAGCCAAATTCATCATCTCACGCGAATTTGTGTTGGTCACAGTTTATGAAAATGTTATTCCATCCTATCACGTCGGATCAGACCAAAGGATCGCTGTTATGAAATATACCAAAACGAAAGAAGCGCTGGATAAATTAACCCCCGAACAATATCGCGTCACACAACAAAGCGGAACCGAACGCGCCGGAACGGGTGCGCTGACCAGCAACAAAGAAGTTGGCATCTACGTTGATATTGTTTCAGGCGAACCCCTGTTTGCCTCATCGGACAAATACGATTCAGGTTGCGGCTGGCCCAGCTTCACCAAACCCATCATTTCCGCCCACGTCACAGAACACTCGGATGCTGGCTTTGGCATGGTTCGCACCGAAGTCAGATCAAAACACGGCGACAGCCATTTAGGCCACGTATTCACAGATGGCCCACCCGACCAAGGTGGCCTGCGGTATTGTATCAACTCCGCCAGCCTCCGCTTTATTCCCCGCGACGCGATGGATGCCCAAGGATATGGTGAATATTTAAATCAAGTGGAGGAACTATAATGACTGAACGTGCTATTTTTGCTGGTGGTTGTTTTTGGGGCATGCAGGATTTAATCCGCAAACTACCAGGTGTAATTTCCACGCGCGTGGGATACACAGGCGGTGATGTTGAAAACGCCACCTACCGCGATCACGGTACCCATGCCGAAGGTATCGAAATCATATTCGATCCAACCAAAACCAGCTATCGCGCCTTGTTGGAATTCTTCTTCCAAATCCACGACCCAACCACACCAATGCGCCAAGGCA
Source organism: uncultured Rhodobacterales bacterium (assembly GCA_963976255.1). GTDB lineage: Bacteria > Pseudomonadota > Alphaproteobacteria > Rhodobacterales > Rhodobacteraceae > Amylibacter. The sequence goes on from CAXBJO010000002.1 coordinate 145,380, forward strand.
ATGATCGCGGCACCGCCTATCGATCTGCAATCTACACTGTCGATGACGCGCAGCGTGAACAAGCATTGGAAACAATCGCAGATGTCGATGCATCGGGCTTGTGGCCGGCCAAAGTCGTAACCGAAGTAGAGCCCGTAACCGCATTTTGGGACGCAGAACCAGAACACCAAGATTACCTTATGAACCACCCCAATGGTTACACATGTCACTTTGTGCGACCCAATTGGGTTTTGCCCCGCCGAGACGCGGCAGAATAGTACTAAAAGCCAACACCAACATATCAGGTGTTGTCGCCCGCTGATAAATCATGCACCGTGGTGCAAAGTCGATACATTCAGTGGGATTACAAAATGGCAAAAGTAGCATTCTTAGGTTTAGGGGTCATGGGATACCCAATGGCGGGTCACTTGGCATCAGCAGGCCACGATGTAACCGTTTTCAATCGCACAGCCGCCAAAGCAAGCGCATGGGTCAAACAACATGGTGGCGCAATGGCGCCGAGCCCTGCTCTGGCCGTAACAGATGCCGATTTCGTCTTCGCATGCGTCGGCAATGACGACGACCTGCGCGGCATTTGCCTTGGCTCTGATGGTGCCTTGGGTGCGATGAAATCGGGGGCAATATTCATCGACCACACAACCGTTTCCGCCGCAGTCACTAAAGAGATGAACGACGTTGCCATAAAAAATTCCCTGTCTTTTGTTGACGCTCCGGTTTCTGGTGGTCAGGCGGGCGCAGAAAATGGTGTCTTGTCCGTCATGTGCGGCGGCACCCAAGTTGCCTTTGATCGCGCCGCGCCCATCATCGACAGTTTTGCAAAAATCTGCCGCCGCATCGGCGACAGTGGTGCCGGTCAAATCACCAAGATGTGTAACCAAATCGCAATCGCCGGTTTGGTTCAAGGATTGTCCGAAGCCTTACATTTTGCAGACAAAGCAGGTTTAGATGGTCGCGACGTTATCGAAGTTATCAGCCAAGGAGCCGCAGGCAGCTGGCAGATGTCCAACCGTTTTGAAACCATGGTTCAGGGTCAATACGATCACGGCTTTGCCGTCGATTGGATGCGCAAAGATTTGGCGATATGTCTCTCAACCGCTGACGACAATGGTGCAAGCCTGCCAGTAACCGCCTTGGTCGATCAATTTTATAAGGACGTACAGAAAATGGGAGGTGGTCGCTGGGATACCTCTTCGTTGCTTAAGCGATTGAAAAAATTTGATTAATTATGAATGATGCCAATGTTTGCGATCAACGAATTTATTCACTTTTGCTTTGTTAAATTGAATACCAATGGTGTCTGAAACAGATTTCAATTGTGATAAATCACCTTCAAAAATCTTCTCCACATGGATTTCATGAACATTGCTTGCCTTTTGTTGCAACAAATCTAGGCGCAAATTATACGCATCCGCAAAGTTTTCCCAAAATTTAGGATCGCTGGAATGATGTGCCATGAATGAAGTATTCAAACACGATTTGATAAAGCCCTCTTTTTTACGACGCACAATCACCCAATCAGCGCCGGGAAAATCAGCCAAAAAACTACGCCAAAGCAACGTCAGTTTCGCATCTTTATACATCCACCGTTGCGCATGATCGTAACCTTGGTGTGTGATCATACGGTGCAATTTTTCACACAGTTCGATATTGCCCTCTTTGGTCGGAAACACCAATTTCATCCGCTTGTTCGCATCAGGCAAAATTTTCACACCTACAGGATCACATCCCATGTGTTTCAAAACAGGTTTAATCAGATTTTCGCGGATTGCGCGGTTTTCAAAGAAACCTTTGGGGTTTTCCGGCCCACCAGCGATGGTATCGCCTGCCCAAACACCGAATTCTGTTATCAACCCCGCGACCATAGACGTACCAGAGCGCGGTAGCCCAAGGACAAATATCGGACGTTTAAATATTTCAGAGTGACCGTTGATTTTTAAATGATCTGTCATGAACCCAATTTCTTTAAATTGTTATCAACACTCCTTAATACCGTAGGCCATCCAAATCTAGAACTTTGGCGGTAAATATTCAAATTTGGATACCACGGGCTGCCGCGCTCAACAAATGGCCAACGCCAATCAGGAAAAAACGGCAGGATTAAATGAGTTTCCTGTCCCATAGACGCCGCCAGATGAACAGTGGAATTATCAATCGTGACGACACAATCACAGGCCATAATGGCCGCCGACAAGCCATCTATGTCCTTAAACCTGTCCAGATCAGGCAGGGTTATAATATTGGCGCCTGTTTGCGCGCAGACATTTTCAATTTCTGCGTCTGTATCACCATATTGCAGATTAACAAAGCGACGCTCAGTGCTTTGAAATGCCTGCATAAACATCAATAAATCGATATTGCGCACATGGTTATTTTTGCGATTTTGAGTGTTCCACGAAATCCCGATTGTTTTGCCATCGAATGCCCCTAACGCACGTTTAATTTTGGCAACGCGATCAACATCCACTTTGATAAACGATTGTGGGTGGCTATCAAATGCCTGCGGGCCATTGCGTAAGACCTGCCCCAATCCGCCGATTGGAATATGTGCATCATAATTCCTTGACGGAAAATCTGCCCCCCGCAAGATAAATGAAATATTCGGAAAACTTCGCGCAAACATGTTTTTCAATCGCTTATCAACACTGACCGTGAGCTGCTCTACTTGCTGGGATACCGCGTCGAGAAGAGACGCAAAAAACACTTCGTCACCGATCCCTTGCTCGGCCCACACAAATAACCTGCACCGCTCACCCGTCCAAACAGGCCTGATTGTTTTTAAAAATGGCGTGGACGGATTTTCATGCTCAAACCGAGAATAATACAGTGGCCAAGCCTGTTCGAATTCGGAATTCAAAAAGTGAACGACAGATCGGTTCATCTTAAGCTCTGATACGTTTGGATCAATCGCCAGTGCCTTGTCAAAAACCGCCGCTGCCCCATCCAAATCACCCATGTTTTGCTTGATGACGCCGATGTTATTTAACGCCCCAAGGTTATTGGGTTCAATTTCCAATACCCTTTCAACCACACTCATTGCGCGTTCCAAATCGGATGTCTTACTGATGGCATTGCCAAGATTGATCAACGCAACCAAATCATTAGGAGCGTCATCCACGACCGTTTCCAACGCCGAAATAGCACCATCGTAGTCGCCAATGTCCGACAGGGACATGGCCAATTTTTGCCGCTGTTCATGACGCTGAGGCGCAAGATTAAGGAGTGTTTTCAACGTCTCAATTGCGCCCTCAAAGTCCTGTTGTGCACGTTGGCAATTCGCCAGATAGGACATGGCATCCAAATCATTTGGTGCCAACTTCAACACCTCTTTGTACATAGAAATTGCCAGCGCATGATCGCCCTTTTCTTGGTACACCAGCCCAAGGTTGCGATATGCCTCGTAATAATTTGGATCAGCATGAACTGCTTGCGTTAGTCGACGAATGGCCTGTGGGTACCGCTTCATGTCCTTAAGTAAAACGCCAAGGTTATTATACGCCTGTGCAAACTTTGGGTTCAATTTTATCGCACTTAAAAACGCCTGTCTTGACTGTTCAAACCGCCCCTGTTCTTTCAGGCTATTCGCCAAATTATTATATCCTTGGGCCGATTGTGGGTCGATTTTCAGCGCCTCGCGAAATGCATTTTCGGCCAACACGTTCTCACCGATCTGCGCGTTTGCGGCGCCTTCGATCAAATATAAAACCGATGATCTAGAATATTTTTTCTGCAAATTTTGCGCCAATTCAATGGCAGCACATGCGTGACCCTGGTTAAAAACCTTTAGCAATTGCGCCTTATCTGCATCTGGCAATTGAACGGCCGCCAAGAGTGATTCCAACTGTTTCTTTGCCATAGGATGTGATGGCGTAATCTTCAATACAGAGCGTAACAACGCCTCTGCTTCGTCCGTCTTTTTTATCAAAGCCAGTTTCTGCGCTTTCGCGACCGCTTGTTCGACAGTTAACTTCATAAGTTTTTATTGCCTGCATCTATTTATTTTTAAAAATACTCTTATAGTGGGACTAGCCGCAACAGTCTTTTCTAAACCGTTTTACCCAAGGTTATTTCGTGAGTGTTGAAATCAAATCTGGACAACGCATTACGTTCGAGCCGCGTTTAAAGGTGCTGTCACAGGCTGTCAAAAACGCGACAAACGATCATGATTTGGCGAATGCGCTGGTTGCTATGTCACGCTTTCGTATCTCGTCGGGGCAATTGGTCGATGCGAAATCCGCGATAGAGCGTGCATATGCACTTGATCCCCAAAACCCCAATGTTTTACATCATTATGGTCTGTCCCAAATGCGATATGACGGCATTTTGGCGGGCATCCAAAACTATGACAGGGGTCGCTGGGGCATTCCCGCGCATGTGGAAAAATATTATCGCGCGTTCGATTTTCCATATTGGGAAGGTCAAAATTTAGAAGGCAAGAAAATTCTGATCTGGGCGGAACAAGGCATTGGTGACCAAGTTATGCATGCACGTTCCATTCCCTACCTTCAGGCGATGGGTGCGTCCGTTTCATTGGAATGCGATCCCCGCTTGAACCCACTGTTTTCGCGTAACTTTAACAATGTTACATACTTTCGCCAGGGATTAAAACCGGATACCAAAATCAACAAGATCGATTTTGATTATCACTGTTCTTTGTTTAGCGTTTGGCGGTGGACGAAACCCGCCCCCTTTCCAAAACAATTCTTGAGTGCTGATACCGATCGGGTCGCGTTTCATCGTAAAGCCATGTTGGCGCGGGGTTATAAATTTAACATCGGCCTGTCATGGTCTAGCGCCGCAAAGGCGAATGGCAGTACGCGATCAATCCCACTGGATCAGCTTCGTCCCTTATTGGACACCCCAAATGTCGCCTTTCATTCCTTACAATATGGTATTTCTACGACTGAACTCGTTCAATTGCGTCATTCTGAGAAACTGCCGATCAACACCATCCCAAACTTGGATGCCCGTAATAATATCGACGATTTACTAGCGGCAATTCAAGCAATGGATATGGTGATTTCAATCGACAATTCGACAGTACATTTTTCTGGTGCCCTTGGCGTGAAAACTTGGGTAATTTTGCCAAAATCATCGGAATGGCGTTGGGGTCATGCCTCTCAAAAATCTCCACTCTATGATTCAATTTCCCTCTATCGAAACGAAACCGCAGGACAGTGGCAACCAACACTAGAAGCTATAACAAGCGATCTTCGGGTTTTTAATAAGAAAGATGAGCAATTACAGGAAAAACATATAAATCAAACCAAGGCAAAAAAAATCGCCCCCGCAGGCCGTAATTTTGTCATCGACCCGATAGATTCATTGCCTGTTCGAAGATTCATGAAGTTGCACAAGGCCAAAGATTATGCGGCCGCTCAGTTGATGGAAACCGAACTGTCGGAAAGAGATCTAACGCGCCCTAACATCATTTTTTGCCGTTCCGTAATCCGTCAGCATTTTGGACATATCGACAAAGCAAAGGCCTTGCTTGAATCCATCCTTGTGAACAGCCCAAACCATGTTGGCGCGGTTCATAATCTTGGCACCATTTGCTTGGACAAAATGGAATACGATAAAGGTGAAAAATATTTTCGCCGGTCCATTGAATTAGACCCAAAAAATGCGAATGCATATAATAATCTTGGCGCTTGTTGCAGCTACCAAGGGCGCCCCAAAGAAGCCAAGGAATTCTATCTGAAAGCACTAGAACTTGATCCAACCCGTGCGCAAACCTTTCGTAATATGTGCCAACACCACAAATTCAAAACTTATGACGATGTCCTCGTTACACTCTTGGTTGCGCTGTCTGATGAAAACCTTTCGGACGATGATCGTAGCCACCTCTGCTTTTCTGCGTTCAAAGCATTTGACGATCTGGGCGAGCGCAAGCGCGCGTTTGAATACTTGGCCAAAGGAAACAAACTGTGTCGCGATGTGTTTAAATATACACCTAAATCCGACACGGACAACCTGACAATTATCAAGCGCGCATTCGGTAAACCTATTGTTTCGTTGAATGCTAAATTCATTAAAAACAATCCCTTACCCCACACTCCAATTTTTATTATTGGCATGCCAAGATCAGGAACCAGCCTGACAGAACAGGTCTTAAGCGCCCATTCACAGGTTCATGGAGGGGGTGAATTACCAACCCTCAACCAAATTGCGAACCCGTTGTTGGCCAAGCTGTATGGAAAAGTCACCAACACCGAATTGACCCCCGCTCATTTTGAACACTTCCGTCGTCAATATATTCACGCTTGCAAAGATGTCCCACATGATTGCGCGTATTTAACTGATAAAATGCCCGCCAATTTTCGATGGGTCGGATTTATAAAGAATGCCTTACCAGAGGCAAAAATCATCAATCAAATCCGTGATCCACGTGCAATCTGTTGGTCAATTTTCAAACTTCGTTTTTCAAGTGTAGGCAACGGCTATGCATATAATCAAACTGATTTGGGCAACTATTATAACCGTTACAAGGATTTGATGACCCATTGGGATGCTCAATATCCAAATCAAATTCATAATCTCAATTACGAACATTTCACAGAAAATCAATTGCAGGACACCCAAGATTTATTGAATCACATTGGCTTGCCGTGGGAGGATGCCTGTATCGATTTTCACAACAGCAAACGCCCCGTTAAAACCGCCAGCTCGTCGCAAGTGACCAAAAAATTGTACACTGGCAGTTCGCAGGCCTGGCGCAAATACGAACACTATCTCGGCCCCCTACTCGATGCCCTTGGGCCAATCAACTAAACCATGGCACATTCGCGCGATAATCTCCGACTTCACACATTACAACAGGCTTATTGTGCGACACAAACGGGTGATTTTGATACGGCACAAAATTTGGCCAAACAAATTTTACACGACGATCCGGGCAACTTATCTGCACTACATATCTATTTTGACAGCACTAAAATTAACGACGGTGATCCAATATTTTCAAATCTACAAAATTTCTGTAAAAACGACGCACTTGCCGATGACATCCGATCTCAGCTCTTCTTCATGCTTGGCAAGGGCTTTGCAGATCACACACAATACGCAGATGCTTTCGATGCCTTTGTCACGGCCAACAAACTCGCTAAAAAACACAGTAATCCAAATGCTGTCGCCGCATTGTCCAAGGCACTTGTTACACAGGTTTCCACGTTAAAAATTCCTGCATTGGAACCCCGCCAACCCCGCATGATATTCATCCTCGGCATGCCGCGCTCTGGAACCAGCATTATGGCTCAATCTTTGAGTAATCACAGCGATATTGTCTCACTTGGTGAAAACACCGGTCTTGGTGGCGCCCTTCAATCTGTAGGCTGGACAGATTTATCATTGGAAGCGTTACCAGCATTTTTTCATGGCCTAACCGCAGAAACTCTTTTGGAAATCCGCGCACACTACATTGCATCGATTACTGTACCATTTGATCCACATGCAACCGTGCTGGTTGATAAGATGCCCGAAAACTATTGGTTTGCATGGGTGATCCCGCTTCTTTTTCCAAATGCGCAGATTGTTCACATGACACGTCCACCGTTGGCCAATTGTTGGTCCTGTTTTCGCCACGATTTCAAAGACGGCCACCACTATTCCTATGACTTCAAAACAATGATGGCTCACTATGCAATCTACGCGGAAATGGTCACGCATTGGCGTGCGCGTACCAAGGATGGGTGGTTTGAAATGCCATTGGATGAATTCGTATCTGATCCACGCGCAAGTTTGGAACCGATCATTAACGGTGTCGATTTAGCATGGCAGGATGCTTGCCTGTCACCAGAGAAGAATGAAACAGCCGTTTCAACACTCAGTAAATGGCAAGTGCGACAAGGGCTTGATCGTAAGATCAGTCGAGAATGGGAAAACTATCTGCCATTCATTCGTAAGGCGTTTCTGTAGTGTATATAACGCTAATGAATCTTCAATCCAACGATATAGCTAATATCCTGACATGGTTAACACACTTAGTGAATAAGCGACTAAAAAAATCACCTATTAAACTGTCAGAAATAAAGGGAATTTTTACAATTCAAAGTATCTAAAGACCCGGAAGTAAAAAAGTTTAAACTCAAATGCGACATTTATATTGCAAAAACGATGCACACATCGTAAACGAAATTCATCGTATTCGGGAGACACTGTCTTCAGGGCCGAAGGAGCAACCGCCTCGGAAACTCTCAGGCAAAAGGACCGCATACGAATAGGACTCTGGAGAGTGGTACGAAAGTACCCGCCGAAGGGATAGTGATCTCAGGCACATGGACAGAGGGGGCACCAAGCGGGAATTCCCGCAAAATGGTGCTGAGAAATCAGCCAATTTATGAGGACTAAGATGGCTGATATTAAACGTACACCACTGTATGATTTTCACTGTGGCTTGGGTGCCAAAATGGTACCCTTCGCGGGCTACGATATGCCCGTTCAATACCCCTTGGGTGTTATGAAAGAGCATATTCACACGCGCACCCATGCAGGTTTATTTGACGTCAGCCATATGGGTCAGGTTATTTTACGTCCAAAGTCAGGTGATTTGGCCGATGCGGTGCTTGCGTTGGAAACGCTGATCCCTGTTGATATTTTAGGCCTTGGGCTGGATCGTCAGCGTTATGGGTTTTTCACAAATGATACCGGTGGCATTTTGGATGACTTGATGATTGCCAATCGCGGTGATCATTTATTCCTTGTGGTGAATGCGGCTTGTAAAGACGCAGATATTGCGCATTTGCAGGCAAATATTGCCGATCAATGCGACATTGAAGTTATTACAGAGCGCGCGTTGATCGCATTGCAAGGCCCCGCATCAGAGGATGCACTGGTCACTCTTTGCCCCGCTGTGAAAGATATGCGGTTTATGGATGTGATTACCGCTGATATTCTGGGTGCACCGGCGTGGATTTCACGTTCTGGTTATACAGGTGAAGATGGATATGAAATCTCTGTCCCCAATAGTAAAGTTGTCGAATTGGCCAATGCTTTAATCGCTCTTGATAGTGTTGAACCAATCGGCCTTGGTGCGCGCGACAGTTTGCGCCTTGAGGGTGGGCTTTGTTTGTATGGGCATGACATTGACACGACCACAACACCTGCACAGGCCAATTTACGATGGGCCATTCAAAAGGCGCGCCGCGCCGGCGGCGAACGCGCAGGTGGTTTCCCAGGTGCAGAAGTGGTTTTGGCAGAGTTTGAAAATGGCGCTGCGCGCAAACGTGTGGGATTGCGCCCCGATGGTCGTGCACCCATGCGCGAAGGCACGCCAATTTTTTCATCCGAAACAGATGGCACGCCGATCGGGTCGATCACATCCGGCGGCTTTGGCCCCACTGTTGGCCACCCTGTATCAATGGGTTATGTTTCCACAGAACACAGTAAAATAGGCACAACTGTTTATGTTGAGATTCGCAATAAACGCATGGCTGCAATCATAAGTACCCTGCCCTTCACCCCAGCAAACTTTAAACGATAACAAACACTTAACAAGGAGAAGAAGATGAAATTTACAGAAGAGCACGAATGGTTAGTGGTCGAAGATGATCACGTTATTGTTGGCATCACTGAACACGCTGCCGAAGCATTGGGTGACCTGGTTTTTGTTGAACTACCAGAAGTTGGCATAACCGTCGCAAAGGGCGACGAAATTGTGGTTATCGAAAGTGTGAAAGCCGCGTCAGACATTACCGCACCATTAGATGGTGAAATTATCGCCGTGAACGACGCATTGGTCGAAAATCCAGAATTAGTCAACCAAGACGCAATGGGACAGGCGTGGTTTTTCAAATTGAAACTCGCTGATCCTGGCTCGATGGACGAATTGATGGACGAAGATGCATATAAAGAATTGATCGGCTAACCCAAGGATCCTGTGAAATGTCATATAACCTGACCGACTACGAACCGTATAATTTTGCCAACCGTCGCCATATTGGCCCTTCGATTGCTGAAACCACTGCCATGTTGAAAACTGTGGGGGCAAAGGATTTAGATGATTTAATAGACCAGACCCTGCCCGCCAACATTCGCCAAAAGACGCCTCTGGCGCCCGCCAAAGCGTTGTCTGAGAACGAATTACTCAGTTACATGCGGGATGTCAGCAAGATGAACCGCGTCGTGACATCGTTGATCGGTCAAGGTTATTATGACACTTTCACCCCACCAGCCATTCAGCGTAACATTTTGGAAAACCCTGCATGGTATACGGCTTATACACCTTATCAGCCTGAAATTTCCCAAGGTCGGTTAGAAGCATTATTGAACTTTCAGACAATGATCATTGATCTGACGGGGTTAGAAGTTGCGAATGCATCCTTGCTGGACGAGGCAACCGCATGTGCAGAAGCCATGACAATGGCGCAACGTATTTCAAAATCCAAGTCAATGGCGTTTTTTGTCGACGAAGCCTGTCATCCACAGAATATTGACGTAATGAAAACCCGCGCTGAACCATTGGGTATTGAGTTGATTATTGGTGATCCAGATACGTTGGATGCAACAACGGTGTTTGGGGCAATATTTCAGTATCCTGGAACCTATGGTCGTGTGCGCGATTTTACGGATATAATTACAAATATACACGATAACAAAGGGATAGCATCCATGGCGGCCGATCCATTGGCGCTGACGTTATTAAAAGAGCCGGGTGCAATGGGTGCGGATATTGTGGTTGGCAATACCCAACGTTTTGGCGTGCCATTGGGCAATGGTGGACCGCATGCGGCGTATATGGCGACACGCGATGCGTTTAAACGCAACATGCCAGGTCGTATTGTCGGCGTGTCGATTGATGCGCGCGGGAAACAAGCATACCGTTTGGCATTGCAAACCCGTGAACAACATATTCGCCGTGAAAAAGCGACGTCAAACGTATGTACAGCGCAGGCATTGTTGGCCGTGATGGCGTCGATGTACGGCGTTTTCCACGGTCCAGAGGGGCTTAAGGCGATTGCCCAACGTATTCACAAGAAAACCGCAAAATTGGCCGCTGGATTGGAAAAACTTGGTTTTGCAGTTGCCCCAGATGGATTTTTCGACACAATCACAGTTGATGTGGGTGGATTGCAATCCGTAGTAATGAAATCAGCCCTGAATGAAGGTATAAATCTGCGGGCTGTTGGTGCAACTAAAATTGGGATCGCGTTGGACGAAATGTCCACAGACGAGACATTGGTCAGTGTGTGGCGCGCATTTGGATTGGATGCGGCGCAGTTCCCCGGCGAGGTTGATTACCGTCTGCCGCCGCGCATGGGACGTCAATCTGAATACATGACCCATGCGATTTTTCACATGAACAGATCCGAAGCAGAGATGACACGTTATATGCGGCGTTTAGCGGATCGTGACCTTGCATTGGATCGCGCAATGATCCCATTGGGATCCTGTACAATGAAGCTGAATGCGGCCGCTGAAATGATGCCGATCACGTGGGAAGGGTTTTCAAAAATCCACCCGTTTGCACCAAAATCGCAAATGGCAGGTTATGATTTGATGATCCGTGATTTATCAAAAAAACTTTGTGAAATAACAGGTTACGATGCGATCTCAATGCAACCGAATTCTGGTGCTCAGGGTGAATATGCGGGATTGATGACCATTCGTGCCTATCATAAATCAAATGGCGAAGATCATCGTAATATTTGCCTAATACCGATGTCTGCGCACGGAACAAACCCTGCCAGTGCCAATATGGTGGGTTACAAAGTTGTGCCCGTTGCAACGGCAGCCAACGGCGATATCGATATAGCCGATTTTCGCGTCAAGGCGGAACTACACAGTGAAAATTTGGCCGCGACGATGATTACATATCCATCTACGCACGGTGTGTTTGAGGAAGGTGTGCGCGAAATATGCCAGATCACCCACGACAACGGTGGACAGGTTTATATGGATGGTGCCAACATGAATGCCATGGTTGGTTTGGCACAGCCGGGTGAAATTGGGTCTGATGTTTCGCATCTGAACTTGCACAAAACCTTTTGTATTCCGCACGGCGGCGGTGGACCAGGTATGGGGCCGATTGGTGTTAAATCACATCTGATCCCTCACCTGCCCGGTCACAGCAGCCAAAACAGTGATGGTGCCGTTTCGGCGGCGCAATTTGGTTCCCCTAGCTTACTTCCTATTTCGTGGGCTTATTGTTTGATGATGGGCTCAGAAGGATTAACGGACGCCACACGCTTTGCAATTTTGAATGCAAATTACATTGCGACACGTTTGGCCGGCGCCTATGACATTCTGTACAAAGGCCCATCGGGTCGCGTAGCGCATGAATGTATTGTCGACACGCGCCCACTGGCTGATCACGGGGTTTCGGTGGATGATATTGCCAAACGTTTGATCGATTGTGGTTTCCATGCTCCAACGATGTCGTTCCCCGTTTCAGGTACATTAATGGTCGAGCCCACGGAATCTGAACCCAAAGCGGAATTGGATCGTTTTTGCGACGCCATGTTGGGTATCAGAAAAGAAGCACAAGACGTCGCGGATGGGAAATTTCCCGTTGACAATAATCCCCTGTGCAATGCCCCCCACACGATGGGTGACCTTGTCGGTGATTGGGATCGCCCCTACAGCCGCGAACAGGCCTGTTTTCCACCAGGTGCATTTAAGGTCGATAAATACTGGGCACCAGTGAACCGCGTTGACAACGCATATGGCGATAAAAACCTAATCTGCTCGTGCCCGCCGATGGACGAGTATTTGGATTAAGGCTCCTTCTAAGCGAATAACTAACAACGTTAGCTGGCGATCAATACCGTCGCCAGCTAAATAAAATTGTCTTTATTAAAACCAACCATTCTGTCCCCTATTAAGGTTTTGATACAGCATTTTCCTTACACCGATCACAGACCAGTTGATCGAGGAGAGTGCTATGACTGCAAAGAAAACTGATAAAGAATACAAGAATGATAAGTCTGACAAATTTGATAACATCGACAAGGCCGATCGGTGGAGAAATTAGAAACGCCCGTTGCCACAAATAATAATGACGTTCTGTCTGGTACCAGCGTAAATGATGTCATAAATGGAACAGCTGGTGATGACACCAGACTTGGATCCGATGGAAATGATCGTTGGTTGGGGGTAAATGGGTGTAAGATACATCCAAATTGTCGGCAAATGGCGATGAACCAAGCTATGATGATTTAATTTATGGCGGCGGCGGTGATGATACAATCAATGGCGATGTTGTCGGCTCTGTTTTGGCTGACGGAGCCAGCTCCGCCACCAGCACAGCGCAACATGATGACCTGCGCCCCAAGTATCCTCCATCTAGCCGAGAGTCCTTGTTGGTAAAATTGATGGCGTTAAGCTGCCAGTTTGCCCATCCTCATTTCCTGTGCAAATCCCTGTGGTGTCAGATTTCCCAAGAATGAATGTGGTCTGTGGTGGCAGTAATATTTCTTCCGGTTTTTCAACACGCTTTTATCGTCATCTAGAGAGCTGAACACGTTTTCGTTCAGGCATTCATCCACTGCCTGGCAGTGGTCTGCTTGCAAGCCATGAGAGGGCCCCGTTGAAGCTTTCAATAAATGCATTCTGGGTAGGTTTACCAGGAGCGATGTAATGCCAGTCCCCCGTTCCCTGCACCCATTTCAAGATGGCCATGCTGGTAAACTCAGTCCCATTATTCGAAAAAATCGTGTTTGGACGACCCCGAACCGCCATAGCAGTCGAAAGCTCGCGAAAAACGCGGGCACCAGAAAGGGAAGTATCGGCGATCAAAGCAACGTTCTCTCGCGTAAAATCGTCCACCACAGTCAGGATGCGAAACAGCCTGCCATCCGTGAATGCATCAGAGGCGAAGTCGAGGTTCCAACGCTGGTTTGCAGCGTCAGGCACGCCCATTGGCCTGCGTGTGCCCAAGGCACGTTTTCGACCGCCCCTGCGGCGAACTTGCAGCTTTTCCTCGGCATATATACGCCGCAACTTTTTATGGTTCATGAATATTCCCTGTCTCTGCAACATGACTTGGATGCGACGATAACCGAACCGATGCCGTTCTCGGGCAACGGCCTTGATCGCTTTGCGCAGTTCGGCATCATCAACTCGCTTCGACCGATACCGAACCGTAGAGCGATCCACCTGCAACACATCACACGCCCGACGTTGGCTGACGCCGTGGGTATCGCATACATGCGCCACGGCTTCTCGCTTTGCGCCAGGCGTCACCACTTTTTTGAGTTCACATCCCGAAGCATCGCATTATCCAGCATCTTCTCCGCTAATAGCTTTTTTTCAGCTTGCTGTTCTCGTCTTCCAAAGCTCGCAGCTTTCGTGCATCCGAAACCTCTAAGCCGCCATACTTCGATTTGTATTTGTAAAATGTTGCCTGCGAGATGCCGTGGCGATGGCAAACATCTGCTGTCCGTTCGCCAGACTCTGGCTCTTTCACGATGCCAATAATCTGTTCTTCTGTGAATCGCTTCTTCATTTGTCCGTCCTTTTGCTTGGGCGGACTCTACATCAAATTGGAGGAATTCTAGGGGCGCAGGTCACTGGCTTACCGCAGCGAAATTTGTCGCGCATCAGTGCTGAATTAATTGCAATTGCACCCGAAGTCTCGATAAAGCCATTGCCAAAATCAACCAAGAGGAATTGATGGTGGCTCTATCGGACATAAACCTAAATTTATTTCTATCTTCTGGCATGCCAGCCGCATTAGCATTGGAAGGGCGGAAAATGACATTTTCACAGTATCTTATCACCCCTTTTTTTCAAAATATTCCAAGGGGCTTTGCAGGATTAATCTGGGTGAATTAATCGTTTTATCAGATTCAAAACTGCGAAAAATGCACCAGCCATGGACACGATTGTTGGGCCTGTCGGTGTATCAAAGTTGACCGAGACCTGAAGGCCAGATAAAACCGAAAGTACACCAACGGCTGCTGCAATTGACACCATTGTTTCGGGTGTTCTGGCAAAAACACGCGCGCTGGCTGCTGGAATAATTAACATAGCACCAATCAACAAAACCCCTACAACCTTGATCGCGACGGCAACCACCAATGCCAAGGCGACCGTCAAAATCAATTTTTCGCGCGGGGGATCAATTCCGCTAGCATAAGCGACATCGGTATTTACGGTCGCCAATAATAGTGCCGACCACCGCCACCACATTAAAAATATCACAGCACCCGCACCACTCCAAATCAACAACAGATCATTCACGCCAACAGCCAAAATATCGCCGAACAAATAAGCCATCAAGTCGACCCGTATGCCGTCCAGCAACGAAACGGCAACCAACCCCAAAGCCAACGCCACATGTGCCAATACACCCAACATTGTATCCATCGTGTAACCACGCCCCGACAGTCCGGAAACCAACAATGCCATGCAAAGGCTGACCCCCAATATACCCACAAAAACCGAGACAGAAAAACTCAACGCCAGCGCGACGCCCAAGATCGACGCATGTGCAGTGGCATCGCCAAAAAATGCCATTCGCCGCCAAACAACCATACAACCAAGCGGCGCGGTCGCGAGTGCAACACCAATCCCCGCAAACGCGGCACGTACGAAAAAATCATCAAACATGATCGTGGCCCAATTCATGGGTAGGATGATCACAATCAAAATTGTGATCATGATCGTGGTCATGTCGATAGAGCGCCAAGGCGCCCCCAGTTCCAGTACCAAACAAGGCGCGGTATTCGGGTGCAGAAGCAACTAAATCAGGCGTTCCCTGACAGCATATATGACCGTTTAAACACACGACGCGATCGGACGCGCTCATGACCACATGCAATTCATGGCTGACCATCAAAATTGCACAACCCATAGTTTCGCGTAATTCGGCAATACGTTGATAAAAATTAGCGGATCCCAATTGGTCTAGCCCGCGTGTTGCTTCGTCCAGAATCAACAAATCAGGATTGCTCAGCAAAGCGCGCGCCAACAACACACGTTGAAATTGACCACCGGATAAATCAACCATTTGTCGCATGGACAGATCGGCGATCCCTGCGCGTTTCAATGCTTCATCGATGTCACTTTTTGCTTGCCTGACAGGAAGAGACATAAATCGTGCAACTGACAAAGGGAGTGATGGATCAATTTCCAATTTTTGCGGCACATATCCAATTTTCAAACCCTTACGGCGTTTTATTTCACCTTTGGATGGCTTGATTGCGCCAATGATAGCGCGAAGGAATGTTGATTTTCCAGAACCATTTGGCCCCACTATCGTCACGATCTCGCCGCGCTTGATTTCGAAATTGACGTCTGACAATGCCGTAGATTTCCCAAAGCTGACACCGACATTTTCAACTGTTATTAAACTCATGCTTTTGCCTTTCGGCAATTTGGACACTGTCCCTCAGCTTCGATGACAACCCGTTCGATCGCGAAATCAGTTCCCTTGGCCGCTGTTTCTAAAAAATTAGATGAAACGGCTGACTGGGTTTCGACAACAGCATTGCACTCTTTGCAAATAAGAAAAGCTGGCACGTGCTCTTGGCCTACATGCATACACGCAGTGTACGCATTGCACCGTTCAATTTTGTGGGCAAATCCGTTTTTTAACAGAAAGTCCAGCGCACGATAAACAACTGGCGGCTGGGACCCTAATCCTTCTGCTCGTAGAATATCCAGGATTTCATAGGCACCCAAGGCGCGATGGCGTTGTAGTAAAATTTCCATAACACGTCGACGCACAGGCGTCAGTTGCAAGTCATTACTTACGCAATATTCCGACACAGATTCTATTCCGCGTGACATGCACTTGCCGTGATCGTGATTTTCGAACCCAATACGCATTTTGGATCATTCTCCTCTTGTATTTTGGCAAACGCCAAGATATCGATACGTTATAATGTAACATAAGGATAAAACATGTTAAAGCCTCTATTTATTTTAGTTTGTTTTTTTAGCAGTACTCTTTCCGCGTACGCAAAGCCGCCGAACATCGTAACCGATATTGCTCCCGTATACAGTTTAGTTTCCATGGTTATGGACTCTGATGAAAACGTTCAATTACTACTTGATGGAAGCCAATCGCCACATGATTTTGCACTTAACCCATCTCAAGCGCGCGCACTTCAAACAGCAGACTTAGTTTTATATGTGGGATTGGAATTCACACCTTGGTTGGAAAAGCCACTACGCAATTTGGCATCAAAAAGCATCCAAGTTAACCTCTTACGCCAAAACGACACCATGACGTTGCCTTATCGGGGTGTCGAAGGACAAAGTAACGCCCTCGATCCACATGCGTGGATGTCACCGGACAACGCCATCATTTGGTTAGAGATAATTGCAGATATTTTGGTCAAGTTGGATTCTGATAATGCGCAAAATTACCGACAGAATGCAAAGAGCGCAAAGGCCAAAATTGCCACGCAATCAGCGGCGATGAAAACCCTTTTAGAGCCAGTGGCCCAAAAACCGATAGTCCTGTTTCACGATGCATTTCAATATTTTGAAGAGTACATGGGCCTGAACATGGTTGGTGCATTTACTTTGGCTGACGGAAATGCACCAAGTCCCAATCAGATGAAGCGGATCCGTACAGTATTTGAAGAACAGGATGTTGCCTGTGTTTTTGTCGAACCAAGTGCGAATATGGCTTTGATCGATGCGGCCAATGCGCGCACGACAAAACAAGTTGTGCTTGATCCATTGGACGTTTCAATTCCATTGGGGACGGACTATTATCTACAACTCATGCTAAAAACAACCAAATCAATCAACAATTGCCTAATTCCCTAGGGCCATTTAGCGACGGGCGGTAGACTCATTAATACAGCACTTGGATCATGTCCAGATTGCAGTCCGAAATGCGTACCTCGGTCGTATATCAGATTGAATTCGGCGTACCGCCCCCGTTTTACCAGTTGCACATCACGATCAGCATCAGTCCATGATAAATTACGTGTTTTCTCGCTGACAGGGATGAACGCATCCAAAAACGCACGCCCCACGGATTGGGTGAATGCAAAATCTGCGTCCCAATTTCCGTTGTTCAAATCATCATAGAAAATCCCACCAACACCACGATTTTCACCCCAATGCTTGATCATAAAATATTCGTCCGCCCATTTTTTGAATTTTGGGTAATACGCGACGTCATGTTGATCGCAGGCTTGTTTCAACACATTGTGAAAAAATGCAGTATCCTCAGCGTCTTCGATCATGGGGGTCAGGTCCGCGCCACCGCCAAACCAACTGGCTACGGGTGTCCAAAACATTCGTGTATTCATGTGAACTGCTGGCATTTTTGGGCTGTTCATGTGGGCGACAAGCGAAATACCAGAGGCCCAGAAAATGGGATTGTCATCAATTCCACCCATTTCCTTGCGCGCGGCCATGGATTTTTGCATCATCGGGTTCAAGGTGCCGTGCACCGTTGAAATATTCACCCCAACCTTTTCAAAAACACGTCCACCGCGCATCACTGACATCAGTCCGCCACCACCGGCCCCGCCATCACGCTTGGTTTCGCTAACCTCAAACCGACCAGCAGGTAATTTCGCATGTGGACCAGTTACCTGCTCATCTTCGAGTTTTTCGAAAGCTGCACAAATCTGATCTCGGATTTCCTTGAACCAATTCGCCGCCAACTCTTTCTGTGTGTCGTTTGCAATTACCATGATTGTCACCTTTCCTTTGGCAGTGGTTTATGCCCCTATCAACACAATGGAAAGACTGATTGCGCCTCTTGCGTGGCGACATATCATCTCATAAAACATCCACCAAAGAAAGGCTCTGTTATGGAGGTAATGATACCGGCATATGTTGATGGAGTGTTGACCCCCGTTGAAAAGCTGTCTGTGCATGAACAAGGTTTAAAACATTTGGCGATTTCCGTTTTTGTGATCGCGCAGAGTCAGATATTAATGCAACGCCGTGCACTAACAAAATATCATACACCCGGTCTGTGGGCGAACACATGTTGCACCCATCCGCATTGGGGAGAGGACACACTTGCTGCTGCGGTGCGTCGCTTGGATGATGAACTTGGTATAACGGGTATCTCGTTGGCAAAACGCGACACCGTTGAATACCGCGCCGAGGTACCGCCGAATTTGATCGAACATGAAATCGCGGACATATTCGTTGGGCATTGTAAAATCGATCATCCGATTGCGCCAAATCCCGATGAAGTTCTCGAATACCGGTGGATGTCACGCAACGAGATACAATACGAAATTCACAAGTCACCAACAGCATTTACGCCATGGCTTAAGATATACATGGCGAATCACGCGGATCAAATTTTCAACGCAGACGACTTTTCTATGCTTGATCGTAGCGACCCAATTGAAGGCGCAAGTGATTGATACGTAATTCTATTTGCAAGATTTGCATCCGTAAGCTGTTGATGCGGCTTGCGGATTGCGGGGTGATTGAACCACCACGAAGCCGGCTAATTTCATAGCGGAGCCTGCTTTGTTCATGATCCAAGTTTTCCATTTCACTTTGGATTTGATAATATTTATTTCCCTTGTCATTCGCCGCTTGCAATACGGTTAAATCCCCCGTTGGGCATACTGGTCTAAGGTTTTTGCCATTGCGCCCCTGAACGTAAACATTTTGCACGGTACAGTATGATTTTAGCCCCTCTTCCCGGCCCCCAGACCACAGCGTTTGATTTACAATCAATCCATATTTGGCACAGGTTTTCGTATGTTTGGAAATGTATTCCGCACTACGCCCCTGTGCGCCGTCAGATTTACCAATAGCCTCCCAATCACCTTGCGAGCATTGCTTTTCAGTAAGGCTGCACGCGGCTAGTACGCCCAAGGTGCAAAACGCTGATGTCGAAATAAGATTCATTTCTTCCTCCAATATCCTTATTTATATGGGGGTAAATGAAGATTTCGCAAGGAATTAGTTTAAATCGATGTATTTTCCATCGCTGTGACCGCCGTCTTTGTCCGTGAACCGGACTGACAATCCATTGGGGCTGATTGACACTTTGTAACAGGCCCAACCATCCGCAGGCGGCCAAATTGAACAATATTGATCGTAATCAACGCGCCATTTGCCCCAGCTGCTGTCGCGTGTTTGGTACAACGTACGCCCGTCAGCAAAAAAGTCTTGTTGTGCATTATTTGGGTATTGCAAAACCCTTGCACTTAACGCTTTGGAAATTCCCTGTGCGTCCAATGGCGCCCAGCCATCGGCCAGCGCGCCGTTAGCCAGTAAAATTAAAACCGCAACCAATCGCATTTGCACACTCCTTGTTCTTTACCTTTTGGCAGTTTATGACGCGCGGTATAGATAATCCAATCAAAAGGCCGTGCAATGATCCCTCGCTATTCCCGCCCCGAAATGGTCGCCATCTGGTCGCCTGAAACCAAATTCCGTATCTGGTACGAAATCGAGGCACACGCCTGCGACGCACAAGCCAAAATCGGCGTGATCCCAGAAGCATCGGCCAAAGCAGTGTGGAAAGCCAAGGACGTTGAATTCGATGTAGCACGCATTGACGAAATTGAAGCAGTAACCAAGCACGACGTAATCGCATTTCTTACACACTTGGCAGAAATTATCGGTAACGAAGAAGCGCGATTTGTACACCAAGGTATGACGTCATCCGATGTGTTAGACACCTGTTTCAATGTTCAATTGGTGCGTGCGACAGACATCTTGATTGATGGAACTGCGAATTTATTGGCGGCATTGAAACGCCGCGCCCTGGAGCACAAAAACACAATCCGCATTGGTCGCTCACACGGTATCCACGCAGAACCCACAACAATGGGTCTGACATTTGCGCGGTTTTATGCGGAAATGGATCGCAACCTTAACCGCCTGAAAAAGGCACGCATGGAAATCGCAACGGGTGCTATTTCAGGCGCTGTCGGAACATTCGCAAATATAGATCCATCAGTGGAAGAGCATGTTTGCAAAAAACTGGGTTTGGAAATCGAACCTATTTCTACACAAGTTATACCGCGTGATCGTCACGCCGCATTTTTCGCCGCCTTGGGCGTCGTTGCATCCAGCATTGAAAATATTTCGATCGAGATTCGCCATATGCAAAGAACCGAAGTGCTAGAAGCCGAAGAGTTCTTCTCTAAGGGTCAAAAAGGCTCGTCGGCAATGCCACACAAACGTAACCCCGTATTAACCGAAAACCTGACCGGTTTGTCACGGTTGGTGCGCATGTGCGTCGTCCCCGCAATGGAGAATGTTGCACTGTGGCATGAACGTGATATTTCGCACAGTTCCGTAGAACGCAATATCGGACCTGACGCGACCATCACTTTGGATTTTGCGTTGGCTCGGATGACCATGGTAATCGATAAATTGGTAATCTACCCCGACAACATGATCGCCAACATGAACAAATTTCGCGGGTTAGTCCATTCGCAACGTGTTTTGCTGGCATTGACGCAAAAGGGTTGCACACGCGAAGACAGCTATAGAATGGTACAACGCAATGCGATGCGCGTTTGGGAAGAAGGCGCAGATTTTTTAACCGAATTGAAAAACGATTCGGAAGTAATGGCTGTCATGTCAGTGGAAGAAATCGAAGACAAATTCGACCTAGGGTATCATACCAAGCATGTCGATACAATCTTTGCGCGAGTGTTTGGTGATTCCAATTAAATAAAAGTTAAGTCAAGTAGCAGAAAGTGGAATTAATGTGACAATTGTCACTGTTTTTGAACTTTATCGCACTTATCTATAATTCATACCTTTTAACTATGCATTTAGTTAAGTTGGCGTGGCAGGATCTTAGGGTTTTGGGATTATATTTCCGAGCGTGCGTGTTAGTTCCCGCGTCGACATTTTTCAAACAGCAGACCTTGGTCTGCTGTTTTTTATTTGGATCACAACTCGCTCATGATTTCTTGTTTGGCTTGCGCCTTCATTGCAGTCATTTTCTCGCGGATATCCGCTTCGCTGGCTAAATCGCCAAGATCGGTGGCAAGTTTGCGATAAACGTCCTCGTCACCTGGTTCCTCAAAGTCGGATTTGATGACTTCTTGCGCATAAGAACGCGCTGCATCGCCTGTGCGGCCCATCAATTCGGCCGCCCACAAACCTAACAACTTGTTGCCCCGTGCCTCTACTTTGAATTGCAACTCTGCGTCATGTGCAAATTTTGCCTCAAATGCCGCGCCACGATCATCAATTGAACCCATGCTCTTCTCCCTAAAAATTGCCTATACCTATAATATGGGTATTCTGGAAATCTTTCGCAAGTGCGATCCTTAACAGTTCTTGTCCACAGCAATGCATCTATTTATAGAGAGGGCATATTGTGGGGGAGATTCCCCACCCCTATGGAGGCCACCCATGGCACGCGGCAAAAAAATCTACGAAGGCAAAGCAAAAACATTGTTCGAGGGTCCTGAACCTGGAACCTTGATTCAGTACTTCAAAGATGACGCAACCGCGTTCAATGCTCAAAAAAAAGACACGATCGAGGGTAAGGGCGCATTAAACAATCTGCTGAGTGAACACGTGATGGTTGGTCTGGGTAACATTGGCCTGCCAACACACTTTATTCGACGCCTAAACATGCGCGAGCAGTTAATTCACAAGGTTGAAATTGTGCCGCTTGAAATTATTGTGCGCAACTTGGCCGCTGGTTCATTTTCCAAAATGTTCAATATCGAAGAAGGTACGCCGTTGTCTCGCCCCATTGTTGAATTCTGTCTAAAAGACGATGCATTGGGCGATCCTTTGGTTTCCGAGGAGCATATTTTAGCAATGGATTGGGCAACGTCTCATGAAATTGACGATATGCGCGAAATTGCATTACGCGTGAACGATTTTCTGGCCGGACTTATGTATGGAATCGGTATCAAACTGGTTGATTTTAAAATCGAAGTTGGCCGCCAATACCAAGACGACCAGCAGCGCCTGATCTTGGCCGATGAAATCAGCCCAGACAGCTGCCGTTTGTGGGATATGAAAACCAATCAAAAATTGGACAAAGACGTTTTTCGTCGTGATTTAGGTAGCTTAACCGATGCCTATTCCGAAGTTGCGCGTCGACTTGGCATTTTGCCTAAAAATATCACGGCCGCCTCTGGCCCTAAATTGGTGGAGTAATAACATGAAAGCACGTGTACATGTGACCCTGAAACCGGGCGTTTTAGATCCCCAAGGCGCAGCGGTGCGCCATTCATTGGGTGCGTTAGGTTTTGATGGTGTTGAAAAAGTACGCCAAGGCAAAGTTATTGAATTAGAACTGGCTGAAACGGACGCCGCCAAGGCCAAAGCAAAAGTCATCGAAATGTGCGAAAAGTTGTTGTCCAATACAGTTATCGAAAATTACGCGGTGGAAATCCTATAATGCGCGCCGCCGTCATTCAGTTCCCCGGTTCAAACTGCGACCGCGACATGGCAGTGGCATTGGACAAAGTGTCTGGTCACAATACACCAACCCAAATGATTTGGCACAAGGAAAGCGGTCTACCAGATGGGTTGGATGTAATCGCTATTCCGGGCGGGTTTTCTTTTGGTGATTATCTGCGTTGTGGCGCGATTGCCGCCAGATCACCAATCATGCGCGCAGTGGTCGATTTTGCAAACAAGGGTGGCTATGTTTTGGGCATCTGCAATGGCTTTCAGGTTTTGACAGAATCCGGCCTGTTACCAGGTGCATTGATGCGTAATGCGGGTCTGAAATTCATCTGCAAAGATGTGGAATTATGTGTTTCCACAACAGCCAGTAATTTCACAAATGTTTATGAAAAAAATGCGCTGATAACAATTCCCGTAGCACATCATGATGGCAACTATAATGCCGATCCTGACACGCTCAAGACGTTGAATGATCAAGATCGGATCGCATTTCGTTATACGGATAACCCAAACGGATCGATGGATGATATTGCCGGAATTCTGTCTGAAAACCGACGTGTGTTAGGCATGATGCCGCATCCAGAACGCTTGAATGACCCATTATTGGGTGGAACAGATGGCAATCCGATGTTTGAAAGCATGGCAAACGCAATGGTAAACGCATAATCTGCGACATTACATTAATGCTAGACCCTTTGTTCACAGGCAATTAAGCTATAGTCATGGCGATACTTCCACAGACCGAGCCGACTCGCACTTGGGCGAACCTTATTGTTCGCCTTGGTATTTTGATGTTGGCGGTTTCTGCCGTGGCAATTATCTGGTTATCAAATCTGTACTTAACTCAAAACTATAGCCACGAGAAACGCACCGAGGCCGAGCGCGAGCTATCTCTCTATTCTGGGCGATTAATATCAGAGTTACAGCGTGTCTCGCTTGTTCCATTGTTGCTGTCACGCGACAGCAAATTATTGGCGGATCTAAACACCCGCGACTTCCAAAGTACTTCGCAGCGTTTAATTTCCTTCTCGGAGGAAATCCGCGTTAATTCGATCACGTTATTGGAACGGTTCGGCCGTATTGTGGCGTCATCAACACGTTCTGATTTGGGTCAAAATTTACGTGATCAGGATTTTTTCCACGACGCCATTCGGCAATCAAACACGGTGTTCACAATTTCCGATAACGAGAAAGGTAAACGCAGCTTCTATTATTCACGAAAATTGGAATCCCAAGGAAAAATAAAGGGCGTTATTGTTGTCGAAGTCAGCTTGGACAATCTTTTCACCTCTTGGTCCGCCAATGGTGCCACAATTATGGTTACCAATTCCGAGGGTATTGTCGTTTTAAGTACTGATACAGATTTTTTAAATCAATCTCTTGAAACAGCGCTGTTGTCGCGCCCAACGCTTACTGTCCTTGAACGCGCATTGCAGGCTACGGGAGATTGGAACGGCACGGCAGTCGATGCCTATATCCAAAACCAAGCCTTGTATCGCTTAGATACGGCCATTCCATTCCAAGGATGGCGATTAACCTATCTTGCACCGTTCCAAACAATCCGAGAAAAAGTAAACGGTGTTTTAGCCTTGGAAATCACTGGTCTCGCCTTGTTGATGGCACTTGGTTTCTACTTCCTTTCGCGTCGTGCAATTCGCCAATCTTTCTTATTTAAGGCCGAAAGCGAAGATCTACGTGCATTAAACGATCGCCTGTCCTCGGAAATAACACAGCGCGAACGCGCAGAGCGCAATCTTCAAGTCGCAGAAACATCGCTGGAGCAATCTTCGAAATTGGCCGCACTGGGCGAAATGTCCGCTGCAGTTAGTCACGAATTAAACCAGCCATTGGCGGCGATGCGAACCTACTTGGCGGGTGCGAAATTATTATTGAGCCGTAAAAGGCCAGACGAGGCCTTGTCCAGTTTTCAGCGCATTGATGATTTGATTGGCCGTATGTCGACAATCACACAACAATTGAAATCGTATGCCCGAAAAGGCAGCGAGGACTTGATCCCAGTTGATTTTAAGGCGTCTGTGAATGCATCCATTTCGATGATGGCGCCGCAATTGGGGGCTCAAGACGTTGAAATCGATAAACTTTTACCAGATGCGCCTGTCATGGTCATGGCTGATCCTGTGCGTTTGGAGCAGGTCATCGTCAACCTTTTGCGCAATGCATTGGACGCGATGAAAGGTCAATCTGATCGCCATCTACAGATTTTTTTGACGCCCGGAGAAATGGCCACGTTGACCATTCAAGACAATGGACCAGGCATCGAAAATTTGGATGAATTGTTTGAACCGTTTTTCACAACCAAGAAGCCCGGTGACGGCGTCGGACTTGGCCTTGCCATCAGCTCTTCTATTACCAAAGATCTTGATGGGCGGTTATTCGCCCGAAACGTATCACCACGCGGAGCCGCCTTTGAATTCCAGCTTCCACAGATAGAAGAGAACGACATTAAAGCGGCGGAGTAGCCAAAATGGCCGAACAAATTACCATTACAATCGTAGATGATGAACAAGATATGCGTGAAAGCATATCTCAATGGCTGAGCCTGTCTGGTTATAAGACAAAAACCTATGCCAGCGCCGACCTTGCCTTGAAAGACATCGAAGGTGATTATCCAGGCATCATCATTTCAGACATTAAAATGCCAGGTACTGACGGGATTTCCTTCCTCAAAAAACTGCAAAAAATTGACAACTCGCTACCCGTAATTTTGATCACAGGTCACGGTGATGTTGCCATGGCAGTGGAAGCCATGCGGATTGGCGCATATGATTTTTTAGAGAAACCATTTGATCCTGAACGTATGGCTGAATTGGCCAAACGGGCGGTTCAAACACGCCGCCTGACTCTTGAAAACCGTGCGTTGCGCCGCGAGCTGTCCGATGGCACTGTTTTATTGCGAAAATTGATGGGCACGTCGTCTGTTATGGCGCGTTTACGCGAAGATATATTGGATTTGGCACAGGCGGATGGACATGTTTTAATCACTGGTGCTACAGGAACCGGCAAGAGCCTGATTGCCCATGCTTTGCATGCATGTGGTCCCCGCCAAGGCAAAAAGTTTGTCACGGTGAACTGTGCTGCCTATACCGAGGACGAGTTATCGCGCCGCTTGTTCGGCAATAACAGCACGGAAACATCGCTCCTTGATGAATCTGTAGACGGCACGTTGTGCCTAGAGGATATCGAGAGCATCCCAGCATCAGTCCAAGCGCGATTATTATCGTTGATTACGGAATATGACCTCGGCGAAGAAGGCTCGCGATTGCGGATCATTGCTATTTCCAATGAAACGGGAGAGCCTGGACAGACGTTAGAAGAAGCATTGCGCCATGACCTGTATTATCGCTTGGCGGCAATGCAGATTACGCCACCGCCTTTAAATCAAAGGGGCGAAGATATTTTGAGTTTATTTAATCGTTACCTAGAAAATTTTGCTGACGAATATGGATGTGATCAACCAGAGGTGTCAGCCGAGGATGCAGCACAGTTGTTACAGGCACAATGGCCAGGCAACATACGTCAACTGATCAATCTTGCTGAACGTACCGTTTTGCAAAGTCGTCGCGGCAGTTATTCAATTGCAAAAATGTTGTCCTCTGATGATGATACAAGCGAAGTAGACAAGGACGAAACCGACACTAAGCCATTGAAAGAGCACGTAGAAGCGTTCGAACGGATGTTGATTGACAACACGATGAGACGTCACAAAGGATCAATTCAATCTGTTATGGCAGAGCTGTCATTGCCACGGCGTACATTGAATGAGAAGATGGCGAAGTACGGGTTGAGCCGTTCAAACTATGTAGGGTAGGCACGGAATGGAACTTGGGCATCTGTTTGATTTTGTTGACGAACTGCCCATGTACCGTGACAAGAAACATTCCAGCAAACGTTTAAATATCCGCCACCGTTTTCTGATTGATCCATTTAAGGAGCAAATCGAAGGTGCGCGGGTGTTGGATTTGGCGGCACATGATGGGCGATGGTCCTACGCATTGTCCGCAGCTGGTGCAAAATATGTGGTGGGGATTGAGGGTCGCGAAAATCTAGTTTCACACTTTGCTGACTATCCTGATTCAGACATTAAATCACGTGTTGATCTGCGAGTTGGGGACATATTTGACGGCGTTCGCGATCTAAACCTGACAGGGCAAATTTTTGATGTCATTGCACTTTATGGTATATTTTATCATATCATGGATCATATGCACTTGTTGCGTGAATGCCTAAAGCTGAAACCTCAAATCATCATCATTGACAGCCTGTTCCATCAAGCACCTTACAATATGATCATGTTAATCAAGGAAGAGACGTCCAACGATTTGAATGCCACGCCTAAATCGGATGGGCAGGAAATGGATCTTACGGGCGTGCCCAGTTTTACGGCAATGAACACAATGGCCGAGGTTTTAAACTGTGATATTGTGTGGACGGATTGGACGGTGGTTCCCAAATGTCACCGCAAATATGTGGGTGAATATTTTCAGGATGGCAAGAAACAACGCGGCACATGTGCTCTGGTTCCCCGCACATAGAACCGTCAAATTCGTGATGCACAAACGATGTTATAATGCAGCCAATGCAACAGCCAAATCACCGTAGCCAGTAAACCGACGTTCCAATGGCAATCCCATTTTTTTGGAAATTTCTGCCGCCTTGGCATCGAGCGCCGGATCATTCACCTGTGCCTGATAAACCAGTTTTGTATAATTCCCAAAATACATGTCGCGCAATTCTGGATGGCGATCCAACCCCATGGGTTTCCACACGAAAGCATCGAACTGTTTGACCAGAAAATCGGTTAGGTAAAATGCGGTAATTTCGTCCTCTGACGTTTTTGCGAAAACGTCATTTCCTTCAAAAAACGAATAACAATGGGGGCCTTTAATCATCTGTACGCCCAATTCTTTGCACTTATCGAACAAAAGCCCACCTGTACCACAATCCGCGTAGGCGATGAAAATTTCGGCATAGTTCGGGCGATGTTTGATTACCGCCGCCTCAACTGCGTCGGTGATTTTATCGGGGTACAGGTGATAATTAGCAGGCAGGCAGGTTAGCGCCATATGCGTCCATTTGTTTAATTCAATCAGCGCCAAAATTTCACGCGCCAATGCACCGCATGCAATAATCAAAACGCGCCCATCGTTTCCAATGGGCGCGCTTAAACCGTCTGTCGTCAATGTGGTATCAGATACACCTGCCACTATGCGCCCAGTTGATTGTGTTTCTTGGCCATGTATTCCTTGGCTGTTTCAACGGCCACAGCCGCATCACGACAATAGGCGTCTGCACCAATTGCTTTGCCAAATTCCTCGTTCAAAGGTGCGCCACCAACCAGTACAACGTAATCATCGCGCATTCCTTTTTCGATCATCGTGTCGATCACAACCTTCATGTAGGGCATTGTTGTGGTCAACAAAGCGGACATACCCAGAATGTCATATTCACCACTTTCCAGCTCTTCGAGGTAATTTTCGACGGGGTTGTTAATACCCAAATCCTTAACTTCGAAGCCGGCACCTTCCATCATCATTGTGACGAGGTTTTTACCAATGTCGTGAATGTCGCCCTTAACCGTGCCAATAACCATATTTCCCAAGCGCGGTGCACCTGTTTCAGCCAGCAATGGTTTTAGGATGGCCATGCCACCCTTCATTGCGTTTGCGGCCAACAAAACTTCTGGTACAAACAGGATACCATCACGGAAATCGATCCCGACGATACGCATGCCTTCGACCAATGCTTTGGTCAGGACATCATATGGCAACCAACCACGGCTTAAGAGGATATTCACGGACTCCTCGATTTCATCCTTCATGCCGTCATACAGATCGTCATGCATTTGCAACGTCAACTCTTCGTCGCTTAGGTCGGCTAGGATGATGTCTTGTTCATCTGACATGGGGCACTCTCTTCTATTTAGGGTCAAAATCTTGTTAGCCCTAATGTGATTACAATCACTTTGGACGTCTTTACGTTTTGCGACAATAGCGGCTCTTGCACCGACGAAACGTCGTGTTTTTTAATGCTTTAACCCCTGCGCCCGCGCCGGACACGTTCGGGCCGTGGTCCATCACCTGTGCCATCTGACGTCGACGAAAAATCACCCATGGCTTGGGTGATTTGTTCCAAGGTGGGCTTATCGCCTTTGGGTTGGCTGTCTAATGCTTCGCGCATAGCGCGTAAATGTTCGGGCATTGTGCCACAACAACCGCCAATGACAGACGCGCCAACGTCGCGCGCCAACAGGGCGTATTTGGCCATTACGGCAGGTGTTCCGTCATAATGAATGTGGCCATCATTGTATTTTGGGATACCTGCGTTGCCTTTGGCGACAATCGGGCGATCTGCTTTGTCTGCAAAACCGTGAACTGTGCGTAGCAAATCGGATGCCCCTACCCCACAGTTGGCGCCAAATGCGGCGGGTCCGTGTTCCATGCCTGCGACCATTTCGGCCATAGCTTCACTGGTCATACCCATCATAGTGCGCCCTGCTGTGTCAAAGCTCATGGTGCCAACCCACGGCGCACCAATATTATGAATGGCTTCGGCGGCGGCGGCGTATTCTTCGGGGGCAGAAATAGTTTCGACCCACAGGATGTCTGCACCACCGTCAATCAGACCTTGCGCGGTCTCTTGGAACATTTCAACAGCAGATTCATGGCTTAATGACCCCGCCGCGCCCATGATTTCACCCGTTGGGCCCATTGAGCCCGCGACCAAAACCTGACGCCCTGCTTTGTCCGCCACTTCGCGACCCAATTCGGCGGCGACTTTGGATAATTCGTACGCGCGCGCTTGGGCGTTATGTAGCTTTAGTCGCGATGCATTACCGCCAAAACTGTTGGTTAAAAACAGATCACTGCCAGCGGAAACAGCCCCCTGATACAGGGCGAGAATTTTGTCTGGTTCGTCAGTGTTCCAAAATTCAGGTGGTTCACCGGCTTGCAGGCCGAGGTTAAACAGGTTTGTCCCTGTGGCACCGTCAGCCAAAAGGTATCCTTTTTGCACGATCATCTGTGTCAATTTATCTGTCATGGGGTTATCTCCTTGGATCATATCTATCGCGCACATGGGGGCGATACAATCAGTTTGAAAATCAAGTTATGCATAATGATTATGCGGCGGCCAAATAATCCTGAATCTTTTGAATCATGGACCGCAGTCCATTGGACCGTTGCGCAGAGAGATTTTGGCCAAGCCCCAGTTTTTCAAATTCCTTTAAAGCATTGATTTCCAATGATTTATCAAAAGGTTTGTTATCGTATAACGCCGCCAAGATGGCCACTAATCCGCTAACAATAACGGCGTCAGATGCGCCTTGAAATGAGAATGCGCCATCCTTAATGCGCGGCAACATCCAAACCTGTGATGCACATCCATCAACCTTTAGGGCGTCAGTACGCAATGCCTCGTCCAGCGCGTCGTAATCCCGGCCCAATTCGATCACATAACGATACTTTTCTTCCCAATCATCCAGGAATTCAAATGTTTCGGCGATTTCATCAAATGATGTGGGCATTGTGTTTCTTTCAGGTTTCTGTGGTGGTGGTAAAATTTTTGTCCCATAACGTCCAGAAAATTCTGCTATTTTGACTTTCTTTTCATGCTTTGATTGGCTAACCATAGGGTCAGAATGCGAGGACATATGAAAATTCTACTTTTGACTGTTGGCAGTTTAGCCCTGTTATCCGCCTGTTCTGGTGGATCGGGATCTTTGGGCGGCGGTTCATCCGCTGGCGGCGGATCAGCACAAAGTATTGGTTCAGGTGGTTCCAGCAGTTTTGGATCAAGGCGTTCCGAAAAGGATGATACAACCGTTACAAAACCTGCTGATACTCGCGCATATGTATCGATGCTGACCAGTGCGCGCACTGAAGCCAGTAAGGGTGGAAAAATCCTACGCGTGGTTGGTTCCGTTGATCGTGTCGGATATTATAATATGGAATTGGTATTGGTCGACGACGCATCGAACAGCGTCATCACCTATCAAGCCCGCGCAGCAGCACCGTCCATTGGGCGTGCCGCCATAACACTACGTCAGAGCACCGTAACACTTGGTGCGTTTATCCCGACAACGTTCAAGCCAAGCGCACGCACAATCGTTGTGCAAGGGTTGAAAAACACGCTGCGAGTGTCACGTTAGCTTTAGGCTCTAAATATTTACAACAATTACATTTTTTCCATTTGACGATAGCGCAACTTTGCCGTCGCGTAGGCGTAGCGCATCCTTGCCGAAAACTTCATTACGCCAACCGGCGAAGACCTTTAAGTCTCCATTTCCAGATGCAATCATGTCCAAATCAGATGTCGTGGCAATCAGCTTTTGCGCCACGCCATATTGCTCTGCTTTTGCCTTAAGCAAAACGCGCAACAATTCAGATAGCCCCTCTTTGCCTTGGGTTTTCTCACTTGTGACGACTGGCCGCTCCACATCTTGGGACGTATATTCAGACGCACGCTTGATGGCCGTCAAAATACCATCGGCAATCGCGCCCTTGCGCGCTTCGCGCAATAACATGCGCGATTTTGACAGATCTTTCTCGCTTTGGGGTCGGGTTGCAGCGACCTCCATCATGGCATCGTCTTTATAAACACGGTTGCGAGGAATATTGCGTTCCTGTGCATAGCGTTCGCGGAATTCAGCCAGTTCGGCCACAGCAGCCAACATTTTCCAAGAACTGGAGCGCGTTTTCACACGCCGCCACGCCTGTTTTGGCTCAACGGTGTATGTTTGGGGTGCCATCAGGATTGCCAATTCCTCTTCGACCCATGATTGGCGACCCGTTTTTTCAATCTTGGCGGCCAAATGTTCATAGATTTGACGCAAATGCGTGACGTCACCAATAGCATAGGTCAATTGTTTGTCTGACAATGGCCGTGCTGACCAATCAGTGAAGCGCGAGGATTTATCCAAACCTTCGTTACAGATTGCGCGTACCAATTTTTCATAGCCAACCTGTTCACCAAAACCACAAACCATTGCAGCAACTTGGGTGTCAAAAAACGGTTTGGGTAAAATACCCTGATCCACGAAAAAGATTTCCAAATCCTGACGAGCCGCATGAAACACTTTGACTACATCGGGGTCTTGGAACAGCGTGTAAAGTGGATCAAGCGACAAATCTGGTGACAACGGATCAATGATCGCCGCGCTGTCGTCCGTTTCACCTGGATGAGCCATTTGAATCAAACAAAGTTTAGAATAATAGGTACGCTCCCGCAGGAACTCTGTATCGAGGGTGACATAATCGAATTGCGCGCATTTATCACAAAATGCCACTAATTCTTGGGTCGTTTTTATAATTTTCATGCGTTTGTGTACGTCGAATAGGCCATTTATTCAAGAACACATTCCAGTGATGTTTTTACATCTAATTTCCGAGAATCGACAACAAAAAGTCGTCGCAAAATAGTTTTTCTGCAAAGTTCAATCCGCTTTCAGATACCGTAAAAATGTGTTGGAGAGAACGCGGAGGTTAGCACGAATGTTAGCATTAGAACCAACAAACAAAATCTGTAACACTGTGCAAAAAGAATATTTGGCTCCGACGGTAGGGATCGAACCTACGACCAATTGATTAACAGTCA
>CAXBJO010000003.1:0-153114 GCA_963976255.1 uncultured Rhodobacterales bacterium
TGTCGCGGATGAACCCAAAGATCACAGCGGTCACGATCACGGCACGCACGCGGCAAAAACCCAAACCCAATACACCTGCCCCATGCACCCAGAAGTCGTCAGCGACGCACCCGGTCAATGCCCAAAATGTGGCATGAATTTAGTGCCACAAGAAGCAGTGGCAGATGAACACAGCGGCCACGCACATGCCGCCCACGATCACACCTCTCACGATCATACCACCCACAGTGACACCACCGCGCAATACATCTGCCCGATGCATCCCGAAGTCACATCCAACGAACCAGGCTCCTGCCCCAAATGCGGCATGTTCCTTGTCCCTGTCGCGGATGAACCCAAAGATCACAGCGGTCACGATCACGGCACGCACGCGGCAGCGGAAGCAGCGCCAGAGAATCACTCTGGCCACAGCGGTCATTCTGGCGGCCCCGCCATCGCAGGAATAGAGCCGCAGTTCATGTCAATGGTAAGCCTGACCCGTGATATGCCTGCCAGCCCAGACGGGCTCAAAATGGAATGGATCGATCTGCCGTTCGGTCCTTTCTTTCCGGGATTACCCAGTGGCCTTGCTTTGACACTTACATTGGATGGCGACGCGGTTGCTCGAACACAGGTGAGCAGCGCGGCCTACACACCTCTCAATGCTAACGGCATGACCACCACAGATTTTATCGATCATTTCGCCAAGCTGTCGCCGCTAAGCCCTGTTGCCAACCGCCAATTGGCCTGTATGGCGATTGAAAACGCCGCAGGCATCACCGTGAACACAGAAACCGCCGCCACGCGCGTGGCAGAAATTGAGCGCGAGCGGATCGCCAGCCACCTAGGATGGCTTGCCAATCTGAGCATACAAACTGGCCTCATTTGGATGGAACACCGCATTGTCGCGTGGCAGCTATTTATGCAAACCGCATCGCAGGATCAAATTGCCGCGAAGGCAGAACCGTTGCGCAAGTTTTTGCACCGTTTTTTAAAAACGCCACTATTGCGCAGCAAACTTGCTAACAATGGACATATTGCACAGGGGCAATCCCTGCTCGGACCCGTTGCCCGCGCCCAAGGGATGGCGTCGGATGCCCGCATCGATGACCAAGTTTACCAAAGTTTAGGGTTTAAGGTTTTGACCCATGATGGCGGCGATGCATTGGCGCGACTACATCAACGCTGTGGTGAAATCGTACAAAGCCTTGACCTAATCGCACGCGCATCAGGCTTTTCATCTGCACAAATTCATTCCTTGGATGGCGCATCGGGCACAGGCGGCGCGGTGCTCGAAACACCTCGCGGCGCGGCGCATCTGAGCGTTGAAATCGACGCGGGCACACTGATCAGTGCAACGTATCACCCACCTTGCGCTAACCACATTAAACTGTTGGATGACATGGTCCAAAATCTGGAAGTTTCCGACGCACTTATCGCCATCGGCTCGCTCGATCTTTCGCCTTGGGGGCTGTCCACATGAACGTCGCTATTATTATTCTAACGCTTTCTATTGGCGCCTATTTCATCGCCATTATCGAAGGCTGGGCAATGCATGGGCGGATCAGCATCAGCAGACCAGCATTGTCCGCACTCGCTCTCTTTGGACGCGAATCCTTACTCGCACGCACGCCTGATCGATTGTTTTTTGAATCTGGGCCGATTTTGCTGTTGGTGGTGGGTATTCTGTCGATGGCGGTGATCCCGTTGGCGCCTGGATTGATCATCACCGATTTGGCAACGGGTGCGCTGTTTTTGAATGCAGCACTTGCTTATGTATTGGTGGCGTTGATCATGGCGGGATGGGGGCCAAACGGTGGCTATGCGATGATTGGTGGTTGGCGTTTTTTGGGACAATTTATCGCCTATGCCATGCTGATCGTGATGCCGATCACGGCGGTGGCCATGCGGGCAGAATCCCTCTCGACGACAATCATTGTCACCTCGCAATCAGAGCTGTGGAACATATTCTATCAACCTATTGGCTTTGTTCTTTTCGTGCTCGCGGCGATGGCTCTGGCTTGGTTGCCACCGCTTGATCTACCAAATGCGCCCAGCGATCTGGCTGGTGGGTTCGAGGCGGAATACACTGGCGCCCGCTTGGCGGTTTTACGGCTTGCACGCATGGTGATTATACTGGCTATGGCGGGGGCAATTGTCACATTCTATCTTGGGGGTTGGCTGGGGCCATGGTTGCCTGCATGGCTGTGGAGTGTAATCAAAATGCTTGTGGTCACGACATTGATGCTGACGACTGGACGGCTGGTGCCACGGGTGCGTGAATCCGATCTTTTGGCGGCGGGATGGAAACTGGGTATTCCGTTGGCGTTGGCTAATATTTTTCTTGTGGGCGTGATCGCGCTGGTGGTGGACATATGACCGGCTCTTACGCAGAATTGTTCTTTCTAATCTTTTTTGGTGTTGCCGCTATTTGGTTTGGCATCGTGGTGTTTCGCACCCATTCCATGGTGCGTTCCGCACTGGCATTGCTGTTTTCTCAAACCGCAATTGGGGCGATGTTTCTGGTGATGCAGGCCGAATTTTTGGGCGTCTTACAAATTATGATGATGGCCACAGAAATGAGCGTTATGGCGCTGTTCATGGTGATGTTCATGATGGATCCGGGTGGCATGGGTGCAATGGATATGAGCCATCAAAAACGTCTGTCCCTGCGGGCTGGTGGCATCGGATTGATCGCCGCATTGGCCGTCAGCTGGCTCCCTGATTGGGGACCCGTGGCCAACAGTATTCCCGACGCCAGTCGTCAGGTTGAATTGTTGGGGATTGAATTACTGGGTCGGTCCATGTTCGTTTTCGAAAGCGCGGGTTTAACTATCCTCACCTCGATGATCGCGGCCACAATGGTGGCAATCGCGCCGCGCAAAATCGGAGAAGACACATGATCGTTGAATTATCCGTCGCGCTCAGCATCGGCGCTGGTCTGTTTGCCGTCGGACTGTACGGTGCGCTTAGCCAGACCAATTTGGTGATGATCATGATGGGCATCGAATTAATCTTGGCCGCCGCCTTGGTCAATCTGGTGGCGTTTTGGCGTTATTTACATCCGGATGTGATGTCTGGGCAGATGTTCGTATTGATCGTGATGACGGTCATGGCGGTTGAAATGGCCGTCGGCTTTGGCATCGCCATTGCGCGGTTCCGCTCACGCGGGTCGGTCGAAATGGAAGAAGCACGCGAGTTGAAAGGATGACCCAATTGACCCTGACCCTTCTTGCGCCACTTTTGGCCGCCTTGGTGATTTTTATTGGCCGCCGCATGCCCGAGATTTTCGCACTGATAGGCGTTGTGTTGGGGTTGGTCGGCGCTGTTGGGCAACTGTTCGGGGTCGTGGACGGCCAAACAGCAACGGCGGTTTTACCGTTTTTACCTGATATGCCGATCCTACTAATTGCAACACCGTTGACGG
Source organism: uncultured Rhodobacterales bacterium (assembly GCA_963976255.1). Taxonomy (GTDB): domain Bacteria; phylum Pseudomonadota; class Alphaproteobacteria; order Rhodobacterales; family Rhodobacteraceae; genus Amylibacter. The sequence continues at coordinate 3,407 of CAXBJO010000003.1, forward strand.
CAATCCTGTCGCTGGTTGTTGCCACTGTCGCCACTTTTGTTGTCCTTTATGCGGTCGGCTATATGCGCCACGACTCACAACGCGTGCGGTTTTTCGGCACGCTGTTGTTATTTGTAACTGCGATGCAGGGGCTGGTGCTGTCTGGTGATTGGATCACGCTGTTGGGGGCTTGGGAACTAATTGGCTTTGCCAGCTATTTGTTAATCGGGTTTTGGCATGATCGCGCGGGCGTTGCGGCGGCCGCAACCCGTGCATTCTTATATACACGCAGTGCTGATCTGGGGCTGTATGTCGGGGCGTTTGTATTGATCGGCGTTGCGGGTACTTCTGAAATTTCAGTCACCCTAACCGCTGCTACAGGAACACCAGCATTGATCGCTGGATTACTACTTTTGGTGGCCGCGATGGGTAAATCCGCACAGGTGCCCCTGCAAGATTGGTTGCAACGCGCGATGGCCGGGCCAACACCGGTGTCGGCGCTGTTGCATTCCGCAACACTGGTGGCGGCGGGTGCAATCTTGTTGATCCGCACCGCACCAATGTTACCTAATGGCGCATTAATTGCGATCGGTATTGTCGGCGGTATAACGGCCGTGATCACAGGCTTGATTGCCTTGGCCGAGAAGGATCTTAAGCGTCTGCTGGCGGCCTCAACCTCCAGCCAATACGGGCTGATGCTTGTGGCAATTGGGGCGGGTGTGCCCATTGCGGCCTTGTTGCATTTAATTGCCCACGCCGCGATCAAAAGTTCACTGTTTCTGGGCGCTGGTGTATTTCAGCATGACCGCGATGGCACTGATATGGATGCCTTGGCGGGTGCGGGTCGCGCACGCCCTGGTATTTTCGCAGGTTTCGCATTGTCAGCATTGGCACTGGCGGGCATTCCGCCACTGGCGGGTTTCTTTTCCAAGGATGCTGTTATCGCGGCGGCACTTGCGTCACCTGCGGCCGCTTGGCTTGTGCCACTGACATTGGCGGCAACTGTTCTAACAGGCGCCTATATGGGTCGCGCTTTGCACGTTTTGTGGGCAGGTGACGTCATTGAAAAACCTAAACCCGTGCCGTTTATGGCCGCTGGCCTTGGTGTTTTGGTGGCGTTGGCCGCCGTACTGGCGGTTGGCTTTGGCCCATTGGAACACTTGTTGGACGTTGAACTACCCACGGCTGGCTTTCTCGCCCCTGCCCTTGGCCTGACCGCCGCGCTCAGTGGGCTTGCACTGGGTTGGTGGGTGGAACCACAGCGCTTGATGGGGCCGTTGTATGGCTGGGCGCAACGCGGCTTTGTTCTTTTTGGTGGTATGGAAACGGTTATGGCACGACCAGCGTTGGCAATTGCCGCCGCATGTGAACATCTTGAACGTTGGCTGTATAACCTCGTGCTTGGCTTTGGGCGGATCAATATTTCGCTTGGCTGGCTTGCCCGCAAAATCGACATTAACGGTATCGATGGCTTTATCTTTGGTTTTGTGCGCAAAACCATCGCCACCGGTGGCCGTGCACGTAAATTACAAAGTGGGTTTATTCATCGCGAAATGGCATTGGCCGTCATCGGCATGGCCGTGATCGTCGCTGTATTGCTCGCCGCCCCGCTTTATTCCTAAGGAGAACAGACACCGTGTTACCATTATTATCAATCACGACTTTCCTACCCATTGCGGCTGGTCTGCTCCTTATGCTCCGACCTGGTTTATCGACGAAATCCGTGCACACGCTCTCTATTGGCGCCACGGGTGCCACATTTCTACTGTCATTGGCGATCTGGGCGGGCGGCGTTGTGCCCGGTGGATTTGCCCAGGTTGAGGAATTGGCTTGGATACCTGCCGTCAATGCGGCCTACCGTTTGGGTGTCGACGGGCTCAGCTTACCTTTGGTGCTATTAACCACGCTCTTGTTTTTCTTGTCAGCAATTTATTCCGCTCGCCTAAAGGATCGGCCATCGACCTTTGTTGTGCTGATGTTGATGCTGGAAACCGCATCCCTTGGCACATTCATGGCACTGGATGCCTTGTTATTCTACGTATTCTTCGAGGTTTCTCTGGTGGGTATGTATTTCATGATCGCGGGCTACGGCCACGAGGATCGCCAACGCGCCGCCTTGATGTTCTTCCTGTACACCCTTCTTGGCAGTTTGCCTTTGTTGCTGGCAATTCTTGGGCTTTACCTTGGCAGTGGTACCTTTGACATGCGGGTCTGGATAGAAACTCAACCACTGACTGGATTTGCCGCAATGTTGGCACTGATCGCCATGTTATTCACCTTTGCCGTCAAAATTCCGTCCTTTCCTGTCCATACATGGCTGCCCGCCGCCCACGTTCAGGCCCCCACCGTCGGCAGTGTGATTTTGGCTGGTGTGATGTTGAAATTTGGCACCTACGGTCTGGTGCGCTTTGCCCTGCAAATGACACCCGAAGCCTTCGCCAAAGCGGGTGTAGTCGTCCTTGCCTTTGGGGTGCTCGGCGCGATTTACGGTGCCTTCGCGGCGCTGGCGCAAACTGATCTCAAAAAGATGGTGGCCTATACCTCGGTTAATCACATGGGGTACATCGTGATGGGTGTCGCCGTTGCCGCCCTGACAGTAGACCCAAAAATTCGCGCCGTGGCGCTTGACGGCGCAACCCTACAAATGATCAGCCACGGTTTGGTTACGGGTGCGTTGTTCTTCTTGGTCGGCATGTTACAAGATCGTGCCCACAGCCGCGAGATGGGTGATTTTGGCGGCCTTCTGGGTGGCGTGCCGTGGTTGGGGTGGGCGTTTATTCTGTCTGCCTTCGCCTCGCTTGGCTTGCCCGGTTTGGCGCATTTTCCCGCAGAATTTCAAATCTTCCTTGCGACCCTTCAAATTCAGCCTTGGGCGATTATTGCAATTTTGGCGATTGTCGTCACCGCAGGACTGTATTTGCGTTCCATCGCACAGGTTTTTCTGGGTGAACCCAACAAAAAGTGGGCATCAATGCCCGATTTGGATCGCGGCGAAATGTTGGTGATTGTGCCACTTGTGTTGTTAATCATCCTGATCGGCATCGCACCGTCCACATTGATTGATATGATCCACACCACAATGGCGAGCCTGAGTTTCTGATGGGCCGCGATTTATCATTCCTGATCCCAGAGCTGACCCTTGCGATCACCGCGATGCTGATGTTGGTTGCCGAAATGTTGCGCCTGCCCCGTATCACACTTGTTTTGGGCCTGGCTGGGTTAACGGCGGCGACATTGCTAACCTTACCTGTCCTTTCTGCCGATACCACGGTTTTTGGCGGCACTTATCGCATTGATATGTTAAGTGGTTGGGCAAAACTTATACTGTTGCCGGGCACCGCATTGACGTTACTGCTGGCGCGCAGCGAACTGGCTGGACAAGATCGCGAAGGCAGCGTGTATTCCCTGCTGTGTTTGGTCACGCTTGGTGCATTGATGCTGGCGGGTGGTGGCGACATGATGTTGCTGGTGCTGGGCGTGGTGTTGACGGGTCTTGGCTCATTCGCACTGGTTACATTTCCACGCGACGATGCCGCGACCGAAGCAGGCATGAAATATTTGGTATTTGGATCGGTCACTGGCGCGGTGATGATATACGGGCTCAGTTTTTGGTTTGGCGGCGCAGGTTCAACACTCTACTCGGAACTTAATTTACTTGAAGGTCGCCCATTGATTGCCACCGCAGGATTGCTCGCTGTTATCGTCGGTTTGGGCTACAAGGCCGCGCTGGTTCCCTTCCATTTTTGGGCACCAGATGCCTATGATGGCGCACCGGTTTCCATCGCCGCCTATTTGTCAGTCATCACCAAAATCGCCGCCATTTTTGCCTTTGCCCAAGTTTTGCGCGACCTGCCTGTCAGCACCGGTTGGCCACTGGTGATTGCCCTTGTTGCGGCGGCCACAATGACGCTGGGCTACGTCATCGCCCTTGTCCAAACCAATGTCGTACGCTTGCTAGCCTACTCTTCTGTGGCACAGGCGGGTTATTTTATGTTGGCAATTGTGGCGCTTGGAAACAGCTCAATGGCTCTGCCCGCGATAATCGTTTTTGGCGCGGCCTATGTGGCGATGAATTTGGGCGCCTTTGCAATCATTATGATTGCTGGGCGTAACCTTGACGACTTTAACGGCCTTGGCCGCCACCGCCCGATAATCGGCTTATCAATGGTCGTTCTCCTACTGTCGCTTACGGGCATCCCGCCGTTGTTTGGCTTTGTCGGTAAGGCCTACCTGTTTATTGCCGCAGTCGAAGCAGGTTTCCTGTGGTTGGCAATAATCGCCATTTTAAACAGCGTACTAGCATTGGCTGTTTACCTCAGGATCATGGTGGCAATGTACCGCCCAGTTGACGGACCAGTTGTAACCACTCCAATCGCATTACCCCTTGGTGTGGTCGTTGCTTTAACGACGGTCGTAACACTATTGATGGGCGCATTTGCGGGCATCTTACCTGGCTAATATGTTTTTACGCCACATTTGAAACAGAATAAATTCAGGCTCAATCAAAAACGGATAGCAGATTTTCAAAGGTCAGTGGCAGTGTTTTCGGATCATTTCCGAACGCATCTCAAGGTAACATAACGTCTAAAGCGTCGATAAAATCAATATGATGCCCGACAATTTCGACCACATCACTCTGCCATCTGTTGATCGACTTGTTGCTCTTGATTTATCATCGCTTGTAATTGACGGCGAAACCGAAGCTGACCACCATCAATTGGTAAATCGATATGCGGTGACGTTTTGTTTGCCATGCCTTTTTGAACTTCATTCAGAACAGCACGATCTTCTTCAAATGCATGCTGCACGTCCTCGCTCATCAGTTTTGACAATGCCGCGTCGTCGGGGCGAATATTACGCAACTGGAACCAATAATAACGCGTTTTGCCCTCAGTGGTTGGTGTCATGAAATTATAGCTGTCCATGATGAAAACATCTTCGTGCAACGGACCATCAGGGCCACCAGTACCGGCAGGCGTGAACACGGCCTTGATCAAAGCATGTGAAGGATAGCGCACTTCGTAATGTTGTAGACGATCACAATTGCCCGTAAATCCAATTACCTTTTTATAAAACGGCGCAGGTTCCACATCCATCATCCAGCGATGCACGATTACGCCATCATCTGTTTTACTGACGCGCAGTGGCGCATCTTTGGTGGCTGATTGACCAAAGCTGGTGGCGTGAACCCACGCAACATGGGTCGGATCAAGCAGGTTGTCGCACATCAATAAATAATTACAATCCAGCTCCATCGCCGCCCCACGATTGATCCCCCACGCGGGATCATCATAGTTTTCGATATCAAAAATATCATGGTGATCAGCCAGTGCAGGATTCCCCATCCAAATCCAAACCAGCCCATATTTTTCATGCAATGGATAAGCATGCACTTTAGCATTTGAAGGAATGCGTCCTTGACCCGGTGCCCAAACACATTGCCCAGCGCAATCAAAAGTCAAACCATGATAGCCACATTCAACCGTGTCACCTTTGATCCTCCCCTTTGAGAGGGGTAACTTGCGATGCGGACAGGCATCCTCAAGTGCAACCAATTCCCCCGCTTCTGAACGGAAAACGCAAATCTTCTCACCCAGAACTAGGATTTGTTGCAAATCACGTGTTATTTCTTCTGCCCAAGCGGCCACATACCATGCGTTCTTTAGAAACATTATATCTTCCCCAGTATCCCAGGCAAATCTAACCCGTGTTCCTTGGCGCAGTCTATCGCAATTTCGTATCCCGCGTCGGCGTGGCGCATGACACCTGTTGCGGGATCATTCCACAGAACATTGGCAATACGACGATCCGCATCTTCGGACCCGTCGCAACAAATCACCATGCCCGAATGCTGTGAAAATCCCATGCCAACCCCACCGCCGTGATGCAAGGATACCCACGTTGCGCCGCTGGCAACGTTCAACATCGCATTCAGCAACGGCCAATCTGATACAGCATCAGACCCATCTTTCATCGCCTCCGTTTCGCGGTTAGGCGAGGCAACAGAACCACTGTCCAGATGATCGCGCCCAATAACAACTGGCGCAGATAATTCGCCCGTACGTACCATCTCGTTAAACGCTAATCCCAATTTATGACGTACACCCAAACCAACCCAACAAATGCGCGCAGGCAGGCCTTGGAACGCAATGCGGTCACGCGCCATGTCCAACCAGTTATGCAAATGCGGATCATCGATCAATTCTTTGACCTTCGCATCTGTCTTGTAAATATCCTCGGGATCACCCGATAACGCCGCCCAGCGGAATGGACCAATACCGCGACAGAACAAGGGCCGGATGTAGGCAGGCACAAAACCCGGAAAATCAAAGGCATTGGTCAGCCCCTCGTCCAAGGCCACTTGGCGGATGTTGTTGCCATAATCAAATGTGGGAACACCGACGTGGTGGAAATCAACCATTGCCGCCACATGTATTTTCATACTGGCTCGCGCCGCCATTTCAACGGCTTTTGGATCGCTCTCGCGCTTGTCCTTCCATTCGCCCATTGTCCAACCTTGGGGCAGATATCCGTTGATGGGATCATGCGCACTGGTTTGATCTGTCACCATATCGGGATGAATACCGCGTTTAACCAATTCGGGGAAAATATCCGCCGCATTGCCCAATAATCCAACTGACTTTGCCTCGCCCGCGGCTGTCCAGCGTTCGATCATCTCCAATGCTTCGTCCAATGTATCCGCGCGTTCATCAACATATTTTGTACGCAGACGGAAATCGATACTGTCTGGGTTGCATTCCACGGCCAAACAACACGCTCCTGCCATAACGGCAGCCAATGGTTGCGCACCGCCCATACCACCCAAGCCACCTGTTAAAATCCATTTGCCCGTCAGATCACCGTTGAAATGCTGACGCCCTGCCTCGACAAATGTTTCATAGGTGCCTTGAACGATGCCTTGTGACCCGATGTAAATCCAAGAGCCCGCAGTCATCTGACCGTACATGGCCAAACCCTTTTTATCCAATTCGTTGAAATGATCCCAATTCGCCCAATGCGGCACTAGGTTAGAGTTCGCGATCAAAACACGCGGTGCATCTTTGTGCGTCTGGAATACCCCTACTGGTTTACCCGATTGAACCAGCAATGTTTGATTATCTTCCAAGTCTTTTAAACTGGCAACAATCTGATCAAAATCTTTCCACGTCCGCGCCGCACGCCCGATGCCACCGTACACAACCAACTCATGCGGGTTCTCTGCAACATCTGGGTGCAGATTGTTCATCAACATCCGCATTGGTGCTTCTGTAAGCCAGCTTTTGGCGGTGATTTCAGACCCGGTCGCAGGAAAGACGTCGCGCGTATTTTTACGTGGATTGTTCATTTTGAATCTCCAAGAGTTGTGGCCAAATCAGCCAAAGAATTGAGCATAGTTTTAAGATGCGCGCGCAGCTTGTCCGCTTTCACAGGATCGTAAACCCAAGGGGCGGATTCTGCGGATAAATACGTGGATTGTGCGATTTCAAGCTGGATCGCATGAATGCCCGTGACGGGTTGCCCGTAATGACGGGTCGTCCAGCCCCCCTTGAAACGACCATTCAAAACAGAGCTATACCCATCGGCATTTTGGGCAATGTCAAAAACCACCCTCTCGATGCTGGGCGCACAGGTCGCGCCATTGTTTGTCCCAATGTTCAGATCGGGCAACACGCCCTCAAACAAAAATGGAACATATGAACGGATCGAATGGCAATCAAACAAAATGGCAACACCGTGCAAATCACGCACACGTTCCAGCTCTGATGTAAGCGCGGTATGATATGGGGCATGAAACGACTTTAAACGCTGCGCGACCTCATCTGTGGTTGGCACTGTTTGCCAAATATCCACGCCATCAAAATCTGACATCGGAACTAACATCGTTGTATTTTGACCAGGGTACAGGCTTTCGCCCAATGGATCACGGTTGGCATCAATCCCATAACGGTGGAACTTCGCTTGCACGGATGTCGTGTTTGGCAGTAAATCCGCGAACAGCCGCTCAATATGCCAATCCGTATCCGCCAATTTCTGACCGTTTGCATTCAGGTTATCGCGAATGTCATCAGGCAGAAAAGTCCCAACATGTGGCATCCCCAAAACGATGGGGCTGGTGCCACGCATGATCTCTACGGGTTTCATACAACAGCGCCTTTAACAAACACTGGCAACTCAACACTATTCGTCAAACGCCCATCCGCAACCATCTTTGCGGCGGCTTCCAATGACGGCGCCATATAGCAATCTGTTGTCAATTCAGGCACCTCTGTGCGCAGTGTTTCAATAACCGCCTGCAAAGAGTTGCTGGTTTTAAGTGGCGCTCGAAATGCAATTCCTTGCGCGCCACACATGGCCTCGACACCTAAAATAACATTCAAATTCTTGTTCATTTTCAACAACCTATACGCCGCATGCGCCGCCATGCTGACGTGATCTTCTTGGTTGGCGGACGTCGGTGTACTGTCGGTTGTACATGGGTTTGCAAGATGCTTGTTTTCACTCATCAATGCGGCGGTTGTCACCTCTGCAATCATCAGGCCAGAATTCAAACCTGGGTCAGGCGTCAAAAATGGCGGCAGATCAAAACTCAGTGTCGGATCAACCATCAATGCCACACGACGTTGCGCAATCGCTCCAATTTCTGAAACTGCAACGGCAATTTGATCGGCGGCAAACCCAACAGGTTCAGCATGGAAATTCCCACCCGATACGATCAACCCATCGTCCACCAAAACCAGCGGATTATCCGTCACAGCATTCGCTTCGATTTCCAGCGTCCGCCCTGCAAAATGCAACACATCCATTGCACCACCCGTCACCTGCGGCTGACACCGAATACAATATGGATCTTGGACGCGTGTATCACCGTCCACATGGCTTTCGCGGATCACAGACCCGGCCATCAACGCACGTTGCGCACGTGCCACGGCAATCTGTCCTGCGTGCCCACGCAAAGTGTGAATGGCATCCTGCAACGGCGCAGTGGAGCCCATGATTGCGTCGGTGGACAGCGAACATGTCACAACGCTGGTGGCCGCATTTTGCCATGCACCCCACAATCCAACCAACGCGCATGCTGTCGAAAACTGGGTGCCGTTGATCAACGCCAAGCCCTCTTTGGGGCCCAATGTGATCGGTTTTAAGCCCGCTTTATCCAAGGCATCCGCACTGGGCATGCGCACACCCTTAAACACCGCTTCGCCCTCGCCAATCATCGCCGCCGCCATATGGGCAAGCGGTGCCAAATCACCTGATGCACCAACTGATCCCTGCGATGGAATGACTGGCGTCACACCTTTGGCCAACATGCCTTCGAGTTGAACAATCGTACCCCACGCCACACCAGACGCACCGCGCCCCAAGGACATCAATTTTAAAACCATCATCAACCGCGTTGTTGCATTGACCAAGGCATCGCCAACACCACAGCAATGTGACAGGATCAGATTGCGTTGCAATGTCGCCACGTCGGCAGGTGCAATTTTCACACTCGCCAATTTTCCAAACCCTGTGTTAACGCCGTAAACAGCATCATCACCAGCAGCAGCCTGTGCAACCATTCTGGCCGCTGCCTCAATTTTTGGGCGCGCAGATGCGTCCAGCGTTACAGCCGTTTCACGTGTCCAAATGGTGTAAAGTTGCGCCAAGGTTGTGGCACCGGGCATCAAGGTAATGGTCATAATTTGCCTTTGAAAATACGTTTATGAAGGGGATTAAAGCCGATGCGATACGCCAGCTCTGCGGGATGAGAGATGTTCCAGATACACAGATCAGCACGCATTCCAGCGCTGATTTTACCGCGATCCGACAGACCCAATGCATGGGCAGCGTTCAACGTTACACCTTGCAATGCTTCAATCGGCGTCATGCGAAACAGCGTGCAGGCCATGTTCATCGTTAACAACAATGATGTCAGCGGCGATGATCCGGGGTTGCAATCCGTTGCCAATGCCATTGGAACACCCGCATCGCGAAATGCCTGAATGGGCGGCACTTGGGTTTCGCGCAATGTATAAAATGCACCAGGCAACAACACCGCCACACTACCCGCATCCGCTAAGGCACGCGCATCGTCTGCGGTTGCGTATTCAACATGATCCGCAGATAACGCTCCATACGCGGCGGCCAATTTCGTTCCACCAATATTTGACAATTGTTCTGCATGTAATTTCACAGGCAGATGCAGCTCTTTGGCAACGTCAAAGACCCGTGAAATCTGTTGGGAGTCAAAGGCAATGCCTTCGCAAAACCCATCAACCGCATCAACCAGACCCTCTGCATGCGCCGCGCAAAGTGTGGGGATACAAACATCGTCGATATACGCATCTGCGCGATCTCTAAATTCTGCAGGCACCGCATGGGCCCCCAAAAACGTGGTGCGAATATCCACATCGCGATCCCGCGCAATCATGCGTGCAACCCGCAACATTTTCAGCTCGGTTTCCAAATCTAATCCGTAACCCGATTTCACTTCTATCACTGTTACGCCTTCGGCAATCATCGCATCAACCCGCGTCAACGCATCGGCTAACAACGCATCTTGGCTTGCACTGCGTGTCGCTGTGACAGTGGATACAATCCCACCACCCGCCTTGGCGACCTCTGCATAAGTGGCACCATTTAAGCGTAACTCGAACTCAACCGCACGATTGCCACCAAAAACAACATGGCTGTGACAATCAATCAAGCTGGGCGTAATCAAACGCCCGCCCATGTCATGGGATGAGCGGCGCGTATAGACGGCGGGCACGTCTGTAATATCCCCAACCCACACAATATCCTCACCCTCAATCGCAATTGCACCATTCTCGATCAGACCAAAATCCGCCTCGGCTTGCAGTGTCGCAATTTTCAGATTTGTCAAAAGCATTTATCGACTCACTTGTAATGTAGGATGTTTTGTATATTATGTATGTACATAATAATCTGTCAAGTGAGATTGCAATGAAACAGGTTTGGGCAAAACAGGCATTATTAACGACTGGATGGGCAGCTGATGTTCTGATCACGATTGGAACGGATGGGCGCATTTCAAAGGTAACATCAGGTGCAAAACCCCAAGGTGAGCGCGTAAATATGTTATTGCCCGCGCCCGTAAACGTACACTCTCATGCATTTCAGCGCGCAATGGCTGGCCTAACGGAACGCCGTGGCCCCGATCCGTCAGACAGTTTCTGGACATGGCGCCAACTGATGTACCGTTTCTTGGACCAACTGAGCCCCGAACACATCGAAGCCATCACAGCCTTCGTTCAAATGGAGATGCTAGAGGCAGGCTACGCCACCAACGCCGAATTCCACTACCTTCACCACCAAACGGATGGGGTGCCGTACGACAATATCGCTGAATTGTCAGATCGCGTTATTTCCGCCGCATCCACAACGGGTATCGGCCTGTGCTTACTGCCTGTTCACTATCAATACGGTGGCTGTGATCAGCGCCCGTTGGGGGACGGCCAGATCAGATTTGGCAATGATCCTGATCAATTCCACACCTTGCATCAACAAGCGTCGCAATCCCTGCACAACCTAAGTGGCGACGCCGGAATTGGCGTCGCACCACATTCATTGCGTGCTGTTGGCATGGACATGCTGAAACAATATGCAACCCTGCATCCAACGGGGCCAATTCACATGCATCTGGCGGAACAAATCCCAGAGGTAGAAGAGGTCAGCGCACATTGGCGCGCACGCCCCGTGGAATGGGCGTTGGAAAACATGGGCTTGAATGATCGCTGGTGCCTCATTCACTGCACCCAAATGACACCAGACGAAACAATCGGCCTTGCACAAACCCGCGCGGTTGCTGGGTTGTGCCCCATTACTGAAAGCAGCCTAGGAGACGGAATATTCGATGGCGTGCGTTGGTTGGAAAACGACGGAATGATCGCGATTGGATCAGACAGTAACATACGCATTGCATTGGCCGAAGAATTGCGAACCTTGGATTATTCGCAACGCCTACGCGACCACAGCCGCGCCGCATTAGCAACGCAAGACCGCTCAACTGGACGTCGCCTATACCAGGCCACATTGGCAGGTGGCGCACAAGCCACCGCCCGAGATACGGGCGCACTTGCCGTTGGGAACTGGGCAGACATGTTGTGCCTTGATATGGCGTCTGTCCACACCGCAGGGCGCAGTGGCGACACTGTGCTGGATGCTTGGATCTTCGCAGGCGATGACCGATTGGTCACTGACGTCTGGTCAGCAGGTCGCCATGTGGTAAAAGACGGCGAACATCACAACAAAGCACGCATCACGTCCGCATATTTGCGCGCACTACAAGATTTGAAAGACGCCATATGAGCACCCCCTCTTTTCGCAATTGGCAAAGCGTCCAAGACGAAGTTCTTCGTCGCATAAATACGCGCGAATGGACGCCCGGTGATCTGATCCCAACCGAGGCCGAATTGGCCGTCGAATTTGGCTGTGCCCGCGCAACCGTAAACCGCGCCCTGCGCGAAATTGCTAAAACTGGAATTCTGGATCGCAAACGCAAAGCAGGTACGCGGGTTGCACGAAACCCCGCAACGAAGGCAACATTGAACATCCCTATCATCCGCCAAGAAATCGAAGATAAAGGGCAAAAATATAACTACAGTTTGTTAAATCGCTCTATCGAAACTCCCCCACCGAACATCACCACGTCGATGCAGATCCCTGTCGGCAGTAAACTGTTACATCTGATTGCGCTTCACACGGCCGACGACAGACCGTTTGCATATGAAGACCGCTGGATCAATTTGGACGCAGTTCCAAGCGCCAAGAACACGTCATTTGAAACAGTGAGCGCCAACGAGTGGTTGTTGATGAACATTCCATACACAGGGGGTGAAATCTCTTTTTGCGCAACGACAGCCACCGAACCAGAAGCTATCGCCTTGGATTGCCCCTTTGACAGTGCTTTATTTCTGACAGATCGCTTAACCTGGAATGGCGCAGACGCAATTACAAAACTACGGTTAGTGTTTGCACCTGGTTATCAACTCAGAACGTCATTTTAAACGGCGCTTAAACGCATATCTCTAACTCAGACAACATCCTCAGCAATTATCCAGCGCCGTGCCATGAAACACGATTCAATTGCTTAGCTGTCGAAACGTATTTGACAAAATTTAGTTTTAGCAAATCACTTCAGTAAGTGGCGGTGCTGTCAGGCTAATTCGAACCAGTCTCAGTGGCCACCGTTACCGAACTATAACCCGCATACCAATTGTTCCAATCAGTCAGTGATTGGGCACGAAGTTTCTTGAAATTGGATCGCTTCTCTAAATGTCTCTGGTGGCTGAAATGGTTGATGATTGGTGCGTGCACGGATGTGAATTTCTGCAAGTTGGACAGCGTTCGAAAATGTAGGTGAGAATTTTCAGATAATATGTCTTCAGCTTGACGCAAACTATGCGGACATCGGACATAACCACGAGTTTTATGATTTCCGGGCTAGTTTTGAAATACTTGAAGAGGTTTGGCTGGGTCATAGTATGAATTTGACAGATTAGCCAAAATCACTCAAGTTTCTCTGACAGGACCCTCAGGTTTGCTGGCAATTCCAGATTGAGGCCTTAGAGGGAAAATTTGTAGAAAATCAGATAAGCGAGATTTTGAATAGAATGCCTTATCGAAAGACGCCCGTGCTTTGGATCGATTGAACCAATCAGTCACTTTGGGAAACTTACCTTCCCACAAACTGGCAAAGTTCAAATCTTCCATACGATCTATCAAGGGTAAGAAAATAATATCAGCCAGGCCAAAAACATCACCAGACATCCACGCATTCGTTTCAAGATGTCCTTCCATCCGGTCCAGTGTGGACGTGAATTGCCCCATTGCCGCATCGATTTCTGCATCACCAAAACCTTTGCGCCCCATTCTTTCGTAAAACTGTTTTCGTATCGGTCGGACATCCGCTTGTTCTTTTTGAAACCTTTCATCATTCAGCTCTTCAAAGCGCGGTAGAAACGCCATGTTGAACGAAGGAACCCGTATGGCCGCTGTCGGCACTTCGTCAAAATATCGCACCCACGCTCTTACAGCGGCACGCTCAACTGGATCGGTTGGCAGCATCCTTGTCGATGGGAAAACCTCTTCTAGGTATTCACATATTACACCCGAGTCCGTAATGACGGCGTCATCGTGGATTAGGGTGGGAACTACGCCGTTTGGATTCAACTTCAGATATTCATGCGAAAGGTGCTCATTAGTTGCAAGGTTCACAATTTGGCTTTCAAAATCCAGCCCCTTTTCAGCTAAACATAGCCGAACCTTTTGGCTGCATGTAGAATGGTTGGCGTGATAAAGTTTAAGCATTGGATTAACTCCGATTTTGAAAGTTGGTATTCTTATTATGTTGCCAAGAAAAGGCGGGATAACCCATTCCAAATTGGCAAGACCGCTGCAATCGTCAGCATTGCTTTAACAATAATTGGAAACGTACTGGCTTTCAGCCTCCCCCCCCAAAACCCGCCCAGCCAAAGGCCCGCAAATGCTGGCAATATAACAATCACGCCAATTGGCACTGCCGAAGGTTGATAAACTCCCGCCACCGCCATTGCAGGCATGTGCAAGGCGGAAAACACAGTAAACATTATACTGTTGCAGAAAATGAATGCGGGGCGTGTCAGCCCGATTGCATGAAAGTATGGTGTTCCGATCAGCCCTGATAAACCCGTTGCACCATGTGCCATTCCAGCAAAACCACCGATCACAGGTGAAAGTTTGTCACGCTGAACCACGGGCAGCGTTTCACTACCTTTGCGCTGGCTTACAAATAAATAGAACAAAACCATACACCCAAGCAGGACTTCAAGATAAGCTTCTTCAATGTATTTGAGAAAGCTTGCTCCAATCAAAACACCAACAATCCCTAGCGCTAAAAATCGTTGCATAAACGGCTGTCCGCGATGTTGCCGGAATTTCCATACCTGCCATACATTTGTTGCCACAACAGGTGGCACTGCAATCGACAACGCTAGCGGTAGTGACCCAAAAGCAGTCAGCATCGGTATGGCAATCATCGGCAAACCAAACCCCATCGCGCCTTTAGACAGCCCCCCAATAAAGAAAGTAAACGATGCAATAAAAAGGATTAATGGATCAACAATCATTCAATTGGCTCTTAACTAGGGCGGTTGGAGTAGACAATCCACATCAAAACCTTTGCGTGGAGGCACCGTGGCATGGTTCACATTTAAACATTCAACTGCACTAACGGTATTAACTGCTAGCACCATTAATTCCCAACCACTTTATCTGTTTAAATAAATCAAGCAACAAAAAATCGATAATAACTTGTTTTTTTAAATTATGTCGATATTGTATTTTCAGAACTGGTGCTTAACTCCAGAATTTGCACACGCACCAGTCACATAGATCAGGGAGGTCTTTATGAAATTAGCAACAAAATTTATGGCTGTTGCGGCTATGGTCGTGGCATCAAGCACGGCATCTGCTCAAGAAATCCGTATTGGTACTGCGTCCCTAGGCGGCGCATATTATCCAATGGGTCAAGCACTTAGTAACATGATCAACAAATATGCCGAAGGCTACACTATGGTGCCGATCGTAACTGGCGGCGGCGCGGAAAACCCACGTCTAGTTGATTCAGGTGAGGTCGAACTCGGCATAGCTCCTGCCAGCCTTAGCTTCTTAGCCGTTAACGGTAAAGGCCCTTACAAGGAGCCCTTAAACATTAAAGCTATGGGACAACTTCATTCAAGCATCCTACACATGACTTCGTTACCAGGTTCAGGCATCAAAACCATTGCGGATCTTAAAGGTAAACGCGTCGCAATTGGCCCAGCAGGCGGCGGCACACTCGCAATCACCCGCAACCTTCTAAAATTGTATGACATGACAATGGACGACATCATTCCTAGTTTCTTGTCATATACAGATGGTTTCAGCCAATTGTCTGACGGCAATGTAGACGCAGCTTTTGCACTTGCTGGCTACCCTGCGTCTGCTGTGATGCAGTCAAGTGCAACCAATGATTTGCAATTCATCGAACTTGGTGATGTGAAGATGCGTGAACTGACAGAACGCTTCCCGTACTACTCAAGCTTAACGCTGCCAGCCGATGTTTATGGCACGGCTAATGATGTCATAGTTATTGGTTCTGCCAATATGCTTATTGCCTCTGGCGACATGGATGACACTCGGGCAACTGTTTTGATCGAAGCAATCTACGAAAATCTGGATGATCTAATTTCTGAAAACGCATTGGCGAAACAAATTGTTCCCAAAGCGTCGCTTGGATTACCAATTCCATTACATCCAGCTGCTAAGGCGTATTTCGAAAGCCAGTAGGCAGTTTAAGACCGAGACACAGGTCGGCACCGAATGCGATGCCGACCTACTTTTATTTTTTTCAAGGCAACAAGATGACCGACCTCCAACGAATAATCGACAAGATCGTGTCGATTACTGCAATAAGCCTAAGTGTTTGGCACTTATCAATCGTGGCAGGTTTCGGAAGTTATTCAACGATGGACATCCGTAGCATCCATTTAACGGTCATGCTGTTTCTTGTTTTTTTGGCGACCAAACACCCCATTATCGCAGATGATGCCGTAGACACGCCAGCTGTCTCGCAGCGCAATTTAATGGGCCTAGGTCTACGTCTCACCCTTGCTATGGTTTCCTTAGGAGCGGGTCTTTACACCTACGCTCGATGGAAACCAATTGCCTTCAGTGGTGGAGTCACAAACGACATGGATGCTTGGGTTGGCATGGTCATCGTCGTTCTGGTTCTTCTTGCAGTGATCCGACGCATCGGTTTTCTGTTGAGCCTTATCGCTATCATATTTTTACTCTACCCCTTACTTGCTCCCTACCTGCCCGGTGTTTTTGGTGGCCGCGGTTACGGGATTGAACGGATCGCAATCTTTATGGCAACCGGAACCGAAGGAATCTTTGGTATTCCTCTGGGCGTATCCGCCTCTTACATCATAATTTTCACCATTTTCGGCGCTTTCTTAAATAACTTTGGCGCAGGCGAGTTCTTCTTCCAAATCGCAAGCTCACTTACCTACGGCATGCGTGCAGCATCAGCTAAAACGGCTGTGATTTTCAGCACACTTCTGGGCATGATCTCGGGGTCTGCTGCGGGCAACGTTGCGGTAACGGGCACCATGACAATCCCAATGATGAAACGTGAAGGTTATACACCAGACCAAGCTGCCGCAATCGAGGCAGTTGTATCCACTGGCGGGCAAATTATGCCACCAATCATGGGTGCAGCGGCGTTCATCATGGCCGAAATTATTGGCAGACCTTACCGGGATGTCATGTTTGCCGCATTGATCCCTGCCCTTTTGTTTTTCACATCCATTCTGTTCATCGTCCATTTGCGCGCGGTGAAATCTGGTATGACCGTAAGCGAAGCTCCTGCGACAACAGTGCCAATGGCAAAAATATTCCTTCCTGGATTACGTTTTGTCATCCCATTCGCGCTTCTTGTTGGCATGATGGTCGTTGGATATTCGCCTTTCCGCGCATCATTCGTTGGACTGATTGCTCTGTTGGCGGGTTGCTTCCTGTTTGAATACCGCGACCTAAAAGGATACATGGGTCGCGTCCTAAAGTCATTAGAACAAGGCGCATTGGCCGTCCTCTCGATCGCCGCGGCATGCGCCGCTGCCGGTATCGTCGCGGGTGTTCTATCGATGACGGGTGTTGGTTCTAAAATCTCTGGCTTGATTATCAGCGTCTCAGCGGGTCAACCACTGATTGCTTTGGCAATGACCGCTTTGATGGCCATCGTCCTTGGTATGGGTTTGCCAACCACCGCCGCATATCTGATATTGGCAACAGTCGTCGCTCCTCCACTGGTCGAAATGGGTATTCCCATCCTGACGGCTCATATGTTCGTTTTCTTCTTTGGTTGCATCTCGACGATTACGCCCCCTGTGGCACTCGCTTCTTATGTTGCCGCTGGTATTGCTGGCAGTGATATCAACAAAACCAGTTGGACCGCGTTTGCCTATGGCATCACCAGCTATATATTGCCATTTATGTTTTTCTTTGGTCCTGCGCTTTTGATGGAAGGAACCGTCATAGAGATCCTGACCGCGCTCTTTATCGGCCTGATCAGCGTCTACTGTATTGCTACCGCCGTCGTTGGTTACTTCTTGCAACCATTGGGCGCCTTCGGGCGGCTTGCAATGGCTATCGCTGGCCTGCTGCTGTTATACCAATCACCAATCACAAACGCCGTGGGGCTGTTATTGTTGGCCGGAATGGTTGCAATGGTTGGACCCAAATATTTTTCAAAAGAATAAGGCCCTCAACAGGCCCACTATCCCTTAAAGGAGCAAACATGCACAAAGAATACAGACGCGTTGTCACCGGACATGATGAAAATGGTGTGGCTATTATCGAAAGCGATCAACTCGCGAGTCAATTGCTGGAGCGTCCCAACCGTCCCGGAGTACGATTAACCAACTTTTGGCGCTCGAACACAACACCTGCCGAATATGACGGCCCAACAGAAACATGCACAGGACCATTCATCCTACATCCGCCCGAAAATGGCACAATGTTTAGGTGCGTAGAGTTCTTGCCAGAAGATCCAGAAGTGATGGCGCGACTATCAAGTGAAGACGGTGCAACTGCATTCGCCGAAATGGGTGCTGGTGCGAACATCGTTCAAGGTGGCCGTCATCCATGGATGCACCGCACAGACTCTGTTGATTACGGCATCGTCATGAACGGCGAAATTTGGATGGTCATGGACAAAGAAGAAGATGACGTTTTACTCAAAGCAGGCGATGTGGTCGTTCAACGCGGCACAAATCACGCATGGGCCAATCGCGGGACAGAGCCTTGCACGATTATGTTTGTCCTAGTTGATGGTGTTACCAGGACCGGAAAAGGCAAAGGTATCCCGAACCGCGCGTAAGATTTTTTGGTTAAATAAAAAACAATAGGCACAGCCAAGTCAATTTCAATTCACCCTAAAAAACCATACCACCGTGAATTTAACCCACACAAAGGGGCTGTCAGACTAATTCTAACTCGTTTCAGATGTGGTACGACAGAGTCGCCTGAACAGCACGTTTCCAATCACCGTATTTTTTCTGTCGCCGCGCATCATCCATGTCTGGTGTGAATTTACGATCCAGCGCCCACTTCTTGGCGAATTCCTGTCGATCAGGATACAGCCCGATATACATCCCCGCTAACCATGCCGCACCTAGTGCAGTTGTTTCCTGTACTTTTGGTCGATCTACGGGTGCGCCGATAATGTCTGACAAGAATTGCATGGCCCAACTGCTGCCACTCATGCCGCCGTCAACACGCAGGGTGGCGTCAGAATCTTGTGATGCCCAATCGGCGTGCATTGCTTCTAACAAATCGCGTGTTTGGTATCCCACGCTTTCCAATGCCGCACGCGCCATTTCGGCTGGGCCCGTGTTGCGGGATAATCCAAAAACTGCACCGCGACAATCTGGGTTCCAATATGGTGCGCCCAAGCCTGTAAAGGCGGGCACCAAGACGACGTTTTGGTCATCATCAGATTGTTCTGCCAGCCCTTGGGTTTCTTTGGCATCGTCGATAATTTGCAATCCGTCACGCAACCACTGCACTACTGCGCCCGCGATGAAAATAGATCCTTCTAGGGCATAGGTTGGCTTGCCATCCAATTGATACGCAATCGTTGTCAGCAAGCGATTTGTCGATTTGACCGGCGCATCGCCTGTGTTCAGCAACGCAAAGCAACCCGTGCCATAGGTCGATTTCATCATGCCAGGTTCAAAACACGCTTGCCCCACGGTTGCTGCCTGTTGATCGCCTGCAACGCCGCAAATCGGGATTTCCACGCCGAACAAATCTGCGTAGGTTTTGCCAAAATCATCAGCGCTGTCCTTAACTGTTGGCAACATTTCCATTGGGATATCCAACAGATCGCAAATTGTTTGGCTCCAACGACCCTTGCGGATGTCGTACAACATCGTGCGCGCCGCATTGGTGGCGTCTGTGACATGGGATTTTCCATCCGTTAATTTCCAAATCAGAAAACAGTCAACAGTGCCAAACAACAACTCGCCTTTTTTGGCACGTTCGCGCGATCCTACAACACGATCCAGTATCCATTTCAGCTTTGTTCCCGAAAAATATGGATCAATCAGCAATCCAGTGCGATCTGTAAACATGCCGTCATGCCCTGCATCGCGCAAAGTTTGGCAATAATCAGCGGTGCGCCTATCCTGCCACACAACGGCGTTGTGAATTGGCTCGCCCGTGGATTTGTCCCAAACAATTGTGGTTTCACGTTGGTTGGTTATGCCAATCGCGCTGACTTGTTTGGCAGAAATTTTTGCTTGTTCGATCGCGGCATGGCACATGCTGACTGTTGTGTTCCACAGATCGTTGGGATCATGTTCAACCCAGCCAGATTGTGGAAAGTATTGGGCGAACTCTTCTTGGGACGTAACAACCAAGTTCATGTCTTTGTCAAAAACGATGGCACGTGTGGATGTCGTGCCCTGATCAATAGCAAGGATATGGGTCATACGGATTCCTCGGAGAGTTTGTAAAAAGAAGCGGCCGCCAAATATGCGGCCGCCTAAGTAGCCACACAACAACGAAGTTACGTAGCGGGGAGAGTTGAGTTTCAGTCAGAGGTTGGGGCTAACTGAACCAGCCCCAACCGAGTAGTTTATTACTGCCAAGATTGGATCAGCTCATCATAAGCGATTGTCACAGGAGCTTGGTTCTCGTTTGCAAGTTTTGCTTTTGGAGAACCGGGCTGTGCCAACCAGATTGCCGGATCTTGAGGTTCGTTCATTTTCGGACCAAGATCACCTTGGACACCTGAACGCTCTAGGCGAACCAGAACTTTTTCTTGATCAGCACAAAGTGAATCCAACGCCTGTTGTGGCGTTTTCGCACCTGACATTGCATCCCCAATATTCTGCCACCAAAGTTGAGCCAGTTTTGGATAATCTGGAACGTTTGTTCCGGTTGGAGACCACTGAACACGTGCAGGTGAACGATAGAACTCAATTAAACCACCCAACTTAGGTGCACGTTCTGTAAAGCTTTCGTGTTGGATTGTTGATTCACGAATGAATGTCAGGCCAACATGGCTTTTCTTTACGTCTACGGTTTTTGATGTCACGAACTGTGCGTACAACCAAGCCGCCTGTGCGCGATCAACAGGTGTTGATTTCATCAAAGTCCATGAACCCGCATCTTGATAGCCAATTTTTGTACCTTCAGTCCAATAAGCTCCGTGTGGAGAAGGTGCCATACGCCATTTTGGCGTGCCATCGGCATTCATCACAGGCAAATCAGGTTCTACGGATGCTGCAGTAAACGCGGTATACCAGAACATCTGTTGTGCAACATTGCCTTGGGCAGGAACTGGCCCTGCTTCGCCAAATGTCATACCAGCTGCTGCAGGTGGTGAGTATTTTTTCAACCATTCGATGGATTTGGTAATCGCATAAACTGCCGCTGGGCCGTTTGTAGCGCCGCCACGGGCGACACATGAACCAACAGGCTGCGATTTGTCATTGACGCGGATACCCCATTCGTCAACTGGCAAACCATTTGGCTCACCTTTATCGCCTGCACCAGCCATGGACAACCAAGCGTCTGTGTAACGCCAACCCAGTGATGGGTCTTTCTTACCGTAGTCCATGTTGCCGAATACGTCGCCTTCAACACCCAGGCGTGACAAATCACGACCAGTAAAGAATTCGGCGATGTCTTCGTATGCACTCCAGTTCACAGGAACGCCCAAATCATAGCCATATTTCGTTTTGAAATCTGCTTTGTTTTGCGCATCGTTGAACCAATCATACCGGAACCAATACAGGTTCGCGAACTGTTGGTCTGGCAATTGGTAAACTTTGCCATCTGGGCCCGTTGTGAATGACAGACCAATAAAATCTTCAAGATCAAGATTTGGGTTTGTCACAGCTTTACCTTCACCGACCATCCAGTCAGTCAGGTTCCGCGCTTGTTGGTAACGCCAGTGTGTACCGATCAAATCGGAATCGTTGATATAGGCGTCATAGATGTTTTCACCTGATTGCATTTGCGTTTGCAGTTTTTCAACAACATCGCCCTCGCCGATCAAGTCATGGGTCACTTTGATACCTGTGATGGCCTCGAATGCTGGCGCCAAAACAGTGGACTCATACGTATGTGTACCAATTGTCTCAGAAACAACATTAATAGACATACCCACATAGGGTTTCGCCGCATCAACGAAGAATTGAAGTTCGGCTTCTTGTTCTGCGCGCGTGAGCGTAGACAATTCACCAATCTCAGTATCTAAGAAAGCTTTGGCAGCCTCTATATCAGCGAACACAGGCGCGGCAAGCAGGCTGATTGCCAAACCTATCGCGGTGGTTCCTTTAAGTCGTAAAGTCATTTTGTTCCTCCCTAAAAATAGAACGGTTAAACTTCCCATGCCTCCTCGGCCTGGGCATTATAAGCCTCGATTCACACCCAGCGGAACACCGCAATTGCATAAAAGAGACAGACGACCAGCGCACCCCATTGAGATGCGCTGAGCATTCCAAGCCATGCCAAATTGATAAAGGCTGACCCTAATAACGCGATGAACAATCGATCACCCCGTGTCGTTTCGATCCGTAAAATCCCAATGCGTGGGGCTTCTGGATATTTGATTGCAAGGATCGTGAAAACGATCAGCGTCGTTGCAATGATCCCAAAGAAAATAGCCGTTGGCCAAGTCCATGCCATCCATTCCATAATAAGCTCCTTTCGTTTTATACACGGCCCAGGGCAAAGCCCTTGGCGATGTAGTTACGGACAAAGTAAATAACCAAGGCACCGGGCAGGATTGTTAAAACCCCTGCCGCCGCCAATACCCCCCAATCGACGCCTGCCGCACCCACTGTGCGCGTCATCGTTGCGGCAATTGGTTTTGCATTCACACTGGTCAATGTGCGACTAAGCAGCAATTCAACCCAGCTGAACATAAACAAGAAGAACGCCGCCACCCCGATGCCAGAGGCGATCAACGGTGTGAAAATGCGGATAAAGAACCGTGGAAACGAGTAGCCATCGATATAGGCAGTCTCGTCAATTTCCTTGGGTACTCCGCGCATGAAGCCTTCTAAAATCCACACTGCCAATGGCACGTTAAACAAACTATGCGCCAAAGCGACGGCAATATGCGTGTCGAACAAGCCAACAGAGCTGTACAACTGAAAGAATGGCAAGGCGAACACGGCTGGTGGCGCCATGCGGTTGGTTAGCAACCAGAAAAACAAGTGCTTATCACCCAAAAACGTATAGCGGCTGAAGGCATAAGCCGCAGGCAAAGCCACCGCCAAGGAAATCACCATGTTCATAACCACATAGGCCATAGAATTCAGATAACCCGTGTACCACGACGGATCGGTAAGGATCGTCAGGTAATTGGCAAACGTCAAATCACGTGGCCACAGGGTGAAACTGCTAAGGATTTCTGTATTGGTTTTCAGGCTCATGTTGAGCAGCCAATAAATTGGTAACAACAGGAACAATAAATAAAGCACCATAACAATGACGCTGCCTTTAATGAAATGAGCGCGCCGTGGCGCTGTTTGTACGGTATCAAACATTAGTGGCCATCCCTTTTATCTAGGTTCGTCATCACAGTGTAAAAGACATAGGAAACCAGCAAGATCACAAGGTAATACATGATGGAAAACGCTGCTGCAGGGCCTAGGTCGAACTGACCAAGGGCCATCTTCACAAGGTCAATTGAGAGAAACGTGGTTGAATTACCCGGGCCTCCGCCAGTGACGACAAACGGTTCAGTATAGATCATAAAGCTGTCCATAAAGCGAAGCAGGATCGCAATCATCAACACCCCCATGATTTTGGGCAGTTCAATAAAGCGAAATACTTTCCAGCGGCTTGCTTGATCAATTTTTGCCGCCTGATAATAAGCGTCGGGAATGGATTGCAAACCCGCATAAGCCAGTAATGCCACCAGTGACGTCCAGTGCCAAACGTCCATCACAATTACAGTCGCCCATGCCGCATAGAAATCTTGGGTATAGTTGTAATCAACACCAATAGCCGCCAATGCATAACCCAGCAGGCCAATATCAACGCGACCAAAAATTTGCCAAATTGTCCCCACAACATTCCAAGGGATCAGCAATGGTAAAGACATCAAAACCAAACAAACAGATGCCCAGAAGCCTTTCTTAGGCATGTTCAAGGCTACAAAAATTCCCAGTGGAATTTCGATCGCCAGAATAATCGTAGAGAACGCAATTTGACGCCCCAAGGCATCCCACATGCGTTCGGATGACATCATTTCCTTGAACCATTCCAGACCGACCCAGAAAAATTTGTTACTTCCGAATGTATCTTGGACAGAATAGTTCACAACAGTCATCAACGGGATTACCGCAGAAAAGGCCACCAGCAGCAATACGGGCAGGATCAGAAACCACGCTTTTTGATTTACAGTCTTATTCATCGGATGCTCCTAACGGCGCAACGCGCCAGCTGTCACAATACACATTGATCCCTTTGGGATCGAAAACCACGCGGTTCATATCGGACGAAATATCTTCGCCTTCGGGCGTGATTACGTTGATTTCAGTGCCGTTGAAATCGGCGCGCACGATCTTGTGGCGGCCAACGTCTTCGACGCGTTTAATCTTTATTGGTAGGCCTTTGGTGCCAGATGCCAGTGAGGTAAATTCTGGTCGCACGCCCAATTCGACCTTGCCGTTCATCACAGGGAACCCCTGCCCCAACTTAATTTTAGTTCCCGCCAAAACAGCGGTGTCACCAGTTACTTCGGCGGGCAATACATTCATGCCAGGTGATCCGATGAAATACCCAACAAAAGTATGCTGTGGCGTTTCAAACAATTCTTGTGGCGTGCCCATTTGGACCACGCGACCATCATACATCACGACAACTTTGTCAGCGAATGTCAGGGCTTCTGTTTGGTCATGCGTCACATAGATCATCGTATGCCCAAATTCATGGTGCAATGATTTCAACTGCGTTCGCAGTTCCCATTTCATGTGCGGATCGATCACCGTCAACGGCTCATCGAACAACAGCGCATTCACGTCTTCACGCACCATCCCGCGTCCCAGAGAGATTTTCTGTTTCGCATCTGCGGTCAAGCCGCGCGCTTTACGGTCCAGCATAGCTTCCATGCCAATCATAGCGCCGATTTGTTCCACGCGGTCACGGACATAACCGGCATCCGCACCACGGTTGCGTAATGGAAACGCCAAATTATCGCGTACTGTCATTGTGTCGTAAACAACAGGGAATTGAAAAACCTGTGCGATATTACGTTGTGCGGTTGGTTGATGTGTAACGTCGTTGCCGTTGAATAAAATGCGGCCTTGGCTGGGATGCAGCAAGCCTGAAATGATATTCAACAAAGTAGATTTTCCACAGCCCGATGCGCCAAGGAGCGCGTAGGCTTCTCCATCCGCCCAATCTAGATTCAATTCTTTGAGCGCAAAATCGTCCCCACTGCTGGGGTTGGGCAGATACGAATGCGCTAAGTTATCAAGAGTTATTTTTGCCATTATCTCGCCCTACGCCTCTGTCGCATAAGAAGCTGGCGCAACAGAAGTGCCGTCTTTTGCGAAAATATAAATGTGTTTTGGATCCAGATAGACATCCAAGTCGGTGCCCATTTTCAAATCATGCACACCATGGATTAAACCAACCCAGCTTTCGCCTTGGTGGCTTAAATGCACAAATGTCTCTGAACCCGTGATTTCGGTTACCGTTACTTGAGCCGTGAATTTTAACGCATCTTTGTTTGGCTTTGTCAGCGCCAGATGGTTAGGACGGAACCCCGCCATGTAATCCGCATCGCTCAAAACCGCAAACGCGCCAATTGCTTTAACGCCCTTGGCGTTGCCAAACATCATGGAGCCGCCTGCCTTGCTGACGTTCACAAAATTCATGGGAGGATCAGAAAATACCCGCGCCGTTATGGCATTTACAGGCTTGCGATACACAATTGGGGTTTTGTCAAATTGTGTGATACGCCCTTCCCACATAGTTGCTGTGTTCCCACCCAACAACAAAGCCTCTTCTGGCTCTGTTGTTGCGTAGACGAAAATTGAACCCGCCTCTTTGAAAATCTTAGGAATTTCTGCACGCAATTCTTCGCGCAATTTATAGTCGAGGTTTGCCAAAGGCTCGTCCAGTAAAACCAATCCAGCATCTTTGACTAAAGCGCGTGCAAGTGCACAGCGTTGTTGCTGTCCTCCTGACAATTCCAACGGTTTGCGATCCAGCATGGGGGACAGTTGCATCAAATCAGCCGCCTTTTTAACCGCTGTATCAATCTGAGCCGCAGTTTGCCCTAGCAGGCGCATTGGGCTGGCGATATTGTCGTAAACGGTCATAGATGGGT
Source organism: uncultured Rhodobacterales bacterium (assembly GCA_963976255.1). Classification (GTDB taxonomy): domain Bacteria; phylum Pseudomonadota; class Alphaproteobacteria; order Rhodobacterales; family Rhodobacteraceae; genus Amylibacter. The sequence continues at coordinate 29,769 of CAXBJO010000003.1, forward strand.
AGTTAATGAATTGCTGATACACCATGGCAACGCCTCGATCCTGAACACGCATACCTGTTACGTCGTCACCGTTCCAAATCACGCGTCCAGTGTTTGGAACATCCAAGCCCGCCATAACCCTCATCAAAGAGGTTTTTCCAGACGAAGTAGGCCCGAGCAAAACGTTCATTGTTCCGATTTCCAGCGTTAGGTCTGTTGCATAGATATGTGTCTGGCCGTTGAAGACTTTGGACACACCTTCCAATACCAGTGACATTATCGTTCTCCTATTTTGCGGCTAACAGCAGCATTCTTTTTCTGAGCAGTTGATGTTTGATGCATCCAGCCGTCCAGTGTTTTGATTTCTTTCTCAGTCATCCGCAGTCCCAATTTAGAACGGCGCCAAACCACATCTTCGCCTGTGCAAGCATATTCATTTTGCATCAACCAGTTGACCTCTTGGGCAAACAGCGTTGCTCCAAAATCCTGCCCCAAATCATCCACCGAAATAGCATCTTTCAGGATGTCAAAGCTTTCTGTGCCATAGCTTTTGATCATCCGCGAAATCCATGCTTGAGTCAAAAACGGATAAGTATATGCCAATTTTGCATGTAAATCATCAACACCATCCACAGGAAAATCCCCACCAGGCATTGCAACACCCGCCGTCCAAGGAGCGCCCATGTTTGGGAAAAACTGTTCAACTTTAACTAGCGCGGATTCAGCCAGTTTACGATATGTGGTGATTTTTCCGCCAAATACATTCAGAATTGGAGCGCCAGCACTTTGGTCTACCTTTAAAACATAATCCCGGGTTGCCGCACTGGCAGAATTGGCGCCATCATTATACAATGGGCGCACGCCCGAATATTTCCAAACGATGTCATCGCGTGTCACTGGTGTTTTCAAGTACTCAGATGCAAACTTCACCAGATATTCTTGTTCTTCTATTGTGCATTCTGGCTTTTCGGATGCATCAGTGTGATCTGCGTCTGTGGTGCCGATCAACGTGAAATCTGACTCATACGGGATAGTAAAGATAATGCGCCCGTCATTGCCTTGGAAAAAATAACATTTATCATGGTCGTACAGTTTCTTGGTCACGATATGGCTGCCGCGCACCAAACGCGTACTTTCAGCGGAATTGATCCGCACAGTGTTTCGGATAATGTCCTCTACCCATGGACCACCCGCATTGATCAGCATCCGTGCATTGACTACTCGCGTTTCACCTTTGTTTGTATCTTCAACACTCACTTGCCAGATACCATTCACTTGGGCTGCTGCAGTAACCTTGGTTCTGGTGTTAATGGTGGCGCCGCGGGCCTGAGCATCGCGTGCATTCAAAACAACCAGGCGGCTATCTTGTATCCAGCAATCAGAATATTCGTATGCCTTTTTAAAACGCTCTTTCAGTGGCGCACCTTCGCGTGTACCACCCAATTTTATTGATGTTGTCGCAGGCAAAATTTTGCGCCCGCCCAGATTGTCATACATGAAAAGCCCCAAACGGATCAGCCACGCAGGGCGGCGACCTCTCATCCATGGCATGATGATGTTCAACAATTTAGATGTAGGCGTGTCACCTTCGAACCGCATATCTTTGTGATAGGGTAGAACAAAGCGCATCGGCCAGCTGATATGAGGCATAGCACATAACAAAGTTTCGCGTTCAATTAATGCTTCACGTACTAGACGTACTTCCCAATATTCTAAATACCGCAGACCACCATGAAACAGTTTGGTCGAGGCAGAAGATGTTGCAGAAGCAAGATCGTTCATTTCGGCCAATTCAACACTTAACCCACGCCCAGCGGCGTCACGGGCAATGCCACAACCATTGATACCGCCGCCAATGACAAACAAGTCAATAACATCATGATTGTCATATTGTCCCAATGGAGCCTCCCCGCGTCCGATTGTGGTGGCCGCGAATCTTCCATAGCAGCCAGAACACCATCGAACACCAAAGTCAGTTATATATCAAGAACGAATGTTCGTTTCCTTTCGTTATTGTTAAATATTACTTCGGCAGTGACATAAAATGCTGTAATATTTGGAGTTTGGGATGTTCGAATGTATTCGTTTAGATATTCATAAAGATTGATTTTTCACCCAAATAGATTATTTAAGCTCTGAAACGGGCATTTTTTCCTCTAGTGCAATATAGAAGCAGGCAGCATGGTATCAAATTTTCGGCAAAATGAAATACTGGAATTGGCCCGTAAGGATGGCAAAGTCACTGTAGATGGCTTGGCTCAAATGTACGACGTGACTGTTCAAACTATTCGTCGCGATTTATCTGAATTGGCTGAAATCGGACGCCTAGAGCGCGTACATGGCGGTGCCGTTATTCCATCCAGCGTCGTTAACCTGCAATACGAAGACCGGCGTCGTATGAACGACACTGGCAAACGCGAAATCGCGCAAGCTTGCGCGGCAGCAATTCCTGATGACGCTTCCATCTTCATGAATATTGGGACAAGCACAGAGGCTGTAGCAATTGAGTTACTTGGTCACAAGAACCTATTAGTTGTCACGAACAACCTGAATATAGCAAGCATCCTGTCTGCAAACAAAAGTTTTGAGATCATTATGACAGGTGGTATCTTACGTCGCTCTGATAGAGGCCTGATCGGTGGGCCTGCAGCCGAGAGTGTGAAGCAGTTTAAATTTGATTATTCCGTCTTGGGCTGCTCTGCGATGGATGTTGATGGCGATTTATTAGATTTCGATGCTCAAGAAGTTTTGGTTAGTCAAACTGCAATACACCACTCCCGTAAAATCCTGGTCGTGGCAGATCAACAAAAATTTCAACGCAAAGCACCCTTAAAAATATGCTCCTTGGCTGATGTAACTACATTAATCACTGACGGAACCATCCCCGTCGAACTGGCGGCCGATTGCGCGAACTGGGCCACACAAATTATCATAGCATAAATCCTAATAGTAAACCCAAATGCTTCTCGAAACCCAAGGCGAAACGATAAGCCATAGAATGAGGGTATCATTCTCAGAAACAAATAGAATGACTTAAGTCGTGTAATACAGGAGTAATTTTAGGGTAAGCGACCACCCCAATATCCTTAGGGTAGTTGGCGGACAGACAGGGATTCGAACCCTGGAGACGGTCACCCGCCTACACACTTTCCAGGCGTGCGCCTTCGACCACTCGGCCACCTGTCCGTAGGGCGGCGTTTACACCGACATCTCGAATTGAGCAAGGGAAAAACCCTAGGTTTTTCGCGTCTTCTTGGGTTGCAATGCCTGCGCAAACTCACCTGCGTTTTTGATCCGAATTTCACGCTGTCCAAACGGAATTTCGATCTTCGCCTCGTTGAAACGTCGTAGGATTTCAAAATTTATATCGGAATGCGTTGAAATGATGTTTCCCACGTCCCGTAAAATGCCTCTAATTTCAAAATCAATGCTATCGGCACCAAACCGAAGCAAGTAAACTTTCGGTGCAGGTAATTTCAAAACTGTTGGATTATCATTTGCGACCGATAGCAAAATCTCTTTCACTTGCTCGGGATCGCTGTCATACGCAACGCCCACAGGAACCTTTATGCGTCCTCGCTTGTTGTTGTGGGTCATATTCGTAACCGTGCCGGAAATGAAGTCCGCGTTTGGCACAATGACTTCGGAATGCTCAAAGGTTTCTATGGTGGTTGAGCGCACTGAAATTTTGCTCACATAACCCGAAATTGTCCCAACTTCGATCCAGTCACCCAAACGAATGGGACGCTCAATCAGCAAAATAATCCCAGAAACGAAATTGGATACGATGTTTTGCAAACCAAAACCGATACCAACCGACAACGCACCAGCAACAATTGCAAGGCTTGATAAATCCAATCCCGTGGATGTTATCGCTGCCGCCGCAGCCAGGAATAAACCAACATACCCCAGCCCCGTAACCAACGCATTTTGCGCACCCAAATCGATTTTCGTTTTGGGTAACACGGCCGTACGTAAACCTGATTGCAACAATCGTGTAACGGTGTAACCTATTGAAAATACAAGTGCGAAGGTCAACAAGTCAGAAAACGAGAGCCGTGTATCACCCAACTGCACGCCTTCGCTCAACATCAGCCAAACATTTTGCAAATCACTAACGCGCGCGCCCCAAATCAGCGCCAAAAACGGTAACGATAAACAGGCGATACCAAAGGCCAAAAAGACCCTAAATAATCCAGTTTGGGGTACTGGTCCGCCAGTCTCATCCGCGTCGCTTATGGGCAAAGCATCTTCGGTAAAAACAACAATCAGATTAAATAGGACATAAAATGCTGCCAAAACCGCCAGCGTCAAAGCCGTCGAATTCACCAGCAACGATCCAATGTTAAAATAACCAAGCGCTGCCGCAAGCGGCCCTAATCCGCCCGCAGCGAAACATAAATATGCCAACAGTTGCAAACACCTGTCTGCCATCGGCGCAATCACACCATCAGCCGCCATGCGTTTGCGGTAGTCTTGGGTTTTACGCCCGACTAAAACCAAAACATAGCCACCGACAATGATCAACGGAAACCGTAAAACGCCCAGATTAACAACCGAAAACTCGCCACTTGCCGCCAGCGCATCGATCAAAATGCCCACCCCAACAACACCCCCTAAGATTAGGGTATAGTTATACGTCCCTTTCATGCGGCGTTGCTTCAAATTCGACGGATCAGCGGCAGTATCTGCACCCGCTGAATCGGTCGTGGAAAACAAATTTCGTGCCAACCAATTCGCCCCAAAAAACGCAACACTGACAGCTGGCAATGCCTTCAACAATAAACTGCCTCGTAAACCCAATATGTTCAGTGACGAAATAGCATTCACTAATAATAGAAACCCCAGAACCGGAACACCAAAGACCAACAGCGACAAAACCAACCCTTTGATCCCACGAACAACTGATTTTTCCTGCACGTCCAAATATGCCATTTTCCGATTAATCCAACGCGATACCGGAATCAAAAATATCAAGCCAACCGCCACAAGGAACAAAACCAAAGGTAGCTTTTGCTTTAATAAAATTGTCGTGGCCGGACTGTTAAGAGAGTCCCTCACCTCGGAATTGATCCGCACCACATAGTCAGACAATGCCGTTACTGCCTGCCCCCACGCCACGGGATTCAACGGCGTCGCCTCGCGTTTTACCAATGCTGCGGCCTTGCGGGCGCGAATGGTTGAATCAATTTCTAAAATCAAGCCATTTGCACGCTCGTATGCCTCTAATGATACAAGCATGGGCTGACTCGCGACGGCGAGTTGATCATTCAACTCTTTACGCCGTTGGGCGATATCCGCATTTTCTGGCGTGCCGTCTGCGGGCAGTGGCCCCAATGCCGTCACCTGTTCGCGCAACGTTTTAACCCGCGCACCACGTTCCATTTGCGCATCTAACGCCCGTGATCGCGCATCAGACAATGTTATACGCATTTCTTCCAACGCATCAGACGCTGCAAGTCCAGTTTCCATAACGCTTTCGGCACGGGTTGCAATTTCATTGAACTTTACAGGATCAAAAACCTCCTGTGCTGTCACCGTCATCGGCATCAACATCAAGGCAGCAATCAGAGCGACTTGGAAAAATCGTAGTATGCGCATTTGAAATGCCCTACTCAAAAACCGTTGGAATTGGGCGTGGTTTGTTTGCCAACCATTCGGGCACTGGCAACCCATTGGCTGCTAAAAATGTTGGGTTGTACAGTTTTGATTGATACCGATTACCAACATCACACAGCACCGTCACAATTGTATGCCCCGCACCCATGTCTTGGGCCATTCGGATCGCGCCGGCGATATTAATGCCCGTGGACGCACCCATGCACATGCCTTCATCGCGCAACAGATCAAAAACGATCGGCAATGCTTCTTTGTCGGGTATGTTATACGCCATATCGACCGCCAAACCTTCAAGATTGGCGGTAATACGCCCCTGCCCGATACCCTCTGATATGGATGATCCTTCGGATTTCAGCTCGCCATTTTGGTAATAATTGTACAACGCCGCACCATCAGGATCAGCAATACCAATTTTGACATCCTTATTCTTGTCACGCAAACCATGTGCGACACCTGCCAACGTGCCCCCTGATCCAACGGCACAAATAAATCCATCAACTTTGCCCTCCGTTTGTGCCCAAATTTCAGGCGCAGTCGAGACGATATGCGCATCGCGATTGGCGGTGTTATCAAATTGGTTCGCCCAAATCGCACCGTTAGGTTCTGTCTTGGCCAATTTTTCGGCCAAACGCGCGGAATATTTCACGTAATTGTTGGGGTCACGGTACGGCTTGGCTGGCACTTCAACCAAAACAGCCCCGGCCAAACGCAACATATCTTTCTTTTCTTGGCTTTGGGTTTCTGGAATAACGATCACAGTCTTAAACCCCATCGCATTACCAACTAACGCCAAACCAATGCCCGTGTTCCCCGCAGTGCCTTCGACAATCGTGCCCCCTGGTTGCAACTGACCCTTCGCGATGGCATCACGAATAATCGACAATGCCGCGCGATCTTTGACGGACTGCCCAGGGTTCAAAAACTCAGCTTTACCATAAATATCACATCCGGTCATTTCGGACGCTTTTTTCAAACGGATAAGTGGGGTATTACCAACGGCATCGGGTAAATCGGTGTAACGGTTCATGGTGAATTCCTGTCATATGATTTCTACAGGATAATCCTCGTGCGCACCCTTCGCAACAGCGGAATCTCTGTCACAGCATCAGTTACACAAAGTTGATAATACAGGCCTAACGCCAACGATAATTGGCAAGCCCCGTTAAACGCCCCGAAATCAGCGCACCGATCAACAAAATGGCCCAAACATGCAGGTTAAACGTATCGACAAAATATTCAAACGAGACCCGAAACCAATCGAAAACAGTATTTGTTGGATTTATATAAAAACCCGCAACCAATTGCGCGCCAATAAAGATAAGCCCAAACATGATCGAGCTGGCCATCATCCCCAAAATCATTGCGCGTAACCCTGCTGATAATGAGCGCACTCCACCAAAACCTGCGTTGCGACCCAACGAATGCCACCCCAACAAAGCAAAACAAACCGCGGCCACATAAGGCCAATAAATTGGCAGCGAGTTCCCTTTCTCGAATTCAATAACCCTGTGAACAACTAGGGCAACATAGCCCGTCATCCCCAACAAAATAGCCCCAAACAAATTCGCAGCCGTATTCATTTTTTTCGGGCCATACATATTATTTCGGCTTTCTCATTGTGATCTGGATCAGCCCAGTTGTATCATATTCGAACCCCGCCGCACAGCCGGTCAAATACAGGTTCCACATCCGACGGAACCGTTCATCAAATCCCATTTGCGAAATATCACCCCATTTGGCATTAAACGTCTCGTACCACCGGCGCAATGTTGTGGAATAACTGCGGCGAAAATCAACAATTCCATCAAAGTCCATCCCCACACGAGCAATTTCGCGCAACAAAATCTCTTCTGTGGGCAACATCCCACCGGGGAAGATGTATTTCTGAATGAAATCAACCGAATTACGATACACGCTGAACCGCGCCTCAGGCACCGTGATAATTTGCAGGGATGCCTTGGCACCCTCTTTCAAACATCCGTTAACTTTATCGAAATAGATCGGCCAATATTTTTCGCCCACAGCCTCGAACATCTCGATTGATGCAATGCCGTCATATGTGTTCTTTTCATCGCGATAATCTTGCAATGCGATTTCAACGCGGTCACTCAGCCCCGCACGTTCCATCCGCGCCACCGCAAAATCATGCTGTTCTTGGGACAGGGTCAATCCTTTGACGCGCGCACCGCGTTCACGGGCGGCATATTCCGCAAATCCCCCCCAACCACAGCCAATTTCAAGGATATGATCCCCATCCTTAACACCGATTAAATCACACATCTGTGCATATTTCTTGGTTTGCGCCGATTCTAAACTCTCTTGTCCGGTCTCAAACAACGCCGATGAATACGTCATGGTATCATCCAACCACAGCCCATAAAACTCATTGCCCAAATCATAATGGTACGAAATATTCTTGCGTGCTTGGCGTTTGCTGTTGGAATTTAACCAATGACGCAACTTTTCATACATTTTCACCAATCCCGCACCGGGAAATCCCGTGGCAATTTGGTCAAAATTATCAAACACCACATCCATAAAGACCTGCAAATCGGGCGTGCGCCATTGCTCGTCCATATACGCTTCTAAAAACCCAACATCACCATCACGCACTAACCGCGCGAAACAATCTGGATCGATCACATCAATCCGCGCCACAGGCCCCGGTGTTTGTCCTTGCACTTTAAAAACACGCCCATCAGGAATGCTAAATTCAATCGCGCCCGATTTCACCGTGCTCAAAATTTTGAAAACGCGACGAAAATACCGCGGCAAGCCGTCTTGGCCTTGAGTAGATGTCAACGCACCCATTTTAAATCCCCATTGCTCCAATAAGGATTAGACTAACAAATATTCCCCCATACGCAAATATTTTTACGCCTGACCCGCCTTAAACGCGGCGTACGCCTCCAACGCCCCCACACGCCCCTGCGTCAAACTTATACGTTCGCCGTCCTGCAGCGTTTCGCGGCTCAGCGCCCATGACAATGGCACCGCATCATAAAACGTGGCCGCGTCACCACTGATTTCTGCGCGCAACCATTTATCACGGTAGCCTTGATCCTTATCAAACTTATCTGCCTGTAATGCGGGGTTAAATACCCTGAAATATGGGCTTGCATCGGGACCACATCCCGCGATCCACTGCCATCCCATTGCGTTCGCCGCAGGATCCCAATCAATCAAACACTCTGCAAACCACGCCAATCCAACGCGCCAATCTGTCAACAAATGCTTGGTCAGATACGACCCAACAATCATCCGCAATCGATTATGCATAATGCCCGTGGTGTATAATTCACGCATGCCTGCGTCCACAAATGTCTGCCCTGTGCGGCCTTGTTGCCATGCAATTGAATCCGCATTTTCGCCCCGCCACGGAAAATCATCCCACTCTGTGCGCCAACATTTGTGATCTAATGCGGGCGCATACCACAACAAATGATACGCAAACTCGCGCCACACCAATTCCTTTAAAAAATGCTCAGCGCCTTGCATGCCCTGCTCTAACGCCGCGCGTCCCGCGTTAAACACAACACGCGGTGAAATCTCTCCATAGGTCAGGTTTTCAGACAATCCAGACGTTGCAGGCAACATCGGAAAATCACGATCCTCTTTGTAACCCTGAACAGCATCTTCTAAAAATCGATCCAACCGCGCATGCGCCGCCTCTTCGCCCACTTGGGCATACTGCGCCACAACCGCAGCACCACGGCTCATCGCCGCGCCCATCTGCCAATCATCAATCGTATCACTGTCTGGCCACGCATCTGGCGCGCCCAACTGCGTCACGGCGGCCAAGGCCGCACCAACCTCCAGCTCACTATAAACATGACGCCAAAACGGTGTGTAGACTTTGAAATTACCACCCATTTTGGTTTGGGGTACCCACGGTTCATACAACAAATGCCCTTGAAAGCTGATCCCATTAACCGCCGCCTTCACAGCCGTATCCCTTGCAATCGACGCAGGATCATATGCACGCGACCAATAAACCGTATCCGCCCCCGTCTCACCCATCAGGCTTTGCAAAACATCCAATGCTTCACCACGGCGCAAAATCAACCGACTGCCCAGCGCCTCTAACCGCCGCTGAAAATGCGCGACACCTTCGCCCAAACGCCACTTTGGTGCCGCCCCAAGGTTTTCAACAACTTCGTCTAATATGAAAACAGGAACAACAGGCCGCCCTGTGGCCTGCGCCGCAGTTAACGCCGCATGATCGCCCAGACGTAAATCGCGGCGAAACCAAACAATGATGGGTTTATCTGACATCAAACGCCTCCGACAGGATCACAAAACGCGATCCAACGCGCTCATCAATTTATCAACCTCTTCTTTGCTTGTGTAATGCGTGAAACTCACGCGCAAAACGCCGTGGCTTGGATCAATTCCTTGGGCTTCTAAACAACGCACGGCGTAAAAATCACCGCCCCCGGTCATAATCCCCATGGGTGCCAATTCCGCCGCCAACGCTTCACCTGGTTTTTGTGCCAATACCGCAACCGTCGGTGCTTTCATGCCCGCATCCGTTGGGCCAAGCAAACGAACAGAGTTCTTGGCTTCGAAATAATCCAACAGTGGCTGCAACAATTGAACTTCATACGCACGAAACAAGTCATGCACGTATTGTCCACGCCCCCGCGCATCTGCATTGCCGCCATGGTGATGTGCATAAACCGCGTCCGTGTAATCCGCCATCCCCGCACTGGCCGCGATCTGTGCATGATCAGGGCCCGCTGGCGTAAACCGCGCATACAGATTGTCCGCATTGAAATAATGTCCCTGATTGGGCAACGCCATGCCCAATTCACGCCGTATCGCCATGATACCCTGATGCGGGCCATATGTTTTATAGGCTGAAAACAAATACACATCCGCGCCCAGCGCACCCACATCGGGAATACCATGGGGCGCATAGGATACCCCATCAACACAACTGTACGCACCCGCCGCACGCACCACCTTACAAATCCCCGCCACGTCATTGATTTCACCCACAACATTGGAACAATGGGGGAAACAAACCAACTTAACCCGTTCATCCAACAGCATGGTCAAATCCATAATATCCAGATGCCCCGTCTCTGGATCAACCTGCCATTCGCGCACTTCGATCCCTTGATCGGCTAACCGCCGCCACGGGCCACTATTCGCTTCATGATCTTGGTTGGTCACAATAATCGCATCGCCTTCGTTCAAATACTGTCCAAACGCCTGCGCCAAGACATAGGTATTCTGCGTCGTCGACGGGCCAAAGCTGATCTCGTCGGTATCCATCCCCATAATGGCTGCCATGCGCATCCGCGCCTCGTCCATCTCTGCACCCGCCAACGTAGATGCTTCATAAGGCGCATAAGGCTGGACCTTACGCTCATTATAATATCGCGTCAGGCGATCAATCACGGGCTTACACGTATACGACCCACCTGCATTTTCAAAAAACGCTTGCCCCTTCAGGCTCTCTTGGGAAAACGCAGGGAACTGTGCGCGGATGAAATCAATATCTAATGTCATGGAAAATCCTTTAGGTGTGGGCAACGTTTCGGGCAATATTCCCCAATTCCCCCGTCAACACCACCCGAATTTCAAATCGACAACCCTGCGTAAAATGGTCATTCCGCGAAAACTGGACAAAGTGTCGCGTTTAACCTTCCTTTTTCGCGAAATCATCATATCATGCCCCGAGACGAAACGCCTGTGGCAGGGGTATTTTCAGGCGGATCGTAACTCACTCATAACAAACAGGGGGGATCCGATGAGTATTAAACAACCTTACACCGATCTTGAAATCAAGACGCAAACCACAGGGTTTTACGAGGGTTACAGCCTTCCTATCGCCTTAATTTCCAAAATTTCAATGACATTATTGGTTCTGTGGGCGCTCATTTGGCCGCTCAGCGCCAACGGCATGTTGGCCAAATTGAACGGCACATTGCTCCAAGGTTTCAACACCTTTTACATCATCGCCGTGGGTCTCTTCGTTTTCTTCCTGTTTGCAGCGGCGATAATTCCGTCAATTGGCAAACGTGTCTTGGGTCAAGAAGGCCAAAAACCTGAATTCTCAAATTTCTCATGGTTCTCTATGATGTTTGGTGCTGGTTTGGGTGTTGGCTTGATGACATTCGCAACTGCGGAACCACTCGGACTATGGGGCTCCAACCCGGTAATCCTTGCGGGCGACGTGGCACCCAATACAACCCAGGCTCTTCAATCTGCATTCCGCTACACCTTCGCACACTACGGTTTCCACGCATGGGCAATCTATGTGATGGTTGGCCTGTCACTGGCCTATTTCGCGTATACACGCGGCTTACCACTGACAATTCGTTCTGCGCTGACGCCTATCTTGGGTCGTCATGCGAACGGTATCATCGGCGACATCGTTGATGTTTTGGGCGTTGTGGCAACCATCCTTGGTGTGTCCGTAACCATCGGTTTTGGTGTCAGCCAATTGATTGACGGCGTTTACGCAATCACAGGCATGGAATGGCTGATGAACGGTGCGGAAGCACCCGCCGCCAGCAAAGTTGGCCTCATCGTCGGCTTGGTCGTCATCATGAGCATGTCTATCATATCTGCCGTTTCTGGTGTTGGTCGCGGTGTTAAATACCTGTCCAACCTAAACTTGGTACTGTCGATAATTTTGCTTTTAACCTTCATCATCTTCGGCTCATTCATGTTTGCAATGACGACATATGGAACAGCACTGGTTGATTACATCCTCAACTTCTTCTCGCTGTCATTTAACGCATACTCGCCAATGGGCATGGCCGAATTCACAGCCACATTGCCTGACGCAGTCAAAGCATTACCAGCAGAAGATCTTTCTGCACTCTACGCTGGTGCAACAGGTCCATGGGGTTCACTCGGTGGTTTCCAAGAAGGTATTCCTGCATCCGTTGCAGCATTGCCAGACTCAGCAACAGTGACCGCAGCAATCTACGACAGCGCGACAGAAGGTCGTCAGTTCGGTTGGCAGGCTGCATGGACCACGTTCTACTGGGCTTGGTGGATTGCATTCGCACCATTCGTCGGCCTGTTCTTGGCACGTATTTCCAAAGGTCGCTCAGTGCGTGAATTCGTCATTGGCGCGGTTCTTGCACCTGCATTGGTTAGCTTCGCATGGATGACAATCCTTGGCGGTACAGCAATTGATCTGGAAATAAGCGGTGTTGCACAGGGCGCAATCACCGGCGCGTCACAATCGGCAAAATTGTTCGTCACCCTTGAAAACATGATCTCAGGTGGCTTCCTGTCGGCAATTACAATCATGTCTGTGGTTCTGATCCTGACCTTCTTGGTGACTTCTGCTGACTCCGGTATCTTGGTGATGAACACCATCATGTCCGGTGGTGCCGAAGAAACTGGTATCAAACACCGCATCATCTGGGGTATCTTGTTGACCCTTGTGATCGGAACATTGTTGCTGGCGGGTGGCGGCGGTATGGATGCGTTGAAAAACGCCATGATCATCGCGGCATTACCGTTTACCTTCATCATGGTTCTGATGATGATTTCATTGGGCAAAGCAATCTACCGCGACGGACTTCGCGAAAAAGAGTAAGCCTTCTAATTGACTAAAAGGGCGCAGAGAAATCTGCGCCCTTTTTTGTGCCTAAATATTCTCAAACGCTGTTACGTTCTGCGGGTTTTGGGGTGTAACGAGGCTGCCAAAATATGATCCGCCTCATGCACAACACTCTCCGCCTGATGGATTATTTTTGGATCTGGCGGCGTGACCAATTCAACGTTTTTATCTGGATAATTCAGGCTCGTCAGGAAATGTTTCATACAGTTCAAACGCGCCCGTTTCTTGTCATTTGATCGCACCACTGTCCACGGCGCGTCGGCCGTATCGGTATAGAAAAACATCGCCTCCTTGGCCTCGGTATAATCGTCCCATTTGTCCAAACTAGCACGGTCAATGGGGGACAATTTCCATTGCTTCAACGGGTCCGTTTCCCGAGAGGCGAACCGCTGTCGCTGTTCATCGCGTGTCACAGAAAACCAATATTTATACAACAATACTCCACTGCGCGTCAGCATGCGTTCAAGGTCAGGCGTTTGGCGCATAAATTCAAGGTATTCGTTGGGCTTACAAAAATCCATCACACGCTCGACACCGGCGCGATTGTACCATGATCTGTCATACAGAACAATTTCCCCCGATGTCGGCAGGTGTTTAATATAACGCTGAAAAAACCACTCACCACGCTCTTGCTCTGTTGGCTTGTTCAATGCAACAACACGCGCTGTTCTTGGGTTCAGATGCTCCATGAACCGCTTAATGGTTCCCCCCTTACCAGCTGCATCGCGCCCCTCAAAAATCAACACGATCTTTTGACCTGTTTCTTCAATCCAGTGCTGAACCTTCAACAATTCCACCTGAAGCGCGGCTTTTTCAAGCTCGTATTCCTTGCGGCTTAGGCGGGTTTTGTACGGGTACTCCCCCTGTTCAAATCCAATAATTTGTGCCGACCGCTCTTCGGCATCAACAACAACTTCATTTTTTTCCGATTGATCGGATTTTGGACACATGCTTAACCTCCTCTTTAATTCAAGGAAGAGTAACCCTGCCCGCGCATCAATAATTGACACAGATCAACATAGTCTTACAAATCTTTCACCAACCGCAGCGCATCATAAACCGCCCCTTCACACCCGCTTGTCAGAATCAGCCCAGACTGTATACAGAATGGGCGTTTCAATTACGGATCGTTTATTTGGAACACCACCACAATGGCGGTGGCATATTCCGTTCAAGGGAATTTTTAATGCTCATTATCCGATCACTCTTACTCTCCTTTCCTATCCTAATGCGTCTGACAATGATCTTTCCAATCATGCTTGTCGGTTACATGGTAATCGGCGTCATTGCTGTCTTTCTCTTATTGATCATGGTTGCATTTTCGCCGCCACTGGCCATTTTCGTCGTTACCGCACTTGTTGTGGCTTTGGGTGTTTTCCCTGTCATGTTGGGCATTCGATTATCGTGTCGTCAGCGCGGCGTGGAACCGGTTGGCACTTATGGTGGCATGGCGTTGCAATCCATGATCTACGGCCTCGCCGAGGCATTCGGAATTTTAATAATAGCCGCCATTATTATTGGCATCAGCTATTTGGTGGCACCTGAAATGGTATCAACATTATTCACGGATTTCTTACCTCAGGACTCCGGCCCTCAGATCATCACTCTGAACGATCCAGCGACACCAGATACCCTTCCACAACTGCCCGGTGTCCTTTTAATATTTGCCGCCATCGGGATTGCGGCAATCGCCATGCGTGCTGTCCTTCTTACTCCGATTGCAGGTGGTGCCGTTGGGCGTGATCCAAATGGTCAGGCTCACACCCCCTTTGCACATGTTGGCACATATTTCTTTACGTCGTTTTTGGTGACCTTTCTCTCGTTTATATCAACAATTATTGGTTATATGGCAGTACCGCTAATTGCAGATGTTTTAGGCCTGTCGGCCAACCTCGAAGACATGTTTCTAAACATAGAACAGGGATCATATTCCAACCTTGGATTGGATGCCGTCGTTCTCTACATATACATCATACTTCTATCTTTGTGGGTGTACGCCATCCAAGGTGCAGGCGCGCTTTTGATCCATATCCGACTTCGCGATCAGATTACGGCCTATCATCTGGCAAACACATCCAATGATCATATGACCACCCAAGAAGCACGCGCATTATGGCAAAGCAGGATGTAGCGCCCCATAAATCCTGTGGTTAACAACCCCCTAATTTTTAGATACTTAATAAAATCAACACCTTAACCCCCTGTCCCCATGGGGACACCCCTTAAATATCCTTCACCAACCGCAACGCATCATAAATCGCCGCATGGGTATTGCGTGCCGAAACCGCATCGCCAATCCGATACAACTCAAACGCCCCATCCGCATTGCGCACCGTTTTCTGTGGCTTGCCTGCGATCAAGGCACCATGATCCACAGCCCCCCCGTTCACACTCAAATCTTTCAACGCGAAATACAACTCATCCAGCGGCATCGTCCCATAATTCACTACCACCTGATCATATTCACGTTGCTCCACATGATCGCTATAATCCGTCCCAATAGATGCGGTTAAAACATTTCCCATGCGCTCAACTCCCATCAATCGCCGTGTTACCGTGAACGTTACATCCTTATCCTGTAACGATCGCATATACGGCACCAAATTCATCGCCATCACCTCAGGGCTGAACGTGCGGTCTGGCGTCATGATTTCAACCTTACACCCTGCATTCGCCGCCACCTCGGCCGCTTGCAACGCGGGATGATCCCCACTCTCGTCATAGATCAAAATATTCTGCGCGGGTTTCACATCGCCCGCAATAATATCCCACGACGTCACCACATGTTCGACGTCCACACCCGTTTCAAACAACTCAACATTGGGCATGCCCCCCGTGGCAACAATCACCACATCAGGGTTTAACGCCGTCACATCCGACATTTCAGCCCATGTATTGAAATGAAACGCCACATCCCGCGCCGCACATTGCGACATCCGCCAATCAATAATTGAAATCATCTCACGTCGCCGCGCAGATCGCGCCGTCAACCGCACCTGCCCACCGGGGTCGGGTTGCGCCTCGAACACCGTCACCGCGTGCCCGCGTTCCGCCGCCACACGCGCCGCCTCTAACCCTGCGGGGCCAGCGCCCACGATCACCACCTTGCGCGGTTTCACGGCTGGTGTAATCGTATGTGGCATTGTCAATTCACGCCCCGTGGCCGCGTTATGAATACACAACGCTTCGCCCGCTTGATAAATCCGATCCAAACAATACGTAGCACCCACACAGGGGCGAATATCATCCTCGCGCCCCTCAATAATTTTCTGCACGACATGCGGATCGGCCATATGGGCGCGGGTCATCCCCACCATGTCCAATAACCCTGCCTCAATCGCATGACGCGCCGTTGCCACATCAGGAATTTTCGCCGCGTGGAATGTTGGCATTCCCGTGGCTTGTTTTACCCGCCCTGCAAAGTCCAAATGCGGCGCACCCTTCATGCCTTGAACTGGAATAATATCCGTCATCGCAGGGTCGGTCTGAATACGCCCACGGATCACGTTCAAAAAATCTAATTGGCCCGACGCGGCCAACCGTTTGGAAATATCCAAACCTTCCTCTGGCGTTATCCCGCCCTTTTGCACTTCGTCCGCCGTAAAGCGAAATCCAACAATAAATTCATCGCCCACACGTTTACGAATTTCACCCAAGACATCCATCGGGAACCGCATCCGATTTTTCAACGTATCCGCGCCATACGGCCCAGATAAATCATTGGTCAGCGGCGACCAAAATTGATCCAACAGATGTCCATAAACCTGCAATTCAATCCCATCCATGCCCCCTGCCTTCATCCGCTCGGCCGCATCACCAAAATCCTTGATAATTCGTTCAATATCCCAATCTTCGGCACGTTTTGGGAAGGCTCGGTGCGCAGGTTCGCGATGCTTAGTTGATGACACTGCTGGCAACCATTCACCCTTATCCCACCGCGTACGCCGCCCCAGATGGGTTAACTGGATCATCACCGCACAGCCATGTTCATGGCACGCATCACTCAGGTTCTGAATATGTGGCACAACATCGTCGCGGTATGCCAAAATATTGTTGAAAACAGGCGGGCTATCGCGCGAAACCGTCGCCGATCCCGCCGTCATCGCCAATGCGACCCCCGCCTTGGCACGTTCCGCGTGATACGCCACATACCGCGCCTTTGGCATCCCGTCTTCTGGATACGCTGGCTCATGACTGGTCGTCATAATCCGATTTTTCAGCGTTAAGTGCTTTAACTGATAGGGCTGCAATAAGGGGTCTGTGGACATCAATAATTCCTTCACATGGACGCGTTAAAACGCATTAATTCCATACTTAAGGGAATAAGGATTCTGTCAAGAACTCAGTGATAGCCGCCCATAGAACTGCAATTTGGACATTTAAAATTTACACAATCCAATTTTCAATATATCATTTTATTTCAATAAGTTAGCCAAGTGTCCACGTGTGGACAATTGGAATTTTATCATTTTGGTGGCCTCAGGCGTTTACATCGACCACAACACGTCCCTTAACTTGACCCTTCAAAATGTCACGACCCAAAGCAGGCAAATCAGACAGGGTCGCGTCCACAACCATGCTCTCCAACTTATCCATCGGCAAGTCCGTCGCGATCCGCTTCCACGCCTCAACACGGTTTTCATAAGGCCGCATCACACTATCAATCCCCAACAGATTTACACCACGCAAAAGGAACGGAATAACCGTCGCCGGCAACCCTGCTCCGCCCGCCAATCCAACTGCCGCCACCGACGCCCCATACTTCATTTGCCCCAAAACCCGCGCCAACATATCGCCGCCAACCGCGTCAATACAACCCGCCCACGTTTCGGCCTCTAACGGACGTTTCACCGTCTCATTAATATCCTCACGCGCCACAATCTGTGTTGCCCCCAGAGATCTCAAATACGCCGCCGTTTCTGGCCGCCCGGTAACAACAGCCACCTCGTATCCAAGGTTTGCCAAAATCGCCGTCGCGACCGATCCAACACCACCCGACGCACCCGTCACCAAAACAGGCCCATTTCCAGGTTTCAATCCTTGCGCCTCAAGCGCCATCACTGAAAACATCGCCGTAATCCCAGCCGTCCCAATCGCCATCGCCTGTTTCGTCGAAATCCCGTCAGGCAACGCCACCAACCAGTCAGCGTTGACGCGCGTTTTTTGGGAATACCCACCCCAATGCGCCTCGCCATAACGCCAGCCCGTCAAAACAACACGGTCCCCCGCTTTATATCGCGCATCATCCGAACTCTCGACCACACCCGCCATATCAATGCCGGGAATATGCGGGTAATTACGCACCAATCCACCACCTGACCCAATGCACAAACCGTCTTTGTAATTGACCGTCGAATAATCAACAGCCACCGTAACATTGCCCGCAGGCAACTGATCAACGTCGATCTGCGTTACTGTCGCATGGGTTTTGCCATCTTCGTCTTTTTCGACCATCAGTGCATTAAAAGCCATTTTATAACCTCTTGGGATAAGTGTTTTCAGGAATCAAACTCTATGGTATTCATGTCAGACAATTAAATGTCAGACAATTCAAAAGTTGAAACCAATGCGCTATGCCCTCGATCATACAGGCGATCTTTCCGTTCAAATTGCACATGAGATTCGCGGCGCTATTGTTGCGGGCACCTTGTTGGTGGATCAACGACTACCCTCCGAAAAAGAATTGTGTGACAGGTTTTCCGTGTCTCGCCCAACCGTCCGCGAGGCGCTGAAGCGGTTGGCGGCGCAAAACCTGATCCGTACCCAACGGGGCGCATCGGGGGGCGCATTTGTCAATCGGGTCAGTTATGAACAGGCGTACCCACAGCAAATAACGACCTCGACCCTTTTATTGTCGATGAACGACATCTCTTTTGAAACCGCCTGCGAAGCGCGCTTTGCAATTGAGCGCGCCTGTATTCCATTGGCGGCCGCGCGGCGCATGCCAGATCACATTTCAACAATGCGCGCGGAAATTCAGCGCCAAGGTCTTAATGACCTCACTGACGAAAGTTTTTGCGCATCGGACGTAAATTTCCACAAAGCACTGGTTCAGGCCGCCGATAACCCCGTCCTGACCTATCAAATCGCCAGTGCGGTCGAGGCCATGCAACCCCTGATGAACATGATCACCTTCACGCAACGTGATCGGGTCGTCATTGTTAGCATTCACACAAAGATTGCGGATGCTATTGAGAAAAGGGATCATGCGTCAGCAGAACATACCCTGTCCGAATTGGCGGATTATACTCTAACATTGGCAGATCAAGCTCGCACAATTCGGCAGGTCAAATTAGCGACAAACGACCCCCAAAAACGTTGCAAATCTTGATTGATCCCTGATCACCAATCCCCTATACCACGCGCAGATGCACCCGTAGCTCAGCTGGATAGAGCGCTGCCCTCCGAAGGCAGAGGTCTCGCGTTCGAATCGCGACGGGTGCACCAATCAATATCCTTGATATGGCTTTACACGCCTTGAAAATCAAAACTTGGTTACATTGCCTCCGGCAGAGCATCATCGCGATTGCGGCGTTTTTTCCAAGTGGCTGATGACGCGGCAATTTGCAGTAATAAAACAAACGTCACCAAGCCCACAAAAGGCCACTGGAACCAGTTCGGCTCGGGCGTCGCGCGGTGGTAATCTAGGAAATGGATAAACAGGAAATAGGCAGTATGAACAACTGACAGCCACCACAATACATACGTGCCTTGTTGGACAAACTTCCACACACCCGTACCTAAAACCCGGATACTGCGGTCATTTGAAGTAATCGCCAAAATCGCCCCGTACGCGAGCGCAAGAACGCCCACTAGATTTGCGAACCCAAATCCCTGTTGCAACATGACGTACTTTTGTAGCCCTGGATGAAACTCGAACCCCAAAAACCTCATCATATCCAAATTCACCCAACCGAACAAAATGATGGTGGCGTGAACAGCGGCCAAGATAACGGCATATATTCCCAACTCTCGCCTGTAAGGTAAAATTCGGACGGCTTTACGCCACAACCGAGATAAGGGTCCCAGGGACATTGCTAATGCAACAAGGACCAATGACACATCCCCGATCGCCCTATTCCAACGATGCATGTCTGACCATTCAGCCCGACTGTACAGAAAAAAAGCGGTACCAACAGCACCCAATGCGATCACGATCAAATGACGCATCCACCAAACATTTAGAACCATTTTTTTGTCCAACATTCAAAACTCCCAAAGATAACCAATTTTAATCCATCAGTACAACAATCCTAGCGGACACATAGACGCATAGGATGGCAGATACAGTAACAATCGCAACGACCGTTAAAGCGCTATAATTGGAGAAAATTGTATTTTCAAGAACGTAAATATCTCAAGATGAATCGCGCAGTATTCCGCACATTTACGGGCGTAAAAGTATATGGAACAGCCTGTTGTTCCAATTCATAACCTACTGATTAAGTGGATTTCTTCACCCCACAAAGCGAGCAAACACGTTCAGTGAATTTACTGTAGGCTCAGATCACGAATTGAACCGCTGATAAACCCATCAGTATCGTCGCTGTCTGCACTTACTGCCAACCCAACAAGCGTCTTTGGTGTGTTTCCAAAAGCGGCCACAAAATCCTGATCGATGTTTACAGTTTCTGAAAAATTACCAGTTTCCACGGTGCGCAAAATCTTGGTTTTAAGGCCAGGCGCATAAGGACTTGGTAGCAATGAACCGTTAGGATGAATACCGCCCCAAACATAAATCAAGGCTTTTGCTTTTGGATTGCTTAACAGTTTGCGCGCAGACGTTCTGTTCAACTGTTCTGCTGATTCAGGATCAACAAATACAAAATACATTGCAAGATTTCGATCATCGCCACCACGCGCAGTCAAATCCGTAGGCCCGACACCTTTGGTCACCGACCAATCCCAGCTTGCTTGCTTGGTACGTTCCTGTGCGGCATCAACGGGTCGCCACAGAACCGAAACAGTGCCATCTGAAATAATATCTAGTTGCTGATCTTGAAGGTCATATTCGTTCGAGAACAGCCGCATGAACCCCTGTTCTTTCCAATTTTGATCAAAAGGAATTTTTACGCTCTGGGCGTCGGCAGTGCCAAAAACAGCAATAAAACTGATAGACAGCCCCACCAGAAGGTTTCGAGTGAAACGAGTGATCATCAACTTTGACATTAGGATGGGGGTAATTTTCATTGCGTTATCGTCGATAGATCATCAAGGATTGGACAGTCTGGCATGTCATCACCCTGACAAGATTCAACCAAATGCGACAACGTATTTCGCATTGATTTAAGTAAAGCGATTTTCTCGTCAATCTGGCCGAGATGTTCTTGGGCTATCCGTTTAACTTGCGAACTCTCGCGCGTGCTATCGTCATACAATGCAACCAAAGTGCGACAATCTTCGATCGTAAATCCTAGCGCGCGTGCGCGCGCTAGGAAAGCTAATTTATGCAGATCGTTTTCTTGAAATGCGCGGTAGCCATTTTGGCTCCTTAACGGACGTATCAGACCAATATCTTCGTAGTACCTGATCGTTTTGGGTGGCAGACCCGCACGTTGTGCAACTTCTCCAATATTCATCTGCTACTCCTATTCGGCTGGTTGAGCGGACAAGTTAAGGTGCCCCGTTACGGGCACCTCTTGTTCCGACATAAGTGGTTTGACTTTACGCAGGCGCAAAGCATTGGCCAAAACGGAAACCGACGACAACGCCATGGCACCCGCCGCAAACACAGGCGACAACAAAATGCCAAATGCGGGGTACAGAACGCCAGCGGCCACAGGGATAAGTGCGGCATTATAGGCAAATGCCCAAATCAGGTTCTGCTTAATATTGCGCATCGTCGCACGAGAGACTTCGGAGGCGTTGACCACACCGCGCAAGTCACCCGACATCAACACAACGTCCGCACTTTCAATCGCAACATCCGTACCGGTGCCGATAGCGATCCCAACATCTGCAAAGGCCAGAGCCGGTGCATCGTTGATCCCATCACCGACGAAAGCGATAATCTTGCCTTCTGCGCGCAAACTTTCAAGCGCGGCAACTTTACCGTCTGGTAAAACACCAGCCACAACATGGTCGATACCGGTTTCACGTGCAATCGCTTCGGCAGTTTCCTGTTTATCACCAGTAATCATGACAACTTTCAAACCCAAAGCATGTAGTCCCGCAATGGCAGCTGCACTTGATGGTTTAACAGGGTCAGACACGGCGATCACCGCCGCAAGTTTCCCGTCAATGGCCGCATACAATGCCGTTCTGCCCTGTTCAGCAAGACGACGTTCGTCGTCCGCAAGTGGCCCAATATCGATGCCTTCGCGGGTCATTAAACGATCAGCGCCAATCAACAGTTGTCGCCCGTCCACATCCGCAGAAACACCGTAACCAGTGATCGATGTGAAGTCCTCGGTGCGGGACAGAGCTAATCCTTCGGCTTTAGCACTTTGGACGATCGCATCGGCGATCGGATGCTCTGATTGTGCCTCTACAGAGGCAATAAGTTGCAACGCTTCGCCGCGAACAAAACCTTCTGCCAACACAAGGTCGGTCAAGGTTGGCTTGCCTTGGGTCACTGTGCCAGTTTTATCAAGTGCGATAACATCAACATCATTTAGGGCTTGCAGCGCATCACCTTTACGAAACAGCACACCCATCTCGGCGGCACGTCCTGTACCCACCATGATAGAGGTCGGTGTTGCCAATCCCATCGCACATGGGCACGCAATAATTAACACAGAAACACCAGCAACAAGTGCGAAGGTAATTGCAGGATCAGGTCCCACAAGCAACCAAACAAGCACTGTCAACACTGCCAAAACCAGAACCGCAGGCACGAACCACATTGTCACACGATCAACCAAACCTTGGATCGGCAACTTGGTTCCTTGCGCCTCTTCGACCATACGGATGATCTGTGCCAGCGTCGTATCATCGCCCACGCGAGTTACACGAAACGTCAGGCTACCTGTACCGTTAACAGTACCGCCAGTAACTGAATCGCCTGTCGCCTTGGACACCGCAATGGGTTCGCCGGTGATCATGCTTTCGTCCACGTTACTGGTTCCTTCAAAGACTTCGCCATCCATTGGAATTCGCTCTCCTGGGCGTACCAGAATGACATCATCAAGATTCAGGTCATCGATTTCAACTTCGATGGTTTCCCCATCCCGCAAAACACGCGCCGTTTTTGCTTGCAAGCCCAGCAGGGTTTGAATGGCAGCACCGGTGCGCCCTTTGGCACGTGCTTCCAAAAAACGCCCCAGTAGGACCAAAACAATAATCACTGCAGCCGCTTCGAAATAAACCGCGCGAACATCGTCAGGTAATAGACCCGGCAGGAACGTGGCAACCACTGAATATGTCCATGCCGCACCTGTTCCAAGCGCAACAAGGCTGTTCATATCCGGTGCAAATTTAACCAAGGCCGAGATACCTTTGGTGAAAAACTGACGTCCAGGCCCGAAAAGGACCACTGTTGCCAACACAAATTGGATGTACCACGAGTTTTGTGCACCAATCGTACGTTCGATGAAATTTTCGAAACTGGGTACCAAATGGGTTCCCATTTCCATAACAAAAACAGGAACCGTCAGAATGGCGGCAAAGATTGTGCGTCGTGCAATTGCCCGTGCTTCATCTGCCTTACGTTCTGCGCGGCTGATTTGCGCATCTGCTTGTGCGATGTCTGCGGCATAACCCGCGTCAGTACTTGCTTTGATCAACACGGCTGTGTTTGTGGCACCTTCCAAATAATCAACTGTGGCGGTTTCAGATGCCAAATTTACCGCAACTTCGACCACGCCAGGAACTGCCCTGAATGCTTTGTCGACGCGACCAACACATGACGCACAGGTCATTGAGGCCACATTAAATGTGACACGCGCTGTACGCGCGGGATACCCCAGTTCGGCCATCGCATCGGCGGCGGCTTTAACATTTTCAAGGTGATCTACTGTAAAAGTGGCCGACTCGGCGGCCAGATTTATAGACACATCATGGACGCCCGCGACGTCGGAAAGTGTGCGGTCAACACGGCCCACGCAGGATGCGCAGGTCATGCCTTCAACAGAAAGAGTAATTTTTTTCGAATCAGCCATTGGTAGCTCCTTTAAATTCTTTCGCCCTGATATGCCTTCCAGTGACTGGAAGCTCAAGCGAAATTTTTGCGAAAGCGAATTTAATTTCACACTTGACCTTCCAGCAACTGGAAGCATTATCTTGTAATCGAAGCAATAAAGGAATCAAAACTATGATCTTCAACGTCCCAAAAATGAGCTGTGGCCATTGCACCAGTTCAATCGAAAAAAGCATCAAAGCAACCGATGCGTCCGCAGTGATAACAACCGATCTTGAAACCCGACAGGTCACAGTCGTCAGCACGTTGCCATTGGCTGATATTCAGCAAGCCATTGTGGACGCGGGTTACGAAACCGAAGCCGCCTAGTTAGCGGTTTGTGCCTGTTTTAGTAGCGTATTCACGATCAACGCCGTGAACGACTTCAGCCCTCACCCATTATGAGTGAGGGCTGCATTTTGTTCCAAACAATTACGGCGCCTCCTAATAGGAAACGCCGCCGCAAAAATGCTAGTTTAGTTCCTAAAGCAACTTAACTTGAGTGCCTAATGGGGTGCGGCCAAATACTTCGGCAATTTGTTCATTATACAAACCAATACAGCCGTTTGACGATCTTCGTCCAATCTTACGATTGTCCTGCGTTCCGTGAATGCGGTAATAGGTCCAGCCCAGATAAATTGCATGAGATCCCAGCGGATTGCGCGGATCGCCGCCCTGAATGTAAGCAGGCCAATCTGGATTTCTGCGGCGCATAGAAGGCGTCGGTCCCCAACCAGGTGCGACGCGCTTTTCGACAACTTCGGTATAGCCACGTTTCGTTAACTCATTCGAAAGAGGGACAGACGTTGGGTAAATGCGCATTTCGCCATCGGATGTCCAATGCTGAAGTGTCTTTGTCCGTGTGTCGGACAACAAAATACCTCTGCCAAGTCTGTCAAAATGATCTTGCCATTTATGAAGCAAGAACGAAGATGTATTCCGACGTGATGTTTCCACCTCCTGAGCGCGTAGAACAGATGGTGTAAATAGCACAGCCGTGCCAAGACCAACAATAATGTCGCGGCGCCTTGTGGATTTTTGAATTACCTTCATAGGGTTTGCCTTTTTCAATAACGTTAGTGGTTCTCATTGCCACATAAGTGTTTGTAGCGTTTTCTCAAGTCATGTGCGCCTGAAGATTTGTAATGAATTGTATCTCGGACACGTCAAACGCGCAAGGATCAACCGTAAACATCAGCGAAAAATAGCTTCTTAGATCGCTTTTTGGCGGTGTGTAAATAGATGTTATGGCGCATTATTTAAACCGGCATCAATACCCACGGCGCCCTCGTGCACCCCTTAACGCATTTCCAATGGCAAATGAATTCTTGCCCGCAAACCGCCCTCGGGCAGATTTATCAGCCTAATCGATCCGCCATGTTCAAGTATTATGCTGCGCGCAATGGACAAACCTAATCCGTGACCACCCGTATCAAGTGATCGCGAAGTTTCAAGCCGCACATAGGGCTCGAATACCGCATCCAGTTGGTGATCAGGAATGCCCACGCCGCGATCATCAACCCATATAACAGCATCGTCGCCAACCGTTTCCCAAGAGACATGGGCTTGGCTCCCATAACGAATGGCGTTTTCGATCAAATTTCGAAATGCCCGACGGATGGCACCAGGTTTCACTGGGATAATCAACGCTTGGTTGCTGTCCAAATATAGATTTGGCATGTCGATTTCCGTCAGCAATTGTTGAAGGTCTGTTGGGATTACCTCTTCGTGTTGCCCGACACCTTTGGCAAAGTCCAATGTGGCATCGATCATGTGCTGCATCTCATCACTTGAAACGACAAGAGATGTGCGCGCATTTTGATCTTCTACCATTTCGGCCCGAACCCTAAGGGCTGTAAGGGGTGAGCGCAGGTCATGGGCAAGCGCAGCCAACATTTGTGTGCGATCAGTCACAAATCGTGTAAGTCGATCTTGCATAGTGTTGAATGCCAACGTTAAATCGCGAACCTCTTTCGGGCCAACGATCGGCAGGGATCCCTGCCCCGCACCCCGACCCAGGCGATCAGATGCATTTGCTAATCTATTTAGAGGGCCCGTAATCCGTGTCAGTAAAACCAAAAATCCGACCAATAGCAATAAGGATGCGATAATGCCAAATGACACGTTTGAGGCTAACGGCCATTGAAGTGGGGGGCGCTCAAATCGGGTGGCAACATTAAGCCATCTGCCGCCCGACAAAGCGATAGAGAGGTCCATCTCGATCGCGGTTAAACTGCCCTGCAACATCTGAGCATGCACTTTTTCAGTTTCCGACAAAGAATTTGACGCAGCCAGCACCCCTTGTTCTATTTCTTGAACTTGGGCACGTATGTCCCGACTATAGTTGCCCGTCAGCAGGGCGCGAACGCGAGCCTTGATTGCCAAGCCTTCGCGCTCATGTCCGCGCTCTACTGTGGGCATATCCGACAAATTGAAACGCACAAGTGGCGATGTTGCCGCTTGGATGATTTGATCATGTAACTCTGACGGCGCACCCTCAATCAATTGCGCAACATTGGCGGCGCGCCCTGCGGCCTCTGCGCCGATTGCTGCTTGAACTGCAAGTGTTCGTTCATCGACAAACAACCACAAACTTATTGCCTGTGCCAAAAACAATACCCCAAGTACAAGAATGGCGATTTGTGTCCGTAAACGTAAAATCAAGGGAGTCACGAAAGTATCGCGACATCACAGGCCAAGCTATAGCCCCCATGCCGGACCGTCGCAATAATGCGCGGTCGCAATACATCTGTTTCAATTTTGCGTCGCAACCGGCTGATTTGATTATCAATCGTGCGGTCCAACGGACCAGCAGTACGCCCCGTACTCATTTTCAAAAGTTCATCCCGACTTATAACCACACGAGGGCGCTGTAATAATATCGCTAACAGTTTCAGCTCTCCGAATGTCAAAATTGTGCGTGTGCCGTCTAGTGCTGTTAAAATACGCCCGTCATAATCCAACTCTAAATGCGCAAAGCTTACTGTTTTTCCGGCGAAAGTATCGATTTGAGAAACATGTAATGTCCGTCTAAGAATCGCATTAACCCGCGCCAACAACTCCTTGGGATTGAACGGTTTGGACAAATAATCGTCTGCACCAACGTTAAGTCCATCAATCCGGTCACCAACATCAGCCAAAGCAGTCAACATGAGCACAGGTATGTTCGTGTCCCGCCGCAATCGCTTGCAGGCGTTCATCCCGTCTTCGCCCGGCATCATCACATCCAAAATGATCAAATCAAAATTTGTGGATACCATTTTACTGTCCATCTCGCTTGCGTTTTCAGCACAAGATGTCTGCATTCCGTTTTGCTCAAGATATTGCGATACGGACTTTCGGATCTCTGCGTGGTCATCGACGACGAGGATATGAGGCAATTTTTCCATACTTATTTATAGCGCCTCTCAACCAAAAAGGAACATCATGTGATTGTAGCAAAATGTAATACTCATGGCAGGTGTTTCCTTCTCGACTTTCAATGAAATATAATTAATGATTGGGGGCAAAGCGACTACCTCAGTCTGTATTGACGGTACTTTCTTTAGGTTTGGGTGTTTTCAAGGTGAGAACGCCATTTAATAATGATACACGGCTGCAATTTATTGAAATAGCGGCATATAATTGGATATTTTAGGGAGATACCGTTTATGAAAATTCGGGGAATGTTTTTTGGAGTTGCAACACTGACACTTTCGGCGTGCACTGGTGCTCAATTTGGCAACAATACTTCTAACGGTGGATTTATTAAAGAGCTGTCCGAAGGCGTGTTGGCAGTTGCCGATCCAGCGCAGGATTTGACGTCTGTCAAACTTGACCCGTCGACCGGGTGTTATATTTACCAACGTGTGGGTCCAGTTGAAACAATGTTCCTTCCTTTGCGCACCGTCAACGGGCGCCCAATATGTACCAAATTGCCAGAAGCAAAGCCAAAACCAGTAACCTAAGCTGTTGAAATTCAACCATCTCAAGCCAAAATCACCGACCCCAGTAAGCAAAGTTAGCTATGCGCAGCGACGTTTCCTTCTGCTGGGTAAAGGAAGGCCGTAGAACCTGTGGCAACTTGATCATACAAACCTATGATATGTGGCATAACCATTCTGACGCAACCCGAGCTGGCACGACTTCCGATTGACCTTGGGCTTGGCGTCCCGTGAATGCGCAGATAAGTATCTCTGTTTCCAGTAAATAGGTAAAGGGCACGTGACCCAAGTGGATTCGTTGGGCCACCATCCACACCCTCTGCGAATTTCTCAAACGCATTCGGATCGCGCTTAATCATGTCAGGTGTTGGCGTCCATGTTGGCCATTTCGCTTTGCGCCCGATGGTATAAGTGCCGGGTTCATACAAATTTCCGCGTCCAATGGCCACGCCGTAACGCATTGCAGTACCATCATCGCCAATATGGTAGAGATACCGAGCAATCGCATCGACGTGTATGTCACCAGGGATAAGTCCTGCGTTTGCCTCTACACGTTGGGGCAGAAACCGAGGATCGAAACCCCAAGGATTTGTCGTTGCTGGGTCATAATTTGCTGGTGTCACTTGGGCATCCCAAGCCGCCCATTTTGATCTGTCTGATATTGGAGCTGCAAATGCTACGCCTGAAATTGGTGCAGAAAACAAAACACCGGTCGAAATAAAAAAATTGCGTCTAGAAATCATGGTTATACTATCCTCTTTTATGTCAATCTACGCGGCTACGAGCCGACACAGTAACTTGGTTTTAACAAAAGCACCGTTCAAATGATTGTGTCAATGTTAAAACGCATTAATACCCTTACAAATAAGGTCGTGCAGAGAACAAATTCAAGACATATAATTTACCTAAATGTATCTTAAGCCCACAAAAATTATGTGCATGGCCCCGATAATGACTGTATTGCGACCGAAACAGCCAATAAGATAGGCGAAATTTTTTGTGTATAGTCCATCGTGCCATCACTTAAATTAAACCAATTCTTGACTTTGTCGTGACCAGAAACAGAGTATGGTAACTGTCTGAAAGAGTGTTTAGAGGGTTTTTATGGAAACGTGTTTAAAATTACGCCATCCTGCCCAATTCGGTGGCAGAATTGCCCTGCTCTGTGTGGCACAGTTGTGCGCTGTGCCTTATGGCCTCTAGCAAGATCACATTTCGGTCAATTACTCTTGTTTTCGGTCTCGTTTTCGTCGGAATATTTGTATTTCTGTGGGCGACAAATCTACTTCCGCAGATCAACAAGCAAATGATCGAGCAATGGATCGAGCAAGCAGGACCATGGGGGCCGTTGTTGATTGTTTTCCTGATGATCGCATCCATTGTCGCAAGCCCAATCCCAAGCGCGCCTATCGCAATGATCAGTGGTGCCGCATACGGGCATGTCACCGGCGGCATTTACGTCGCTATTGGATCGGAAATTGGTGCGCTTACGGCATTCGTTATCGCGCGCTACCTTGGGCGTATTCACGTGGAACGATGGTTAGGTGAAAAAGAGACCAAAGGTTTGCTTGGCTCGCAAAACTTTCTGATGCTCACAGTTTTCGGGTCACGTTTATTACCATTCATCTCGTTTGACGCCATGAGTTATGCCGCAGGATTAAGCCGTCTACGTCTCTGGCGCTTCTTGATTGCAACTTTGGCTGGAATCTTACCTGCCAGTTTTGTCCTGGCCCACTTAGGCTCGGAAACCATGGCGGGTGAGTTTGGTAAATCGGCATGGATTATTATTGGTCTTGGATTAATGACGACGGTTCCATTGCTGGTGGCTGCACTTTGGCGCCGCATAAAGGGCACCAAATCTTAATACGTGTTTGCGTTCACTGTATTTCGACACAGACCTAATCCATGGCCATTTCGGACGCGAAAGGTGGATTTGCCCCCGCACGCGAAACCGTTATTGCGGCGGCCTTCGCGCCATAATTCAACGCCTGATGTAATTGCACCCCCGTTAACATGGTCATACTATCCTTGCTCAAAACACCCAACATATGAAGTTTCGCCATAAATCCAGCATTAAATGTATCCCCTGCACCCACGGTATCAACAACACGCACGCGGGGTACCGCCACATCAACAACGGGTTGCCCATAAATATAGCCACTGGCACCGTCAGAACCTTTGGTGACAATGACAACTTTGGCACCACTGTCGTGCAAGGATTGTACTTTGGATGACAACACGGCGCCTTTGGGTACAATCCAATCCAGATCCTCGTCCGACACTTTGACCACATCAGCCACAGTAATCATACGCGCGATACGCGCCCGATACGCGGGCTCGTCCGAAATGAAGCCGAGCCGAATATTTGGATCTAACATCGTAACGCGGTGCTTCGCTTCGCGCAGGAACAAAGCTTCGTAACTGCTTGCGGCGGGTTCAGCGCACAAACTGATCCCACCAGCACACACAGCACTAACGTTGTTTGGCAGGTCAGGAAGGTCGGAGTTTTTAATCATCCGCCCTGCCGAATTTTCATCGTAAAAGGTATAATCCGCATGACCATCTGTCAGGCGCACAAACGCCATTGTGGTCGGGCGATCACTACGGATTAACAAATCTGTCGACACTTCAGAGGTCATCAATCTGTCGACCAACTGCGCACCAAACAGATCATTCGACACACCCGACAATAATCCCACAGGTATACCCAAACGCCCCAACGCGACGGACATATTCATGCTGGCGCCACCGCACAATGGTGCGAAGGCATCGTTGTCGTCGACATCCGTGACAGGAACCATATCAATCAGGGCTTCGCCACAACACAGGATCATTTAAACCGCTCACACAAATTTAGGTTGCGATACGCAACCCCGATTTTACGTCGAAAAAATGCGTCAGTTCGGGGCGCGCGGTAAAGAATATTGCCGCACCCTTCTTCTCTGCCGGTGCTTTATCCATTTTTGCAATGAATTCCACACCCTTTTCAGTCTTCAAATGCACCAAGGCATACTCGCCCAAATTTTCGACCAATTCCAACGAGCCCATGATGATCGCATCCTTGGCCGCGCATTGTATGAAATGTTCAGGACGGATGCCCAACTGTATTGCATCAGTCATGGGCTCGCGTGTTTTCTTTTTGGCTGTTGCCACGACATCGTTGACGTCGAAAAAATTCATTTTCGGACTTCCGATAAATTGCGCCACGAATGCGTTCGCGGGGCGTTCATATAATTCAATCGGTGAGCCAACTTGTTCAATACGGCCATCACGCAAAACCACAATTTTATCGGCCAATGTCATGGCTTCAACTTGGTCGTGGGTCACATAGATCATAGTCGTTTCAAGACGCTCGTGTAGGCGTGCAATTTCCAAACGGGTTTGCACGCGCAACGCGGCATCAAGGTTTGACAATGGCTCATCAAACAAGAACACATCGGGGTCACGCACAATCGCACGCCCAATGGCCACACGTTGACGTTGACCACCCGACAAATTGCGGGGACTACGATCCAAATAATCGTCGATCTGCAAAATTTCGGCGGCTGATGAAACACGGCGTTCAATTTCATCTGCTGGGGTTTTCGCCTGTCTCAACCCAAACGACATATTTTGCTTTACCGTCATATGTGGGTACAGCGCATAGGTTTGAAAAACCATCGCCACACCGCGTTTGGACGCGGCCACATCGTTGACTTCACGGTCGCCAATCGCAACTGTCCCACCAGTAATTTCCTCGAGTCCTGCAATCATCCGCAATAACGTGGATTTACCACAACCCGATGGGCCAACGAATACAACAAACTCGCCATCCTCGATGTCAAGATCAACGCCGTGCATTACCTGCACATTACCATAGCTTTTGCGCACATTGCGCAGTGTTAAACCGGCCATTTTAACTCCATTTCAGTTATTTCACGACGCAGTACATCTGCGAATTCGGGATAGATTTCAGGTATGTCGCCCCATAACTGGCGACTGGTTACAAAGGCATCGCGCCCTAACATGTCTTCTAGTTGCGCCCAACTTGGTTCGACATATTTAAATGGGATTTTGCCCGCCGTCACATGGCGTGCAAATTGATGCCAGCTGGCGATGCTACGGATGCTGTGAATTGGCATGATGCCCTGCTTCAAACAACCTTTGAGTGTTGGACTCACAAAGATTGGGAACTTGGCCATTCCGTCCGCACAAATCCGCGCGACTGTGTCGCCAATCGCGCTGTTGGCAAATCGTTGTTCAATTTTTTCAAAATAATTTTCTTTGGAAAAAGGCAAATCCATAGTCAATGCAGGCAAAACTTCTTTGCCTTCGAAGTTTTTGAAATGTAACAACAATTCAGGATCACGCATAGCGGCATCAAATGTTTCAACGCCTTTCAATGCGGCCAAATAAGTTAAGGCAGTGTGCCCACCATTTAATACGCGAATTTTAGTTTCTTCATAGGGATCAACATCCGATGTGACCGTAACACCTGCGTCTTCAAGGGATGGCATGGGCCCCGCGGCACTGTCTTGTAACACCCATTGGATAAAGTCTTCGGCCATGATTGGCGATGTCACGGGCGCCCCAACCAATGCAGTCAATTCCTGAGCCAATTCGGGTGCCGGCCGCGGTGTGATACGATCCACCATGGAACAGGGAAAGGACACATTTTCACGCACCCACCCGCCAAGTTCAGGATCATTGCAACGCGCGATATAGTCTAGCAAATTACGACGTAACATTTTGCCGTTTTGGCGGATGTTATCACAACAGGCAATCGTCAGCGGCGCGCCCGTTGCACGCATACGCGCCCGCAACGCACGGCGTAAATAACCATAAATACTTTGTGGTTCGGCGCCACCAAACTCTGCTGCCATAATGGGATCATCAAAGTTCAAATCGCCGTTTGGGTCGGTGTAATACCCGCTTTCCGTGACCGTAATCGTTACCAAATGAACGTTTTCTAACGTTAACACCTCTTCGGCGTCAGTCGCTTGACTGCCCCAATCCAAAAATTGGACGTGGGCGCGAACACGGCGTAACTCAACATGACCATCGGGTGAAAATGATTTTAGAAAATACCCGTCGTGACGGGCAATGTCGTTCATCGCGATCTGGAAAAAATCATTGTCATCGGGGCGTAAGTTGACCGCTGCGATACCCCAATTTAGATCACCCGTTTTATCCATGTAGTCATCGATATAAACGGCCTGATGTGCACGGTGAAACGCGCCAAAACCCAAATGCACGACGCCAACAGCGCAGGCGGCGCGATCATATTTTGTCGCGGAGATGCTGACATGTTTTGCGCTATTCATTTGGTGGTCTCCAACTTGGTGTTCAAATCTCTCATCGCAGCTTCACGGTACGCAGAGGGCGTCATTCCCTTCATTTTCAGAAAATGACGGTTAAAATTAGCAAGGTTTTGAAACCCAACTCTGTATGAAATCGTGGTCACTTGATCGTTCGTGGCATACAGCATCCGACAGGCCTGTCCGATGCGCACACTGTTTACAAATTCGATAAACCGATTACCTGTCACAGCCTGAAAATTGCGACTGAATGTCGTGTGTGACATGCCTGCCATTTCAGACGCCGTTGCTACAGAAATATTTTCCGCATAGTTCTCGACAACGAAATCCACTACGTTCCCGATCCGCGCATGTTTTCCACCACCTTCGGTATGGGTCAACTTTGCGACCGACAGTGTCTTTTTTTCGGCATGTTCGTTCAGGCGTACAAGGCAGCGGATAAAGGCCAGAATGCGCTCTGGCC
The DNA here is from genome assembly GCA_963976255.1 of uncultured Rhodobacterales bacterium. Classification (GTDB taxonomy): domain Bacteria; phylum Pseudomonadota; class Alphaproteobacteria; order Rhodobacterales; family Rhodobacteraceae; genus Amylibacter. The sequence goes on from CAXBJO010000003.1 coordinate 63,757, forward strand.
CCTCGTTGTCACGAATTGATTCCATATGACCGCGCGCAAAAGTGGGATTAAAACCTTCGAACAAAATACCGGATTGCGCCAGCGATAGCATCCGCTTCACGCCAGAAAACTCTGGAAATCCATCCGCCAACTTTTCTACACTGTCGTGGCTAAACTGTACCAACATATCGCGCGTTTCGACTGACTCTTTGGAACTCTTATCCGTGATCCAATTATGCGGTAGGTTTGGCCCCGTTAGATACAAGTTCCCGGGTTTAAAATCGCCAATAAAGTCACCGACAAACGCCTTGCCATGGGTGGCTGTAATCAAATGAAGCTCATATTCCTCGTGCGCATGCCAGCGGCATAAATCCGAAGGCCAGCCATGTTCCAGATAGCGAATGGATCGCGTTGCACGATCGACCAATTCCAGCTGTGGTTGCATAATTGACATCGGTTATCTCAATACATTCCCACCATCAACACCGATGGTTTGCGCCGTTAAATACGCAGATTGATCACTGGCCAAAAATACCGCTGCGCGGGCAACGTCGCTGGGTGACCCCATGTAGCCCATTGGAACTTCCTCACCGACTTCGCGTTTTTTCTGACCCAATTCTTTGCCTTCAAATTTTGCGAATAAGGCATCAACATCTTTCCACATGGGTGTATCGATTACGCCTGGGCTGATCGCATTAACGCGAATATTGTGTTTCGCCAGCGCCAAGGCCGCCGATTGCGTATAACTAATTACCGCCGCCTTGGTTGCACAATAATGCGCCACCAATGCTTCACCGCGATGCCCCGCTTGGGATGCCAAATTAATAATCGATCCCGCCTGTCCATTGGCAACCATTGACCGCGCACTGGCTTGCATCACCGCGTAAAATGCGCGTACATTCACACCAAACAATCGATCATATTGCACCAAATCTGCGTCCAAGACAGACCCCATATCAAAAATGGCAGCGTTGTTAAATAAAATGTCGGGCTTGATTTCTACGATCCAATCACAGGCGTCTTGCAATTCGTTCAACAGATCAAACTTACGATATTCAGCCGGCCCATCAAACGCATCCCCAATATCCGTCGCATAAACCGTCCCACCAAGGGCGGCAAAATGTTCCACTGCACTGGCACCAATTCCACCAACAGCCCCCGTAACAAGGCATACTTTGCCTGTTAAATCTGTGGGCGCTGCGTTGATCATTTTACCGCGCCGAATGTCAGGCCTTGAACAAGTTGCTTTTGTGCCAACCATCCGAAAACAACAATCGGGGCACAGGCCAATGTCGACACAGCAGATACCTTGGCCCAAAACAGCCCTTCTGGTGCTTGGAAAGATGCCACAAACGCGGTCAGTGTACTAGCTTCGGTTGTGGTTAAAACAATCGACCAAAACGCCTCGTTCCAGGATAAAATGATCGACAATAACGCAGTCGATGCAATGCCACCCCAAGCCAACGGCATCACAATATCCTTAATTTCATTGAATGTTGATGTGCCATCCATACGCGATGCTTCCAAAATCTCTTTGGGGATTTCGCGAAAATAGTTAAACAGGATCAACATAACAATGGGCAGATTCATCATTGCGTAAATAACCACCAATACGATCTTTGAATCCAACATCCCCATCTTCTGGCTTAACAGATAAATTGGCATCAAAACACCCACGGCTGGCAACATCTTGGTGGACAACATCCACATCAAAATATCCTTTGTCCAACGACCCGTATTAAATGCCATCGAATAAGCGGACGGGATCGCAATAAGCAGCGCAATGAATGTGCCGCCAAACGATGTAATAATAGAATTCAGTGCGAATTGACCATAATTTGTACGTGATTGAATTTCAGTGTAATTTTCAAGTGTTGGTTCAAAGAACAGTAAGGGTGGAATTGCAATCGCTTGCGCCTCGGTTTTGAACCCCGTCAAAACCATCCAAAAGATTGGAAAGAAAAAGAGTAGTGCTGCAACCCACGCAAATGAGACTGCAATGCTGTTATAAAGTTTTACGCGCTGTTTATCAGTCATTTCTACACCGTTAATGTTTTGCCGACCGCGCGGATCAAGAAGATCGCGACGATGTTGGCGAGGATAATTGCAAAGACACCACCGGCCGAAGCCACACCAACATCAAAGGCTTGTTGGGATTGAATATAGATCAAATAGGTCAGGTTAGTTGATTGGACACCAGGACCGCCACTGGTTGTGACGAATATTTCTGCGAAGACGGCAAGATGGAAAATCATTTGGATCAGGATCACAATGGAAATCGGTCGCGCCAAATGCGGCAAGGTCAAATTATAAAACTGAGACCAAAATCCTGCTCCATCCAAGGTGGCAGCCTCTTTTTGTTCCTGATCTTGTGACTGTAGCGATGTCATGAAAATCAAAATAGCAAATGGCGTCCATTGCCAACTGACCATGATGATAATCGAAAACAGTGGCATATCCTGAAGCCATTCAATCGGCTGCATTCCCAAAGCATTTGCAAACGCGGCAAACAGGCCATTATTAGGATCCATCAACATGTTTTTCCAAACTAAGGCAGATACAGTTGGCATAATGAAAAACGGCGAGATCAACATCACACGTGCAATGCCGCGCCCGCGAAATGGGCGATCAATCAGGATCGAAACAGCCAACCCTAAGACCACTGTAATTGCTAAAACAGATCCAACCAAAACCAATGTGTTGATTAGCGCAGGTACGAACGAAGGATCGGTCCAGAAAAACCTGTAGTTGTCCAAACCGATAAAACCATCACGTTCTGGATACAGCAGGTTGTAACGAATTGTCGAAAAGTAAACTGTCATCGACAGTGGTACGATCATCCACAAAAACAAAAGAATGATGCTGGGCGCTTGAAGCATTCTGACGAGTGTTTTGCTCATGGGGATGGTCCTGTATAGGGTAGTTGAAATTTAAAATAGGGGCAGATTACTCTGCCCCTATTAAGGGAGGTCGATTACTTATAGTAACCGCCTTTTTTCATTTCACGATCGGCAGCGGCTTGTGCAGCAGCAAGACCCTCTGCAACTGTGATATCTCCAGCCAAAACAGCGGTCATTTGTTGACCAACAGCTGTACCAATTGCTTGGAACTCTGGGATCGCCGCAAACTGAACACCAACGTAAGGTGATGGATTCTGCGTAGAGTTGCTTGGATCAGCGGACAAAATCGCCTTTAATTCCGCGTCTGCAAAAGGTGCAGCAGCTAAGAAATTAGCGTTTTCATATGTTGATGTGCGCGTTCCTGTTGGCACTTTACCCCAACCATTTGTTGCCGCAACCAGCTCGACGTATTCTTTGGATGTTGCCCATTCCATGAACTTCATCGCATCGTCTTTTTGCTTGGTGCCTGCAGGGATCGCTAATGACCATGCCCACAACCAGTTTGCGCCACGTGTTGTGACCGCCTGTGGTGCTTGTGCGTATGCCATGCCAGGCGTTGTGATGAATGATGCAGCGATTGTTGCATCGATCCACATACCACATTTACCTTCGTTCATCAGTGCTAAAATCTCGTTGAACGAGTTAGCAGATGAGCCTGGAGGGCCGTAGTTGTCCAACAAATCTTTGTAGAACGTGACAGCAAGGTTCCAAGCAGCGGAATCCAATGCTGGTGTCCAATCTTCGTTGAACCACTGCGCACCAAAGCTGTTCGCCATTGTGGTCAAGAACGCCATGTTGTCGCCCCAACCTGGCTTACCGCGCAAACAGATACCGTATTGGCCGGCGTCTTTGTCAGTCATCGCAGCAGCAGCGTCTTGGACGTAGCCCCATGATGGATTGTCCGGCATTGTCATGCCAGCAGCGTCCAACAAATCTTTGCGATACATGATCATTGATGATTCACCGTAAAATGGTGCCGCATACAGATTGCCTTCGTATGACAAACCGCCACGCATTGCTGGCAAAATATCGTCAACGTCATATGCATCGCTGAACTCAAGTGCTTCTAACCAACCGCGTGAACCCCAGATAGGAGCCTCGTACATACCGATTGTCATGATGTCGAATTGACCACCTTTGGTCGTGATGTCTGTTGTCACACGCGAGCGAAGCGTACCTTCGTCCAATGTCACCCATTTAACTGTAATACCTGGGTTCGCTTCTTCGAACTTTGGTGTCAGTTTTTGCATCTCGATCATGTGACCGTTGTTTACAGTTGCAATAGTCAGTTCGCCCGCCATTGCAGTTGTTGTTGCAGCAGCAACGCCCAATGTCAGGCCAAGTGCTGTGTTACGTAAAGATTTCATTATATCCTCCCAGATACCGTAGATTCACTAAAATTATCTATCCAAACAGTTTGCGTTAAATACTTTGGGTCGCGCTAATACGAATTCGGCAATACATCATACAAAAATTGCGTATTTTAGTATTTTTTTCTACAATCGACTATAATTCGTACGCGACTTGTCGAATTTAAATTACCAAAAAAGCACTTAAATACCAGCAAAAATTCGGCTTTTGCACCATAACAGTCTTTCAACACCACAGATACGATGGCACTAATTTGGGTCAAATTTCGGTTTTTTTGCGATGCGACTACGACAAAACAAAAAATCTCTCCGATCAACACCGCCAACTACACCCTTCCGCGTCCCACACTTGCGCTTTGGGTCACCCACACGTAGCGTCCCTAAAACGGAGTAAACGATGGCCATAACCCTTAAACATCTCGAAGCATTTATTATGGTTTCCGATCTAAGCAGCTTTCGACATGCCGCTGAACGGTTGCACACGACACAACCCAATATCTCGACCCGTATTACAGCCCTTGAAACACTGTTGGGACATCAATTATTGGAACGCGACGCAGGGTCTGTACGTCTAACCCATAAAGGTCGTGAGTTATTGGTTCATGCACGAATGGTTTTGGCGCAGCGCGACAATTTAATTGATGCCGCATCGGCCAATACATTGCTTGACGGCACTCTACGACTTGGGGTTACGGAACTGATTATCCAAACATGGTTGTCTGATTTTCTGGCGGCAATCAAACGGGATATGCCCAATATCACGGTGGAATTGACTGCTGGAATGTCGCAAAATCTGTCATCCATATTATTCGACAAGACCATCGATCTCTCATTCCAAAACGGCCCCTTTGATCGCACTACCAGTGGTCAAATCGCCTTGGGGGAATACCTTATGGTTTGGGTCTGTGCCACGAAACAAAGCAGCACCCGACCCGAAGACATGACTAAACACCCCATTCTTACCCTAAACCGCACAACAGAGCTGTACGCAGAAATTTCCACTCATTTCGAAGCCTTATCAGGTAGCAAAACACATCTGGTTCCCAACTCTAATCTGGTTGCTTGTCATCACATGGTGCGCCACAATATGGGCATTGCCGCCCTACCATTAACATTGGTTCGCGATGATTTGGCATCGGGCACTTTACATCGCATTCCCTATACATGGGTTCCCGCCCCTCTTCGGTTCATGGCGCGTTACGAAATCGAGCGGGCACCCTTATATGTAACCAAAGCCGCCGCGTTGGCCGCACAAGTTGCATCGATCTATAATAAAAATTAATTATCCTATTCATAAATTTAAATAATTTGCATTGATTGAACAAATCCCCCCTAGTGGAACCTATTCATAAGGGCAAAGAACATGGCAAGACCATCCACACGTTTGGGCGTTGATATTGGCGGTACATTTACGGATGTGGTGTTAGAGGTCGATGGCAAACAATTCTCGACCAAGGTTTTAACAACCTATACAGCCCCCGAGGACGCGATCATCGACGGCATCAATCAGGTTTGCACACAAGCGAACGTGCCGCTGTCCAATGTTGATCAAATTATTCACGGCACAACTTTGGCCACCAACGCCCTGATCGAACGGCGCGGCGCCAAAACCGCCCTGATCACGACCCAAGGGTTTCGTGATGTGATCGAGATGCGAACCGAAAGCCGGTTTGAGCAATACGATCTAAACCTGTCTTTGCCAGAACCGTTATTACCACGGTATCAACGATATACTGTTCCTGAACGGATTGATGCCACTGGCGCTGTTTTGATCCCCTTAGACCGCGCCGCAGTCGAAGCATTAGTTGATGAAATCATGATTGCTGAATACGACAGTATCGCAGTGGGATTGATGCATTCCTATCTCAATGACAGCCATGAAAAAATGATCCGCGATGTGTTGGTCGACAAAATGCCGGGCACGATGGTGTCCCTGTCATCCGAAGTCTCGCCCCAAATGCGCGAATACGAACGGTTCAACACCGTTGTCGCCAACGCCTATATTAAGCCCTTGATGAAAAGCTACCTTGGTCGCCTGCGCACGCGATTGGCCGCGATTGACATCGATTGCCCGATTTTTTTGATGCATTCGGGGGGCGGTATTATTTCCATCGAAAACGCCGCCGAATTCCCCGTGCGTTTGGTTGAATCTGGCCCTGCTGGTGGTGCAGTTTTCGCCGCAAATATCGCGGCACGTTATGGTTTAGACAAGGTTTTGTCCTTTGATATGGGCGGTACTACCGCGAAAATATGTCTGATCAAAAATCAAACCCCCAAAACATCCCGCGTATTCGAAGTCGCCCGCACTTATCGTTTCAAAAAGGGTTCAGGCATGCCGATTTCCATCCCCGTAATTGATATGGTCGAAATCGGCGCGGGTGGTGGTTCGCTTGCACATGTCGATGCGATGCGTCAAATTCGCGTTGGTCCCGAAAGTGCGGGTTCGGAACCTGGGCCCGCCTGTTACGGTCGCGGCGGCGAACGCCCTGCGGTCACGGACGCCGATTTGGTATTGGGTAAACTTGACCCAGATAACTTCGCAGGTGGCTCGATCAAACTTTACACAGACAGTTCGGTCACAGCTTTGCAAAACGTGCTGGGCGAAATATTGGACATGGATGCCCAAACCGCTGCATTTGGCCTGGCAGAGGTTGTCGACGAAAACATGGCCAACGCTGCGCGTGTTCACGCCGTGGAAAACGGTGAAGACCTGTCCGAATACACCATGATTGCCTTTGGCGGAGCCGCTCCGCTGCATGCGGGTCGCTTGTGCGAAAAATTGGGCGTTGCTCGCCTGTTGGTGCCAACAGGTGCTGGTGTTGGATCCGCCATCGGGTTCCTGCGTGCGCCATTTAGCTTCGAGGCGAACCGTTCTGTTTATATGAAACTGTCTGATTTTGATGCCCCACGCATCAAATCTCTGCTGGCTGATTTGCAATCAGAAGCCACCTCATTCGTGCGTTCCTGCGACGCTGACGCGCCGATCCTGTCCGAATTCAAGGTCTACATGCGCTACAGCGGTCAAGGGTGGGAAATCCCGATCAGCCTGACCGAAGTACAGGCCATGAACCCCGATGTGGGCACATTCCAATCTCTGTTCGAAAACGACTACATCACCCTGTTTGGTCGTGCAGTTCATGGCATGGATGTGGAAATTACCGTATGGGCAGTGAACGCCACAACCCCTGCACAGCCCGTCGATACGATTGCACTAGCGATCCCTACATCGCCTGCCAGCATCGCAGGCAACCGCCCTATTTTCGATGCCGCATCTGGTGCGCCATTGGATGCACAAGTTATCAACCGCGATGATCTGACCACAGGCCAAACCGTGGCGGGCCCTGCGGCGATCACTGAACGTGAAACCACAATCATCGTGCCTGCATCACGCATGGCAATCCGCCATTCCGACGGCACAATAGACATTACCACAGGAGCAACATCATGAGCACCCAACCCTCAAACGTTGCCTACCAAGTGATGTGGAATCGCATGATTTCCGTGGTCGAAGAACAAGCCCAAGCCCTTGTTCGCACCGCATTTTCAACATCAGTCCGCGAGGCAGGCGATTTATCCGCGGGCGTTTACGACACCGATGGATTAATGCTGGCACAGGCCGTTACAGGCACACCGGGGCATGTTAATGCAATGGCCGACGCCGTCGCCCATTTCATCCGTCGCATTGGTCGCGAAAACATCACAGATGGCGATGTCTATATCACTAACGACCCATGGGAAGGCACTGGCCACCTACACGACATTACCATGGTCACGCCATCCTTTCACATGGGCAAACACGTCGGATTTTTCGCCTGTACCGCCCATATTGTTGACATTGGTGGGCGCGGCTTTGGTGCCGATGCGGCATCCATTTTTGAGGAAGGATTGCAAATCCCAATCATGCGGTTCGCCAATGCAGGAACTGTAGACGAAACCTTGATCGGCATCGTACGCGGCAACGTACGTGAACCCGATCAATTGATCGGTGACATGTACGCATTGGCCACCTGTAACGAAATCGGTCATCGCCGCTTGATCGAAATGATGATCGAATTCAACTTGACCGACCTAAGCGGCATCGCAGGTTTCATCCTTGGCAACTCGCGCCGTGCAACGCTGGAACGCATAAACGCGCTGACCGCTGGTACTGCTGATGGCGAATTAATCGTGGATGGTTTTGCCGCCCCCATCACATTAAAAGTAAAGTTAACAATAGAGCAGGATCGCATCCTGTCGGATTTCACAGGCACATCGGGATTGGATAAAAAGGGCATTAATTGCCCACTGGTTTATGCCAAAGCATATGCCTGTTACGCGCTGAAATGCGCCATCGCACCAGAAATTCCAAACAACGCGGCATCATTGGCACCATTCGAAATCTATGCACCCAAGGATTCCATTGTCAACGCTGTACATCCCGCTCCAGTGGCCTTACGCCACATCGTCGGCCATTTCGTCCCTGACACGGTTTATAATGCGTTGGATAAACTACTTCCAAATACAGTCCCCGCCGAAGGTGCGGGTTGCTTGTGCAATTTTCAGGTCTCCTTGCGTCCCCGCACGGACGCCCCTGCCCCCGCAAATGCGGTACGTTCCGAAGTTTTGACATTTAATTCGGGCGGCTCAGGTGCACGCCCGTCCGTTGATGGACTGAACGCAACCGCTTTCCCATCCGGAGTTATGACCATGCCAGTCGAGGCCACCGAACACGTCGGCCCTGTCATCATTTGGCGCAAAGAATTACGCCCCGACAGCGGCGGCGCAGGTGCGCAACGCGGTGGATTGGGTCAATATATGGAAGTTGGCGCGCGCGATGGCCACGAATTCGACATCCAAGCCATGTTCGATCGCGTAGATCACCCTGCACAGGGTCGCATGGGTGGCGCCGCAGGTGCCGCAACAACAATTGCACAGGATGACGGCACAAGAATGAGGGGCAAAGGCAAGCAATTCGTGCCCCACGGACGGCGCGTCGTAATGGCGTTCCCAGGTGGCGCAGGCTACGGCGATCCAGCAAAGCGCGATGTTAAACAGGTGCGCAAAGACCTTGCGCGAGGCTATATTTCCGCGCAAGTTGCCCGTGATGACTATGGCCTTGCACAAGAAGAAATCGATACAGTTCTGGAGGCCGTCAAAACAGGGGGTTTTGTTCAATGAACACACAAAAACTGTCCAACGCTCCGTTGAAAAACAGCTATGATGTTATCATCGTTGGTGGCGCGATGTTGGGATCATCTGTGGCATGGTTTCTGTCCAGCAATCCTGATTTTGACGGATCAATCTTAGTCGTTGAAAAAGACCCCACATATGAATTCACCTCTACTGCTCACACCAACAGCTGTATGCGCCAACAATTCAGCAATGAAATCAACATCCGCATTTCCCAATTTGCCGCTGATTTCGTCAAAAACTTTCGCGATTACATGGGCGGTGATGAACGGGTGCCAAACATTCCATTACAAAGCTATGGCTACATGTACCTCGCCGACAACCAAAAATTCGCAGATACGCTGAAAGAGGCGCAAGCAGTTCAAGCATCCCTTGGTGCGGGCACAAATTTTATGACGGCGGAAGAAATAAAACGCGATTATCCGTTTTATATGTTGGACGACATCGTCGGCGGTAACCACAACCTGATCGACGAGGGTTATTTTGACGGCAACACGCTGTTCGATTGGTGGAAACGATCCGCGCGTGAACACGGTGCGGAATATGTCACTAACGAAGTCATCTCGATGCAAAAAAACGCGGCAGGATCGCGCATCGAATCTGTGACACTTAAATCAGGCGAGGTTGTCGCCTGTGGCAAAATCGTCAATGCATCGGGCCCGCGCGCAGTTTTGACCGCCCGTATGGCAGGCATTGAAATCCCCGTGGAACCACGAAAACGTTACACATTCATTTTCGATGCCGAACAGCCACTGGATCGTGACCTGCCCCTTACAATCGATCCATCAGGCGTGCATATGCGCACCGAAGGCACCTATTATTTGGCGGGTTGCCCACCTGATATTGACCCCGCTGTCGATTACGATGATTTCACCCAAGATTATTCAATTTGGGAAGAAAAGGTCTGGCCCATTATCGCCACCCGCGTCCCTCAATTTGAGGCCATAAAATTAATCAATTCTTGGGCTGGTCATTATTCTTATAATACCTTTGATCAAAACGCGATTTTGGGACCGCATACGCAGGTTGAAAACTTCATTTTTGTGAATGGGTTTTCTGGTCACGGGTTCCAACAATCCCCCGCAATGGGGCGTGGCACAGCCGAATTTATTACCTATGGCGAATATCGTACATTGGATTTGTCACCTTTCGACTATGCTCGTATCGAGAACAACAAGCCATTCGTTGAAAAGGCTGTTATTTAAAACTTGAACATTCACTTATATCCTCAAGAGGCTGAAAAAATGAAAAAAATCGTACTTACCGGCGCCGCTGGGCGTCTTGGATCATATCTACGCGAACCATTGTCGAACATGGCAGACGCATTGGTTTCAACAGACTTAATGCCCGAAATGGGCAAGCTGTTAGCCAACGAAACATATGTCAGCGCAGATTTGTCTGACCTACCTTCTATGGTTGAACTCTTAAAGGGTGCCGACATGGTTGTGCACTTTGGTGCTATCGGTGACGAGGCTCCGTTTGATGCCATCCTTCAGGCCAATATCGTTGGTGCCTATAATATTTGGGAAGCTGCCTATCAAAACGGTGTACGCCGCGTTGTTTACGCCAGCTCGATTCACGCCGTTGGTATGCATAAGAAAACCGATTTCATCGGCACAGACGCACCACATCGTCCCGACACTTATTACGGGTTGGCAAAATGTTTTGCCGAAGATTTGGCGTCACTCTACTGGGATAAACGCGGCGTTGAATCTGTGTGCATGCGCATTCTTTCGGCGGCACAGGTATCCAACCCACGCGCGGTTGGCTCATGGCTTTCATATGACGACTTGATCCAATTGGTGGAAAAATCAATCACGACACCCGTCACCGGATTTTCCGTGGTTTACGGCGTATCAAACAATGACCGCGCACCAGTCGACAACGCATTAGCCAGCCATTTGGGTTACAAACCCAAAGATAACGCGGAACAATTTGCTGCTGCAATCTACGCATCAGAGCCTGCTCTCGACCCTCAGGATCCAGGTGCCATGTGTCACGGCGGGCCATTCGCATCCGTTGAATTAGGTGACAGCGGAGTCGCCACAATGAAGATCGCTGACGACAAAAAACAGGTGTAATTCCCTTTATAAACGGGTTTTCGAACATCATTTTTCGAAAACCCGAAACTACATAATCATCCTATCCCAACATCAGTTTTTACGCCAAACTTGCCCAAATTCAGACCTAGGGGCACATTAACATGGCACGTGAATATCTTAAAAAAGCACAAATGACCGCGCAAACCGACGCAGGATCGACCCAAGATATCGTGCGAGGTATCTTGGCAGACATCGAAGAAGGTCGCGAAGCAAAGGCGCTCGAAATCTCATCGCGCTTTGATAACTATTCTGGAAACGCCATCCTTACGCGCGCTGAAATCGACGCGGCCAAGGCAAAAGTTCCGCAAAAGCTGCGCGACGACATGCATTTCGCCCATGACAATATCAAACGGTTTGCCGAGGCTCAAAAAGGCACCATGTCCAACATGGAAATCGAAATTCAACCCGGTTTGCTTACAGGTCAGAAAACCATCCCCGTCAACGCCGCGGGTTGTTATGTCCCAGGTGGTCGTTACGCACACATCGCATCGGCCATGATGACCGTTACAACAGCCAAAGCCGCGGGTGTAGATCACATCACCGCCTGTTCGCCACCAAATGGCGAGGCAGGTATCAATCCTGCGATCATCTACGCCGCTGATTTATGCGGCGCAGATAAAATCCTATCGTTGGGTGGCGTTCAAGGTGTAGCGTCCATGACATATGGCTTGTTCGATTTGCCTGCCGCCGACATCATCGTCGGCCCTGGTAACCAATTTGTCGCCGAGGCAAAGCGGCAATTGTTTGGTCGTGTTGGCATCGACATGATTGCAGGGCCAACCGACAGCTTGATTTTGGCGGACGGCGATGCAGACCCTGAAATCGTTGCATGCGATTTGGCGGGCCAGGCCGAACACGGTTACAACTCACCGGTTTGGTTGGTAACAGACAACCGTAAACTGGCCGAAGATGTCATCGCACTTATGCCTAAATACATTGACAGTTTGCCCGAATTGAACCGCGAAAATGCAACAGCCGCATGGCGGGATTACGCAGAGGTGATACTGTGCGCCGACCGTGAAGAGATGGCCGCAACATCAGATGATTACGCCCCCGAACACCTGACTGTTCAGGCCGCCGATCTGGATTGGTGGCTGGACCGCTTGACCAATTATGGGTCATTGTTTTTGGGCGAAGAAACGACCGTGGCATACGGTGACAAATCATCAGGCACAAACCACGTTTTGCCAACATCACGTTCGGCACGTTACACGGGCGGTTTGTCTGTTCACAAATATATGAAAGTCGTTACATATCAACGCTCTACACGCGAAGGCGCAAAGCGTGTCGCCATCGCAACCGCGCGCATTTCACGCCTTGAAGGTATGGAAGGACACGCACGCACCGCTGATATTCGTCTTGCAAAATACTTTCCAAACGAAGAGTTTGACCTGACAGCAGAAGGGTAAAACATGTTCGACGTAAATGGTAAAACCATTGCAATCACTGGCGCTTCATCAGGTATTGGCCGCGCAATGGCCAGCCATCTGGCGGGGAACGGTGCGAATGTTATTGCTGTTGCGCGTCGCGCGGATGCATTGGCCGCATGGGCGGATGAAGCGGATGGGAACACTGCATTTGTTGCCGCCGATTTGGGCGATATTTCTGCCCTGTCAGATGTGGCCGTGGACATCGCCACCGCCTTTGGTGACGTCGATATTTTGATCAATGCGGCAGGCCTGAACCCACGTAAACACGCGGATGAGGTCACGCCTGATATCTGGGCGCAAACTCAAGACATCAATCTAAACGCACCATTTTTTCTGGCACAGGCAATGGTCCCTGCAATGCGGGAACAAAAATGGGGACGCATTATCAATTTTGCATCGTTGCAATCTACCCGCGCTTTTGAAAATGGGATCGCATATGGCGCCGCCAAAGGTGGTGTGGTCCAAATGACCCGCGCCATGGCTCAAGCATGGTCAAGGCACGGCATCACGGCAAACGCCATTGCACCCGGGTTCTTCCCCACTGAATTAACCGCACCCATTTTTGCTGATCCTGCATTGGCACAAAAAAACGCCGATCAAACCTGCGTTGGACGCAATGGCACCATGAATGATCTGGCTGGACCCGTGCAATTTCTGTGTTCAAACGCCAGCGCCTATATCACAGGTCAAACCATATTCGTCGACGGAGGATTTACCGCAAAATGAAGGCATTGGTTTACACAGGCGCCAAAGAATTGACCTTTCAAGACATGCCCGACCCCATCGTCAGCGGCGGCGACAACCTGATCGCAATTCGTTCCGTTGGCATCTGTGGTTCTGACATGCATGCCTATTTAGGCCATGATGAGCGCCGCCCCGCCCCCCTGATTTTGGGGCACGAAGCCGCGGGCGATGTGATTCAAGGTGCCATGAAAGGTGCGCGCGTCACCATCAATCCACTGGTCACATGCACCATCTGCCCCGAGTGTAAATCAGGGCGTGAAAACCTGTGCGGCAAACGCCAGATCATTTCCATGCAACCACGCCAAGGCGCATTCGCGCAATTGGTCACCATGCCCAGCCGCAATCTGGTTGAAGTCCCCAAAAACGTATCTTTCGACGATGCAGCATTGGCGGAACCATTGGCCGTGTGTTGGCACGCAATCCGCTTGGGTCAGCAGGCCTTGGATGTTGATCTTCGGGCAGCCAATACACTGGTAATTGGCGGTGGTGCCATCGGGCTGGGATCGGCGCTGTCATTGATGGCTAAGGGTTCAAACCATATTAAAATAGCGGAACCTAACCCCAAGCGGGCGGATTATTTGCGTAAAAATACCGATTTCGAAATCTACGATCCTTTTACGACAGGTCATGGCGATCTGTCACAATACGACATGGTGGTTGATGCCGTTGGTTTCGCCGCCAGCCGGCGCGATGCATGTGCGTTGGCCAAACCCGGCGGTGTCATCGTTCATATCGGACTGGGTGACAGCAATGAGGGGTTGGATATTCGTCGCCTGACATTGCAGGAAATCCGATTTATCGGCACCTATACCTATACTGCACAGGATTTCATTGATACGGCACAAGCTATTTTTGGCGGTAGCTTTGGTGCATTGAATTGGGTGCAAAAACGCCCATTATCCGAAGGTGCTGATGCATTCGCACAAATCCTGAATGGTTCCGTCGCCGCGCCCAAGGTGATATTGCACCCATAACCAGCCGTCTAAGAAAACAAACTTTGTTTCAGGTTTTCGGCACCTCCAAGCAGCACACCGCGCCCATCCAACAAAACATCCAACGACAAGCGTTGTGCAGGCCCATGAAAGGCTAATGCGCCAACAAAACGCCCCTTATCGTCCTGTACTGGGACACAGATCGCACGCATATTGTCCATAAACTCTTGGTCATCGATAGCATAGCCTTGTTTGGCCACTTTATCCAATTCAACCAATAACAATTCGGGATCAGTGAACGTGCGTTCCGTCAAACGCTCCAACGCCAAGCCACCCACAAATTTTCGCCGCGCAGCTTTCGGCAGGCTAGCGATAAAACACTTACCACTTGCAGTGCAGTGAAATGGCACATTCGTCCCTACGGGCAACTCAATGCGAAACGGCCAATCGGTATCAACGCGATCTAAATAATGCATACCCGTTTCTTCGGGCACCACAAAGTTCACCGCCTCTTTAACCTGCATGGCCATATCCTGCAAAATCTGATGCCGCGTGATATGAAACCGCGAGGCATGCAACAACCCTGCCCCCATCAAACGCAAACGGCGACTGGGTCGGTATCGTTTTCCACCACTTTCGCGCATTAAAAATCCTTCGGCCTCTAATGTGGCGACCAAACGATGCACTGTTTGCTTGGGTAAGCCGATTTCGGCATTGATCTGGGTCGCTGTCAGCGCATGATCCGATCGACCGATCACTTCTAGGATCAAAAGCGTCCTTAAATTCGTCGGAATACGACTCTCGGTGTGATCTTCTGCCATTTAATCAAAACTTCCTGTTGCACGAATCAGTTGAACCTACTTTACTCGCAAAATAGGTAAAAGCGAGACTTAAAGTCTCATTTATTGATGAAATGGGGAATAACTGTTGGAATTTGACTACATCGTCATTGGCGCTGGCTCTGCTGGTTGTGCCGCTGCTGCCCGATTATCGGAAAGTGGACGTTATTCTGTCGCCTTGCTTGAAGCTGGTGGAAAGGACGTAAATCCGTGGATTCACATCCCTGTTGGTTACTTCAAAACCATGGGAAACCCGAAAACGGATTGGTGTTACCGCGCCCAACCTGATGCAGGTTTAAACGGTCGCGCAATTCCGTGGCCACGTGGTCGCGTTTTGGGCGGATCTAGTTCGATCAATGGATTGCTGTATGTCCGTGGCCAGGCACAGGATTACGACCATTGGCGTCAGTTGGGAAATGCAGGCTGGGGCTGGGACGATGTTTTACCACTATTTAAAAAATCAGAAAGCTGGATGGGTGAACACATCAACGACGCACGCGGCACTGATGGCCCCCTGAAAGTGTCACCAACACGACTCAGCCGTGAAATCGTCGACAAATGGGTCGAGGCGGCAGTTTCTGCGGGTTACAAACGTAATCCAGATTACAACGCTGGTGACCAAGAAGGGGTTGGTTATTTTCAACTAACCTCTCACAAAGGACAACGCTGCTCGTCTGCCAAGGCATATCTTAAACCCGCACGTGGTCGCGAAAACCTGACGGTATTCACCCATACTCAAGTTGAAAAACTGAAAATCAGCGAAGGTCGCGCGACGGGCGTCAACGCCGTTCAGCGCGGCAATCCCCTGAAACTAACAGCACGTCGTGAAATTATTCTGTCTGCGGGAGCGATTGGTTCCCCCCAAATTCTGATGCTGTCAGGCATTGGTGACCCCACTGAATTGGCTGAACATGGTATTAAAGTTGAGAAATCACTATCTGGTGTTGGCAAGAATCTACAAGATCACCTGCAAGCGCGGCCAATTTTCAAAACTGATCTTTCTACGATCAATGTGGAAACGAACAACTATTTCAAACAGGGCATGATTGCGTTGCAATATGCCGTTTCACGCACGGGGCCTATGACGATGGCCGCCAGTTTGGGAACTGCGTTTCTAAAAACCGATGACCGCCTGGAAACACCCGATATTCAATTTCACATCCAGCCCTTCAGCGCAAATAATGCTGTCGAGGGTGCGCATAAATTTTCGGCCTTTACGGCATCCGTTTTACAAATGCGCCCCGAAAGTACGGGGCAGTTGAAACTGATCTCGAACAATTACCATGATCATCCCGACATTCATCCCAACTATTTGTCGACCGAATTAGATCAACAAACAATTGTTAAGGGCATCCAATTAGCACGCAAAATTGCTCAGTTCGCGCCTTTAAAATCTCACATTACCGAGGAATACCAACCAGGTAACGACGTTGCGATGGATGATTACGATGCCACACTTAATTGGGCACGCGATACAGCTGTAACAATTTATCACCCCACAGGCACCTGTAAAATGGGATCAGATAAAATGGCCGTTGTTGATGAACGCCTGCGTGTACATGGCATTCAAGGTCTGCGCGTGGCGGACTGTTCAATCATGCCAACAATCGTTTCCGGAAATACAAATGCACCCGCCATTATGATCGGCGAAAAACTTGCACAATTGACACTACAGGACGCTAAATAATGTTAGAAACTATACTCGGCTTTGGCCAAATCATCATCGCTGACTTGATCCTGTCGGGAGACAACGCGCTGGTTATTGGCATGGCCGCCGCAGGCTTAGCTCCCGAATTGCGCAAGAAAGCAATTTTTTACGGCATGGTCATTGCCGCCGTGTTGCGTATCGCCTTCGCAGTCATCGCCACCAGCCTGCTGGACGTAAAAGGATTGCTGTTTATCGGATCTGTTCTGTTATTTTGGGTCTGCTGGACATTGTTCAAGGAAATTCGCGGTCACGAATACGAACAAGGTGAACATGCATTAGAAGATGCCGACGATCCTTCAAAAGGGTACACAGGTGCACCGCGCAAGACAATGTTCGCGGCTCTTTTATCCATCACTATTGCCGATATAACAATGTCACTGGACAATGTTTTGGCGGTTGCAGGTATTGCAAATGGCGATACCCAGATGTTGATTTTTGGGCTTGGGCTGGCAATTGTTTTAATGGCATTTGCCGCCACACTTATTATGAAACTGCTGGCCAAGTATCCTTGGATTTCTTGGCTTGGCTTAATTGTATTGCTCTATGTCGCTGGGGAAATGATGTATCGGGGTTTCTTCGATATCTCGACCGGCATAGGTCCAATGCTTGGTTTGGTCGAGGGCATAGATTTGTCCAAAGGCCACTAAAGACAGCCAATCGCGCATCCGCGTGACGGGCTTAAACACCCCCTTCTAAGTCTTCGATTTGGGGGGAACAAGTTAAGAAGACAACACGTTAAGGGAGGAAATAAACATTATGTTTAACCTTAAAAAAGCGACTAAAACCGCAGCTCTTGCAGCCGCTGGTTTATCTATCGCGGCAACGGCGACCTTCGCGCAAACGACGATCCGCGTGCAGTCCGTAATTTCCGCAAAAGCAGACGAAGTTGTAATGTTGAAAGATTTTGCCAAGGATGTCTTTGATCTGACTGACGGCCAAGTCAAAATCGAAGTTCTGGCAGCAGGGTCTGTTGTTGGCGTAAAAGAAACATTGGACGCAGTTGATGCCGGCCTTGTTGAAGGCGGTTTCGCTTGGACACACTACTGGTCCGGCAAACACCCAGCAGCAATGTTGTTTGGTTCACCTGTTGCGGGTGCTGGTGTTGGTATCGATAACATCGCATTCTTGTCATGGTTCCAATATGGTGGTGGTAAAGAATTGTACGACCAACTTTGGGATGAAATGGGCATGAATGTTAAAGGCTTCATGCTACAGCCAGTTGGCCCAGAAGCATTGGGTTGGTTCAAAGAGCCGATCGAGTCGATGGATGACTTCCGTAAGTACCGTTTCCGCACGCCTCCAGGTATTCCTGGCCAAACATACAAGGACATTGGCGTGGCTTCTGTTGCTATGGGTGGTGGTGACATTTTACCAGCTTTGGAAAAAGGCACAATCGATGCGGCCGAATGGTGCTGCCCGAAGCCTGACTCTGTATTTGGTTTCCAAAAAGTGCTGAAATACTACTACTTGCAAGGTCTACACCAAGTTGTTGTGAACGCTGATTTGTACTTAAACAAAGACGTGTACAATGCACTAACACCACTACAACAAAAAGCGATCGAAGTTGCAGCAAACGCTTCTTTGTCTAAATCAATGTCCTACCGCATTTATGAAAACGGTAGAGCGTTGAAAAAGTTGGTCGAAGAAGATGGCGTTATCTTGAAAGATACACCTGCAGATTATTTCCCTGCGTATATGAACGCAGCGAAAGCGGCGCTGGAAAAGAACGCAGCCGAAAACGCATTCTTTGCAGAAGTTTGGCAGTCACAAAAAGATTTCGCAAAAATTGCGGTTCCTTTCTGGGCTGGTTCACAAGCATCAAACGCAGCATTGGGTAAAGCATTCGCTGACCAAGTTGCAGCTGGTACTGTAGAATAACAATAAAGTGCGGGGCTTAGGCTCCGCATTTTCCTTATTGGTAAAAACCGCGCTCATTGGCGGTTTTTACCAATAAGGAATACAATGTTCCAAAATGGGATAAAAGGGAGAGAGACATGGCCGAAGAAGTAATTCCAGGCGAATTGGAAATCGCAGACGAGCTGATTGCCGAACGCCGCGCAGAAGAACCAGGTGAAACACCCGCGGATATGACACCTTGGCAACGTCCAATCACTGCAAAAATTGATGTACTAAACAATTGGTTTG
The DNA here is from genome assembly GCA_963976255.1 of uncultured Rhodobacterales bacterium. Taxonomy (GTDB): domain Bacteria; phylum Pseudomonadota; class Alphaproteobacteria; order Rhodobacterales; family Rhodobacteraceae; genus Amylibacter. The sequence continues at coordinate 83,075 of CAXBJO010000003.1, forward strand.
GCCGCATCATTTGTTTACTCCTTGTCCCCTTGATTTTTGTTATGGTTTTCGAAGTTGTCTCGCGCAAGGCATTCTCGATGCTTGTCGAAAATGATATGGGCGAATTGGCACGCCAATTGGGTCTTGGGCCAACACTTTGGGCATATGATATTTCGCGCATGACGGGCGGAGTGATGTTTATGGGTGCTGCGGGCTATGGCCTGATGCGCGGCGTTCATATTCGCGCCGACTTCTTATATCGAAACTGGACGGCCAAAACACAGGCTACTGTTGATGCCACGCTTTATCTGGCTTTCTACTTTCCTGCGATGTTATTCTTCTTTTGGTCATCATGGCAGTATGGCCTAAAGGCCTTTGGCCAAGATATTTTCAATATTGCTGGTTGGGAACGTGCATCGGATTCAACCTGGGCACCTGTTATGGCGCCTGCTCGTATGTTCATGCCAATCGGTGCGTTCTTGTTGTTCTTACAAGGATTCCCTGAATTGTTCCGTGCCTTCCATCAAATGGGCAAAGATCGCGAGGCAAAATTTGTACGTTTCTTGCCATTCTACTTCATCGGTTTGGCCGCAGTATTCGTCACCATTTTCTATCCAGATGTATTGCCTCTGGGTGATTGGCTTTCTGGTGCAAGTATCTTCAACTTCTCAAAACCTGTGATCGGTATGTTCATGCTTGCCGCGATGTTGTTTTCAATTTTCGTCGGCTTTCCAATCTCCTTCACGCTGATTTTCCTTGCATTCGTGTTTGGCGCATGGGGCGGAAACTTTAAACTGACGTTCTTCTTGCAAACATTGCAAACAAATCAAGTGATGTTGGATGATCAATTGGTTGCCGTTCCATTGTTTACCTTCATGGGTATCATGATGGAAAAAGCGGGTCTGATGGAACGTCTGTTTATGTCGGTTCAAATGATGATGTCACGCACACGCGGTTCCCTTTATATAGCTGTGTTGTTCGTTTCCACAATCTTTGCGGCCGCCACGGGTATCGTGGGTGCATCCGTGACGATCCTTGGAATTATGGCCGGTAAAACGATGATCAAATCGGGGTACGACACCAAACTGGCCGCAGGTACGATTACGGCGGGTGGTACATTGGGCATTCTGATCCCACCATCGATCATGTTGATCGTTATGGGCCCGGTACTCGAGGTTCCAGTAACAGACTTGTTCCGCGCCGCGATTATTCCAGGCGTATTGTTGGCAACCTTATATTTGCTCTATGCAATGGGCCGTTGTTGGATAAATCCAAACTTGGGTCCAATTTTGCCCGCTGATGAACAGCCCGAAACATCGCCATATTATATTATCGAGGTTGCAATGGTGTTCATCTCTCTGGGTGTATTCATCTGGTTGGTGTTCAAAGGTGCCACAACGGGTCTGGGTTTCTTCCCATTGTCGGGTCTGGTATTCCCAATCGTTTGGGTTGGTGTCATGTACTGGGTATTCAACTTCTTGCGCAAAACGAAACCAGGCGGGTTCTACTTCTCTGATCTCTGGTACGAATTCTTCTTGGGTTTGGTTCCACCGACTGTTTTGATCGCGTTCGCTTTGGGTTCAATCCTTGCAGGTTGGGCAACCCCAGCAGAAGCTGCGGCCTGTGGTGCATTTGGATCAATCCTTCTGTCTGTCGCCTATCGCAAGTTCACTAAACAGGGATTCTATGATGCACTGTTGAAAACACTGGAACTGACCGTGTTGATCATGTTCTTGGTGGCTGCATCCAACTTCTTCGGTGCTGTATTCTCGAACCTTGGAACGCCCAAGATGATGACCGAAGTATTGTTGTCATTTGATCTGTCCACGCCGATGATGTTGTTACTGGTTATGGCGCTGATCTTCTTGCTGGGTTGGCCATTGGAATGGGTGCCAATCGTTTTGATCATCATCCCAATTCTTGTGCCATTGTTGGTCGAATTGGACGTCAACCTGACGTGGTTCGCCATCCTTGTGGCCGTGAACTTACAAACGGCATGGCTCAGTCCGCCCGTGGCGCTCTCGGCCTATTTCCTGAAAGGTGTGGTTCCAGAATGGGATCTCAAAGACATCTATTTGGGAATGATGCAATTCATGGTTATTCAGGTCATCGGCTTGATGTTGATTTTCAACTTCCCAGGATTCGCGCTTTGGTTGCCAGATTACACATCAACCGCAGGCTCAGAGGGCTTCTTTAGCTACTTTGGCTACGGGCAGTAAAGTGTCCACACGTGGACATACGGTTAAGCAATTGAATTAAAAACGTTTAATTTAAAAGCCCGCCCTTACATATGTAGGGGCGGGCTTTTGTGTAACGTATCCTTATTAAGCGAAGTCTATTTTTTTCAATCTAACTGCTGTAAACGAAGTTCTAATTGTTCAAGCTTCGTAAGCGCTCCCGAGAGCGTTGTTTTCAATTGTGCAATTTCACCCAAGGCATCATTCACACCAGTGGGACGCAAATGTGTTTCGGCAACGTGACTGGTCCCGTTGCTCTCGCCGCTGATCAACCAAACGATCGACACGTTCAACATACCCGCCAGCATTTGAATTCTGTTGCCACGAGGCATAGCGCCATCAGCTTCCCAGTTTTTAATAGTTTTCTTACGTACGCCTAACTTTTCAGCCATAGTAGCGGTCGTCAAACCTTTGGCTTCTCTCGCAGCTTCTAGCCGATCGCCAAACGTGGCAACGGGTTCTTTAAAATAATCGCTTTTTTCTATGGTTGTGATGGACAAGGTGTGCTCCGTAAATTCGATGAATTTTTGTAGAAGAACCGCCTTAGGCTACTGAGCGGTATAATGCAAATTCACAACTTGTCACGCATCGAATACCACAACATCGCCAGCACCAACATCGGTGAACGCAACACCGTTCCACCAGGAAACCGCTGTGTGGGGACATCGGCCATGAAATCAAACTGCTCGGCCTGCCCACGGATCGCATCAGCGGCCATTTTTCCACCCATAGTCGCCATCGCAACGCCGTGGCCTGAATACCCTGATGCCGACAGGATATTGCCCGCCATCCGTTCAAAATGCGGCATACGGTTCATGGTAATACCCAATGTTCCACCCCACGCATAATCAATGCGGGTGTCTTTCAGTTGAGGATAGATTTGCAACATCGGCTTACGCACGGCCGCCGTAATATCGCGGGGGAATTTGTATCCATAACTTTCTGATCCGCCAAACAGGAGGCGCCGATCTGGACTGAACCTGAAATAGTTTACCACAAACTTGCTATCCGCAACCGCGTGATTATTCTTAATCAACGCCTCTTGCGCATCCGCACTTATGGGTTCGGTGGCAAGGATAAAATTGTTAATCGGCATCACGCGCGCCGCAACGCGGTTATTCAGGCGTCCCAAATACCCATTACATGCCAGCACTGTATACTTTGCCCGCACCGAGCCCACATCCGTTTTCACCGTTACGGGATCACCTGCCTGCATATCTAAAACCTTGGATTGTTCGTAAATCGCCACGCCCAACTCCACGCATTTGCGCGCCAACCCAATGGCATATCGCAATGGATCAATATGCCCCGCGCCCATGTCCAACGCGCCACCGTGATATGCGGGGCTGTTAACCATGTCGCGCATTTCATCACGCGACAGATTGCGTATTTTATCATATCCGTACTTGTTCCGCAGATGATCCGTATAGGCATGTTCTTCGCCCACATATCGCGCGCGGTGCGCGGCGTGAATAATGCCATCCGCCACACCACAATCATCCATATCGGATGACAAATCCCGCACCAAATCCACGGACTGTTGCGAAATATTCCACAACGCTTGGGCGTGGTCATCGCCCAGCATTTCCTCTAGCCCTTCTTGGTCCATCCGCTGCCCACCTGACACTTGACCACCATTGCGACCAGACGCACCAAAACCCACACGCTGTGCCTCTAGGATCGTAACCGAATACCCAGACTGCGCCAGATGCAACGCCGTGGACAGACCTGTAAAACCAGCGCCTATCACACAAACATCGACCTGTATATCACTGGAAAGACAGGGAAATTCGGCCAATGGGGTTGCATACGCGGCATAATATGATTGGGGGTATTCCCCCTGTTTATCGTTAACTGTCAGCAGATCCATATCTTAGGCATTCAACAACAAATGTTCGCGTTCCCACGGCGAAATCTCGCGTTGGTATTCCATCAATTCGGCATGTTTTATCTGACGATAAAGGTTACAAAATTCAACGCCCAATACCTGTTGAAGTTCGCTATCGGCCTCAAATAATTCAAGTGCTGTGAACAATGAATGTGGCAATCCCGTATCCGTCTCAAAAATTTCTTTGTTCACGGCATCACGCGGTTTTGTACCATTTATCATACCCAAGTACCCTGCGGCCAAACTTGCGGCGATCGACAGATATGGATTGGAATCACTGCCCGTCACACGGTTTTCAACGCGGCGCGCATTCGGCCCCGAATTTGGAATACGCAAGCCTGTAGTGCGATTATCGGCCGCCCATTCCAAATTTGACGGCGCAGAATATGCGCCCGCCAAACGACGATATGAATTCACATATGGTGCCAACAATGGCACTGCATTTTGCAAATGTTTTTGTGAACCGCCGATGAAATGATAAAATAAATCCGTCGGCGAACCATCCGCTTTGGAAAAAATATTCTGCCCTGTTTTCACATCCACAATGGATTGGTGAATATGCATCGCCGATCCGGGTTGATCGCGCATAGGTTTCGCCATGAACGTGGCAAAAACACCGTGTTTCAGCGCCGCCTCGCGGATTGTGCGTTTGAAATAAAATACCTGATCCGCCAATGCCAATGGATCACCGTGCATCAGGTTAATCTCAATCTGGCCCGCGCCACCCTCTTGGATGATCGTATCAATCTCCAACCCCTGAGCTTCGGTGTAATCATAAATCGTATCGATCACATCGCCAAATTCATCAACCGCGACCATAGAAAATGCCTGTTGACGCGCACCTTTGCGACCTGTGCGCCCAATCGGGGGTTCAATGTTATCCGTTGGGTCGGTATTTGGTTTCGTCAAATAAAATTCCAACTCTGGTGCCACAACGGCACGCCAACCCTTGGCCGCATACATCGCCATCACACGGCGCAACACATTGCGCGGCGCAATCGCTAAATCATCCCCATCGCGGGTTTCGACATTATTAATGATTTGCACCGATGCATCAACAGACCACGGCACAGCCTTGGCCGTGGACATGTCAGGGCGTAGGACAATATCCTTTTCCACCCATTGATTTTCGATGTCATCCATATCAACATATTCACCTGAAATGGTTTGATAAAACAGCGACACAGGCAGAAAGGTTGTCCCAACGGGGTCGAATTTATGCGCTGGCATCGTTTTACCCCGCGACATGCCGACGATGTCAGGAATAATACTTTCAACCTCGTCCAAACGGCGCGCGCCCTTGTGATCCAAAAATGCACGTGGCAATTCATCCATCCACTTTGTTTTGTTGTCAGTAGCCATTTGCGCATCCATTTCAGATTATTTTCGAAAACGTTATCACATTTTTAGACAAGTACCAGAAAAAATGGTATCACATTTTTTAAAGAGTGTACTTTCGCACGATGTAATTTCTAACGAGAGCTGTAAATGACTGATTTTATGACTGAATATGATGCATACTGTGCGAAACACGGCACACCAGAACGCATCGATTTAATGCTGTGCGACCTGAATGCGGTTTTGCGCGGCAAATGGTTACCCTCCTCGGAGGTGTCAAAGCTGGTCAAAGGGCAGGTGCGGATTCCATTGTCTACTTATGCGCCAAATATTTTTGGCTTTGAAATTCCTGAAACGGGTTTAGGCATTGTTGCAGGCGACCCAGATGGCACATTGCATCCCATTGCAGGCACCCTAAAACCCGTTCCATGGGCCGAAGGAAACGTCGCTCAGGTGTTGGTTGAAATGCACGAGATGGATGGGCCCGTTTCGTTTTTGTCACCGCGTCAAATCTTAGCCAACACCTTGGATCGCTTCAAAGCCAAAGGATTGCACCCCGTCGCGGCCTGTGAACTGGAATTCTACGTCCTAACCAAACGCGCCAATGTATCTGATGCGCCGTCCCCACCTGATCGCACACCCGACGCGCAGAATTATGATTTAGAGGTGCTGTCGCGTTCGGAAACTTTGTTGCGCGCTATTCAAAATGCATCCCATACACTGGGCTTGCCGATTGATGTGATGATTGCAGAGTTTGGCCCCGGGCAATTTGAAATCAACTTTCACCATACCGATGATGTCCTGTCCGCTGCTGATACCGCAGTCCTGTTTCGCCGTGTTGTGCGCGGTGTTGCCGAACAGCATGGGATGGAGGCCACATTTATGGCAAAACCATACGCTGATCACCCTGGCAATGGCATGCATCTGCACGCCTCAGTTTTGGACGATGCAGCGCGCAATATTTTTGACGCCGGCGGAAAAGTTTCGCCAATCCTGAAACATGCTGTCACAGGCGTTTTGGATACGATGCGAGACTTTCAGGCGGTGTTTGCGCCGCACATGAATTCTTATCGCCGTTTTTTTAAGGGTGGCTTTGCGCCCTGCGCCCCTGACTGGGGTTTAGACAATCGCAACGCTGGCATTCGCTTGCCTGAAATTAGCGGCCCAGGGGCACGTCTCGAGCATCGGATTTGCGGCGCGGATATCAATCCATACTTGGCCTTTGCCGCCATTTTGGCAGGCATGTTAAAGGGTATTGAAGATGGCATTGAACCGCCCCTTCCCTTAGACGATCCAAACGCCGAGGCGGCACAAGGTTTGACAACAGATTGGGCACAAAGCGTTGAAAACTTCGCGACATCGGATTTTGCCGCCGACGTATTTGGCCGCGAATACCGCGATATTTATACCGTTCTACGGCGCGACGAGATCGCCCAACTGACCGCAGAAATTCACCCAATCGAATATAAAACTTATCTTAGTAGGCTGTAACCATGACCGATAAACTAGGCGATTTTGCATTCCGTTCAGACACGACGATGGGCATGACCCATGAAATGACATACGGCGGGGCGTTGTCATTTTTACGGCGCAAATACACACGTGATTTAGCAGGCGTTGATGTCGCCATCAGCGGTGTTCCATATGATTGTGCTGTTACGTATCGTTCGGGCTGTCGTTTGGGGCCGCGTGCCATTCGTCAAGCGTCGGTGCAATTGGCCGAGTTAGATGCGTTTCCATTTGGGTTTAGTCTGTATGACAATCTGTCAATTGCCGATTGGGGCGATTGCCACCTTGATCCGCATCATCCCGAAACCATCGCGCAAACGATCCAAGATCATGCGGCGGCTATTTTGGCGACCGATACAAAAATGGTGACCCTTGGGGGTGATCATTTCATCGCTTATCCATTGATCAAGGCACATGCCGAAAAACACGGGCCTATCACCTTGATCCAATTCGATGCTCATTGCGATACATGGGACGATGGCGATGGGTCGGGGATTGATCATGGCACGATGTTTGGACGTGCGGCGGCCGAGGGGATCATTGATGTATCCAAGTCAACGCAGATCGGATTGCGAACGTATAATGATACGGATGCAGGGTTTGAAATTTTGACGGCGCCATGGGTGCATCGCAATGGGATCGATGCGGCACTGGAAATTATCAAGGAACGGGCCGGCGACAGTCCTGTTTATATTTCATGGGATGTGGATGGGTTTGATCCCGCATTTGCGCCGGGAACTGGCACGCCAGTTGTGGGGGGCTTGGCCACGTGGCAGGGGTTGGAATTGATGCGTGGTTTGGGTGATCTGAATTTGGTTGGCTTGGATGTGGTCGAGGTTTCCCCCGCCTATGATGTCAGCGAAATCACGGCGATTGCGGCGGCCACTGTGGCGCATGATTTTCTGTGTTTATTAGCGCAGAAAAAGGGTGCCAAGGGGAAACCGATTGGGCGGCTTTGACCCTGAAAAACCAAGTGTCCCCATGGGGACATGGGGTTAAGCTGTTGTTTTTAAAACATTATTGAAAAACTAGGAATTTTTTAAGGCTTGGTTCCCACGCAATTCCTGTTTTAGGAAATCCACGAATCTGCGCGTGCGCCGCGTGGCACGCCGTGTTGCGGGCAGAACTGCAAATAAATCCAACTCTGGCCAGATGTAATCGGGTAAAGCCACCTGTAATTGCCCATCCGCAATAAAACGATCCGTGACAAAATCGGGATCAACCGTAAAGCCCAACCCCTGCACCGCCATTTGCGCCAAAAAGTTACCGTTGCTGGCGCGCACCCGATGGGGTGGATGGATTGTCCCACTTTGCCCATCAAGGGTGTTATAACGCACACCATTGCGCGGATTTTGGTTTTGATGGCTTAGAAATGGCAGATCGGCCAAATCGCTTGCGGAATTGGGCATGCCGTGTTCGCGCCAAAATGCAGGGCTGGCAACACAGCGCATACGAATGGAAATCACCTTGCTTGCGATCAGGCTGGAATCCGTCATCGCACCAATACGAATGGCCAAATCGAACCCATCCTGAACCAAATCCACCAAGCGATCTGAAAAATCGACGCTGAGGTTTACATTCGGATGTTCCAACAGAAATTTTGCAAAGATCGGTTGAAGGTGCGTCAATCCATAGGATGCAGGCGCCGCCACGCGCAGCGTTCCTGATAAATCACACTGCTGTTTGTGCAGATCATCCTCGGCCGCATCCAGCGCATCCAAAGCGGCGGTCGCATTCAGCAGATAGGCCGCCCCCTCGTCCGTCAGGCTGGATTGGCGGGTGGTGCGCAGGATCAATTGCACCCCCAAACGCGCCTCTAGATCGGCCAATCGTCTGCTGACCGCAGATTTAGCAACACCCAGTTGCGCGGCCGCATTGGTGATGGAACCGCTGTGGGCCACGGCAATAAAACTCTCGATTTCATTTAAACGCGACATTGTTCTTCTTTTTGCAACTATCTTTTGCATATTTGCAGACTTGTTGCGTAATGCGCAACAGTTATATTCCCACCAGACGGGCAATTTTGCCCCATTGAGTAGGACAAAACATGACACAGACAATTCTTGAAATCCAATCCAGCGCCCGCGTTGAGGGATCAGTAACCCGCCAATTGGCGGCTGAATTTTTAAGCACTGCCAATGCAGATCGTGTGATTACACGAGAATTGAGCGATGGCGTAACCCTGTTGAACGGTGACTGGATTGGGGCGAATTTCACCCCTGTGGATGACCGCAGTGACGTACAACAGGCCGTTTTGGCAGAATCCGACACATTAATCGCGGAAATCATCGCCGCTGACACCCTGTTGATCGCCGCGCCGATCTATAATTTCTCCATTCCTGCGGCATTAAAAGCGTGGATCGATCAAATTTGCCGCGTTGGCGTGACATTTCAATACACCGAAAACGGCCCCGTTGGTTTATTGTCAGGTAAACGTGCGGTGATTGTTGTCGCATCAGGTGGTGTGCCCGTGGGTTCAGACATGGATTTCGCAACGTCGTACCTGCGTTTTGTACTTGGCTTTGTTGGCATCAGTGACGTCACAATCATTGCGGCCGACGGCATGAATTCCGACGATGGATCAAAAATGGAACAAGCAGTGACTGCGGTTTTAGCAGCAGCATAGGAGAAACAATGCAAATAAATGAACAAACCCTGACCCTGCGCCCCGCCAACGCGCGGGGCCATGCGGATTTTGGCTGGCTTCAATCCGCGCATTCATTCAGCTTTGGTCAATATCATGATCCAAAACACATGGGATTTGGCAATCTGCGCGTGATCAATGATGACCGTGTTGCAGGTGGCCAAGGTTTTGGCAAACACCCCCATCAAAACGCCGAAATCTTTTCTTATGTCACCAAAGGCGCGTTGGAACATGCGGATTCAATGGGCAATGGATCAGTTGTGGCCGCTGGTGGTGTGCAGTACATGAGCGCGGGTTCAGGTGTGACCCATTCCGAATACAATCCATCCAAAACCGAAGATATGCAGTTTTTGCAGATTTGGTTAATGCCCAGCGTGGCAAACACTCCCCCCGCATATGACACAATTGACCTGACGGATGCGGATAAAGATGGGCAATTAAAGCTGTTCTTGTCACCTGATGGGCGCCAAGGTTCGATGCGCACCCAAGCGGATGCATTTGTTTACGCGGCAACCTTGAATGGAGATCAACGCATTGAAACGACGCTGAAGACGGATCGCAAAGCCTGGGTTCAAATGGTGCGTGGTGATGTGCAGGTGAATGGTCAAAAATTGACGAAAGGTGACGGGTTGGCGATTGAAGGTGCTGGTCAGTTGACCTTTGAAGAGGGCAAGAACGCAGAATTCATGTTCTTCGACCTGACAGCATAAAAAAGGCGGCCACATTGGTGGGCCGCCTTTTGGATTTATAGCCTAGTTGTACAGGCCTTGACCCTTAATATCGACCAAGGTTTGGTCCATTGATTTCAGCGCCAATTCGAACATCTGATCAATTTCAGCGCGGTTAATTATGATGGGTGGTGAAATGATCATCCGATCCCCCACATGGCGCATCACCAGACCGTTTTCAAAACAATGTCCACGCGCAATCATCCCAACCGTACCAACATCGGACGAAAATTTCGCGCGTGCAGATTTATCAGGTGTCATCACCAGTGATCCCATAAAGCCAACCATGTTGACCTCGCCAACAAGGGGGTGATCTTTGAATTGTGCCCATTTCTCGGCCAAATATGGTCCTGTGTCAGAGCCGGCAGTCTCGACCATTTTCTCTTCTTGCATGATGCGGATGTTTTCCAACGCCACCGCCGCGCCCACAGGGTGGCCACCGTATGTGTAACCATGCGTGAAAACCCCACCATCGTTAATGACATTCGCCACCTCATCACACACCATGGAGCCACCAATCGGTGCATAGCCCGATGACAAGCCCTTGGCGATCGTCATGATATGGGGGCGAATTCCGTAATAATCTGTGCCAAACCATTTGCCTGTACGGCCAAAGCCGCAAATCACTTCGTCCGCGATCAGCAGGATTTCATGTGCATCACAAATGCGCTGAATTTCAGGCCAGTATGTTTCGGGTGGGACAACAACACCGCCCGCGCCCTGTACGGGTTCGGCAATAAATGCGGCGACATTATCTACGCCCAGTTCTTCGATTTTGGCTTCGAGTTCGCGTGCGCGCATCAGGCCGAATTCCGCGACGTCCATGTCACCACCCTGATTGTACCAATCTGGTTCGCCAATATAGGCCATATCAGGGATCGGCAAACCGCCCTGTGCATGCATGCCTTTCATACCACCAAGGGACGCCCCGCCCATGGTCGAGCCGTGGTATGCGTTTTCGCGGCTGATAATCACCTTTTTGGTTGGCTTGCCTTTGGCCGCCCAATAATGGCGCACCATTCGGATGTTTGTGTCGTTTGCTTCGGATCCACCAGTGGCGAAAAATGTGTGGTTGAAACCGGCGGGCGAAATTTCCGCCAGCTTGGCCGCCAATTCAATCGCGGGTACGTGGCTGGTTTGGAAAAACGTGTTGTAATATGGCAGTTGCAGCATTTGTTGATAACCAACTTCGGCCAACTCTTTGCGACCATAACCGATGTTGACACACCACAGACCCGCCATGGCGTCCAGCATTGTGCGCCCATCTGAATCCGTCAGGGTGACACCGTCAGCGGCGGTAATCACGCGGGCACCTTTGGCATTCAGCACCGCCCCATCCGTAAAGGGGTGCAAATGGTGCGCCGCATCCAATGCTTGGAGTTCTGCCGTTGGCAGGTGGTTTACGATTTTGTTCATATCAGCTTCCTTTTTTGCTGCTGCGCAACATGACAATTGTTGCACAGAATATACCGATTGCGACCAGACCAATCATGATGGTGGCCAATGCGTTGATGTCGGGGCTGACGCCCAAACGAACCTTTGAAAAAATGACCATCGGCAATGTCGATGCGCCCGGCCCTGCGACGAAGCTGGCGATCACCAGATCGTCCAAGGATAATGTGAATGCCAACAACCACGCCGACACCAATGCGGGTGCGATGGTGGGCAATGTGATGTCGAAAAATACCCGCACGGGGCGTGCGCCCAGATCGGAGGCGGCCTCTTCGATGTCTTGATCCATGTCGACCAAGCGCGATTGTACGATGACGGCGACGAAAGCCAAACCGAATGTCGCGTGGGCGATAATGATCGTGCTTAATCCGCGCCCCGCCGGCCAACCGATCAAACCCTGTAGTGAAATGAACAACATCAACATTGACAGGCCTGTGATCACCTCTGGCATGACCAAGGGTGCGGTGATCATTCCCGAAAACAATGTGCGTCCCTTGAAACGGCCAAAGCGCACCATGACCAAGGCGGCCAACGTGCCAAGGACAACCGAAATACACGCGCTGACAAAGGCGATTTTCAGGCTGATCCATGCGGCGCCTAGAATCTGTTCGTTCTGGAATAACTCGCCATACCACTTGGTCGAAAAACCGCCCCACACAGTGACCAATTTCGATGCGTTAAAGCTGTAAAGTATTAGTCCCGCAATGGGTGCGTATAGGAATGTGAAACCCAAGACTGTGAGGATACGAAAAAACATTTAACGCACCTCTTCTTCGGCGGCGCGGCGCATCCACATGATGGGCAAGACCAACAGAATCAACATCGCCGTTGCCACCGCAGATGCCACAGGCCAGTCACGATTGTTAAAGAATTCAGTCCACAGAACCTTGCCGATCATCAACGTATCAGGGCCACCCAACAAGGCAGGGATCACAAATTCACCAATCGCAGGAATGAACACCAACATACAGCCAGCGATGATACCAGGGATGGATAATGGCAGCGTGACTGTCAGAAATGACATCAATTTTGATGCGCCCAAATCATGCGCCGCTTCTAGCAATGTGTCGTCCAATTTGGTCAGGTTTGCGTATAATGGCAGGATCATGAATGGCAGGTAAGTGTATACAATTCCTACATAAACTGCGAAATCTGTTTGTAGCATGATGATAGGGTCGGATATGATGCCAATCTTTAGCAGAACCGCGTTTATCACGCCTTCGGTTTTCAAAAATCCGATCCATGCATAGACCCGCAACAGGAAGCTGGTCCAAAATGGCAAGATTACCAACATCAGCAACAGGTTGCGTTTCGTGTCGGATGCGCGGGCAATGACATAGGCCATTGGGTATCCGATCATCAGCGCGAACACCGTTGACCAGAATGCAATTTTCACCGATGACCAATAAGCCTTGATGTACAGCGTATCGTCCCACAGGTAGGCATAGTTTTCAAAGCTAAGCGCGATCAACAATCGCCCCTCTTCCCAGCTAAACAGCGGGGTGTAAGGCGGACGCGCACGGGCAATATCCGCAAAGGAAATCTTGAACACAACAACGAATGGCAACAGGAAAAACACAATCAACCAAATCATTGGAATCCCAATGATAATCCTGCGGCCATAGCGTTGCAAAAATTGGTTCATGACGACAAAACCACACCCGCACTGGGTGCCCATGTCAGGTAAACTTGTTGTTCCCACGTAATCGGTTTTTCCGCACCACGATCGCGATTGGCACGCACCATACGAACCAATTTACCGCCCGGCAGACGCACCAGATAAACCGACTGTCCACCCAAATATGCGATATCTTCGACCACGCCTTTGATCACATTTTTAGTGGCCTTGGGTTTGGTCGCTGTAATTTCGAATTTTTCAGGCCGTATCGCAAACCACATTTTTTGGTTGGGCATACAGCTGACACCGTGGGGCACATGAAGATCGATCCCCGCGTCTTCGCTGTGGATCACGACCGCGTTTGGGCTGTCTTTGATAACGCGCCCTTCGAACATGTTCACCGATCCGATAAAATCGGCCACATATCGCGTTTGCGGGAATTCATAAACCTCTTGGGGTTCGCCGACCTGTGCGATTGTGCCGATGTCCATCACGCCGATACGCGAGGACAGGGTCATTGCCTCTTCTTGGTCGTGGGTTACGACGATGAAGGTGACGCCCAACGTCTCTTGGATATTAATTAATTCGAACTGTGTCTCTTCGCGGAGCTTTTTGTCCAACGCACCCAGTGGTTCATCCAACAACAACAGCTTGGGTCGTTTGATCAAAGCACGTGCCAATGCAACACGTTGGCGTTGGCCACCAGACAGCTGTGAGGGTTTACGCGCACCGTATCCATCCAGTTGCACCAGCGACAGCATTTCGGTAACGCGCGTGTCAATTTCGCCGCGCGAAACCCCATCGCGACGCAGGCCGTAGCCGACGTTTTTCGCCACGTTCATATGCGGAAACAGCGCATAGGATTGGAACATCATATTTGTGGGGCGCGCATGTGCGGCCACGGATGACATGTCTTGGCCATCAATTTCGATACTGCCCGATGTTGGGATTTCAAACCCTGCCAACATCCGCAACAGCGTGGATTTACCACAGCCTGATCCGCCCAATAGCGAAAATAATTCGTTTTCGTAAATATCAAGGCTGATATCGTTTACCGCCACCACATCGCCAAATTTTTTGGTCAGATTACGGATGCGGATGAACGGTTTTTCATCCGTTTTCAGCCATGGTTTTTCGGTTGTTGGGTCAGGATTTGCCATATGTAATTGGGGCGATGTTGCCACCGCCCCCTTTCTTTATTGACCAGTTGTTACGGACGTCCATTGACGTGTCATTGCCCGATCATATTTGGGTGATTGAACCTTGGATCCCCAAAGCTTTGCTTTGGCTGCTTGGGTTGGGAAAATACCTGGATCGCCTGTGATTTCAGGGTCAATCAATGGCAATGCGGCCGCATTCGCAGATGCGTACCAAACATAGTTGGTGATATCCGCCGTGATTTGTGCATCCATCACGAAGTTGATGAATTGATGTGCCGCATCTGGATTTGGCGCATCCACGGGGATTGTCAGCATATCGAACCACTGCAACGCGCCCTCTTTGGGGATCACATATGCGATTTCGACGCCATTGTCCGCTTCTGCTGCGCGATCACGCGCTTGGAATACATCACCAGACCAACCGACAGCCACACATGTGTCACCGTTAGCAATGTCGTTGATATACTGTGATGAATGGAAATAACGAATATATGGGCGTACTGATTTCAACAAATCGGCCGCCGCTTGCAACTCGTCTGTGTCCGCAGAATTTGGGTTGTAGCCCAAATAATTCAATGCCGCTGGAAAGATTTCGGTTGGTGCGTCCAACATCGAAATTCCGCAATCCGCCAATTTCGCGGCGGTTTCAGGGTTGAACACCATGTCCCAGCTGTCGCCAGGATAATCAGCGCCCAAACGCTCTGCTACTTTGTCCGTGTTGTAACCAATACCGGTCGTGCCCCACAAATAGATCACGGAATATGCATTGCCTTCGTCGTATGATGCGGCACCTTTCATCAAGTCAACATCCATATTTTTCAGGTTGGGTAGTTTGGATTTATCCAGCTTTTGGTAAACACCTGCTTCAATTTGGCGTTGCATGAAATCGGACGTGGGCACAACCAGATCGTAACCCGCCGCACCCGCCAGCATTTTCGCCTCTAGGACTTCGTTGCTGTCGTACACGTCGTAAATCACATCAATACCAGTGGCGGCTTCGAATTTTTCGATGGTGTCTTCGGCGATGTAATCAGACCAGTTATAGATGCGCAATTCTTGTGCGGCGGCGAATGTGGCAGACATCGCAAACGCGGAAACGGTTAAACTTAGGGTTTTCATCTTTCTCTCCTTGTGGCGGGCGCGGACACTTACGGTCGATGACCCATGAATTGTATCACAACAAGTTTTTTGTGATACCATTGTGAAAACGTGCTTTATTAAGGTACGATTCGTCAAATCATTTCTGAAATTAAACATCGCACACCGAATTATGACACACTGGGGGACACAAATGTTGAAAAATGCACCGCATCTGCCTGAAATACCCCGTCGCAATGATATAACCACACAGGAATATATTTATCAGCGTTTACGTCGGGCAATTATGTTGGGGTTGATTGCGCCGGGGAACCCCATCACCATTCGTGGCTTGGCGGAATTGTTGGATACCAGCCCCACACCGGTGCGCGAAGCCTTGCGACGCTTGTCCAGCGAACACGCCCTGAAGATGCTGCCCAATCGACGAATAATCGTGCCACAAATGACGCCCGATCGGTTTAAAGAGCTGATTATGCTGCGCATCACACTTGAGGAACATGCAACGCAAGCTGCCCTGCCCTTCATCAGCAATCGGTTGGTGGATCACCTGACCACGTTGGACGATCAGATTGACCAAGCGGTGATCGACGGCGATCGCGATCAGTTGATTTCCATCAATCAGGAATTCCACAAATTGATCTATACCGCCAATCCCGAACAGGTTGTGATGCCGATGATCGAGAGTGTTTGGTTGCAATTGGGCCCCTTCACCCGCATCGCGGCGCGCAACGTCAAAGAGTTGTATGTGGTGGATCACCACAAAGAAATTCTGACCGCATTGCGTGAACGCCACGAGGCAAAATTAATCACCGCCATCTGCGCCGACATCCAAGGCGGCGTTGGGCATTTACATGCGGACGCACTGAAACGCATTTTGGGCACGCCTGAAACCACGGGTAAATGACCAAGTTACCCTAACGTCATTTGACCGCGACGCCGCGTCAAACAGGGCGGCTGTATTGATTATGTTCATAAATAAAATACACTATCCCAAAAGATGTTTCCAAATTTTCAGAGGTTTACCATGCCAATATATAATGCACCAACCAAAGATATGGCCTTCGTTTTACACGAAGTGCTAAAGGTTCAAGACCTGAAAATCGCGGGTTTCGAGGATATGACGGATGATTTCACGTCCCAAGTCCTTGAAGAAGCGGGCAAATTAGCACGCGACGTGATGCAACCCCTTAACGCAAGTGGCGACGCCGAGGGCTGCACCCTTGAAAACGGCGCAGTGCGCACGCCTGCTGGTTTCAAAGAGGCATTTCAAACCTACCGCGAAGGTGGCTGGAACGGGTTGGATTGCGATCCCGAATACGGCGGCCAAGGCATGCCATACACATTGGCCACCGCCATCGGTGAAATCTTTTCCGGCGCAAACATGGCGTTTACGATGTACCCTGGCCTGACACACGGTGCATATTCGGCGATCCACGCCCACGGCACCGACGCCCAAAAGGCGACATTCCTGCCCAAAATGGTAGATTTGGAATGGTCGGGTACCATGAACCTGACCGAACCCCATTGCGGTACCGATTTGGGGCTGATGCGCACCAAAGCAGAACCGCAAGCCGATGGGTCATACAATATTACAGGTCAAAAGATTTTCATCTCGGCGGGTGACAATGACATGACTGAAAACGTTATCCACCTTGTGCTGGCGAAAATTCCAGGCGGCCCTGATGGTGTCAAAGGTATTTCATTATTCATCGTGCCAAAATTCATCGTCAACGATGACGGTTCTTTGGGCAATCGCAACGGTGTGAGTGTTGGCAATATCGAAGAGAAAATGGGCATCCACGGTAATGCGACCTGTGTGATGAATTACGATGATGCCACGGGGTATCTGTTGGGCACCGAACACAAAGGCATGCGTGCCATGTTCACCATGATGAACGAAGCCCGTTTGGGCGTGGGCATGCAAGGCCTGTCACAGGCCGAAGCAGCGTATCAAAACGCGGTTGCATACGCCAAGGATCGTCTGCAAGGGCGTGATGTGACGGGTACCAAAAACCCTGACGGCCCCGCCGATCCCTTGATCGTGCACCCCGATATTCGCCGCATGTTGATGAATCAAAAATCATTCATCGAGGGTTCACGCGCCTTCACCTTATGGGGTGCCATGATGATCGACCGCGCGCATGGTGCGGGCGAAGAAGACGCCGAAGGTCTGATTTCGTTGCTGACGCCTGTGTTGAAGGGTTTCAACACCGACATCGGTTACGACATGACTGTACAGGCACAACAGGTGTTTGGCGGTCACGGGTATATCGAAGAGCACGGCATGTCCCAATTCACCCGCGATGCCCGTATCGCGATGATCTATGAGGGCGCGAATGGCGTTCAGGCGCTGGATCTTGTGGGACGTAAAATGCCCAAGGATGGTGGCAAGCACGTCATGGCATTTTTCGAGATGATCAAAACCTTTGCATCTGAAAACAAAGGTGATGAAGCATTCGAGGCTGACTTCTTAGCCCCACTGAAACAGGCATCCAAAGACCTGCAAGAAGTGATGATGTATTTCATGCAAGCGGGGATGAAAAACCCCAATGATGCGCTGGCAGGTTCAACGGATGCCTTGCACATGTTTGGCCACGTTTGTTTGGGGTTGATGTGGGCGCAAATGGCCAAGGCCGCGAACGAAGCATTGGCCGCAGGCACCGATGATCCACAGTTTTATGAAAACAAACTGATTACGGGGCGGTATTACATGCAACGCTGGTTGCCCACGACCAAGGCACATATGGCGCGTGCCATGTCGGGTTCAACAAATGTAATGGGTTTGGACGCAGAAGCGTTTTAGGATTTATTGATCCCCGCCTGCGGGTGGGGATCAAAGACATTAACCTCGTCGCGACATATTATGTTCAACGTCCGCAATGGGGGACTGAGTGACCGTTTCAAGATTTCTAGTGAATGACTTGAACGGGCGGGAAGCAGACATTCAGACCAGTAATATATAGTTAGAAGGAAAATACAAACTGGACGTTTGTGACCGATGTGCCGAACGCGAAATCTATAACCTACGCGCTGCCAGTTCTATCGCATGTTCAGTTTTCTCAAAATCAAGTTCTGTGAGAGCAAGGCTTGGATATGTCTTGCCTGCTGACTTAAATATTCCGTTCTGTCGTAAACTTGAATTAAACTGTGCATTGCGTTTGGTATCGGATTGCTGGACATGACGATAATCGCGCACAGTTTGATCGGTGAATACAACATCAAATAAAGTCGGGTGGCCAACGATCTGATGGGGGATGTTTTGTGCTGTCAGGTGGATTTCAAACATCCCCATCAAGCGTTCACCAGATGCAATCAGCGTTTCATATGCACCTGCGCGGCGTAGAACTTCCATCGTTTTGAGCCCTGCGACGGCAGCAACAGGATTTCCCGATAGTGTTCCCAACATCATTAGCCATTCGTTATCGCCAACGGCAGATTTGTCGAAATGTGCCATGATGTCTTTGCGACCAACGATTGCAGCCAATGGAAAACCACCGCCAATCACTTTGCCCAAAGTGCACAAATCAGGCGTGACGCCATAAGTCTCTTGAGCGCCGCCATAAGAGAAACGGAAACCTGTCACGACTTCGTCGAAAATCAGAACGATACCATATTTATCACATTCAACGCGAACGGCCTCAAGAAAACCTGGTTCTGGTGGGATGATGCGTTGCAAGGGCTCAACAATCAGCCCCGCAATCTCGTGTCCGTGTTCGGCTAATAAACTTTGCAAAAACGCGAGGTCATTAAAGGGTGCCACCAGCATTTCATTGCGTACTGCATTGGGGATACCCGCGCTGTCTGGTATTGCTTGTGGGAAGTTGGACATGGTCGTGGGGGCAAGGCTCATCTGCGCTTCGGCAGACATGCCATGATACCCGCCTTCGAATTTCAGGATTTTGTCGCGTCCTGTAAATGCGCGCGCAAGACGCATAGCGTACATATCCGCTTCGCCACCTGACGACAAAAAACGCAGATGTTCTGCGCATGGTACTGCGGCAATGATTTCCTCGGCCAGTTCAATGCCGGCGGCGTTGTTTGCAAAGAAAGTCATTCCTTTGGGCAATTGTTCGAGTACCGCTTCCATCACTTCGGGGTGACCGTGCCCCAACAACATGGGACCAGAGCCGATCAGGTAATCAATGTATTCATTGCCGTTTTCATCCCAAACGCGGCTGCCTTGGCCGTTGCGAATGACGATATTTGGATCAAAATTACCAAACCCACCTGCGGGCAAAACATTGCGCGCACGCGCGATCCATTCGTCTTGTGTTTGTATTTTCTGCATGTTGTCCTCTAATCGAAACGAGCGGCTTCTTGGCCTAAAGTGTCTGTGTTCGGGGTTACACCCAGCCCAACACCAGTCGGCGGCGCGATATGGCCATTGCTACGTGCTGGTGCTGCTGGATCTAAGCGGGGACCGACATATCCCGACAGGTCGCAAGTGTTTAATAAATTGCGCGGGGTTGTTGATGCCGCAAGATGCAACACCGCGGCCGTTGTGATATCTGAACCCCATGTATCCTCAATGCACATACGTGCGCCAAGATGCATACTAAGGTCACGTGCGCGGCGCATGGCGCTGAGCCCGCCAAATTTTGACAGTTTCAGGGCGACAGCGTCCATGATGCCCAACTGATGTGCCTGTAACAATGACCCCATATCAAAGGCCAATTCATCCATTTTCATGGGTAAACCAGATGCACAACGTACCGCAGCGCACTCGGCCATTGTGGGGCATGGTGCCTCTAACATGACATCCAAATGGGAAACGGCACGTGCGGTACGTGTGCAATCCAATTGCGTGCCCATGTTGTTCCAATCGCCGTAAACAAGTGGGCCATCGCCAACCGCCTCGCGGATCAAGCTCAGACGTGCAACGTCTGCTTGCCAATCATCATCTGCGCCTAGTTTTGCCTGAAATTGACGCATGCCGCCGTCAAACGCATCTTTGGCCATGCGGGCCATTTCATGTGGATCGATACAAGTGATGGAATGATACAGCGGTATTTCATCGGTTTGTTTCCCACCCAACAAAGCATAGAGCGGTAGGTTCGCGGCCTTTGCGGTTAAATCCCAAAGGGCCGTATCGATTGCAGATTTGGCGTAGTCATGCCCGATTAAATGGCGATCCAATTTATACATCAATGCCTCTGGACCGATCGGGTTTGAACCGATCAAAACGGGCACCATTTCCGCAATGGCAGGGATCACACCATTGGCATAGGCGGCCAGGTAATGCGGAATCGGACACACCTCGCCCCAACCAACCAACGCGTTGTCCGTATCAATACGCACAACAACTGTATCCACGGTGTCACAGGTTTTACCCCCAGCCATGTAATAGGTTTCATGGCTGGTTAAGGGAACAATCCACACAGTGATGCCAGTTATTTTCATGCCCTAACCCCCATAAACTGCGATGGGTTCGCCAAGGATATTTATATCAGGCACCACACCCAATCCTGGGGAGGATGGCGGCGTGGCAAAACCCTCAACGTTGCGCGCACCCATGTTCGGCACAGGGTCAACGCTCAGGTGGTAATGGCATAACCATGATGCTAACCGATTTTCATCTGGTGTTGATGCTGCCAAATGGATGGCAGCAGTATCTGCCAAAGCGGACCCACCCAAATCCTCGATATGCATTTGCCAACCGACAGTAACCCCAAAGTCACGAATTTGCCGTGCACGGGTTAGCCCGCCAACACGGTTTGGCTTCACCTTCACACCTTCACAAGCGCCAATTTTCCAAGCATTTAAATGATCGTCGAACGTGTGCATACATTCGTCCAGCATAATCGGGTTTCGAACGCGGCGGGCAACATGTGCGCATTGATCCAGCGTTTCACAAGGCTGTTCGACCCAATCACGTGCATCCACTGAATTTAGAACTTGGATTGCCGTGCTAGGGGTCCATGCCCGGTTCACATCAAAGGTTACATTTTCATGCGCAGGCAGGGCGTTCGATATCGCCTCGATCCGTGCGATATCGGTAGCGGGATCGCTGCCGCCGATTTTGGCAGAATGTGTGCGATACCCTTTTTGCGAGGCGCGACGTATCAAGGCAATCATTTCATCGGGCGTGCCTGTTGAAATGGAAGAATTCACGGCCACTGGCGTCGCACATTCTCCGCCCATCATTTGCCACAGGGGCATGTTACTGGCTTGTCCAGTGATATCCCAACAGGCCATATCAAGGGCGGATTTAACATATGGATGACCGGGCAATGCCACATCCATTAATCGGTTGATGTGGTCCAATGATCGTGGATCCTGACCAATTAAAACAGGTGCCAGAATTTCCATTCCCGCGCGAATACCCGCGCCGTGTGCAGGCAAATAAGTATGGCCCCATGGACAGCCTTCGCCCCAACCGACTAAACCATCGTCGGTATGAATTTCCACAAATGTGCTGTCTAAGCTTTCAAACTTTAGCCGACCACCAGACAGGTAGTACGGCTCGTTCAGTGGCATATCCAATTGATAGATTATAATCCGCGTGATCTTCATGGGCAAACCACAATATTGCCAGTGTGCAGTTTATCTATGAAAGCCTGCTGTGCGTTTTGCAAATCAACCAATGGGAATTCTGCCGCAAGCATCGGTTTGATTTCACCCCGTTCGATATACCCAACAAGATCAGTGAAAATATGAGGTGGGATAACCGTTGAACCAGTGAACGTCAGATCGCGCAAATAGAATGTGCGCAGATCCAAACTTACAATCGGCCCAGCGATTGCGCCCGAACACGTGTATCGTCCGCCGCGTTCCAACACGTCGATTAGGCTGGCGAAATAATCACCGCCGACAATATCAGCGACAACGCTGACGGTGTCGCTTCCTGTTGCATCGTTCAATGCTTTGGCAAGGTTTTTCGGTGAACGCGGCAGGATCACATCGGGATTCAACTTGCCGACTTCATCGTGTTTCGCCACGGACGCCATGGCGATAACATAGGCGCCGCGCCGTTTCGCCAGTTGGATCAATGCCGATCCCACGCCGCCCGATGCGCCCGTGATCAAAACACGATCGCCTGCAGTGACATTTGCGCGGCTTAACATGCCCTCGGCGGTGGAATACGAACAGGAAAATGTGGCCAGTTCCGCGTCTGACATTGTGCTGTTTACGGGGTGGACATTGCGTTCGTCTATTTTGGTGAATTGTGCATAACCGCCATCACATTCCGAACCGTAATAACCCGTGCTGTTTTTGTTTTCTGGGTTTTCCCAATCGCGCAACCAATTGTCCGTGATCACCCGTTTCCCAACCAAACTGGCATCGGCATCTGGCCCAACGGCCACCACCTGTCCACAAACATCTGCGCCTTGGATACGGGGGAAGGTGATCGGCGCACCGCCCCATGTGGGGTCTTCGTCGGAAACTTCGGTGTAGGCATCACCTGTCGTGGCATCAACCACAGCTTTTGAATACCAGCCAGAACGCGTGTTCACGTCCGTGTTGTTCATTCCGCATGCTGCAACCTTGATCAAAACTTCGCGCCCCTTTGCCTGTGGCATTGGCCAATCCGTTTTGTATTCCAGCGCATCAAGTCCGCCGTGGCGCATTAAAACAAAGGCGTTCATGTAGTTTGGTAAATCTGTCATGCGTCGGTCCTTGGTTTACGATTTTCAGGATCATATACGGCATCCGCCAAGATGCGCCCTTTGCGGGGTTTACCTGCAACGATGACTGTAATTTCGGTGTCAGGAACCGCTGCATGTGGTTTGATATATGCGAATGCCAAAATTTTGCCGTAGGTGTGGGAATATGCAACCGATGCGGTCGACCCGACAATTTGACCATCAACGACGATTGCTTCGCCACCATGGCCGTCTTCAATCCCATCAGGTTCGAATTCAAGATAGGCGCAAATCCACGGCATCGTTTCATCTTCGGCTTGTTGGGCGCTGACACGGGTTTGTTCGACGCCGATATATTCTTTGTCGAGTTTCGCGAACCGCATAACGTCAGCCTCTGGCAAGGTCACTTCGTTGTTCAATTCACCCGCACCTTTGAATGCTTTTTCCATACGCAAGGTGTTCATGGCAAACGATCCATAGTCAGCAATTCCATGGGCTTCACCCGCTGCCCAAAGGGCATCGTAAACCGCCAGTGCGTTTTCACGTGGGATATGAAACTCCCAACCCAACTCGCCTGAATAGGACATACGAAATGCCCAAACGATATGGCCTGCGACCTTGATTTTTTGCGCGGAAAGCCAGCGGAAATTGGCGTTATCAAGCCGCGCATCAGTGCATTGTTCCAACACCTTGCGTGCATTTGGCCCATTCAACGTTAGTGCAGCCCAATCATCAGATAGTTTCGTGACTTCTACGTTTTCGCCATTTTGATTGAATTTCAAGTGATCCAACAGCCGTTGTTCAAAGAAGGCAGCACACACAAGGTAAAAAGCATCATCCGCCAGTTTCACCACAGTCGTTTCCAACTCGATCCGCCCAAGACGGTTCATCACATGCGTAAGGGCAATGCCACCAACCTTTTGTGGCAGTTTATTCGCCACCAATCGATCCAGATATACAGCCGCATCGGGGCCAGAGATTTTGACCTTGGTGAAGGCCGAAATATCCATAATACCCACGGTTTCGCGTACCGCTTTACACTCAATCCCGATAATATCATGGACGTCATTGCGACGGAATGAATACTGATCCTGTTGCGCGACATCACCGCGCGCAAACCAGCGCGGGCGTTCGTGGCCGTAGACTTCCTCAAAGACTGCACCTTTTTCATTTAGACGCTCATACATCGGCGAAGGTTTGATCGGGCGGCCCGCCAAACGATTAAAATGGGGGAACGGAATTTCGTGGCGCAGGCAATAATCTTCCTTGGCTTTGATGACCTGCCACTCTTTGGTTGCGTAATCCCCAAAACGCCGAGGGTCATATTCGCGCATCGAAATGTCAGCCGAACCATGCAACATCCATTTGGCCAGTTCGCGGGTTAATCCAGGTCCCCAGCCGATACCGATTTGCGTCCCACAACAGCACCAATAATTTGTTACTCCTGGTGCAGGGCCAATCAACGGATTGCCATCTGGCGGATGCGAAATCGCACCGTGCACATCGCGTGAAATGCCCAGTTCCGCAAAGATCGGCATGCGGTCCAATGCGTTTTCAAGGTATGGCATCACGCGGTCATAATCAGGGGCGAACAATTCATTTTCGGCCTCCCAAGGGCATTCATCCAGCCAGACCGCGTTCGGGTTTTCTTTTTCGTAAATCCCGATCAATCCTTTTTTCTGCTCCATGCGGATGTAACCAGAAACCAATTTGTCATCGCGGATCACAGGCAGTTCTTGATCTAAGCCTTCGAACTCAGGAACGGTATCTGTTACGAAATAATGGTGGGTCATTGATGTCATTGGCAATTGCAAACCAGACCACTCGCCCATTTGACGCGCATATGTGCCGCCTGCATTCACCACGTGTTCACAGGTGATTGTGCCTTGCTCGGTTTCAACAACCCATTCGCCAGTGTCAGATTGGGTAATGTTGGTTGCACGACATCGGCGGATGATCTTCGCCCCCTTTTGACGCGCACCCGTTGCCATCGCCATTGTGACGTTTGATGGGTCTACGTGACCATCATCAGGGGTGTAAAGCGCCCCCAAAACCCCATCTAAATTGTAAAACGGATGTTTCGTTGCGATGAACGCGGGATCAACCAATTCGATGTTAAACCCAAGGGAACGTCCAACGGATAGGGTGTGGCGAAGCCAGTCCATCTCATCATCTGTATAAGCTAATCGAAACGATCCACAGCCATGCCATGTAACGGCTTGGCCTGTCTCCTTCTCAAGCGCGCCAGAATACAGGCCGATATTGTAATCGACCATCTTTCCCAAGCCGTAAGAGCTGGTGGAATGTGTAATTTGCCCAGCTGCATGCCAAGTTGACCCAGATGTTAACTCGGCTTTTTCCAACAACACAACGTCGGAACAGCCCTCATGTGCGAGGTGATAAGCAAGGCCGCAGCCCATTACACCACCGCCAACAATGACGACCTTAGCGTGTGTCGGTAGATTGGATTGTGACATCGTTAATTCCTTTGAGACGATTCATTTTCTTCTGGACAGGCTATTGGTCTATATGTACCACTGTCAACCATGAATGGTACAAACATATCAAATGCGATTTTGGATCGCTTGGCAGATGAGCTAGAAGCTCTTACACCAGAGGCGCGCAAGGCGGCCACTTACGTATTGGAAAACCCCCAAGACGTTGGCGTGTCCACAGTGCGTGAAATTGCGCAGGCCGCACAGGTTAAACCAAACACGGTTGTGCGCATGGCGCGCCAAGTCGGGTTTGAGGGTTACGATGATTTTCGCGAACCGTTTCGTGATGAAATCCGCCGCGGAACCGTTTCGTTTCCAGACCGTGTACGCTGGTTGCAATCCATTCGTGCCAATGGTGAATTGGGCGGGTTGTATGCCGATATGGTTGGTTCGATGCTGACAAATATCGAGGATACATTTGGTGCAATTTCTGAAACAGACCTTCGTGCGGCCGCCGAAGATATCTGGGCATCACGCCAAGTGTTCACACTGGGCGTAGGTGTGAATAACGCCAATGCGCAAAACTTTACCTATTTGGCATCCACGGGCATGTCACAGTTTCATGTCATCCCCAAGGCTGGATCGACAGCAGTTGATGATTTAGCATGGGCGAATGATCAGGATGTTTTGATCGCAATTACTTGTAAACCCTATCGCAGCGAAGTCGTAGAAGCAGTTCGGGTGGCGCGCGAGCAAGGTGTGAAGATTGTTGGCATTTCCGACAGCCCAGCATCACCAATCATCGTCGGTTCCGATCATGGATTTGTTGTTGCCGCCGACACGCCACAATTTTTCCCCTCCTCCCTAACAACCATCGCCTTATTGGAAACGTTATTAAGTTTCGTAATCGCATCTGCATCCTCCGAAATTCCCAGCAGGGTAGAACGCTTTCATGAACGTCGCCATCAACTGGGTATTTATAAGGAAACTGAATGACGCAAACCGTGACCCACTCGCTTGATGCTAAATACTACACAGATCCTGAGGTCTTTCGGATCGAACAGGATGGGCTGTTAGCGCGCACATGGCAGTTTGCAGGGCACAGTTCGCAGTTGGAAAACGTTGGTGATTACTTCGCCTTTGAAATGGCGGGCGAAAGCCTGTTTTGTATCAAAGGCCGCGATCAGGTTATCCGTACATTCTACAACGTATGCCAACACCGCGCACATCAATTGGTCAGCGGAACAGGCACAACACGCGTTGTCGTTTGCCCATACCACGCGTGGACCTATGAATTGACGGGTGGCTTACGTGCAGGCCCAAATATCAATTCCGTCGAAGGATTTGATAAATCTAAGATTTGCCTGACCGAAGTGCGTACAGAACTTTTCCTTGGCTTTGTTTTTGTGAATTTAGACAAGGACGCGAAACCAATGGACGAATGGTTTCCAAATGCGCGCACCGAGTTGACCCAGTGGGTACCACATTTTGAATCGCTTAAACCTTTGGAATGGGTCGAAGTGCCTGAAAATTGCAATTGGAAAGTCAGCGTTGAGAACTACTCCGAGTGCTATCATTGTAGTTTGAACCACCCAACGTTTGCGACAGGGGTGGTAAAGCCCGAAACCTATGACATCCAACCCCAAGGATTTTGTTTGCGTCACACAACAGAATGCCAATCGTTGGAGGATATGACCTATGATATCAATTCGGGTTTTGAAAATTTTGATCAGTATTCGAGCTGGTTCTTATGGCCGATGTTCAGCTTTCAGGTTTATCCAGGAAACGTTTTAAACACCTACCATTGGCGGGCAATCGATGCGGATCATGTGATGTTGTATCGCGGATGGTATTCAGTTGATGGTGCCGAGGATCCTGTTGCACGACAATTGGCCGTTCAAGATCGCGAAACCACAGTGGAAGAAGATATTCGTCTGGTTGAAAGCGTACAACGTGGCCTTAAATCGCGAGGTTATGTTCCGGGTCCCTTGGTTTTGGATCCAAAATGTGGTGTTAGCTCGGAACATTCAATTTACCACCTACAAAAGTGGATGCGAGAGGCTGTGGATGGTGCCTGATAAAATGTTGATGCCAACGGAATGGCGACCCGAACATAAACTGTTCCCACACCAACTGGGCTTTACCTGTCCCCCGTTCGATTACGATGCTGCGCCGTCTGATTTTCTGCGACTTGCCCGTGAAACAGTGGGTGTGCTTGGCTGGATGTCGCATGTAATTGATCGTGCAAAACGGGTTTATCGACGTCAACGACCGCATTATGAACATTTGTACTAACATCGGCTGAAAGCATTACAATGAAAAAAATCAAAGACGACTGGCAAAACTATATCGATGGCGAATGGGTTGATGGCGGCGCAGGGCGTTTGGATGTTTTCAATCCAGGCACCGGCGAAAAATTGGCACAACAGGCAATCGCCGATGCGACCGATGTTGATCGCGCTGTTCAAGGGGCGAAACGTATGCATCTGTCGGGCGCACTGGCAGATTTGCGCCCGATTGAACGTGGTCGCATGGTTCAGGGCATGGGGCGATATCTCTTGGATAATATCGATGAAATTTCCGATGTTCTGACATTGGAACAAGGCAAACCATTGTGGGAAGCGCGGGTCGAAATCGAAGGCGCTGCGCGATATTTTGAATATTATGGTAATCAGGCGGAAACCGTCGAGGGACGCTCGATCCCCTTGGGGGCCGATTATTTCGACTTTACGACTTACGAACCATTTGGTGTCACGGCACATGTGATCCCATGGAACTATCCCATTGAAATGGCAGCGCGATCCATGGCCGCCGCATTGGCCACAGGCAACGCTTGTGTGGTGAAAACACCAGAACTTGCACCGCTGTCTTCCAAATGGTTAGCCTTAGCGGCAGAGGCCGTTGGCATGCCCCAAGGTGCCGTAAGTGTCCTTTGTGGTTATGGCCACGGGGCAGGTGCGGCGTTGACTGCGCATCGCGATGTCAACCAAATCGTGTTTACGGGATCAGTGCAAACGGGCATCACCATTGCCACCGCCGCCGCAAAAAACGTTGTTCCATGCATTCTTGAACTGGGTGGAAAATCTGCGGCGATTGTACATAATGACGCCGATCTGGATGCATTCGAGAGCGATGTTCGCTGGGGGATATTTTTCAATGCAGGCCAAGTATGTTCCGCGATGAGCCGTGTTATCGCACATGAAAGCATCCATGATGAATTGGTGGGGCGCATTGAAAAAATAGCGAAATCGCTGGATGTCGGGCCAGGTATTGATCGCCCTGAATTTGGCGAAAACATGGGTGCAATGGTATCCGAAGCCCAACGAGATCGCGCCGCACAAATGGTAACAGATGCAGTCGCACAGGGTGCGAATGTTGTAACCGGCGGGCGCAAATTAAACATTCCAGGTGCCTTTCTGGAGCCCACAGTTCTCACGAATGTAACCCCAGACATGACCATCGCGAACGAAGAGGTGTTCGGCCCCGTTTTGTCAGTTTTAAAATTCAAATCCGATGCGCAATCCATCGAGATCGCCAATGGCACACCGTACGGTTTGGTGGCAGGCGTGTTTACGCGCGACATTAATCGCGCAACCCATGCGGCGCGTAGGCTTCGTGCAGGTCAAGTGTTTGTAAACGAATGGTATGCTGGCGGTGTTGAAACACCCTTCGGAGGGTATGGCCTATCAGGGTATGGTCGTGAAAAGGGCCGCGAAGCATTGTGGAACTATGTACAAACAAAAAACATCGCTATCAAATTATAGGAACAAATATGGCTGATATATTCGACGAAGACTTATTTCTTAAAGGCCTAGAGCAACGCAAAGCAACTCTGGGGGCGGAATACGTTACAAAAAACCTTGCCGCAGCAGATGATTTCACGCGCCCATTTCAGGAAGCAATGACCGCATGGTGTTGGGGCTTTGGGTGGGGTGACGATGTTATCGATGCCAAAACGCGCTCTATGATGAACCTTTCAATGATCGGAGCCTTGGGCAAAATGCATGAATGGGAAATTCATTGCAAAGGCGCGATTAACAACGGTGTCAGCAAGGACGAAATACGGGCGATTATCCATGTCATTGGCATCTATTGTGGTGTCCCACAATCGTTGGAATGTTTCCGGGCAGCGAAGAAAATATTTGAAGAGCTAGGGATGTAATATCCGCTAGATTGTGAGTTAGCGTTTGAGGATACGCTCAATTCAACACTTTATGAAGGTCCGCTTTAGATAGCTTTGGGTATGACTTTTACGTCGTACACCAATGGCAACTAAGGGCCGAGTTATGACCTTTATCTCAAATTTTGAATGACGCATTTGGGCTCCTAGCGGACATTACCGCATCATGCAGATTATTGTCATATCAGATACAGGCTTCAAAAATCAAAAATGAAATCGTCTGCGGTGAAGTCGTCTGCCGTTATAACATCGCCATCCATGGCAATCACCTTTAGTTTTTCACCTTTAATATCGATTAAAACGCCCCATTTTCGGGTATATATTTCCAGATCGTCAATCGATCCAAGCTGTTGATAACCAGACAGATCAATCAGATCGATGCCGTCCTCGAAATCCATAATGAAATCTTTGCGTCCGTCGGCCACAAATACAAATGTATCCGCACCGACGCCCCCCGTCAGGAAATCTTTGCCGCCACCGCCATCAATGCGATCATCACCTGCCCCGCCATTAATTGTATCGCCCCGTCGCCCCCCGAACAGGTAATCATCCATGGCTGTTCCATTGATCACATCCTTGCCTGTGGTGCCAATCAATGTGGTGCCCAGCGCATTTGGATCAAACACAAATTGGGTTATCCCATCCTCTGCACCGCCCACAAACACATGTATTGCGCCGTCGATAGTTTTTACCGACAGAGCGCTGATATTGGTCAGGGCAATATCAAAATTATCCTCGATTGTGATGGAATGCAGCAATTGCCCATTGGGCAGTAATTCAAAAACCGTCAGACCGTCGTCGTTGCCCGCCACAAAAATGAAACTGCGCCCATTGTCGGTGATGGTTACCATTTGCGATGCACCCTCGAACCGTGTGTTCAGATTATCCATGGCATAATCCACCTCGTGAAGCTGACCATGCTTTCCAACTCGGTAAATCGTCAGGGTCGATGTGCCCGATGAAATCATCGCCAAATATTGATCCCCACCGGCGGTCACAAATTCGATGTCTTGGGGGTATGTAAACCCCATTCCGTCCCCGGGAAAAACGGTATCGCGTTGCACCAAACTGCCATCGGCGCGCATTTTAAACAGGGTGACACCACCATCAAAGGCCGATGTCACAGCCAAATAGGTTTGGCCATTCATCACGACCGTCGCGAAATCCGTAATATCGCCCAACGTCAACGATGCATCATCAGCCAGATTGAAGCGTTGATTAAATTGTCCACCTTCTGTGACCGAAAACACATATAGTGATGGATTGCCGCGTTTGCTGACCAAAACATAGGTTTGGTCATTTATGTCCACCACCCGCGTCATGGCGAAATTGGCGTAATCCGCCGCGTCACCTGTGACATCCTCGGGATAGGTGATTTGTGGCACCCCACCAACAATGGCCACCAGCCCCGCATTGTCGTCATACGCCCCCGATGTCAAAATAAAATCTTCGCCAGCTATCGTAAGGACGTCCATATCCGTGATCGCAAACGTGCCTGAATCGACGGTTAAATCCTGAACATCACGGTATTTCAACGGCTGGTCGGCGTAGACATAGTACAGGTGAATGTTGCTGGTGCCTTGTGAGGCGACAAGCAAAAACAACTGTCCATTTTTCTCATAAAACTCGAAATCGGTTATTCCCGAAAACGCCAACGAGCCGGTGCCCCCATAGAGGGAACCCACCACGGAAAGCTCCGCCATGACCCTACTCCAATACCCATATTACCCACCAGTGAAGGTAGGCTTAGGATATTAACAGGAGTTGAGTTTTACGATTTTGAAACAGGCATAAAGAAGACAATTCACCTTAATTTTATGGCTGTTTTATCAGGTATTAAACAAGAAATGTAAGACATCACCATCGGCGACGATGTAACTTTTGCCCTCGGCGCGCATCTTGCCTTTTTCTTTGGAGCCCTGTTCGCCATTGCATTCGATGTAATCATCAAATGCAATTGTTTCTGCACGAATAAAGCCACGTTCAAAATCGCCGTGGATCACGCCCGCCGCTTGTGGAGCGGTTGTATCCTTGCGAATTGTCCATGCGCGCGCCTCTTTGGGGCCGACGGTAAAATAGGTTTGCAGTCCCAGCAATTCGTATCCTGCGGCGATCAAGCGATCCAATCCGGCCTCTTCCAGTCCCAGTTCGGACAAGAACATTTCAGATTCTTCTGCTTCTAGCTGACTGATCTCTTCCTCGATTGCGGCGGAGATGACCACGCTGGCGGCACCCTGTGTGGCGGCCATTTCGGCAACGGCTTTGGAATGCGCATTGCCTGAGCCTGCGTTGTCCTCTTCGACGTTGCAGACAAACAAAACAGGTTTTGCGGTCAACAGTGTCAACAATTTCCACTGTTTTACCTCGTCTTCGGCAATGTCGCAGGTCCGGGCGGGTTTGCCGGATTCTAATGCATCTTTGGCACGGTTTAGCAGGTCATTTTGCATCACCGCAACTTTGTCGCCGCCTTTAATTTTGCGGACCAGACCCGAAATGCGTTTTTCGATGTTTTCCAAATCGGCCAGCATCAACTCGGTTTCAATCGTTTCCGCATCCTCGATCGGGTTCACGCGACCATCAACGTGGGTCACATCGTCATCGTCGAAACAACGCAACACATGCGCAATCGCATCGCATTCGCGGATGTTAGCCAAGAATTGGTTTCCCAAACCTTCGCCTTTGGATGCACCTTTTACCAAACCAGCAATATCTACGAACGTCATACGTGCTGGGATGATTGTTTTGGAACCAGCGATTGCGGCCAAAATATCCAAGCGTTTATCGGGCACGGAGACTTCGCCTGTGTTGGGTTCAATCGTACAAAACGGGAAATTCGCGGCCTGTGCGGCGGCGGTGCGTGTCAGCGCGTTAAATAAGGTCGATTTGCCCACATTGGGCATGCCCACGATACCAGTTTTAAAACCCATGATGAAAACCCTTTGAATGTCGTTTTGCGCATCTATCTGTGGAATGGGGTCAAGGTCAAGCAATCCAGCCCTTGAATTCGCCCCTATTTTCCCGCAAAGATTTGCTAAATCAAGAAAGTGCATCATTATGACTCGTATCGCCACCAAATTTGCTGATCTGAAATCACAGGGCAAGCGTGCCTTTGTATCTTATATTATGGCGGGTGATCCAGATTACGATACGACCCTTGAGATTATGAAAGGTCTGCCAGCGGCGGGTGTGGATATTATCGAACTGGGCGCGCCGTTCACTGATCCGATGGCCGATGGGGCGACGATCCAATTGGCGGGTCAGCGGGCATTAAATGGTGGCATGACGTTGAAAAAGACGTTGCAGATGGTGGCGGACTTTCGGGCGGGCGATAATGTGACGCCGATAGTTTTGATGGGCTATTATAACCCGATCTATAATCACGGTGTTGAGGCGTTTTTGGTTGATGCCAAGGCGGCGGGTGTTGATGGGATGATCGTGGTTGATTTGCCCCCCGAGGAAGACGATGAATTATGCATTCCTGCGGGCAAGGCAGGAATGGATTTCATTCGCTTGGCGACGCCGACGACGGATGCGCAGCGTTTGCCAAAATTGTTACCCAATACATCTGGGTTTATTTATTATGTGGCCGTTACGGGCGTGACGGGTGCGGGGTCTGCGGATGCGGCAGCTGTGGGTGTTGAGATTAAACGGATTAAAGAGAGTACCGATTTGCCCATCGTGGTTGGATTTGGGATTAATACACCAGAAGCGGCGCGGGATATGGCATCCCATGCGGACGGCGCGGTTGTGGGATCGGCGATAGTTTCCAAGATCGCGGCGGGCGAGCCGGTAGTGGATGTTTTGGCGTTTGTGAAGAGCTTGGCCGATGGTGCGCACAGCGCGTGAGGGGTTAGTGTCCACACGTGGACACTAGGTTAAGTGGTTGACATAAACGTGGATTTGGCTGCATTGCTTGTTTTCGACATTTTCAATGTCGTAATCTGAATAGACACTCTGCTGATGGTCTTCTCTATTGGAGATAGTGGAGATGACCATGAAAAATCCTGGTGAGCAGTATATTGATATCAATAAATATCCCATTCATAAAGATGGACAACAACGGGATGCAATCCTTGAAAAGGTTCGTGCGGATTTAGACCGCGATGGGTGTGCAGTTCTGAAGGGTTTTTTGAATGCGGATGGAATCCAAGCATTAACCCGAGAGGTCGAAAGCGTTTCAGACAAAGGGCATAAGTCATTCAGTCGCACCAATCCCTATTTCACTGAGAATGATCCTAGTTTGCCCGAAGATGACCCGCGTCGACAGTTTTTTGACAGATCAAACGCATTCATTCCTGCAGATAATTTTTCCAAGAATGGGCCTTTGCGCAAAGTTCATGACTTTGATGGATTTGATCAGTTTATACAGGATTGTTTACAAGAGGATGCCTTTTATCGCTACGCCGATCCTTTGGCGGACGTGATTGTTAATATGGCCACAGAGGGAAGTGGGTTCCCTTGGCATTTTGACACCAATAATTTCACCGTAACCTTGGCCATACAAAATGCTGAAAATGGAGGTGCATTCGAATATGCCGCCAGTATTCGCCATGGGGATGAAAACTTCCCTGAGGTGCAACGCGTGTTGAATGGTACATCAGATAAATTGACGGTTTTGCATTTAGAACCCGGTGATTTACAGATTTTCCGTGGTCGTTACTCATTACACCGTGTCGCGCCCCTATTCGGGGATCGTCCACGTTATGTTGCAATTTTTTCCTATGTAGAAGAACCCAACATGGTCGGTAGCCCAACCCGTACGCAACAATTGTATGGACGTACCCTGCCAATTCATCACGCGCGTGCGGGACAGCGCGGTGATGAATATCTGGATTGAGTGTTGTGGTGTTCGGAATTGACGAATTCGGAACACCGTGATAATTGGTAAAATAAACTTACCAATCGAGGTTCACATGGGCGCTATCACCACAATTGACGAGCTGAAGCCGATCTATAAACGGCGTGTGCCGAAGATGTTTTATGACTATGCCGAGAGCGGGTCGTGGACGGAGCAGACGTTTCGCGAGAATGTTTCTGATTTTGAGAAGGTTTATTTTCGTCAAAAGGTGGCAGTGGATATTTCGAACCGTACCACCACGTCCAAAATGATTGGCCAAGATGTGTCGATGCCTGTGGCGTTGGCGCCTGTGGGATTAACAGGATTGCAGTGCGCGGATGGTGAAATCAAGGCGGCGCGTGCGGCGCAGGATTTTGGTGTGCCATTCACATTGTCCACCATGTCGATCTGTTCGATCGAGGATGTGGCAGAAAATACCGACAAGCCGTTTTGGTTTCAATTGTATTGCATGAATGACCGCC
This sequence comes from uncultured Rhodobacterales bacterium, assembly GCA_963976255.1. GTDB lineage: Bacteria > Pseudomonadota > Alphaproteobacteria > Rhodobacterales > Rhodobacteraceae > Amylibacter. The sequence continues at coordinate 118,243 of CAXBJO010000003.1, forward strand.
CCTTTATCGAAAACCTGATTGATCGCGCCAAGGCGGCGGGGTGTAGCGCGTTGGTGATTACACTGGATTTACAGATATTAGGACAGCGTCATAAGGATATTAAGAACCAGATGACCGCGCCGCCCAAGTTGACGATTAAAAACCTGATCAACATGACGACCAAGCCGCGTTGGTGCATGGGGATGCTGGGCACGCGCCGTCATGATTTTGCGAATATTATTGGCCATGCCACAGGTGTCGAAAATTTGACCAGCCTGTCGGAATGGTCAGCCAAGAGCCTGTTGAAAACACTAAACTGGGATGATCTGGATTGGATGATCAAGCGTTGGGGTGGCAAGGTTATTTTGAAAGGTATTCAGGATGTCGAGGATGCCAAGATGGCGGTGAAAACCGGTGCGCATGCGATTGTGGTGTCCAATCACGGCGGACGACAGCTGGACGGCGCCTTGTCATCCATCCGATCCCTGCCCGATATTATTGATGCGGTTGGTAATGACATCGAGGTCTGGATGGATGGTGGCATTCGATCAGGTCAGGACGTGGCCAAGGCGGTGGCGCTGGGTGCGACGGGTGTGATGATCGGACGGCCGTTCATCTACGGTTTGGGCGCGATGGGACAAGCGGGTGTTAGCAAGGCGCTGGAGATTATTCACAAGGAACTGGATACAACCATTGCGCTGTGTGGCGAACGATCTATGGAAGGGATGACACGGGATAACCTGTTGGTGCCAAAGGGGTTTCGCGGCGATTGGGAATAGAGCTGTTCATTCAGTACCTTGTTTAACACCCTCTATTCCACTAGATTCATTTAAAAGTGAGTGGGAGACCTTATGGACTGTTTTTATATCAATCTGAAAGATGACAAACAGCGGCGTAAGCAGATAGAAAAGAGCTTTGCTGAAAACAAGACCGCGGGTTGAACCCTGCATCGATTTAACGCCATCGACGTCGATTATGTGACCCAAAACAATATCTCTGGCAAACTTCGCCCCACCGAAAAAGCATGCTGTTTGAGCCATATGCAAATCATCAAGCAAAACCGAGAGTCCACAAAACCCATAATGATCGTAGAAGACGATACCCATTTTGGTAAAAAATCCTGTCATCTCATTACCCAGTTTACGCGTTTGATGGATCAAAAAGAATGGGACCTATTGTATTTTGACTTAACAATACCGGACCCCCAACAAATGGTAAAAATCGCGCGATTGCGTCGTAATTTGCAACGGACAAAAGGCATGCAATTGTTGAATTTAGAGGACATCAATTATGCGGGGTCGATGTCATATGTTATAAATCCAAAATCACTAAAGAGACTTGATAAGTTTTTCGACAACAACAAAGAGCTTAATATCCCGTTCGATTTGATCTTCCGTAATTTCGTTCGCGATCAACAGCTTAAGGCTTTTGCCACGTTTCCATTTTTGACCAGCTCTTGTGATTTATCGATGCAATCCAGCATCCAGTTGCAAAACATCGATGATCCTGTCGCCTATTCCAAGGACTATTTATGGTATATGTTTCGCAAATTAATTTGGAATGAGCGTGATATCGATCAGATTGCCCCTGAAATAGCGGATATTAATGCGGAAATGAACACGCCAGAAACGAAACTCTATGGTCAATTGATTGCGGCCTGCCTGTCCGATGACTTTCCGCGAAAATAACGCCACCTGACCAGAACCGTTCAAATAACAATCCCCTTCACATTCCACAGAATCTGTCCTATAGGACGCTTTCATCGGCCTTACACCCCTGGAGGAAGGCCTTAATTTATGGAGAATTATCATGGCAGGAAAAATTCCTGATCTAGAATTAACGCCACGCGCGGGGACAGGCAAGGGAGCCGCCCGCCAAGCACGTCGCGACGGCCTGGTGCCTGGTGTTGTTTATGGTGGCGGTGTTGACCCCGTTGCCGTTTCAATCCCGTTCAACATTTTGTTCAAGAAATTGAAAGACGGCGGCTTTATGTCAACGTTGTTCAACTTGAAAGTTGAAGGCCAAGATGACGTTCGCGCAGTATGTCGTGGCGTTCAGCGGCACGTTGTTAAGGGTTTGCCAACGCACATCGACTTTCTGCGTTTGAAACGCGACAGCCGTATCAACATGAACATCCCTGTTCACTTCTTAAACGAAGACGAATGTCTTGGTTTGAAAGCTGGTGGTACATTGAACATCGTACGTAACGATGTCGAGTTGATGGTGACTGCAAGCGACATTCCTGATTTCATCGAAGTCGATTTGGCGACTTTGGAAATCGGCGAGTCTGTACACATCTCTGATGTTACATTGCCAGAGGGTTCACGCCCTGTGATCACTGATCGTGATTTCGTAATTGCCAACATCGCAGCACCTGGTGGCGCTGAAGAAGAAGATGATGCGGAAGATGATGCAGTTGAAGGCGAAGTGCCAACAATTGGTGACGAAGAAGCAGCGGCGGCTGAAGAGTAATTCAGCCCCCTTTTTAAAGTTTAGAAAGCCCGTGCAGATTTGCGCGGGCTTTTTGTTTGCGGTGGCGGGGCTGTGCGCGTAAACACGCATCAAACATGAGGTGCGGTATGAAACTGTTTGTGGGGCTGGGTAATCCCGGTGCGAAATATCAAAATAATCGCCATAACATTGGGTTTACGGCCGTCGATCAGATTGCATCCGATCACGGGTTTTCGCCGTGGAAAAAGAAGTTTCAAGGGCAGGTCTGTGACGGGCGCTTAGGGCGCGAAAAGGTGACGTTGTTGAAGCCCGAAACATTCATGAACCTGTCGGGGCAATCCGTGGGCGAGGCGATGCGGTTTTATAAGCTGACGCCAGCGGATATTATGGTGTTCCATGACGAGTTAGATTTGGCACCTGCCAAGTTGCGGGTCAAAACCGGTGGCGGGCATGCGGGGCACAATGGGTTGCGATCCTTGCATCAACATATCGGTGCAGAATATGGCCGTGTGCGCATGGGAATTGGGCACCCCGGGCACAAGGATAAAGTGGCATCATATGTCTTAAGTGATTTTGCCAAGGCGGATTTGAATTGGCTGGACGATGTCATTCGCGGCGTTGGTGATGGCGCGGTGTTTTTGGCCGAGGATGATCCTGCCAAGTTTCTGAATGCGGTTGCGATGCGCACAGTGCCGCAACGTCCCAAGCCAAAGGTGGCACAGAAGCCTGTAGAGATTGTTAAAACGCCTGCCGCCACGGATGATCGCAGTGCCATGCAGAAACTAATGGATAAGTTCGGAAAGTCATAGAATGGATATCGCGCAGATCACGGATACGATTGGTGCCCTTGGGGGGCGTTTGATCCGGTTGGATTTTAAGGGGCTGTCGCGGTTGATGAAAATCAACACGTTGTTTGATCAGGATAAAATCGTTTGGAATTTCACCCATATGGATCAGCTGGTGGAAACGACGGTTTTGAAATGTGCATCCGATGCACCGACTGCCCTGCCCCATCGCCCGCGTGAATTGATTGACAGCTATACGTTTCAGGGTCGTGAAACCACGCTGAATGATTATAAACGTGACCGCAATGTCACTGCGTTTTTGGTGATCAAGGACGGTGAAATTGCAGCCGAGGAATATTTGCATGGCACGACGGCGGACGACCTGCGGGTATCTTGGTCGATGGCGAAATCTGTGGTGTCGTTATTGCTGGGCGCGTTGATGGACAAGGGGTTGGTGCCCAGCGATGCGCTGGAATATCAGCTGGCGGAATATGTGCCAAGTTTGCGCGGGTCGGGGTATGACGGCGCCACGTTGCGCAATGTTTTGCAGATGAGCAGTGGTGTGAGGTTCAACGAGGATTATCTGGATTACCATTCCGACATCAATCGCATGGGGCGTTTGTTGGCGATTGGCGGATCAATGGATGACTTTGCCGCGGCACTTGGCAAACGTTGGGAACCAGGGACGTATATGCATTATGTGTCGGTCGATACACATGTGATTGGCATGATGATCCGCGCCTTGACAGGCGCCGAAATCGGCGCGTTGACGATTGAACATATTTTTTCGCCGATGGGATTGGAGCATGACGCTGTTTTCATCACCGACAGCATGCACGAGCCATTTATTTTAGGCGGTTTAAACATGAGCACGCGCGATTATGCCCGCATAGGATTGATGGTGTTGAACAAGGGGATGGTGGGCGATGTGCGTGTGGTGTCTCAGGAATGGTTGCAGACATCGATGGCGAAATCCGCACCACCACCCAGCCCCGAAAAGGCCGCAACACCCGAGGGTTGGATGGGATATGGCATGCAATGGTGGATACCCGGCGATGCGATTGGTGGCGAGGTTTATGGCATTGGGATTTACGGGCAATACCTGTATTTAAACCCGAAACATAACGTGGTGATCGCCCAAAACGGTGGCGATGTGAATTTCAAGGATGGTGATGGCATCATCGAGCAAGAATGTTTGGCCATGTTCCGTCAAATTGCACAAAATTTGTGATATAAAGATAAGCGGCATTTAAAGCGTCTTTAATAAAACTATCGAATGATGATTATTCATTCGGAGATTAATTATGCGGACATTATGTGTGGTAATAACAGCGATGATTGCATCGGTTGGTGCGGTGCACGCAAAGCCGTGGAATGTGGACATATTTATGGGCACGGGCGTACCAGACACGCTGCGCTGGGACGGTGTTGGGGCGCAAACTGATGCGGGCGATGTGTTTGGATTTGCGGTTTCTAGGGACGATGTTTTTGGATCACATTTGGAAATTGGTGCCGAGCTGTCGCGTGCCAAGGCGCAATACACAAACGACCGTCCCAGCAATATTTCAGGTACCGCATTGATGGCAACCGCCAAGGTAAATTTTGTGAACAATGATGGGTTTTCGGCCTATGCGGGTGCGGGATTGGGTGTTGTGGACGTAAAATACACCAATCAGGCGCTGAATTATGACAATGCAGAGTTTGAGTTTGCGGGACAATTGACGTTGGGTGTGCGGTTTGCGATTTCGCCAAAGACCGGACTGTTCGTCGAAGGGCGCTATATCAGATCAAAGGATGCGCAGGTAGCGTACAACCCCGCCACCAGAGATGCGGATTTTCGCAGTAAGGCGATTGTGTTGGGCGTACGTAAGGAATTTTAACCCCAAGTGCGCATGCAATTTACGCCTCACGGCGTTATGAATAGGAATAGCGTTTTAGAATCATTCTAAATATTGACTTCCCCGTCCGCGAGGCTCATATTCAAGCCACGCCACACAGGATGCATCACATGTTTATTCAAACCGAATCCACACCGAACCCCGCCACGTTGAAATTTTTACCGGGGCAAACAGTTATGTCCACGGGAACTGCGGATTTTCCGACCCCTGCGGCGGGCGCATCATCGCCCTTGGCGAAACGTATTTTTGCGGTCGAGGGTGCGGTTGGCGCGTTTTTCGGCCCTGATTTTGTGACCATTACCAAAACCGATGATGTGGAATGGGATCATATCAAGCCTGCATTACTGGGCGCGATCATGGAGCATTTTCAATCGGGTCAACCCGTGATTGAAGGCGAAGATAATTCAGGTGGCCATGCAGAACACAGCGGCGAAGATTCTGAAATCGTCAACCAAATCAAAGAGTTATTAGACACAAGAGTACGTCCAGCCGTTGCGCAAGATGGCGGTGATATTACATTCCACGGCTTTGAACGTGGTGTGGTTTACCTGCATATGCAAGGTGCCTGTGCAGGCTGTCCGTCATCAACGATCACGTTGAAAATGGGGATTGAAAACCTGTTGCGCCATTACATTCCAGAAGTGACAGAGGTACGCCCTGTTGCTGCCTGATCCAATAATATTGGCATTCGATACATCGGCCGCGCACTGCGCGGTCGCTTTGTTTGCGGGTGAGAAAATTGTTGCACAGCACATTGAACCGATGGCCAAGGGACAGGCGGAACGCCTGTTTCCATTGTGCGAACTGGTGTTGGCGAATGCGGGTATTGTGTGGGCAGATTTGAACGCAGTCGGTGTTTGCGTCGGCCCTGGCAATTTTACCGGTGTGCGGGTTGGCGTTTCGGCGGCGCGAGGATTGGCGTTGTCACTGGCAAAACCCGCGATTGGGATTTCAAAGTTAGAGGCCATGGGATTGGATTGCGAAGGCATTGCCAATGTGGTGATGGATGCGCGGCGCAAACGTGCCTATGTTCAGGAATTTTTGGACGGTGCGCCACGGGGTGCGCCCGTTTTAATGGCATTGGACGAAATTGATAAATCCCTACGTGTGATTATCGCCGACGGCGATGCGATTGCAGACTTATTTACGGATCGGCGCGCACCGATGGTGCCCCTGCCCAGTGCCGTTGCGCGATTGGCGGCGGCGAGAATTGACGACGACAATCCACGCCCTGCCCCGTTGTATTTACAGGATTCAGGTGCCGCATTTCCCACCGATCAGCCCCCCATTATTTTACCCCCAATACAGCCATGACCCCTGAACGGCTGGCCACATTACACAGCAACAGTTTCACCGTGCCACGCCCATGGTCGGCGGATGCGTTTCGCGGTTTATTGGCGCAAAAGAATATCCATCTAATTCCACACGAACACGGGTTTGCCCTGATGAGCATTGGCGGAGGAGAGGCAGAGTTGTTAACGCTGGCCGTAGATCCAGAACAGCGTCGTCAGGGGATTGCGCGCGGATTGATGACGGCGATGGATGCCCTGTGTCGCAACAATGATGTCACCGAGGTATTTTTAGAAGTTGTGGATAACAATGCACCCGCACGCGCGTTATACACGGCGCATGGTTTCACCGTCAAAGGTGCGCGTAAGGATTATTATACCTGTGCCACGGGCGCCAAGGTGAGTGCTGTTGTGATGGCCAAGACCCTTTAACAACACCTTAGCCACGGCCAACGAATGGCATTTTATTGGCCATAATTGTCATGGACAACACATTCGTTGTTAAGGGCAGTTGCGCCATATTCCACACGGCTTGTGCCGCGTCTGACACGGCCATGGTTTCGACCATTTCACCCGCACGGATCAGGTTTTCAACCATATCGGTATGCGCATTGCCGACATCAATTTGACCGCAACAGATATTTAAATCCCGCCCATCCAGCGCGATGGTTTTCGTCAGCCCTGTGATTGCATGTTTGGTGGCGGTATAGGGCGCGGCGCCCAGACGCGGCGTTTGCGCGGAAACCGACCCGTTGTTGATAATCCGCCCGCCATTTTTAAGCATGTAGCGAAACGCCTCGCGGGCGCACAGAAACATACCTGTAAGGTTGACGTCGATGGATTTTTGCCAATCGCCAATCGTGGTTTCATCGATGCGTGCCTGCGGGGTGAAGATGCCAGCGTTGTTAAACAGCACATCAATTGCGCCAAAATGATCAGCGGTGGTTTTGAATGCATCAACCACCTGACCTTCGCGTGTTACATCGCATGGAACGCATATGGCATTGGGGTGGTTTTTGGCGACCGTGGCCAGTTCATCGCCGCGACGTGCCAACAGGGCAACATTCCAGCCGTGTTGCAAAAACAATTGCGCAGTGGTGGCACCGATACCGCCAGAGGCGCCTGTGATCAGGATTGTTTGCGTCATTTTTCACCCATTTCATTTGCAAAAATACTGGCTTAGTCGTGCGAAAGATGCAAACCTTTATCCAATTAAGGAGAGTATCAATGGCCAAAACCCCCAACAGTTTTTTTCAGCCAGTGGATGGCATGCAATTGCCGCGTTTTGCGGGTGTGCCCAGTTTTATGCGCCTGCCGCATTTATCGCTGAACAGTGCCGAAGTTGACGATGTAGATGTGGGGTTAATCGGAGTGCCGTGGGATGCGGGCACCACCAACCGCCCTGGCCCGCGCCACGGACCACGGCAAATGCGTGATCTGTCCACAATGATCCGCGCGATGAACGGTGCGACGCGGATTAAACCCTTTGAGATGGCGAATTTTGCCGATTTGGGCGATGCGCCAGTGAACCCTGCCGATATTCAGGATTGTATGGACCGGATCACGGGGTTTTATAAACAAGTCGTCGCCAAAGGCATTAGGCCGATGACCATTGGGGGCGATCATTTAACCAGTTTGCCTGTTTTGCGTGCGTTGGCGGCGGATGCGCCCGTGGGTATGATCCATTTTGATGCGCATACCGATTTATTCGAGAGCTATTTCGATGGATTTAAATACACCCACGGCACCCCATTTCGCCGCGCCATAGAAGAGGGATTGTTGGATCCAAAACGTGTCATTCAGATCGGTATTCGCGGCACAATGTACGACGGCGCAGATATTGAATGGGGTCGCGAACAAGGTGTAACGATCATCCAGATCGAAGAGTTGTTTGATCGGGGTATCGCCGATGTGATGGCGCAGGCGCGTGCAATTGTGGGCGATCAACCGACATATTGCTCGTATGATATTGATTTCATTGATCCGACATTTGCACCCGGCACCGGCACACCCGAGGTAGGCGGGCCAAACAGCTTTCAGGGATTGCAGGTCGTGCGTGAATTACAGGGTGTGAACCTGATTGGCATGGATTTGGTTGAGGTGTCGCCACCATTTGATCAATCTGGTGCCACTGCGTGGTTGGGAATTTCCATTGTATTCGAGATGCTGTGCATCATGGCACAGGGTTAAAACCGACAATACGTTTGCTTTGTGGCCTTTTGCGACGCTTTTAGCGTGGTCGTAGGTCAAAAAATGGGTTATTCACAAAGGATTAGATAAAACTAGGGAAATCACCGCATGGCTCCAATCACATTAACATTTGAAATGATTGCGGTTTTATCTGTGCTTGGTTTTACTGTTTTTCTGTTTGTTTCTGAAATTGTGCGTGTCGATTTGGCGGCGATTATCATCATGGTTCTGCTGGGTGCGCTCAGCTACTATCCACCGTTAAGCGGATTGGCGGATGTGAAAAACCTGTTTGATGGGTTTGCATCCAACGCGGTGATTTCGATAATTGCAGTGATGATTATCGGTGCAGGGCTGGATAAAACAGGCCTGATGAATACCGTTGCCGCGCATATTTTAAAAATTGGTGGCAGCACCGAAAAACGTATTGTTCCTGTGGTTTCAGCAACGGTCGGTGTTATTTCCAGCTTTCTGCAAAACGTTGGTGCGGCGGCGTTATTCCTGCCTGTGGTCAGCCGCATTTCGGCGCGGACAGAAATTCCGTTGTCACGCTTGTTAATGCCGATGGGGTTCAGTGCGATTTTGGGTGGGACGATGACGATGGTTGGGTCATCGCCGTTGATTTTGCTAAATGATTTATTAGATACCGCGAACGCAGATTTGCCGCCCGAATTACAGATGGAACCGTTCAGCCTGTTTTCTGTGACGCCTGTTGGCGCGGCCTTGTTGGTAACGGGCGTATTGTATTTCGTCCTGTTTGGCCGATGGGTTTTACCGGGTTCAGGTGGACGTGTGGATGGATCATCTGGCCGATCTATGAAGGATTATTTGAAGCGGATTTATGGCCTAAAGGCCGATATCATTGAGGTTATTGTGCCAGAGGGATCAATCCTGATGGGTGAATCCTTGGGTGATTTGATGGATGCGCACCACATTTATGTGATTGGGACGTACCACAACGGCAAGCGTTGGGTTGGGCCGACGTTGGACACGGAAATCACCCCGCCTTGTCGATTGGCGATTTTGGGGCGCAAAAAAGTGATCGAGCAGATGTGCGAAGATTACGGACTGCAAGCGTTACCGGCCTTGGATGTGTTCGCCGAAGAGTTCGTGCCGACCAAGGCAGGTGTGGCAGAGATTGTGATCCCGCCCGATTCAATGGTGATCGGCAAGACCGCGCGTGAAATGCAGTTTCGCAAGGCGTATGGTATGGCATTGCTGGCTATTCATCGCGCCGAAGAAACCTACAGCCATGTGGAAACCGACGACCACCAATCGACCCGTATCGGCATCATGGAATTGCATGCCGGCGACACGTTGGTTGTGCAAACACAGTGGGAAGCGTTGACGCGCCTAAAATCGGATCGCAATTTCGTCATCGTGACATCGGATTACCCACAAGAGGAATTGCGCCCGCAAAAAGTTGGCTGGGCAGTGTTGTTTTTCGTGATCTCGTTGTCGTTGATCCTGTTCACGCCCGTTCGGTTATCGCTGTGCCTGTTGGTTGGCGCAGTGGGCATGATTACCACCAAAGTTCTGTCGATTGACGAGGCATATGACGCCGTCGGATGGAACACTGTCTTCCTGTTGGCGGGATTGATTCCATTGGGGCTGGCGGTTCAAAGTACGGGCACTGCTGAATGGATGGCGCATGGTGTGATAATGATTTTGGATGGCTGGCCAGTTTGGTCATTACAAGTCGGCGTTGCAATTTTGGCGACCGTTTTCACCCTGATTATGTCCAACGTTGGTGCCACCGTTTTATTGGTACCGTTGGCCGTATCCATCGCCGTGGCGTCGGGTGGCGATCCCGCAATTTTCGCAATGACGGTCGCAATTTCCACTTCAAATTCCTTCTTGATCCCAACCCACCAAGTGAACGCCTTGATCATGGGGCCTGGGGGGTATCGGGTGAAGGATTTTGTGAAAACAGGCGGGATTATGACGGTTCTGTTTTTGGTCGTTTCGATGGTGATGATGAATTTGGTGTTTTAGAGTTTTAACCCTCTTCCATCGGTTCCAGTGTCAGCTCGTTCGAAATTTGACTGCGTAAATCATCCGTGTGTAATGGCCCAGTTGGGCGTGCTAAGCGGTATTCCTTGACCCAATACAGACGTTCCACCGCGCGGGTGATGGCCACGTATGCCAAACGTTTCCACAATGGAATGCCTGCTTCTGTGCGGCCCATTTTGGCGGCAATGAACAGGTCAGGGGCGAACACTTGGACGTCTGACCATTGTGATCCTTGCGCCTTGTGGATTGTACAGGCGGCACCGTGAACGAATGCCGCCCCCATGCGGGCGGCAAACGGGATGAACGGTTCCTCTTGGTCGGGGGCTTCGATTTTGATGATGCTGGCGGCGCTGACTTGGGGGTCAGGTGCGCCGATCACGTGTAGGCGGGAAAAACCCGGTTTGCGCCCATCCCCAAGATAGACACATTGCGCCCCTTTGATCAGGCCGCGTGCCTCAAGATCGATACGTTTTTTGCGGTGTTTCATTGGCAATTCGATACCGTCGCAGATCAAGGGTTCGCCCGATAACAAGCGATCTTCGGGGGCGTCATAGGCGCGACGAAATGCTTGGATCAGGCGGATGCGGGTGGCATTTCGCCAAACCAAAACGGGCGAACGTGCCATCAGGTCGGATTGTACGGAGGGCGCCAAAATGACGCGATCATCCTGTTGTGCGGCCTGTGCGATCATGCGTTCAAAGTCCTGAAATGTCAGCTGTGGGTCGGCCAGCGCGTGCGCCAAATCCAAAATCGGGCTGTCGCCGGCCTGTCGGTGAATTCGGGTCAGATGGCGTTGGCGTGATTTGGGGATATTTTCGAATGCCATCGCGCCCGATTGTCCCACAGGAGCCAATTGTGCGGGGTCGCCAAACATCACAAGGGTGGAAAATATTTCCTTAAGATCCTCGAACTGTTTATCATCCAACATCGAACTTTCATCAATGAAACCAATATCTAATGGTTCCTCGCGGCGTTTCCAGCCAATGATAAAATCCGAACCGCGTAATCCTGCGGTGGCCAATGCGCCGGGAATTGATTTATTGCTTTGGAAAAACAGCATCGCACGATCAAGGGCGGTGTCTGTTAAGCCTTCGATTTGGGGGCGCTCGCCGTTACCATTCAACCATTCGGCGATTTTTTCGTATTCGGGGTCGTACATCGGGGTATATAAAATGCGGTGGATAGTTGTGGCCTGAACGCCGCGATTACGCAACACGCTGGCTGCTTTGTTGGTGGGGGCGAGGATGGCAAGGGTGCGGCGATCCTTGCGCGGTTTCCCCTCGTAGTCGCCCGAAATCAGGTCGACGCCCGCATCCAACAACGCATCCGCCAAATTTGCCAACAGCAAAGTCTTACCCGACCCCGCCTTGCCCAAAATCGCCAGAACCTGATCGGATCCTTCGGCGTGGGGTAATAGGGTTTCATTTTCCAGATCGACACCCGCCGACAATAATGCCGAGGTGACGGCATCATATGCATCTGCTTGATCGTCTGAATATTTCACGCCTGCGCCTCGCCCGTATTATTGGGCGAAGCCTACGAAATCTGTGCGTGATGTACCAGCGGCAAGTCAGGCCGCGAGGGTGTTTTGATGTCCCATGGATCGCAGATACCAAAGTTCGGACAATGCCACGGAAACGCCCGCCTGTGCGGCCATGCTGGCCTGTATTTCACGGCTAAATTCCCATGTGCCAGCGCATATTTTTTGACGCCCTTCACCGATGGCACCCAAAACCTTGGGTGACCACCCAAGTTGACGATAAATCCGCACCATCATGGGGTCAAAAACCGCGACAGCCTGATCCAAACCTTGGCTGAGGCCGATTTGACAGCCTGCCAACATGATCGCCGCAGAAATCCGCACCGCCGAATGACCCAAATCGGGAGCCATGCAAAATCGCGTACTTTCCCAACAGGTATCAGACTGGATTTTGTAACCCAAAACATGTAAAAAATGATCGTTCACCATCACCCGTCCGGTTGTGGGCAAGGTACGCATGGAACCGCCGTGACGGCCATCAGGCAAAACCCAAATGGCATAGAGCGGGTTCAGGTCGTCGTATTCGTCACGCTCGAACCCGTTGGCGTCGACCGACACCTCCCATTTCAAACGATCGCGAAATTGGGTGGCGCGGTCGCGAAACATGCTGTCGCGTAACTTGGGGTATTTATTCAATTCGTGTGTATAAATGTATCTAAGCATCATGTGCCCTCCTGCCGGAAGGGCTACTATGATAAGGTAAATCGGATATTTTCGCACCGCTCGCCGCGCGGGTTTTTATATTAACGAATTAGTTCAAATTGAAATCAATCCTTGGGTCATCGCCGATGCCACCGCGTGGGTGGTGTTGTTCGCACCCAGTTTTATGCGCGCGGATTCAATGTAAACCCGCAGGGTGTGTTCTGAGATCGACAATGTCTCGGCCACGCGGGCGCGGTTTTGACCCAACCCCAACAGGGTCAAGCTGTCCACTTCGCGAGGGGACAGCTTGATAAAATGTTGATCGTGCGATTGCGCCAAAATGCGCCGCGCACATTCGTGGATATAGTAGGACACCAGCAACAGGTTATTGCGTTCACGGATCATAAAACGCGCCCATTTTTCATCCGTGGTCGTGGCATTCAAGGAATACAGCGCCTGTTCACCGTGCGGACCGCGAATGGGGAATGAAATACCTTGGTTGCCGACACCGCCCTCGGAGGCATCCAAAATCAATTTGCGTGCGGTTTTGCTGGACCAATCCAGAGATTTCCATTCGTAGGCTTCATATTTTTGGAAAGAATTAAGGACAACCGGATCGACCAAAAACAGACGTTCGGATTCATAATAGTTTGCCCATTCGGGGCCATAACTGGCCAATGCAAAGGGTTCGGAATTTGCGCTGACGCTGTGGTAAATGGCGTGTTCGGCGTCAAACAGGGATGCAGACAAGAGGACGAGTTGATGGAGGCCCTCGATGGTGTTAGCCTGCGTTAATTGTTCTAAAAAGACCCCTATCTTTTGGCTCATTCGCCCCCATTTCCACCTTATCTTGCTCGGTCGATTTGATTTCCGAAACGGCCATCAAAATTGCGTCGTCCAACTGTTCCGCCAAGCGGTTCATTTCGTGGTTATCTGCGAAAGTCCGCAGGTCAGAAAGTACGTCGATGATCCAGTCATGTTGCATAAGAAACCTCATTCAAAATAGTTAACAACCCCTTAACAGGGAGCCTAGCACAACCATTTTAGCACAAATACTCACGAAACCCTCCTAGCCACAAATAGGGGGGTCATGATGTCTACTACGTTGTTTTTAAAGTATTAAATTATAGAACCAGAAATGAGAGGTCAAAAACCTCTCATTTTGACAGTTATTAACCTATAGCTAAACTGTAAGGTTCGGGATGATTTGTTTTTTGCGTGAAACAACACCCGGTAGCACCACAATGTCGCCTGTCACCGTCGCATTAAATGATTTTTCCGCAATGGTTTTGACCAGATCGTTTGGGATCAACAGGCTTGCTTGTTCGTTCAGGATGTCGACGACAAACAACAAGACTTGGTCAACGCCGTCCTGTTGCGCGACGGTTGTCATTTCAGACATCAAGCTGTCTTTGCGTGACAAAACGGTTTCGGGGCTGGTGGTTTCCAGAACAGAGATGCGAAATTTTGTACCATCGATGGCATATTCCTTGGAATCCATCCGCAGCAATTCGGCGTCTGAAAATGCAGACACATCGGATTTGGCCGCGAACATTTCGCCCGCGTATTGCGCAATATCAACACCCAAATCGGTGGCCAAAGATTTGGCCAATGCCACATCCACATCCGTGGTGGTTGGGCTGCGAAATTCCAAGGTGTCGGACAAGACACACGACAGGATCAACCCTTTGATGCCCGTGGGTGCGGATTTCAGCGCGTCGCCCACCATACCAGCCATAATGGTGGCAGTGCATGCAACGGGTTTGATGGTGATGTTTATCGGACCTTTGGTTTTCAACCCGCCGACCAACAGGTGGTGGTCGATGATTTCCATGATGTTGGCGTCATTGATGTCATCGGGCAATTCGGCAGGGTTATTTGTGTCCACAATCACCACATCCGCGCCGTTGGCGGTGGTCAACAGTTCAGGTTTTTCAAAACCCCAGCGATCAATCACAAATGCCGCTTCTGTGTTGGGGGTGCCCAAAACATATGGCGTGGCGGGCGTGCCGTTTTGGGTCATATACCAAGCCCAGATAATTGCGGAACAAGTGGCATCTGTGTCGGGGGCTTTGTGGCCAAAAACTTTGATCATTGTCATCTCTTTGATTGTCAGGTTTGACGCCTTATAGAGGGGTCATGCAATCGTGTAAATAACATCGCGTGCATAGATACCATGCGCCGCAATCATGGCTGTGGTGTGGGGTAAAATGTTGAACAATTCACGAGGAGAGCGCGATGAAAAAACGTAGATTGGGGATAAATGGCCCACAGATCAGTGCGATTGGGTTTGGTGCCATGAGCATTACTGGATTTTTTGGTGCCACGGATACGCCAACCGCGCAAAGGTGCATGGCGGCGGCCGTGGATCAGGGTATCGATTTTTTCGATACGGCAGATATTTACGGTGCGGGCCTGTCGGAAAACCTGATTGGACAGTTTTTGCGTGAAACCGGCGCGAATATCAAAATCGCAACCAAAACGGGCATTCAGACCCAACCTGTGCGCCAATTTAACAATGCCAAGGATTACATCAGCGCCAGCTTGGATGCATCGCTGAAACGGTTAGGCGTGGATTATGTGGATTTGTTTTACATTCACCGTCGCGAGGCAGATCGCCCGATTGAAGAGGTGGTCGAAACCCTGAAAGGGCTTATCGATCAGGGGCGCATAGGTGGGTATGGGTTGTCAGAGGTATCGCCAACCACATTGCGCCGCGCACAGGCTGTACATCCCTGTATGGCAGTGCAGAACGAGTATTCGTTGTGGACGCGGATGCCAGATTTGGGGTTAATCCGCACCTGTGCCGAATTAGGCGTGGCGTTTGTGCCGTTTTCGCCCTTGGCGCGTGGGATGTTGACGGATGCACCTGCCCTACGTGAAAATATGAGCCCGCCCGATTTACGGATAAACAACCCTCGGTTCATGGAACCCAATCTGTCGGATAATTTGGCAATGTTGAAACCGTTTCGCGCATGGGCGGTGGACAATGGAATGACAACATCGGCGGCGGCGTTGGCGTGGGTTTTATCGCGTGGCGATCATGTGATCCCGATCCCTGCAACCCGCACCGCTGAACATTTGATGGAATGGGTTGGGGCGTCGCATATTGATTTATCTGCGGATCAATTGGCGGAAATCGAAACCATCCTGCCCGTTGGTTGGGCTTATGGTGATCGATATTCAGTTAGCCAATACGTCGGGCCAGAAACGTACTGCTAGTTTGTGATGGGCTGTTGAATGGTAATCAGGTTGGTCAGGTTTTGCGCCTGCGTGAACAGATTACCACAGCCCACAAAACCATCAGACGTATTTTTCTGACAGTAATTATAGGCGCCCATATCAAGGTTTATCACCATTGAGGGGTTCAATGCCTCTTGGATTTCGACGGCGGCGTCATACAATGTCAGTGCCGTTTTGGTTTCATAGACACCCCATCCCGTACTGTCGGTAAAAAACATGCGGCGCACGAAGCGACGCGCACTTCCGACCTGTTTTACATCCAATGCCCCATTGGTAATCAGCAGGTGAGATTGGATCAGGCTGTAGCCCTGCGCGCGCGCCAATTTCACAAAATCATGCCGATCTGGTTGGCGTTTTAGGTTGAATGTTGTGTCGGCCAATTGAACGTTTGATGCGTTGAACAGCTTGGGTTCACCATCAGGCGAGACCAATAAAATTCCATCCCAGCCCTGAAACCGTGACGAAACCACACGATCCGCATCAAACGCCAACCCTTCGACGCCGAAACGATCACCGCTGGAATATGTGCCCGTCACCGACAGGATGTCCGTCGATTGTGGTGTGATGTCCACAGGAAAAAATTGCAGGTCAACAACCGCAGAGGTTTGACAGCTGTGAAACAGCGCATCTTGGGCGCGCTCAGGGCATTGTTGCGCCCAGGCGGCCACAGGGGCGAAAAGAACGGCAAATGCCAATGCAATAAAACGTATCATGAACATACCATAGAAGATTGGTGAAAATCGTCAATTATTCAGTCCACGAACAGCAATTCCCCGCCGATGTAGCGAGGACGGTGCGCGGTGATTTCACATTACAGTGTGCGTTCGACCATTTTCTTTTTGATTTCTGCGATTGCCTTGGCGGGGTTCAAACCCTTGGGGCATGTTTTGGCACAGTTCATGATGGTGTGACAGCGGTACAATTTGAACGGATCTTGGAGATCGTCCAGACGTTCGCCGGTTGCTTCGTCGCGTGAATCGATGATCCAACGATATGCGTGCAACAACGCCGCCGGACCAAGATAGCGGTCAGAATTCCACCAATATGACGGGCAGGATGTGGAACAACAGGCACACATCACACATTCATACAGACCATCCAATTTCTTGCGATCCTCGATGGATTGTTTCCATTCGGTGGCGGGTTTGTTGGTTTTGGTTTCCAACCACGGCATAATGCTGGCGTGTTGGGCATAAAAATGGGTCAGGTCAGGGATCAAATCTTTGACCACTTCCATGTGTGGCAATGGGTATATTTTTACATCGCCCTTAATCTCGTCCAACCCGTAAATACAGGCCAGCGTGTTGATACCATCGACGTTCATCGCACAGGAACCACAGATGCCTTCGCGGCATGAACGACGGAACGTCAAGGTTGGGTCGACTTCGTTTTTGATTTTGATCAGCGCATCCAGAACCATTGGGCCACATGTGTCCATATCCAGAAAATACGTGTCCAGCGATGGGTTTTCGCCTGTGTCGGGGTTCCAGCGGTAAATTTTAAACGCACGCACATTCGTCGCCCCTGCGGGTTTTGGCCAAGATTTGCCAACCGTCATGCGTGAATTTTTCGGAAGTGTAAGTTCTACCATTTGTTACCTTCGACTTTCATTATCCGGCCAGCGGCGCGGTCGGGAATTGCCCGGAATTCGTTTTGACACATTTTTCATATGTCGCTTCGGGGGATGTCAGCGCATCGACATTGACGCCGATTTGGATACCACCGGATGTGTTTACCCTGCCGCCATTTCCAATCCCAATTCCCATGCTGACACGGGTATCAATCGGATTGGACACCTTTTCACGGCAATAAACCTGTGCCTGTGCCACATCCATTGTAGGCGCGGCGGGGGCACAAGCGGCCACTGTGATTAAGGTTGATATGGCAAACAGTGCGCGCATTAATAAACCCGTGCTTTGGGAGCCAGTATTTTCATATCGATACCGCCCTCGGCCTCGGTTGTTAGGGGATCAATATGCACATCGCGATATGTGAGTTTTACGCGATCATCCGTCACACGGCACAGGCTGTGTTTGCGCCAATTTTTGTCGTCACGATCGGGGTAATCTTCGTGCGCGTGGGCGCCACGGCTTTCTTTGCGGGCTTCGGCGCCAACAATGGTGGCCAATGCGTTGGGCATCAGGTTGGTTAGTTCCAACGTTTCCATCAGGTCAGAGTTCCAGATCAATGAACGATCAGTGACCTTTAGATCAGCTACCTTTTTGGCGACAGCAGTCATTTTTTGAACGCCTTCGGCCAATGTTTTATCTGTGCGGAACACAGCCGCATCAGCCTGCATGTTTTTTTGCATTTCAAGGCGTAATTCAGCCGTTGGAATGGCGCCATCCGCGTGGCGGATACCATCAAAACGCGCCATCGAGCGTTCCACTGACTTTTCATTCAGGGGTTCATTCGATGCCTCTGCATCCACAACCTTGGCGGCGCGAATTGCGGCGGCGCGACCAAACACAACCAAATCGATCAAACTGTTAGAGCCCAAACGGTTGGCACCGTGGACCGATGCACAGCCTGCTTCGCCAACGGCCATCAAGCCTGGCAATACGCGATCATGGTCTTTGGCGGTGGGATCCAAAACTTCACCCCAATAATTCGTCGGAATGCCGCCCATATTGTAATGCACAGTTGGGATAACAGGGATGGGTTCCTTGTTCACATTCACGCCTGCAAAAATTTTCGCGCTTTCGGAAATACCGGGCAGTCGTTCCGCCAGTGTATCAGGTGGCAGGTGGTTAAGGTGCAGGTGGATATGATCGCCCTCGGCGCCGATACCGCGACCTTCGCGAATTTCCATGGTCATACAGCGTGAAACCACATCGCGTGATGCCAAATCCTTGTACGTTGGTGCGTAACGTTCCATGAAACGTTCGCCCTCGGAGTTGGTTAAATAACCACCCTCGCCGCGCGCACCCTCGGTAATCAAACACCCAGAGCCATAAATGCCAGTGGGGTGAAATTGCACAAATTCCATGTCCTGTAAGGCCAAACCTTGGCGTGCAACCATGCCACCGCCGTCACCCGTACAAGTGTGAGCCGATGTGGCGCTGAAATAGGCACGGCCATAACCGCCCGTGGCTAAAACAACCATCTTGGCGTTAAAGCGGTGGATCGTACCGTCGTCCAATTTCCATGCGATGACGCCCTGACAGCGGCCATCCTCGGTCATGATCAAATCGGTCACGAAATATTCGATATAAAATTCAGCGTTATGTTTCAGGGATTGGCCGTACAGCGTGTGCAGAATTGCGTGGCCCGTGCGGTCAGCGGCAGCGCAGGTGCGTTGCACCGATGGGCCTTCACCGAATTTCGTGGTGTGGCCACCAAATGGGCGTTGGTAAATTTTGCCTTCTTCGGTACGCGAAAATGGCACACCGTAATGTTCCAATTCATAAACCGCTTTGGGGGCTTCGCGCACCAAATATTCCATCGCATCCGTGTCGCCCAACCAATCAGAACCTTTGACCGTGTCGTACAGATGCCATTGCCAATGATCGTTTGGCGTGGTGCCAACGTCCATGTTTGCCAATGATGCGGCGATACCGCCCTGTGCGGCGACGGTGTGTGAGCGTGTTGGGAATACTTTGGAAACACAGGCGGTTTTCAGCCCCTGTTCTGCCATGCCCAATGTGGCGCGCAATCCTGCACCGCCTGCCCCGACAACAACAACATCATATTCGTGATCAATATATTCGTAAGACGACATTCATACTCTCCGTATCAACCAGCAAAAGCGATTTTTGCGATGGCGAAAATAGCGGCCAGACCAAATGCCCAGCAGAATAATTTATTCAAAACGATCAACACCAAAACGCGCCCTTTGGAATGAACGTAATCTTCGATCACCACCTGTAGCCCCTCTTCGAGGTGTTTAAACGTAACGACGAAGAACAAGATCAATGCAATCGCTTTTAATGGGCTTTGCAATGCGGTGGTGACGGTGGTGTGATCTGCGCCAATTAATGGCGCGATAATGGCGATGAATGCGATGGTCAACGGGATCAAGGCAACCGCCTTGAGGCGTTCACCAAACCAGTGGTGTGCCCCCTCTTTGGCGGAACCCAATCCAATCACGCGACCCTTGGCCGTTTTAAAGCTCATGAGAATACTCCTGCACTTAGTAACACGATAAGGGTCAAAATGAAGCTGCCGATGATGACAGCCCAGCCCATGCGATCAGCCACCTTTAAATCAAACCCATATCCCATGTCCCAGATCAGGTGACGAATGCCGCCTAACAGGTGATAACACAGCGCCCAAAGTGATCCGATCATGATCAAACCGCCAAGCCAACTGCTTAGAAACCCATTAACGTCATCAAAATAATGGCCACCCGTTGTGACGGCCAACAGCCACCAGATAATCAACACAAACCCAAGGGTCAGTGCGACACCGGTGATCCGGTTGATGATGGATGAAACGGAGCTCATTTGTGGACGATAAATCGTCAAATGTGGCGAAAGCGGTCGCTTGCCGCCGTTTGCATTTGCCATGTGATACTCCCCAAGAATGGCTACTCTTAGGCGTTTTTTACAGCACTGTGAGGAAAAGTCACGAGCAAAGGCGAAAAAACGACGAGTTAAGTTGCCCCAACGGCGAAATAATCATTTTTGTGATCACGTTTACCCATTAATTGCAATTATGTGATCACAATGCGCCCAGTTTGACATCCTTGGAATAGGGCACGTCGGTTTTTTTGGTCACCGCTTGGCCACAGCGCATCACGCCATGTTTTTCATCAAACGCATATTGCGGACTGCCGTGTAGTTTCCAGCCCTTGGACAATGCTTCGGTCACGCGGTGGCAAAATTCGGATGTGTCGTCATTGGTTATGAAACGATACGCTTTCATCAGTAGCTTCCTAAAAATGGATTATAGCCCAGCGCCATGTGGATACTGACAATAACGATGAACACAACAGCGGATATAATCAACAATTTGATATCCCCCGACACAGGGCCTGCGGTGGGACGTTGCCAAGTTTCGCGATTATTAATCAGCATCATTTGCAAGAATGCCCAAACGGCCATGCCGCCAAACAGAATGATCGAGGCCAGATCGCCATTGACCATCAGGTGCGCAACCGCCCAAACGATAATGCCCGTCAGCATCGGGTGACGTAACCATGTACCCATACGTCCCTTGGATTTGCCCATGCCGATTAAAATTACCGCCACAATCATCAACAGATTATTCAGATGCCCCATACCCGCCACTGGTGCGTATATTTGCGTCACCGGTGCCGCGCGATACCCCATCACCATCAGCACAACCGACAGCAAAATCACCACCGACATCAGACCACGCGCAGGTCCTGCACCGATCCGTTCATTCAACCGTTCGCGACTGCGCGGCAATAGGCGTTTATACATGTGCGCATCGACCCACAGGATCATACCGATAATCATTGTTAGCATTGAAAATCCCCTTTGGTGACAAAAGGCCATTGTCGCGTCGGAGTGTCAACAGGCGTACGCAATATTAACGGTATTTTGGATTTTTTTTGACAGGGTGTGGGTAATCTAAAACAACATCAGAACGATCAAGTCCACCAATGACAGTGGATTTCAGAAAGGCCAGAATGCACAAAAAACTCTTCGCCCTCTCGCTTGGCTTTGGCCTTGCTATTATGGCTCAGGCGGCCAATGCACAGGCCACAACCTGTGGTGATCGCACCCAAGTTGTCCAAAGCCTGTCCAAAAAATATGGCGAAACACGGCAGGGTATTGGACTGGGACGCAACAACGGTATCATGGAAATATACGCCTCGGATAAAACAGGAACATGGACAATTTTAGTCACTTTACCAAATGGGCAAGCCTGTTTAATCGCGGCGGGTGAGTCATATGAAAACCTGTCTGAAACGTTGAAAAAAGACAGCAAAGACGCTTAGCTATTTTCCGGTTTCGCCTTGTGGTCATCCGAATCTTTGATGGTGGGGTCTGGGATTGCATCCTCGCCACTGATCATCTTTTCTGCACCCTTTAGGGTATCCTTTGCCCATGCGCCCCGCATCATCGCGGTGGCGCATATTGGCCGTTTGGCGGTCGTGTCGATCAAATCTTTGTTGGAAAAACAGATGTAAAATCATGCACTAAGCCCATGATCACATCGATTCGGACAACATGTCGCTTGAACTTGGGGTGCAATGGGATTAGTCACAGCCTTGAAATTTTGACCAAGACCCATACGGAGATTACATATGGCACGCGCAAAAATCGCACTGATCGGCTCTGGCATGATCGGTGGCACACTGGCCCACCTTGCTGCATTGAAAGAACTTGGCGACATCGTTTTGTTCGACATCGCTGACGGCATTCCACAAGGCAAAGCATTGGATATTTCCGAAGCAGGCCCCGTTGATAAATACGACGCACGCATTTCAGGCACCACAGATTACGCCGACATCGCAGGCGCAGACGTTTGTATCGTTACCGCCGGTGTTGCACGTAAACCGGGCATGTCGCGTGATGACCTGTTGGGCATCAATCTGAAAGTTATGAAATCCGTTGGCCAAGGCATCAAAGAGCACGCGCCAAACGCATTCGTTATCTGTATCACAAACCCGCTGGACGCGATGGTTTGGGCGTTGCAAAAATTCAGCGGCCTGCCAACGGAAAAAGTTTGCGGCATGGCTGGCATCTTGGATAGCGCACGCTTTCGCCACTTCTTGGCCGAAGAATTCGATGTATCCGTCAAAGACGTGACCGCATTTGTATTGGGTGGCCACGGCGACACAATGGTTCCATTGACACGCTATTCCACAGTTGCAGGCATTCCATTGCCTGATCTGGTGGACATGGGGTGGACGACACAGGAAAAATTGGACGCAATCGTGCAACGTACCCGCGATGGCGGTGCTGAAATTGTAGGCCTGTTGAAAACAGGTTCCGCATATTACGCCCCCGCCGCATCAGCCATTGAAATGGCCGAAGCATATTTGAAAGATCAAAAACGTCTGATGCCATGTGCGGCACACGTGGCGGACGCTTATGGCTTGAAAGACACATATGTCGGCGTACCAACAGTGATTGGTGCCGGCGGCATTGAACGCATTGTGGAAATCAAGTTGAACAAAGAAGAGCAAACAGGGTTTGATAACTCTGTCAACGCAGTCAATGGTTTGGTCGAAGCCTGTATCGCGATTGACGGCTCTTTGGCCTAAGCCACCTCAAGTTTAGAAATTTTAAGCGCGTCCCATTGGGGCGCGTTTTTTTGTTTGTAGGTCCAGATATTACGCGCGGTTTGGCTAACTTCGAGAAGTCAACGCACAGAATGTTCGCTTGGCGCAATTGTGATACAAAAAGCGAACAAAGGTGATCAAAAACCGCCACATCAGCGGTTTTAAATATTTTGTGATCACATGAAAATAATTAGTGATCACAAAACTAGTTAATTTCGCAGTACACGCCTATTTTGTGCAAAAACTACTTTGTGCGTAAGCAATATTATGTTTGATTATGCCAAAGATCGAAAAAATTTAGCGCCCTAACGGAGTCTCTTGCGATGAACATTCACGAATACCAAGCAAAACAACTGTTGAAATCATACGGATGTCCCGTGTCAGACGGCCAGCCCGTTTTTGATGCAAGCGAAGCCGCCGCAGCCGCCACCAAACTTGATGGCCCATTATGGGTCGTGAAAGCACAAATTCACGCAGGTGGCCGTGGTAAAGGGTCATTCAAAGAGGCCGCCGCTGGTGAAAAAGGCGGCGTTCGCCTTGCTTTCTCGCTGGACGATGCCGTGGCGCAAACCAAACTGATGCTGGGCAACACATTGGTCACACACCAAACAGGCCCTGCCGGCAAACAAGTGAACCGCATCTATATCGAGGATGGTTCAGACATTGAAACAGAACTGTATTTGGCGGTTTTATTGGATCGCTCAACATCGCGTATTTCATTCGTCGCCTCGACTGAAGGTGGCATGGACATCGAGGCGGTTGCAGAAGACACACCAGAAAAAATCATCACCGTCACAATCGATCCCAACACTGGCTTTACCCTTGAAAACGGCAAAGCGGTTGCGGATGCCCTGGAGCTGACTGGCACCAACGTTGCTGAATGCGTTGAATTGACCACAAACCTGTACCGTATGTTCGTCGAGAAAGACATGGACATGTTGGAAATCAACCCGTTGATCGTGTTGGAAACAGGCGGTTTGAAATGTCTGGATGCCAAAATGGGCTTTGACGATAATGCCCTGTTCCGCCAGCCAGATATTTTGGCATTGCGTGATGAAACCGAAGAAGACGCGAAAGAATTGGAAGCCTCAAAATACGACCTTAGCTATATCGCGCTGGACGGTGAAATTGGCTGTATGGTCAACGGTGCTGGATTGGCGATGGCGACAATGGACATCATCAAATTGAAAGGCGCCGAGCCTGCTAACTTTTTGGATGTTGGTGGTGGTGCCACAGCGGAAAAAGTAACGGCCGCATTCAAAATCATCACATCTGATCCACAGGTCAAAGGTATTTTGGTCAACATCTTTGGTGGTATCATGCGCTGTGATGTGATCGCCGAGGGCGTGGTGCAAGCGGTGAAAGAAGTGGGCCTGAAGGTGCCATTGGTTGTGCGTCTTGAAGGCACAAAAGTTCAAGAAGGCAAAGATATCATCAACAATTCACCGTTGGATGTTATTGCCGCCGATGATTTGGATGACGCGGCCGAAAAAATTGTCAAAGCGGTGAAAGGCTAATCGCGATGAGCAATGCATCACACAGGGCATGTCCAAATTGCGCGGAAACACAGGCGGTAAAACTACCCGTGTATTCGCGCGATGAATGGGATGTCGTGGCCTGTGATACATGCGATATGATCTACCTTCAAAATCCCCCAGCCTACACATCTCTAGAAGAAGATTTTGCCTGGGAAAAAACCTATGCGACAGAAGGTGAAAAGCGCGCCAAAAAGCGTGGGTCCCTGAAACGGATGGCGAGTGCGGTACGTAGATTGAATTACCTCCTGCGCCCTTCTGAAAACGCACGTTATTTGCGCGTTTTAGGTGCGGGTAAGATTCTGGACGTGGGCTGTGGTGACGTTGTACGCTGGAAAACACCGTTCATCCCATTCGGTATCGAAATTTCCAAAGTATTGGCGAAACGCGCCGATGAAAAAATGCGGGCATTGGGTGGTGAATGCCGCCAAGGTGCAGGTGCACCAACCATTTGGGATTTCCCAGAAAATCATTTCGACAGTATTATGATGCACAGCTATCTGGAACACGAGGTCGAGGTGAATGAAATCCTGCGCGGTGCCGAGCGCTGTCTTAAGCCAGGTGGCAAAGCGTTTATTCGTGTGCCGAATTTCAATTCGCTGAACCGCAAGTGGTCCAAGAGCGATTGGCCAGGTTTGCGTTACCCCGATCACGTCAATTATTTCACTGTAGAAACCCTGAAATCCGTTGCCTCGAACGCAGGATTGGATTTCAAACTTACAAACAGACATAAAATATGGCTGGACGATAATATCCAGGCTTTATTTATCAAACCGATTCAAAACTAAGGAAGTTCAATGTCCATTCTAATCAATAAAGACACCAAAATCCTCGTTCAAGGCCTGACTGGCAAAACTGGTACATTCCACACCGAGCAGGCGCTGGCCTATCACGGGACGCAAATGGTCGGTGGGACGCATCCCAAAAAGGGTGGCTCGAATTGGGCTGCGGCCAGTGGCCAAGAGTTGCCAATTTTCACAACAGTTGCTGAGGGCAAAGCAGCCACAGGTGCCACCGCATCCGTGATTTACGTTCCACCGGCAGGCGCAGCCGCCGCAATCGAAGAAGCGATTGATGCAGGCATTGATTTGATCACATGCATTACCGAGGGCATTCCCGTGATGGACATGGTGCGGGTTAAGGCGAAATTGGACAATTCAAAATCGCGCCTGATCGGTGGTAACTGCCCCGGCATCATGACGCCTGACGAATGCAAAATCGGTATCATGCCCGGTTCAATCTTTAAAAAGGGTTCCGTTGGTGTTTTGTCACGTTCAGGCACGCTGACGTACGAAGCGGTGTTCCAAACAACAAATGCTGGCCTTGGGCAATCTTCTGCTGTTGGTATCGGTGGCGACCCGATTAAGGGGACAGAGTTCATCGACATCCTTGAATTATTCTTGGCGGACGACGAAACACAGTCGATCATTATGATCGGTGAAATTGGTGGTTCTGCCGAAGAGGACGCCGCGCAATTCCTGATCGACGAGGCCAAAAAGGGACGCTCCAAACCCGTTGCTGGTTTCATCGCGGGCGTAACGGCGCCCCCTGGTCGTCGCATGGGCCACGCAGGTGCGATTGTTGCAGGCGGCAAAGGCGACGCGGGTTCCAAAATCGAAGCAATGCGCGCCGCTGGCATCATCGTAGCAGACAGCCCTGCCCGCTTGGGTGAGGCAGTGCTTAAGGCAATAGGTTAACACCAATCGCTTGGCCCTTCGGGGCCAAGCTTTACGGAATGTCACCCACAGGGTGACCCATTTTAACGAGGTGGCCACATGACTGATTTCACAAACGACCAACTGCACGCATCATCGTTCCTTCAGGGACACAATGCGGAATACGTTGAACAGCTTTATGCACAATACGTGGCAAATCCTGCCGCGGTTGATGCCGATTGGCAGGCATTTTTTGCCGATCTGGGCGATGAAATCAAGAACGTCACCGCAAGTGCCACGGGTCCATCGTGGGCGCGTCCCGATTGGCCACCTGCGCCAAATGATGATCTGACGGCCGCGCTGGATGGTCAATGGGCCGATGATCCACAGATTGCAGGCGACAAGATTAAGGCGAACGCCAAGGCAAACGGTAAATCCGTGTCCGACAGTGATGTGCAACAGGCGGTTTTGGATTCTATGCGTGCGTTGATGATTATCCGCGCGTATCGCATTCGTGGCCATTTGATTGCTGACCTTGATCCGTTGGATATGCGTGCCAAAGATCCGCATCCCGAACTGGATCCAAAATTTTACGGCTTTAATGACATCGACATGGATCGCCCGATCTTCTTGGACAACGTGTTGGGTCTGGCATCCGCAACGATGCGTGAAATCATTGAAAAACTGCGCAAAACATATTGCGGTACATTTGCGCTGCAATACATGCATATATCCAACCCCCAAGAAGCGGGTTGGCTGAAGGAGCGGATTGAAAGCTGGGACAAAGAAAGTTTCTTTTCGACCGAGGGACGCAAGGCAATTTTGAACAAAATGGTAGAGGCAGAAGGGTTTGAAAAGTTCTGTCATGTCAAATATTCAGGCACCAAACGGTTCGGACTGGACGGCGGTGAATCATTAATCCCTGCAATGGAACAAATCATTAAACGCGGCGGCGCATTGGGCGTCAAAGACATCATCGTCGGCATGCCACACCGTGGCCGGCTGAATGTGTTGGTCAACGTGATGGCCAAGCCATACCGCGCCATTTTCAACGAATTCTTGGGTGGATCATACAAACCCGACGATGTCGAAGGATCGGGCGATGTTAAATACCACCTTGGCGCATCATCGGATCGCGAATTTGATGGCAACTCGGTTCACCTATCCCTGACTGCGAACCCATCGCATCTTGAGGCTGTGAACCCTGTTGTATTGGGCAAATCACGTGCCAAAGGTGATCAACAAGGGCGCGATCGCGGGGCAGTTATGCCCATCCTGCTCCACGGCGACGCCGCATTCGCAGGCCAAGGTGTGATCGCAGAATGTTTCGGTCTGTCCGGATTACAGGGTCACATCACAGGCGGCACGATGCACATCGTTGTGAACAACCAAATCGGTTTCACCACATCGCCGCACGACAGCCGTTCATCGCCGTATCCAACAGACATCGCAATGATGGTCGAGGCGCCGATTTTCCACGTCAACGGTGACGATCCAGAGGCCGTGGTTCACGCGGCCAAAGTCGCCACAGAGTTTCGCCAAAAATTCCGCAAAGACGTGGTTTTGGATATTTTCTGTTACCGCCGCTTTGGACACAACGAGGGCGATGAACCGATGTTCACACAGCCCCAGATGTACAAAAAGATCAAAGGCCATAAAACATCATTGTCGATCTACACCGCACGTTTGGTGCGCGACGGATTGATCCCCGAAGGCGAGATCGAGGACATGAAGGCCGCATTTCAGATGCGTCTGAACGAGGAATTTGAGGCGGGTAAAGTTTACAAGCCAAACAAGGCTGATTGGCTGGATGGGCGTTGGAAACATATGCAATCCAAAGACCCTGAGTACCAACGCGGCAAGACCGCAATCACCAAAGCGCGATTCAAGGAAATCGGAACGTCCCTGACGCGGTTACCCGAAACATGGACGCCACATCGCACCATCGCGCGGATTTTGGATGCCAAGGCAAAAATGATTTCCAGCGGCGAAAACATCGACTGGGCCACAGGCGAAGCATTGGCCTTTGGTGCATTAGCAATCGAGGGTTTCCCTGTTCGCCTGTCTGGTCAGGATTGTACCCGTGGCACATTCAGCCACCGTCATTCCGGTATCTTGGATCAAAATACTGGTGAAAAATTCTATCCGCTTAACAATATTCGCCCTGACCAAGAGGCCAAGTACGAAGTGATCGACAGCATGCTGTCTGAATACGCGGTTTTGGGTTACGAATACGGCTATTCCTTGGCTGAACCAAATGCGCTGACCCTGTGGGAAGCACAGTTTGGCGATTTCGCCAATGGTGCCCAAATCATGTTTGACCAATTCATCAGTTCGGGTGAATCAAAATGGTTGCGCATGTCGGGTTTGGTGTGTCTGTTGCCCCACGGCATGGAAGGCCAAGGGCCAGAACATTCAAGCGCACGTCCCGAACGGTTCTTGCAGATGTGTGCCGAGGACAATTGGGTGATCGCAAACGTTACCACCCCCGCCAACTATTTTCACATCCTGCGCCGCCAAATGCGCCGCACGTATCGCAAACCCCTGATCTTAATGACGCCAAAATCATTGTTGCGTCACAAAATGGCCGTGTCCAAGACCGAAGAGTTCACAGGCACATCCAGCTTCCACCGATTAATGTGGGACGATGCGCAAGTGGGCAATTCAGATACAACATTAGTGGCGGATAAAAAAATCAAGCGTGTGGTGATGTGTTCGGGTAAGGTTTATTATGACCTGCTGGCCGAACGTGATGCACGCGGCATTGAAGATGTTTACTTGTTGCGGGTCGAACAATTGTACCCTGTTGCCAACAAAGCCATGCAAGTGGAATTCGGCCGTTTCAAAAACGCCGAATTCATCTGGTGCCAAGAAGAGCCCGAAAACCAAGGTGCGTGGTCATTTATTAACCCACATATTGAACGCAATCTGATCGAAGTGGGCGCAAAACATACCCGCCCATCATATGTCGGCCGTGCGGGTGGTTCAGCCCCTGCAACGGGTCTGGCCAGCACCCATAAAACAGAACAAGCAGCGCTCGTTAACGATGCACTGACAGTGAAAGGATCATCAAAATGACCGAAGTACGTGTACCCACATTGGGCGAGAGTGTGACCGAAGCAACCGTTGCAACTTGGTTCAAAAAACCAGGCGACGCGGTGGCACAGGATGAAATGCTGTGTGAATTGGAAACCGACAAAGTCACCGTCGAAGTCGCCGCACCTGTTGGCGGCACATTGTCCGAAATCGTGGCCGCCGAGGGCACAACCGTTGGTGTTGACGCGCTGTTGGCGCAAATCGCCGAGGGCGCAAGCGCGGCACCATCCGCACCTGTAACCAAAACAGAAGCGCCTGCCCCTGCAGCCACACCAGCGCCCGCCGCCGTACCCGCGTCGGATGTGAAAAATGCACCTGCCGCCGAAAAACTGATGGCGGACAATAACATCACAAACGTTGCAGGCACTGGTCGTGATGGTCGGGTGATGAAAGGTGACGTTCTGGCCGCGATGTCGGCACCAGCCGCCACCACGCCATCAAAACCACGCGCCGATGACCCGCGCGAGGAACGTGTCACCATGACCCGTCTGCGCCAAACCATCGCGCGACGTTTGAAAGAGAGCCAGAACACGGCCGCCATGCTGACCACGTATAACGAGGTGGACATGACTGAGGTGATGTCGTTGCGGAATGAGTACAAAGACTTGTTTTTGAAAAAACACGGCGTGAAATTGGGCTTTATGTCATTTTTCACCAAGGCATGTACCCACGCGCTGAAAGAAATTCCAGAAGTGAACGCCGAAATCGATGGCAATGATGTGATTTACAAAAATTACGTCAACATGGGCATCGCGGCAGGCACACCAACAGGTTTGGTCGTGCCAGTCATTAACGATGCGGACGCAATGTCATTCGCCGAGATCGAAAAAGCAATCGCCGAAAAGGGCGCGCGCGCGCGTGACGGCAAACTATCCATGGCAGAAATGCAGGGCGGCACATTCACCATCTCGAACGGTGGTGTTTATGGATCGTTGATGTCTTCGCCCATTTTGAACCCACCACAATCGGGTATTTTAGGCATGCACACGATCCAAAAACGCCCCGTGGTTGTGAACGATGAAATCGTGATCCGCCCAATGATGTATCTGGCCTTATCGTACGACCACCGCGTGGTGGACGGCAAAGGTGCGGTGACCTTCCTTGTGCGTGTGAAAGAAGCACTTGAGGATCCACGTCGTTTATTGATGGATTTGTAATTATTAATAGCGTCAGGAAATATTCTTGGCGCTATTCGGATACCGCTTTGATACCAAGTTAAAGGTTTTTCCAAAGGTTTACCCAAATGCCACCTGAAATAACCGCCCTCACCCTTGCCGCCCTCCTGCACGTGGCCACCCTGACTGCGATGTCGGTCAGTGCGAATATGTTATTGCCGCGTTACATGACGATGGGCAAACGGGATAAGGATTTTGTGCGGGAACTAACGGGTACGTCCGCGCGGCTGTATCGCACGTTTAACAACTCGACCGAAAACCTGATGCTGTTTGGGATTGCCGTCATTATCATTACAATTACCCAGCAATCCAGCCCCGTAACACAGGCCAGTGCATGGGTGTTTTTGGCCGCGCGCGTTGCCTATGTTCCTGCTTATGTTTTTGGATTGACGCCGTGGCGTTCCTATATCTGGTTGGTTGGCATGATCGCCACCACAACCATGTTGATCGCCGCGTTGATTTGATTACAATCGCCATAAACCAAAATCCTGTGCATTACCTGTGCATCCAAATTCTTCTGCGGTTTTACCGCAATTTCGAAAGGTCAAAACCCCATGACAACCTATGATGTAATCGTAATTGGTTCCGGCCCTGGTGGCTATGTTTGTGCAATCCGTTGCGCTCAATTGGGTCTGAAAACCGCGATTGTCGAGGGTCGCGAAACTCTGGGTGGAACCTGTTTGAACATTGGCTGTATTCCATCAAAAGCCTTGCTGCATGCATCCCATTCATACCACGAAGCGACCCATAATTTTGAAAAAATGGGCCTGATGGGCGGCAAGCCGAAAATCGATTTTGCCAAGATGCAAGGTTACAAAGATGATGTGGTTGGACAGAACACCAAGGGCATCGAATTCCTGATGAAGAAGAATAAAATTGATTGGATCAAAGGCTGGGCAAAAATCAATTCTGCCACACAGGTAACGGTTGGTGAAACGGCCTATGAAGCCAAAAATATCGTGATTGCAACTGGGTCTGAACCCGCATCAATTCCCAACGTCACAATTGATGAAAAGACGGTCGTTTCATCCACGGGTGCGCTGGCACTTGGCAAGATTCCGAAAACCATGGTGGTGATTGGTGCAGGCGTGATCGGCCTGGAAATGGGCAGCGTTTACGCACGCTTAGGCACCGAAGTTACAGTGATCGAATACTTGAAAACCATCACCCCGGGCATGGATTTGGACATCTCGAAAACCCTACAACGCATCCTGAAAAAACAGGGGTTAACCTTTGTTATGGGCGCGGCGGTGCAATCCACAAAAGCGACTAAAACCAAGGCAACTGTTGCATATAAAATCGGCGACAAAGAACAGGCGATTGATGCGGATGTGGTTCTGGTTTCAACTGGGCGTAAACCGTTTATGGATGGTTTGGGTTTCGCCGAATTGGGTGGCAAATTAACTGACCGTGGACAGATCGACATCAACGACCAATGGCGCACATCAATCAACGGCATATTTGCCATCGGTGACGTCGTGACAGGCCCGATGTTGGCACATAAGGCAGAGGACGAAGGCATGGCCGTCGCCGAAGTGATCGCAGGTAAACATGGCCATGTGAATTACGGCGTGATTCCGGGCGTCATCTACACCACACCAGAGGTGGCAAATGTTGGCCAAACCGAAGAGCAATTAAAAGAGGCAGGCGTCGATTACAAAGTCGGCAAATTCAGCTTTATGGGCAATGGTCGCGCCAAGGCCGTGTTCCAAGGCGAGGGTTTTGTGAAGCTGTTAGTGGACGCAAAAACGGACCGCATTTTGGGTTGTCATTTAATTGGTCCAGCGGCAGGCGATTTGATCCACGAAATCTGTGTGGCGATGGAATTTGGCGCATCCGCACAAGACATCGCCATGACCTGCCACGCGCATCCCACATTTTCCGAGGCTGTGCGCGAAGCGGCACTGGCCTGTGGTGACGGCGCGATACACGCCTAATTTAAAACCTAAAAGGCCCTGATCGACGTGTTACGATCAGGGCCAATGACGATCCTCTGGGGGAGAGTGGATCGTAGAGATCACAAAAGGGGGAAAGTGATCTTCTGTATCTAATACGCACCCCCGCAAACATTCCGTCGCAAAAAATCACTCATTTGTTAACATTCTTAAACCTTGGGTCACGTCGGCGCGAATTGCCAACTTTAACCCTGGCTCATCGCCTGCTTTTAACGCCGCGATGGCCAGACGGTGGTTATGGGACGCCTCGCGGCGTTGGAGTTGCGCATAGAGTGCCCGCATGGTCGGGCCGAGTTGCAACCAGACTGTTTCGACCAAGGCCAGCATCGCAGGCGCTTGGGCGCGCAGGTACAGTGTGCGGTGAAATTCAAGGTTGCGACGGATGTATCCGACAGCGTCATCTTTGACGATTGCCTGATCAATCAGGCTGTTGATATTGCTTAGGCGTTCCAACAAGTTCATGTGGGCGCGCGGCAATGCCCGCGCTGACAGCTCAGGTTCCAACAACGCGCGGATGGACGCCAATTCCTCGATCCGTTCGTGCGATAGTTCGGGTGTGGACACCCGCCCCGTTGATGAAATCGTCAACGCGCCTTCGGCGCTGAGACGGCGCACAGCGTCGCGTGCAGGCGTCATCGAGGTGCCAAATTGTTTGGCTACCCCACGTATCGTCACCGCCTGTGCGGGGTGCATTTCGCCGTGCATAACGGATGCACGCAGGGCGCGGTAAACGGTTTCATGGGCGGGAATGGATGTATCTAGGTTTAGCATGCCCCATGTGATCACAAAACGGCGCGAAATTAAAGCTGATATTGATGCAGCAACGTGCCATTCACTTTCAGCCATTTACGATCGGCCTTGAAATTCGGCGATATGGTCGCGACCAACGCCCAATAAGCATCCGAATGGTTCATTTCGATCAAATGACAAACCTCGTGCGCGGCGACGTAATTTTGCACCGCTGGTGGTGCCATAACCAAACGCCACGAATACATCAAACGCCCATCGGATGTGCAGGACCCCCATCGAGAGCGCGTGTCACGCAGGGTAACGGGGCCGATACCACGCCCGATCAGACCCGCGTAATGTTGGGATGCAGGTACCAGGCGTTCACGCGCCATCGTTTTAAAATAGGCACGGATTTTTGACACCAGTTGATCATCACGCCCGGGAACATAAATCACCCCGTCGACAACCTGAACCGAGCGCCCTGTCCCGTGATCAATACGGTGTTTCAGCCCGTCCAACATGATCCGCCCGCCAAATTCCACCGCGATTGGTTGCAATTGTTTGGACAGATGTTTGCGCATCCAGCCCTCTTGAGCACGCGCGAAGGCCATTGCCTCGGATAAATTTGACCAACGGGGCAAAGTCAGGCTTATTTTGCCGTCTTTATTTGAAATCCGCAGCGAATACCGTTTGGCACGGGTGTTTTTACGCAAATGCACCGTAATGGGGGGATCGCCAATGGACAAAGTTTCGCTCATTTGGCCAACATATGCCCGTTGACACGATGTGCAACGACATTTCACGTTGTTTTTCAAACAAGCCTTTGACAAGGTCGGTTTGATGTGGCAATTCGCCAACAGAAATTCAAAAATCTTTTCAAAGGGGAATACCATGCCCAAAGAAGAATGGGGCGTTAAGCGCCTTTGCCCAGAAAGCGGAAAACGCTTTTATGATCTGAACAAAGATCCAATCGTAAGCCCATACACCGGCACAGAATACCCGTTGTCATTTTTCACCAACGATAAAACCAAGGCATCTATGTCTGACAAAGCGGATAAAGCATCTGTTAAAGCTGCGACAGATGATGATTTGGAAGATGATGTAGATGTATTAGACGACGAAGATGTTGCTGATGTCGATCTGGGCGATGATGTTCTGGATGACGATGATGACAGCGATACAGTTCCCTTGGAAGAGGTTGCAGGCGTTGCGTCACCAGAGGACGACAGTTAGTCGATAATTTGTGAATTTCGCGCTTGCAACCCCAAGCGCGGTTTTCTAAAAGCGCGATGTTCGCATCCGCGAAAAATGGGGCCTTAGCTCAGCTGGGAGAGCGCTTCGCTGGCAGCGAAGAGGTCAGGAGTTCGATCCTCCTAGGCTCCACCATTTTCCTTAACCTCTATTGTTATCAATAAGTTACTGTAAAGTAAGAGCTTTTTAAGAGAACTGCTACATTGGAGTGTTACAGTGAGCAACCTTGAAAAGATGACTGGCCATACCCG
>CAXBJO010000004.1:0-142746 GCA_963976255.1 uncultured Rhodobacterales bacterium
TGAATTTCCACGCCCAGCGCATCGTGCGAATAATACGCCCATTCGGGACAACGTGAAATGCCAACGGCGTCGATACCAAGGAAATAACACGCCGCCTTGACGTTATCCGCGTTGCGCCTTGCATCCAATGTACTGTCTGAAACCGTATCTGCGGGTGGCTTGTTTTGCAATAAGACAAACGCGCTCATCGGTTTTCGCTGAGCAGCGGAAGTTGCTGTTTTCCTTACATAATGGCCGTTACGTGCGCCATCTTCTATAGCTTTACCAAGATCACCAAATTGGGCGCGTGCGAACAAATCCGCGCGTTTGGGAACACGGGGAATATGGTCTTCGTCCATGTATGTCGTTGGCTTGTCCACCCGCTTTAGTTTTTCAAACGGCATGGCGCCATCAACAAAACGGCGCTTGCCATAAGGTTCGCGATTGGGTGCGCTTTTGCTGAACCCTTTTCCCAACTTCCAGGCCAGGCCATGAGTGTGCGATTTGGGCTGCTCTGTCCATGTAGCAAGTGGTTGATCTGGTAATAATTCCAGCGTCGTGGTTACCGCCACCAATCCAAACCGCGTGCCGATATAGGGGTTGAAAAGTGCACCATCTTCGACACTGGCCAAGCCTGCCAGCACCGCCAAACGGTTCAAATCAGCGTCCGAACAGGTGGCCGAATGCGACCGCGCATCATATCCCAGCAAGCGTAAATAATTGGAAATCACATTCGCTGTTTCCGTACCCAGCAACGTGGCGCGTTCGGCCTGTGCATCTTGGATCCATTCACAGCCAACCTCGTCCGCCGCAGGGTCGCGAGGGTATTCATACAAAAACACAATCGCATGGGTGTGGCTTTCGATCCCTATTGGTGGCGCATCCACAGCTTCGCGTAGTTCCGCCATCAAAACATCCATACCTGCCGCAAATGTTTTGGTCTGCTTAGTGCGCAAATCATGTGCCAATCGCGTGATGTCGGGATTAACGATTGGCGCTTTCAAACGACTGCCATCATCCAAGCGTGCAATTCCCACAACTGACGCATCTTGGAAGTAAGCGAAGGATTTCAAATGCTGACTACGTTCCAACAGATCGTCCGGTATTTCAGATTTCCCCTTGTTCACCAAACCCGACCGCATCGCATCCATCATCGCCTGATATTCGCGCATGGCGTTCACAATCGAATGGGGCGTCTCAGCACGATCAAAACGGTTCGCAAGCATATTGGGCACATCACGCATATTCGCAGCACCGCGTGTAAGTCGCTCCATTGGGTAGGGCCCCAAATGAGGTGGGCGATTTTTTTCCGAAAAATAGCGTGTCATAGCAGGACACTAACGCAGAGCAGGTGTTTTTGACCACACCCAAGGTTACGATTTATATGGACGCCATGTCGTTTTTTTACATTATGGGACTCAAAAAATACAGCATGGTGCCATTATGGAAAAACATAAAATTGATTTGTCTGAAATTCAGAGGCTGACAGCACAGGCTTTGGTGGCACACGGCGCAAACACTTGGGTTGCAAATTCTGTCGCGCGCGCCGTGCGTATGGCCGAGGCGAAAGGCAATTTAATTTGCGGACTTTATTATTTGGAAAGCTATTGCAAACAGTTGCTTACGGGACGTGTGAACGGAACCTCCGAGCCCGTTGTTTCACGCCCGAAATCCGCGTCAGTTCATGTGGACGCACAGTTCGGTTTTGCGCAAGCCGCATTTGAACGTGCTTTGCCAATGGCATTGGAAACTGTCCGCGACACCGGCACGTGTTCGTTGGCTGTTGCGCATTCGCACACCTGTACATCGTTGGGATATTTCACCGAACAAATTGCGCAGGCAGGTTATATTGCAATTGGTTTAACAAACGCCAGCGCGGTTGTTTCCCCTCCAGGTGGTAACCAAGCAATTCTTGGAACCAATCCGATTTCCATGGCGGTTCCAGATGGTAATGGCGGCGTGGCATTTCAATTTGATCAAAGTACATCCGCGATTGCGCTGGGCAAAATCACCATGGCCGCGGCGGCAGGCGAGAGTATTCCACTGGGCTGGGCGGTCGATGCCGACGGAAATGAAACTACAGACCCGAATGCTGCTTTGAAGGGGTCGTTGAAATCATCGGGCGGATACAAGGGTTGGGGTTTTGGCCTGATGACCGAGGTGTTGGCGGCTGCCTTTACGGGGTCGGTGAATTCGTTGGACGTTAAAGGATTGAAGGTTCCGGACGGGGCGCCACATGATTTGGGGCAATGCTATATCATCCTTGATCCTGCGACACATGGTGATTGGTTTTATGATCGCATTACACGGATTGCGGATGCTGTAAATGAAC
Source organism: uncultured Rhodobacterales bacterium (assembly GCA_963976255.1). Lineage (GTDB taxonomy): Bacteria > Pseudomonadota > Alphaproteobacteria > Rhodobacterales > Rhodobacteraceae > Amylibacter. The sequence continues at coordinate 2,312 of CAXBJO010000004.1, forward strand.
AGGACGGCGCGCGATTGCCCGGATCACGTTTTAAAATGCCTGAAGCCGTTGAAATAGAGAAAAAGATTTATGAACAGTTGGTTACACTGTCCAAGGGGCCATCCGCATGACTGAGTATCGCATTGATTGTCTACAATACGCAAACTGGTCCGAGAAGATTTTTCGTGAAATGCGCACGGGTGGTTTGGATGCGGTGCATGTTACCATCGCCTATCACGAAACGTTTCGTGAAACTGTTTTGAATATGGAGCAATGGAACCGTTGGTTCGAGCAATTTCCTGATTTAATCTTCCTTGGAACCACTGGTGCAGATGTGCGTTTGGCACGCGAATCTAGCCGTACGGCGATATTTTTCGGTTTTCAAAACCCGTCCCCAATCGAAGATGACATTGGGTTGGTGCAAATCTTGCATCAACTGGGTGCGCGATTTATGCAGTTAACGTATAACAATCAGTCGCTGCTGGCGACGGGTTGTTACGAGGATTATGATGCAGGTCTGACGCGCATGGGGCGCGAAGTAGTGACCGAAATGAACCGTGTCGGTTTGGTCGTCGATATGAGCCATTCAGGTGAAAAATCCACGATGGATACGATCGAGTTTTCAAGCCGCCCGATTGCAATTACCCACGCCAACCCGCACAGCTGGCACGCGGCATTGCGCAACAAATCGGAAACGGTTATGCGTGCACTGGGTGAAACAGGCGGCATGCTGGGATTTTCAATTTACCCTCACCACCTGAAGGATGGGTCCGCCTGTACGTTGGACAGCTTTTGTCAAATGATTGCGGATGCGGCGGATGTGATGGGGATTGATAGTATCGGCATCGGCACCGACCTGTGTCAGGATCAGCCGGACAGCATTGTGGAATGGATGCGCGTTGGGCGTTGGACCAAGGGCATTGATTTCGGTGAGGGATCCGCATCCAACGCGGGCTTCCCCCCAATGCCATGTTGGTATAAAGATAATCGTGACTTTAATAACATTTCCAACGGGTTACACAAAATCGGTATGTCCAAAATAGACACTGGCAAGGTCATGGGCGGCAATTGGTTACGCTTTTATGACGCCAATTTTGGGGCAGAAAAATGATCCCACAGGTCGACTTACGCCCACCGTCAGTGGTAATGCGCCTGTCGCGATTGGGTAGTTTTCACCAATCACGGATCAGTTTTATGCGCGTTTTATTGCGCCGTATCGTGTCCGAAAACTGGCGCTTTGATGCGCCTGATTGGCAAGTGGATAATGCCGGTGTTGGCCATGCGGTTTATACTGTGCATGGGCCAAACCACACATATTCGTTGGTTGCTTTCGCACATGACTTGCCTGCCGAATTACGTTCAGATCGGGTGATCGCAGAGGCGTGGGATGCAACATTTACATTGCACGACGGCATCCCGACGGCCGCTGATATTGAACGTCTTCGTGCCAATGTTCCATTGCAAGAGGCTGGGCGAATTTCATCCAAAGAGCTTACATTAGCACGTGCAAATCGTTCGGTTCGTTTGTGGGAATATGTGGTTGATTGCCTATCGCGAGGGGAACAACCCGAGGCTGAACAATTGTACGCCGTTGGCTATCTGATGCGTACCACCGCCGTTTATGGATCAGGGAAATTTGGCGCGTCGGATCGCTGTGATATTATGGATCGTAATTCCCTGCGTAATCCGTTTCAGGTAGAAATGCTGACGGTTTACTTGATCCGTAATTTTGTGATGGATCTGGTTGAACACATGGCGCGGATGCGTGGCGGTGACACGGCGGTTGTGTTGGAACCAGAGTTACGGCGCTGTACTGGCATTGGAAATTCCACCGGATTGGGCATGGCGCCCTTTTTGGTGCATCATCCTGCATTGCTGAATACATGGGTTTTAGCGCGAGAAACAGCATTGGCGCGTGTACGTGCAGTCACGGATGTGCCAGACGCCGTTTTTGACGAAATGCAGGGCCATTTGCAATTGTGTCTGCGCAATGCGGAAAATTGGAACAGCCAGCACGAAATTCAAAAGCCCAAGGTGGCCAACTTATGCGCCGGTATGGCTGATGTTTTGAACAAATTCAATACATTAAGAACAGAAGCGCAACCTTGGGATGCACTGTATCGCTGGGTTGAACAAAACGCCTGCGAGGATGTTCAAGAACAGGTTGTATCCGCATTATTGGAACCATATCCGGAATTGGTGGATGACCTGTCCGATTGCATGTTTATCGACGAGGCGGAGCATTTCAAATTGAACGCATCAGGCACCACCAATGAATTGAAGGCGCAAATCGAAACATCGTATGATTGGGCTTTGGGTACGGATTATTCTGCTCCGCGCGATCAAGCGCGATTTTGGTATGTGTCAGAGGCGAAATTGGAACCTCGTTTGGGTGAGCGTGCCGAGGAAGAGGGATGTGAATTGGAACAGCCCCTTGCGATTGCACGCGATGTTGCGGCGTTGCATGCAACATTGAACGTCGATCAACCGTTGGCCGATTTCCTGCTGCGTAATCCCGAACATCGCCACATCGTGCGGCGCGTGCAGTTGGCACAAAAATTCCCATACAGCGAGATTCACGATAATCTGTTGGACGCCGAAATGTTGCCGATTGATATGTTGCGCTGCAAGTTGTCGTTTTTTGGTGCCACAAAATTTGATCCGCGCTCGGATCGTTGGGTACGTATTTGTATGTTTAAAAACGCACCTTTTCCGCATGAACTGACCAGCGCGGATAATTGGTCATACGGGGCATTGCCATGCTGACACGATCTGAAATTTTCTCGAATGCTAAAAAGGCAACACGCGGTGCGGGGTTTTCATGGGGCATGGCAGAAGAGGCGGCTACGGCAACTGTTGCCCTATATTGCGTTGGCCAAAACGGGTTTGCAGCATTGATACCAATCCTGAAAAACGCGGACGGTAAACCACATCCCTTGTCGATTGAGACCACTCCCGTTTGCGGTTTAACCCTGGGAACATACCTGGCAGATTGCGCAAAGCCCGTTGCCCAAGGCGACGTTATCGGCGAACAGATCATGCACGCATTATGCGGATCACTACCAGAAGGCACACCAAATTTCCCACATAGCATCCCCAAACAAATCCAAGATTTTGCCTTTCGCACTTATGTTCCAGACAGCGCGGAATCGCGGCGACGCGGCGCAGGATAAACCCGATTGTTTTTCATTCGAAACAATGGTTCACTGGTGATATGAAATTACAAGATTTAGAGGTTATCGTCGTTGGAAATCCGCCGCCCGGATGGGGTGGCCGCTATTTCATTTTTGTCAAAGTGACGACAGATAATGGCATCACGGGTTATGGCGAAGTGTATTCCGCATCGATTGGCCCACAGGCGATGATCCCTGTGATCGAGGATGTTTTTGCGCGTCATATGCTGGGCGAAAATCCCGAAAATATCGAACTCATGTTCCGACGTGTTTATTCATCGGGTTTTACTCAACGTCCAGATCTGACGATTATGGGCGCATTTTCAGGTTTGGAAATCGCTTGTTGGGATATTGTCGGCAAGGCAAATGATCGCCCCGTTTATGCAATGCTGGGCGGGAAAATGAATGATCGGGTACGCTCGTATACGTATCTGTATCCGTTGGATCACCACGATCCATCCGCGTTTTGGACATCCCCCGATATGCAGGCCGAATCGGCCAAGGCGATGGTCGATTTGGGTTTCACAGCGGTGAAATTCGATCCGGCCGGCCCTTACACATTACGCGGCGGGCACATGCCTGCGATGACGGATATTGATCTGTCCGTTCGGATGTGCGCGGCCATTCGGGATGCGGTTGGGACCAAAGCGGATTTGCTGTTTGGAACGCATGGTCAGTTCACAACAGCGGGTGCAATTCGATTGGGGCGCGTCTTGGAACCTTATGATCCACTGTGGTACGAAGAGCCTGTTCCACCAGACAATATCGCTGCCATGGCGGCCGTTGCCAGCGCCGTGCGCATCCCGATTGCCACGGGTGAACGTCTGACAACCAAAGCTGAATTTGCCCCCGTATTACGCGCTGGCGCAGCAGAAATTTTGCAGCCCGCATTGGGGCGCTCTGGCGGAATATTGGAAACCAAGAAGATCGCCGCAATGGCCGAAGTGTATAACGCACAAATGGCTCCGCATTTATATGCAGGGCCGGTGGAATGGGCCGCAAATATTCAGTTGGCGGTCAACATTCCCAATATCCTGATGGCCGAAACCATTCGAACCGGCGGCGGATTTGCGGGTGATTTGATTAAACATACTATTAAGTGGGAGGATGGTTTTATTCACGCGCCAAACGCGCCCGGTTTGGGGATTGATTTTGACGAGGCGTTGGCGCGTGCAAACCCATACACAGGCAACGGTTTGCACCTGGAAATGCAAGAAGCGCCGTGTGATTATGCAAACGGAAATGCATTTACGGGCGGCGCACCTGATTAGGTCGCTCTGTGACAAGTTTTGTCGGTGACGAACCTTGGATTTAGCGGTTGTTTGCGTTTTACTGAACTAAAGATAAGGAACGAAACCCCATGAAATCACACGCCAAAGCAGTTGTCATCGGGGGTGGCGTTGTTGGTTGTTCCGTTTTGTATCACCTGGCCAAAGCGGGCTGGAAAGATGTGATGTTGATCGAACGATCCGAATTAACCAGCGGATCATCATGGCATGCGGCGGGTGGGTTTCACACGCTGAATGGCGATCCCAATGTGGCGAAATTACAGGCCTATACTGTTGGTTTGTATAAAGAATTGGAAGAGATTTCAGGCCAATCATGCTCCTTGCATTTGACCGGCGGCGTGATGATGGCAGACAGCCCTGAACGCATGGACTTCCTGCGCATGACGCACGCGCGTGGGCGTTGTTTGGGCATGGAAACCGAATTAATCACACCATCAGAAGCCAAAGCAATGTTCCCATTGATGGACGAATCCAACTTTGTCGGAGCATTGTGGGATCCGGTCGAGGGGCACCTTGATCCATCGGGAACCACGCACGCATATGCCAAAGCGGCCAAGGTTTTGGGCGCGGACATTGAGTTACGAAATCCCGTGATAGAAATCACCCAAGACAGTGACGGCATGTGGAATGTCGTCACAAAAAACGGCACAGTTAAAGCCGAGCATGTTGTCAACGCCGGCGGCCTGTGGGCGCGCGAAGTCGGGCGAATGGTTGGTTTAGAACTGCCTGTTTTGGCCATGGAACACATGTATATGTTGACAGATGACATTCCAGAAGTTGTTGAATTCAATCAAGACACAGGGCGCGAACTGATCGGTGTTATTGATTTCAAAGGCGAGATTTATACACGCCAAGAACGCAATGGATTGTTGCTTGGAACCTACGAACAGGCCTGCAAGCCGTGGTCACCCGTCAACACCCCTTGGGATTTTGGGCACGAATTATTGCAACCCGATCTGGAACGCATTTCGCCGTCATTGGAAATTGGTTTCAAACATTTTCCCGCCTTTGAACGTGCTGGAATCAAGCAGGTCATAAACGGGCCATTCACATTCGCCCCTGATGGCAATCCGCTGGTGGGGCCCGTTCAGGGTCTGACGAATTATTGGTCTGCCTGCGCCGTTATGGCAGGCTTTAGCCAAGGGGGCGGTGTTGGTTTGGCGCTGGCAAATTGGATGGTTGATGGCGATCCTGGTTTCGATATTTTCGCAATGGATGTGGCACGTTATGGCGAATGGGCTACATTGCGTTACACCAATGCCAAGGTACGCGAAAACTATTCCCGTCGATTTTCCATCAGCTACCCGAACGAAGAATTGCCCGCCGCGCGGCCACAACAAACCACGCCTTTGTATGACGTGATGAAAAATGAAAACCATGCCGTGATGGGTGATACATGGGGTCTTGAAACACCCTTGTGGTTTGCCCCATCAGCGGATGCGGCACAGGATATTTTATCGTTCCACCATTCCAATGATTTTGAACACGTCAGCGCCGAGGTGAAGGCTGTGCGCGATTCTGTCGGTGTGACTGAGATTTCGAATTTTGCAAAATATGAATTCACCGGTGCAGGCGCCGAAGGCTTTTTGAACCGACTGATGACCAATGTGATGCCCGAACAGGGCCGTATCATTTTAACCCCAATGCTAAATGAGAACGGTAAATTGATCGGTGATTTCACTATCGCCAAGGCCGACGCAGAACGTTTCGTGATGTTTGGCTCGTTGGGCGCCACCAAGTATCACATGCGTTGGTTTGAACAGCACCAACCCAAGGATGGTAGTGTTAAAATTCGCCGCTTTGATATGGGTCTGCATGGCCTGTCAATCGCAGGGCCGAATGCGCGCAAGGTTTTGGAAAAACTGGTTGATCAGGACGTTTCAAACCCTGCATTTCATTTCATGGATTTTCGTGAAATGGATGTCAATGGCGCGCCCTGCATGGTCAATCGAATCAGTTACACGGGTGATTTAGGCTACGAGATTTGGATGGCACCCGAATATCAGCGGCGCGTTTATGCTGGTTTGAAACAGGCGGGTGCGAAATTTGGCATTCGCGACTTTGGCATGCGTGCCTTGCTGTCCATGCGGTTGGAAAAAAACTTCCCGACGTGGTTTGCGGAACTACGCCCGATCTATGGCCCATTCGAGGGCGGCATGGAGCGGTTTGTTAAGTTGAATAAATCAGACTTTATTGGGCGCGCGGCCGCGACCAAAGAATTGTCCGACGGACCAAAACTGCGCCGTACATCATTTCTGATTTCACAGGGAACATGTGATGTAATGGGCGACGAACCGATTTGGGCAAAGACATCAAAAAACTTTGATTCAATCGAACCACCACATGGCCACGGTGCACCACGTTTTGACGCACGGGGCGTTGAGATAGCCGCCAGTAAACCGCAACAAGATGGTGAATGGCGAGTTGTCGGGTGGGTAACATCGGGTGGCTACGCTCATTCTGTTGGTGCATCCATGGCACAGGGGTATCTTCCGACCGAACTTTCCGAATTAGGTGGTGAGGGTCAGTTTGAAATTGAAATCTTGGGCGAACGTCGCCCGGCGAAAATAGCGACTGGAGCACCGTTTGATCCGAGCGGTGAACGCATGCGTGGTTAACGATGGTGCCAATATTCTGGGTCAACAAATTTGCGAACTTTGGCGATGCTAAAACTTAGCCCATCCATTTTCATAACCATGGATTTCAGATCGGCGGTATCGCCATTTAGAATATCCTCAGTCTGGAGTTCGTACACGTTTTTCACCGATGCGGCCAATTGATCCAAACGCACATCATATTCATCCGCCAGAGCGATCCAAAATCTCGGATCTTTGGAATGCTGTCCCATAAAACTGGTTTTGATACAAGATTTAACAAAGCCATCACGCTTGCGGCGCACAATGATCCAATCCGCGTTCGGAAATGCGCGATCAAACATACGCCATAACAACGTAATTTTTGGCGCTTTATAAATCCACCGCTGCTTGCTGTCGTAACCCTGGCTTTCGATGATCTGTTGCATGCGCGGTCTCAACGGCATTTTACACCCATCCACGGGATATTTTAGCACCCGATTCACATCAACCGGCGGTAATTTCATCACGCCCGCAGTATCACCGTCAACGGTTCGCAAGGTTGGCCACAACACCTTTGCGCGTAATTCTTCGTTTTCAAAAAACCCTTTGGGATTCTCGCCCGTACCCGACACGGTTTTTCCAACCCAACCACCAAACTCGTGCATCAAGCCGGCCACCAGTGATGTACCAGAACGCGGTAATCCGACGATAAAAACAGGCCGTGAAAATAGGCCGAACGGGGTAGATGGTTTTGATATTATTTGAACTTTAACAGGCTTGATTTTGAACCCTTCTGGTTATCATCCGTTTACGTGTAAAACTTTGCCCGCCAAATACAAAGATCCGCATATTAAAATACGCGCTGTTGGATCAGCGGCAACAATCTCGTTCACAGCGGACTGAACATCCGATGCTACTTTTGCATCAAAGCCAACTTTGCTCGCCACATCAACCGTTTCCTGCGCGGACATTGTGGCGGCCTCGCCTGGAATCGATACGCCGTACAAACTATTTGCCCTCGCAATCAGCGGAGTCATGTACCCCGACGCGTCTTTGGTGTTGAGCATACCAACGATTAAATGAAGATTGCGATCTGGAAGGCGTCCCAATGCCTCTGCCAAGGCGTGACCCGCAGCCTTGTTGTGACCGCCATCGAGCCACACTTCGGCAGTGGGGGCGGCGTCGATCAGTGGGCCGTGGCGCAGTTTTTGCAATCTGGCGGGCCATAGCGCATTTAACATAGCACCTTCGCAGGCGATATTATCTTTGCCTAAACAGCGAAGTGTCGCAATCGCGATACCCGCGTTTTCAACTTGATGCGCACCTATCAAGACAGGCATTGGTAGGTCCAGCAATCCATATTCGTCTTGATAAACTAAACGACCATTTTCTTCCCAAACATGCCAGTGTTGACCATGAATTTTGCATGTTGCCCCCACTTCGCGGGCTTTCGCTTCGATCACCTCTAAGGCCTCTTCTTCTTGCGGGCCGACCACTGCGAAACAGTTTCGTTTCAGGATACCCGCCTTTTCACCCGCGATTTGCGCTAGTGTTTCACCCAAATATTGCTGATGATCAATCGACACTGGCGTGATCACACAGATGGCGGGCTGATCCACTACATTCGTCGCATCCAATCGACCACCCAAACCCACCTCTAGCAAAGTATAATCCGCAGGTGTGCGCGCAAAGGCCAGCAATGCCGCACAAGTGGTGATTTCAAAATATGTGATCGGCACGCCGCCATTTGCGGTTTCGCATTCGGCCAAATATCCCGCCAATGACGCCTCATCGATTGTATCGCCTGACAGGACGATGCGTTCGTGGAATCGCGCCAGATGTGGCGATGTATATGCGTGACATTTATCGCCCACCGCCTCCAACCCCGCGCGGATCATCGCCAGTGTAGATCCTTTGCCATTGGTACCGGCAATGTGGATCGCCGCGGGAATGGATTGTTCAGGGTTTCCCAGTGCATCCAACAGATGGAACATACGATCCAAAGTCAAATCAATGATCTTGGGGTGCAGCGTCATCAACCGTTCAAGGATTACATCGCTGTTGGCATTCACGATTCTTCGCTCTTATCTTCGATTTTATCTGGTGCGGGTAATTCACCCATTACCGCAGGTGTTTGCTTCATCAACATACGTACGATGGTGATCAGTTCGTCACGCATGTTCGTGCGATGTGTCACACGATCCAACATGCCGTGATCCAACAGATATTCTGCACGCTGGAAACCTTCGGGCAGTTTCTCGCGGATTGTTTGCTCAATGACACGTGGCCCCGCAAAACAAATCAGCGCGTTTGGTTCGGCGATATGCACGTCGCCCAACATCGCATATGAGGCGGTGACGCCACCCGTTGTTGGATGCGTCAGCACCACGATAAATGGCAGGTTCTTTTCTTTCAGCATCTGCAATGCAACTGTTGTGCGTGGCATTTGCATCAAGGATAAAATACCCTCTTGCATCCGCGCCCCACCAGCGGCGGAAAACAAAATTAACGGGCATTTCATTTTCACAGCTTGTTCACATGCTGCGATAATCGCATTGCCCACAGCCATGCCCATCGAGCCGCCCATAAAGGTAAAATCTTGCACGGCGACTACAACTTTGGTGCGGCCCATTTCACCAAACGCCAACAGCATCGCATCTGTCTCGCCCGTTTTCTTCCGGGCTTCTTTCATGCGGTCTGTATATTTTTTCTGATCGCGAAACTTCAACGGATCGGCCAGTGGCTCTGAGCCTTGAAATTCGCTGAATAAGCCGCCATCGAACATTGAACCACACCGTTCGCGCGGGGTTATATTCATGTGATGGTCACAATTGGTGCAAACGTTCAGGTTTTCCGCTAGCTCGCGGTGAAACAACATTTGCCCACACTCCTTACACTTTGTCCACAGGTTGTCGGGTGTTTCGCGCCGCGAAAAGATCGAATTGATCGTCGGCTTCATATAGTTGGAAATCCAGTTCATGCCTGCTTACTTTCTGTTACGCTGTTAATCAATTCTAAGGTCCTGAACACGGAAATGCAATCATCTGCGCGCCCTCCACTCCATAATGCCAAAGTAGATGGAAAACAGGACGCTCATCACAATTAAGCTGCTCTTGCCCGCCAAAATTAGGGCTTCTGGATTTCCCTCAAAGGCTGGTGAATAATACCGCGCTAGCCCGCTCATTTCTTTCTGATAGCTCAACCATAATAGCGCCCCAAAATTATTGACAAAATGCACACCAATTGCGGCACCCAAATTCCCCGTGCGGTACGTTAAATCTGCCATAAACAACCCCAACAGCGCCGTGAACGCCACAACGACAAGGCGGGCTTCTAGCCCCAAATCGGTATTGAAAAAATGCGCCAACCCAAACAGAACAGATGGCAAAACCATGAATACCCATCGCGATTCAAATAACACGGCCAGCTGTTGTTGAATGTAACCACGAAAAACAATCTCTTCGGCGCTAACCTGAAAAAACATCAAAACCAAGGCCAGGGGCAACAAAATCAACCAACGCCCACGCGCAATGTTTTCAACGATATCATCTTCGCTGGGTGACACAAAATTCATTGCAACAGATAAGACGCCAAAAATCACCATAGCGACAAGCATGTCACGTAGAACTGTGGATCGCGGGCCGCCAATAACACTGCCTAATCCACGCCGGTGAAACAGCCACAGCGCCCCCCAGAACACAACGATCCAAACGACAAAAGTCTGCAATAATGCGAACATAGAAATCGGCGTTGTAAACTCACCTTGCGTCAGCTCTTTCACCTGAAACACGCGCACAAAACCCACCGCCAGTATGTTACCCAACAGCGCATAAACCCCAAACCACACAACCAGTGTAAGCAGCACTTTCCACCATCGAGCTTCATTACGGGCGGGCGCGATATATGCTGTAAAATTGGGGTTCATTTGAGGTTCCGCATTATTTTTTGCCATCCTAACGTTCCAACCCAACCGCGCAACATCAAATCCGACGCGGCGTTAAGGGGTGACCCTTACGTCAAACCATGCTTATTTGCAGCCAACGGAGGAACCCCAATGACACACGCAACATACCCACATTTGTTCGAACCGCTCGATCTTGGTTTTACCACATTGCCCAATCGCATTTTGATGGGATCAATGCACACAGGGCTGGAAGAGTTGGGCGATTGGAGCCGTGTCGCGGCGTATTATTCCGAGCGCGCACGGGGTGGTGTTTCCCTGATCGTCACAGGCGGAATGGCCCCCAATGTTGAGGGCGGCGTCATGCCGGGCGCATGCGGATTATTCAACAATACAGATATCGCAAACCACCGTGTTGTCACCGACGCTGTTCACGCTGCAGGTGGCAAAATCGCGATGCAAATCTTACATGCTGGGCGTTATGCTTATTCGCCGCTGGCCGTAGGCGCATCGGATAAAAAATCCCCAATCTCACCCTTCGCGCCCAAGGCATTGGATGACGCGGGCATCGAAAAGCAAATTGACGACATGGTAGAAGCCGCACGCCGCGCCCAAGTTGCCGGTTACGATGGTGTCGAGGTGATGGGGTCAGAGGGTTATTTCATTAACCAGTTTTTGGTTGAGCACACGAACAATCGCACTGACCATTGGGGCGGCTCATACGAAAATCGAATGCGTTTGCCCCTCGAAATTATCAAACGTACCCGACAAGTTGTTGGCGCAGATTTCATCATCATCTTCCGCCTGTCTATGATCGATTTGATCCCAAACGGCTCCACATGGGATCAAGTGGTTCTGTTGGCCAAAGCGATCGAAACAGCAGGTGCCACGATCATTAACACTGGAATCGGTTGGCACGAAGCACGCATTCCAACCATCGCTACATCCGTGCCTCGCGCCGCCTTCAGCTGGGTCACCAAAAAACTGATGGGACAGGTGAACATCCCGGTTATAACCTCCAACCGCATAAACACACCAGACGTGGCCGAAAACCTGTTGTCCACAGGTTGCGCCGATATGGTGTCGATGGCACGGCCGTTTTTGGCGGATGCGGATTTTGTGACCAAAGCCCGTGAAAATCGCGCCGATGAAATCACACCCTGTATTGCTTGTAACCAAGCGTGCCTTGATCATACATTTGCAATGAAACTGACGTCCTGTTTGGTCAACCCGCGTGCCTGTGCGGAATCTGAATTAAACTATCTACCAACCACTGCACCCAAAACCGTGGCCGTTGTTGGTGCCGGTCCTGCGGGTCTGTCCACAGCCATTGTTGCCGCAAATCGCGGGCACAGGGTTACGTTGTTTGACAGCGCTGATCGGGTTGGCGGTCAGTTGAACATGGCCAAACAGGTCCCTGGAAAAGAAGAGTTTTTTGGCCTTGTTGATTATTATGCACGGCAGGTCGAATTGTCTGACATCGACCTGCGCTTAAACACCACCGCGACCGCAAATGATTTGGCAGAATTCGACGATGTGATCATCGCCACCGGTGTCCTGCCACGTATGCCCGCAATTTCAGGTATCGATCACCCGTCCGTGCTGTCATACGTTGATGTTCTGCGTCACAAGGTTGAAGTGGGCAAATCCGTTGCCCTGATCGGTGCGGGTGGTATCGGTTTCGACGTAGCCGAATTTTTGGCGCACGAAGGTAGCAGTTTGAGTGAAGACACCGATGCATGGCGTGCTGAATGGGGCGTAGGCGATCCATCAACCACGGCGGGCGGATTGGCAGCGGATGGTGCAAAACCGCATCCGTCGCCACGCAAAATTTATCTGTTGCAACGCAAGGCACAAAAATTGGGCAAGGATTTGGGCAAAACCACAGGCTGGATTCACCGTGCGGCGTTAAAGATGAAAGATGTCAAAATGATCGGCGGCGTGAACTATGAGCAAATTACCGATGCTGGTTTGCATATTTCATTTGGCGAGGATCGCAAAGATGCACAAACTCTCCCCGTGGATAATGTCGTCATCTGTGCGGGGCAAACATCGCAACGTACATTGATTGATGCGTTGGATGAAATCGGCAAGGCGCATCACGTGATTGGCGGTGCTGATGTGGCCGCAGAATTGGATGCGAAACGCGCCATCAACCAAGGGTCAAATTTGGCGGCAATACTTTAGCGCGTTGCGTTGCGCGCCAAACCATCCATCACATCAACCAGTGCCGAACTAATCTGCCGCTCGGACAGGGAGTGCCCTGCCTGTGCAATCATATGTAGCGTCGAAGACGGCCACGCAGCCGCCAAATCAGACGCGGATTTAGGTGGGCAAATCATATCATAACGTCCATGGACAATCGTTCCAGGAATATGCGCGATTTTGGCGATATTCTTTAATATTTGCCCCTCTTCATGCAAAAAACCGCGATTGATAAAATAATGGTTTTCAATTCGTGCAAACGCCCGTGCATAGGCGGCGGGAATTGGCCCAGAACCGATACGCGGGCGCAATGTGGCCAACGCAGTTTCCCATTGTGTCCACGCGCGGGCAAATTTTGTTTGCTCACCTTCATCGTCACCGAACAGACGGCGATGATACGCCGCGATCACCTCATCTTTTTCGGATCCATCCAACAAATCCGTAACTTTGCGCCATTCTTCGGGAAAAAATGTGCCGGCCCCACCATTATAAAACCAATCCAATTCGCGCGCCGTCATCAAAAACACGCCACGCAATACGATATGTCGTACATGATCTGGATGAGCTTGCGCATAGATCAACGCCAGCGTTGCACCCCACGAGCCGCCAAAAACAACCCAACGATCCACACCCATCAACGTGCGAATCCGCTCGATATCTGCCACCAAATGCCATGTTGTATTTGCGTCGACGCTGGCATGGGGTTGTGATCGCCCACAGCCACGTTGATCGAACAGGATGATACGATACAAGTCAGGATTAAAAAACCGCCGCATACCGGGGCTACACCCACCACCGGGACCGCCATGCAGAACCACCACGGGAATGCCATCGGGGTTGCCGCATTCCTCGACATAAATCACATGACCGTCACCCACGTCCAACATTTGCTGTGCATAAGGTTGAACGGTGGAATAAAGATCGCGATCTGCGCCAATTTGACCTTCGGTATTTCGCATATTTCCTCTATATTCCTTTTGAATCCCACGCTTGTCCTTTTGAAAGCCAGTGTCAATGTCCGACGTCAATACCATCGATCCAGCAGAAGTCGCCAAATTCGAAGCAATGGCCGCCGAGTGGTGGGATGTGGATGGAAAGTTCAAACCGCTTCATATGCTAAACCCGACGCGGCTGGATTATATCGTGGATCAAATCGCCGCCGAATTTGCACGCGATTTATCCGTTAAGGAACCACTCAAAGGTCTGCGAATTTTAGATATCGGCTGTGGTGGTGGATTGCTGTCCGAACCCATGGCACGCCTTGGGGCAACGGTCATCGGCGCGGACGCGGCGGCGGGGAATATTCCCGTGGCACGAATCCATGCGCAACAGTCAGGCCTGAACATCGACTATCGTCACACCACCGCCGAAGCAATCGCAGCATCGGGCGAACAGTTTGATGTAGTGTTAAATATGGAGGTTGTCGAACACGTGGCTGATCCCCTTGGCTTTCTGACCGCGTGTCAGGAATTGCTAAAACCCGGCGGCTTGTTGCTGTGTTCGACCATCAATCGCAATCCCAAAAGCTATGTTGTTGCCATCATTGGTGCTGAACGCATCATGCGCTGGTTGCCTAAAGGCACGCATGAGTGGGACAAATTTATTACCCCAGACGAGCTATACAGCCTGATCAAAAACGCTGGCCTGATACCTGTAGATCGCAAGGGGTTCGTTTTTAACCCGCTGACATGGAGCTGGTCAATTTCATCGCGTGACTTGTCCGTTAACTATGTCACGGCCTCTGTCAAACCTTAGGTCTTTCATTTCAGGTCGCCCGAATATACCTTTGGAAACATCACATCAAAGGACACCGTCATGCCTGCACCCACAAATGAATTCAAAAAGCGCCTGAAATCGGGCAAAACTCAATTCGGTATCTGGTCATGTTTGGCCAGCGAAATGGTGACGGAACTGCTGGCGACAACGGACATTGGCTGGGTCTGCATCGACGGTGAACATTCCCCAAATCAATTGACCGAAATGCGTCGCCAGTTGTTGTCGATTGATCATTCAGGCACCGACGCGATGGTGCGTGTACCCTACAGCGAGGATTGGATGCTTAAGCAGGTGATGGACATCGGCGCACAAACTATTTTGGTGCCGATGGTGGAAACCGCCGCGCAGGCCGAACAATTGGTGCGCGCGGTGCATTACCCGCCCAAGGGTATTCGCGGAGTCGGTGCCTTTGGAACACGGGCGGCAAAATTCGGATCAATTACTGATTACTTGGCAACGGCCTGCGATCAAATTTGTTTAATTGTGCAGGTTGAAAACATGGTTGGCATCGAAAATCTGGATGCGATTTTGGCGGTTGACGGCATTGACGCCGTTTTCATCGGCCCATCGGATTTGTCTGCGGACATGGGGTGCCTTGGAACGCCAGACATCCCCGAAGTTCAGACCATTATTAACGCCGCGTTGGAAAAAATCGTCGCATCAGACAAGGCGGCGGGCATCCTAACCTTCAACCCCGAACTGATACAAAAACAAGTCGAAATGGGTGTCGATTTCATCGCTGTTGGTATGGATGTCGCCCTGTTGGGCAACGCCGCGCGGACACTGGTTTCACAGGTTAATGAATTTTAATGGCATCGGGCGAAACACGAACTGCGGCATGTCATTGTGGCGCTGTAAAATTCACGGTGCACCTGAATGATGGATTCAATTCATTGCGTCGTTGCACCTGTTCGTATTGCGCGATGCGCGGCGCAATGGCGGTATCTGCAAACCTTGATGGGATCACGTTTACGCAGGGTCAGGATACCCTGACATTGTATCAATTCAATACCTACGAAGCGAAGCACTATTTCTGTTCAAAATGCGGGATTTATACCCATCATCAGCGCCGATCCAACCCGCATGAATTTGGCATAAACGCCGCCTGTATAGAAGGCGTCTCTCCGTTTGATTTTGAAAAGGTGGCGGTCATGGATGGAGTTAATCACCCCAATGATTCCGGCGAGCCACGGGTTGCGGGTGTTTTGCGGTTTACACCAGAATAATCACTCTAACGCACCGCGAAATTCGCGCAGAAACCGCAGTCCTTCGCGTAAACGATCTTTGTTCAAACCGCCCATTACATCATCGAACACGGGGGTAATGGCCAAAACCGCTTCGTCGCGTGCACGATCCCCCGCATTGGAAATCGCCACCAATTTCTTACGCGCATCGTCCCAATCGGGGCGCACGTGAACATAACCCGCATTTTCCAACTTGCCCAATGTATTGGTCAATGCACCTTTGGTCAGGTTAAACGTTTTCGCCAATTGGGCGGGGCTGCGTTCGCGGGTTTGGTTGGACAGGTAGTTCAGCATTACAAAATGCGACAATTCCATGCCCTTGGGTAATGCCCGCGACAATCGCCCGCGCATCAATTGTTCAGACGCCAACATTTCCGAAAACAGGGCAATCGCGATGGGATCTTCGTAGGTGCTATCAGACATTTTTCGGGCTTTGATAAGGTTGCGTGTTGTATAGCGAAGGAATTTTCGCACGCGCTTCTTTTACCGCATTCTCGTCAATATCTAAACATCTAAAATCAACATCCGTTCCCATATCAAACACCACTTCGCCCCATGGATTCACCGCCATAGTGTGCCCCCATGTCGATCGCGTGCCGTGATCACCCGTTTGCGATGGCATCAACAGATAACACCCAGTTTCAATCGCACGCGCACGCAACAGGGTTTCAATATGCGCCGCACCCGTAATTGGCGACATTGCGGCAGGGACAGCGATCACATCCGCCCCCGCCTGTGCCAAATCGCGGTACAAATGTGGGAAGCGGATGTCGTAACAAATGCTCATCCCAACATTTAGGCCATTCAAATCCACCACGCTGGTGGTGTCGCCTGCGCGATAATTTTTGCTCTCTTGATAGGTTTCAGCCTTACTGACCTGCACATCGAACATATGAATTTTATCATACCGTGCCCGCACTGTACCGCATGGATCAATCATAAAGCTGCGGTTGGCAAAACGCCCATCCGCGTCACCTGTTTTCATCGCAAGCGAGCCGATTAAAATCCAAATGCCCAGCTCGGCGGCCAGCCCGCGCAATGCGGTCAGTGTGATGTCATCCGCCTCTCTTCTCAAAACAATATTCAGCTTAGCACGGGTCGCACCAATAATATTGGTGACCTCTGGCGTCAAAACAAAAGCCGCCCCATCATGGGCGGCTTGTTTTATCAAATCAATCGTCTGCGACAGGTTCGCAACCGGATCATCCGATCCATTCAGCTGAACCAGTCCAACACGCATTACGCGCTTAACATCTGATCGAGTTTACCCATCCGTTCCAAATCAAATAAATCATCACATCCACCTACATGGTAATCATTGATGAAAATCTGTGGCACGGTGCGACCGCCGTTGGATCGTTGTGCCATTTCGGCACGTTTCGACGCATCTGTGTGCACGTTAGTTTCCAAAAATTTTGCGCCTTTTTGCGTCAGCAGCCGTTTCGCAGCAGTACAGAACCCGCACAAATTCCCTGTATAAATCTCAACTTTCGCCATTGTCATCACTCCGTTATCATTGCCCATGATATAGTGTTTTATAACGGCCTTGCAACACGTGCGAAAACCAAAACATTCACTTCTTTGGCACCCGCTGACATACAAGCCTCTACACAGGCCGACAGAGTGGCACCAGTTGTCATCACGTCATCCACCATCAAAATCTTTTGGCCCTGCACCACCTTACTAAACCGATCGGTCACTTTGATAGCCGCCCTTTGATTTTCAAACCGCGCGTCACGGTTCATATCCACCTGCATTGTTGTCCGCTTAAACCGCGTCAACAAATCAGGCACATGGTTTAACTTCTGCTGCTGCGCGATACGCTTAGACAGCTCTGCAGCCTGATTATATCGCCGCTTAAGCAAGCGCGCCCAATGCAGTGGCACAGGTGCAACAATATCAACCCCGTCCAAAACATCTTCGCCCGCTGTCACCATCCACCGCGCCAGCGTCGGGCCCATATCCAGCCGATCCCCGTGTTTCAGCGCCAATGAAATCCGCCGCGCACCACCACCGTAAACCGTTACTGCACACCCACGCGACCATGCGGGCGGACGGCGAAGACAATCGTCGCACGGCACACCGTCCGCATCACCCAACAAAGGCGTGCCGCATATACCGCATTTGTGCCCGGTAATGAATTGGGTGTCCGACCAACATTTTGCACACAGGCCCGGGCTGTCGGTTTCGGCACTGCATGACAGGCACAGTGGCGGGTAAATGCCGCGCCCGATATGGTGCAACAAATCCTTTCCCTTTTGCGTCGTAGCGCGTAACAACTGCTGCATGTCTATGCCGCCCTTACTGTTCGATCTCGATGCCCTGTCCAAACGTCGCAATCGCGCGAATGGAACCGCGTGGTTTTTGCACGACCACGCCATCGATATAATCCATGAACGCCTATCAGAGGTTAACAGACAGTTTACCAACATCGCGATTGTTGGGTTTCGTGCGGATGCATGGGCAGACCAACTGAATTTGACCGCAACCTGTGTTGCAGACGCCGATACATTGGATCTGGAACAAAACAGTTTTGATCTGATCATTCACGCCATGGGCCTACATTGGGCGAACGACCCCATTGGGCAACTGGTGCAAATGCGCCGCGCCTTGAAACCTGATGGCCTGATGATTGCCGCGTTTTTTGGCGGGCAGACTCTGTCCGAATTGCGCATCGCATTTGCACAGGCCGAAACCGAAATCATGGGTGGTTTGTCACCGCGTATCGCGCCGATGGGCGAAATTCGTGACCTTGGGGGATTATTACAACGTGCTGGCCTTGCCTTGCCTGTGGCCGACCATCAGTCCCTGAATGTCACCTATGAAAGCCCCGTCAAATTGATGCACGATCTGCGCGCCATGGGCGAAACCAACATCATGACTGCCCGTCACAGGGTACCGATGTCCCGCGCATTGCTGAACGCGGTGCAGGCGCAATACCAAAACCATTTCAATGAGGGCGCGCGCATTCGCGCCACTTTTGATCTGATATTCCTGACCGGCTGGGCACCCAGCGTTGATCAACAACAACCCCTCAAACCAGGCTCTGCGCAAACCCGTTTGGCTGATGCACTTGGTACACTTGAAAAAGACCCCGAAATCAATCCATAATCCCGTCAATTCAAACAGGAACCGCCATGTCATTACCAGCCGACCATCCCACCATCAAACCCGCCAAGATCGGCATCGTTTTGGCCAACCTTGGTACGCCTGATGGCACCGACTATTGGTCTATGCGCCGATATTTGTCGGAATTTCTGTCTGATCAACGTGTCATCGATGTTGCAAAGTGGAAATGGCAACCAATCTTGCAAGGTATCATCCTAACCCGCCGACCGTTTGCATCAGGCAAGGCTTATCAGTCAATTTGGAACAACGAATTAAACGAGAGTCCTCTGCTCACCATCACCCGCGCGCAAACAGTTGCGGTCGCCAAAGAGGTCGTACAAACATACGGTGAAGATGTCATTGTTGATTTTGCCATGCGTTACGGCAACCCATCCATCGACAGCGTGATCCGCAAAATGAAGGGCCAGGGCGTGGAAAAAATCGTATTCTTCCCGCTATACCCTCAATACGCCGCACCAACCACGGCCACCGCGAACGACCACGCATTTCGCACGTTGATGAAAATGAAATGGCAACCGTCGATACGCACTGTTCCCGCGTATTTCGATAATCCATTGTATATCGAAGCATTGGCCAATTCCGTTCGCGCAAAATACGAAACCCTTGAAACCAAACCGGATATTTTGGTCTGTTCTTACCACGGCGTCCCTAAACGTTATTTGTTGGAAGGCGATCCGTATCATTGCCAATGCCAAAAAACCACGCGCCTGTTGAAAGAGGCATTGGGGTGGGCGGATACAGACATCAAAACCACCTTCCAATCCAAATTCGGCCCCGCAGAATGGGTTGGACCCGCTACCGTGGACGAGGTCGCGCGCTTAGCACAAGCAGGTCAGAAAAACATCGCCGTCATATCTCCTGCATTCGCGTCCGATTGCATCGAAACATTGGAAGAGATCAACGAAGAGATATTCGAGGGCTTCGAGCACGCAGGCGGCGAAGTGTTCACATATATCGAATGCCTGAACGATACCCCTGATCACATCAATATGATGATGAGCATTCTAAAAAACGAATTGGCTGGCTGGATTTAACGCCAACTAACCCTCGCCAACGGCGGGGGGGTTATCCAACAATTCCGCAATTTTCCTCAGGGAATCCACAAACACACCATCCGCCAAGTTATTGTTCAACGCAATACGAACGGCATTTGGCACCGCAGTATCTTGGATTGAAAACTCGTCCGCGGGCCGTACCGAAATGCCAATCCGCTCGCATGCCGCAGCAAACGCAGACGCACGCCATCCCTGTGGCAGACGTAACCAAACAAACGGAATATCCAATCGGTACACGATATCCCATGCGCCCAAAACATCGACTGTGTCACGCACCAACCCATTCACCGCCAACTGTATGCGATCGCGAATATCGAAAGCAGTACCTGATTTCATCAGCACAAAGGCGATATCCGATACCGCACGGGATACACCAAAGCTATTGACCCGTATCGCGCGGCGTGGCGCTTTCATTTGATCCTTTGGGCAAACCAACCAGCCAAACCGCAATCCTGCAGATATGTTTTTCGTAATGGATGTAATATACCATGCCCGCTCTGGACAGATATTTAGGAACCCCGTCACACTGGCGGGCCCAATGCCCCAACAATCATCCTCGATCACTTGCACATCATATTTGCGCGCAATCTGTGCGATCGCTTGACGACGCGCCAACGACATCATGCCCAACGTCGGATTCAAAACATTAGCGCAGACAAAGATCACACGAATATCGCCGCGCGCGCATGTTTTATCCAATTCCGCTGGAATCATTCCCTCGGAATCCATTTTTATGCCGTGTAAAACCCCGCCCTGCGCCTGTACCGCATATCGAATTCCAGGATACGCCAACGCATCAATCGCCACGCCTCCCTTTTCATTTTGCAAAATAGATTGCAGTGCCAAGCTGATCGAACTTTGTCCACCATGGGTTTGGATAATGGTTTCTGGATCAACATCCAGCATCGCGGCCTTCATCCATTTTGACAGGTACGGGTAAATCGGATGTCGCCCCTCGTAACCTGGATAATACCTGTAATTTTGCACACATGTTTGTGCCACTTCAATCATGGCCTCGCTGATTTCACGCGCCTGCCCCACATCCGTGGTGTTTGAATTTCGCAGATTAATCAGGCCCTCATCTTCGATGCTTTTGAAATCATGCGTGGCCGAAAACGGCTCTGCTTTAATCCCCGCAACAAAGGTGCCGCGCCCAACCGTCGCCTCTAGCATCCCCGCCGCGGTGGCATCCTGATAAGCACGCGCAATTGTACCCGGTGTCATTTTCAATTCCCACGCCAGATCACGCACAGGCGGCAATTTATCACCCGCCCTTAGTTCGCCCACAGCAATTTTATTGCGCAACATTTCAATCACAGCCTTATATTTGGGGCCAAGAAGGGTGTTTGCATCCAGAGCAAATATTGTACCCATTACAATGTTTTCCTTTTCATACAATCCGAATCTTTGTATCAGTATTGTATCAATACAGATTAAATTGTACCAACACAATCAGAAAGATAGGAAAATGTCAGATACTTACATCGCCCACCGTGAAATCGCCTTGAACCTTGCCGACCGTGCGCAACTGCCTGTTGTATCCACGCTTGCGTTGACGTTTGCGAGCATGGTCGTGCGCTGGTCTGATCGATCTAAACAACGCCGTACTTTGGCGGGACTTTCAGATCAACATTTGGATGACATTGGCCTGTCTCGCACGCGGGCCACTGCCGAGGCGGACAAACGTTTTTGGCAACAGTGATCCACTCACAGGTCTCATCCCCTGTGGTTGCGCCGTCGAACACTCCCCCGTTTGGCGGCGCGTTTTACAACAGGTCGTGCAACATCGCGATCAATGGCACGTCGGCGGGCGGCATCGGATAATCGCGCATATTTTTGGGCGCAACCCATGCTAATTTCTGCCCCTCTTGCGGGGATACAATCCCGTTCCATTTACGGCATGCAAACACCGGCATCAGAAGATGAAAATCATCATATGTATGGCTGGCGAAGGTCAGCGGCGCTAAACAGCTTTCCCATGTATCAATACCCAACTCTTCGTTCAATTCACGCACCAATGCGGACTCGGGCGTTTCATCCTGTTCAACTTTGCCGCCAGGAAATTCCCACAGACCGGCCATGGATTTACCTTGGGGGCGTTGCGCCAACAAAACGCGGCCATCAACATCGATCAATGCAACGGCTGAAACCAACAGCGTTTTCATGAACGGTAATCCGCATTTATCACAATATACTGATGCGTCAAATCACAGGTCCAAACGGTGGCCGCCCCGTCACCAACACCCAAATCACAGGTGATTTTTAAATCCGCATTCTTCATATACGCAACGCCAGCCGCCTCGGTATAACTGGGCGAAACCCAGCCGTTTTCGGCCACCAAAATATCACCAAACCAGATTGACAGCCTATCACGATCAGCGGGCTCGCCTGATTTACCGACACCCATCACAACCCGACCCCAGTTGGGGTCCTCGCCCGCAACGGCTGTTTTCACCAGGGGAGAATTTGCAATCGCCAACCCAACAATTTTCGCACTAGCATCACTAGCCGCGCCGCATACTGCGATTTCCAAAAATTTGGTGGCACCCTCGCCGTCACGCACCACTTGGTGTGATAAATCCAACATTACTGCACGCAGTCCATCCGCAAACGCCAATGCATCCGCACTGTTCATATCCGTAATGCGTGGTGCATTCGATTGCCCTGTCGCTACCAACATCAAGCTGTCGGATGTCGATGTATCACTGTCCACCGTAATCGAATTGAACGTCGTCTCATTCAAATTCGACAAGATGGATTGCAATACGGGTTGGTCCACATCCGCATCGGTCACGATATAGACCAGCATCGTCGCCATATCGGGTGCAATCATCCCCGAACCTTTGGCAAATCCAACAATTTCAATGGGTTCACCGGCGATACGCACAGAAACGCTGGCGCCTTTGGCAAATGTATCCGTCGTCATAATCGCCCGCGCGGCATTGGCCGCTGCGTCGTCAGACAAGTTTTCTTTCAGCCCACCCACGGTCGCCACAATGCGATCATGTGGTAACGGTTCGCCAATCACGCCCGTCGACGCGGTGTAAACATTGGACACATCCGTCCCAATCACATCAGCGACCGCCGTGCAGATCACATCCACAGACGTACGCCCAGCGCCACCCGTGAATGCATTCGAATTTCCCGAGTTAACCAAAATTGCAATCGGTTGATCACTGACACGAAACGCCGCTAACTTTTCCTGACAATCCAAAACAGGCGCGGATCGTGTGGCGGATCGCGTAAACACACCCGCCACCGTTGAGCCCGCAACGCATTCCATTAACATGACGTCATCTCGGCCCTGATATTTTATCCCCGCCGCTGCAGAGGCATAGCGCACACCACGTACCGCCGGCAGGTCGGGAAATCCGCCAACAGGCGCCAACGGCGAAATTGCCGGCGCCTTATACTGCGCCTTTAGTGCGGCAAGCTCTGCTTCCAATGATGCAATTTTCTGTGCGGCGTTCAGTGACATGAATTAATCCAGCAATGATGTATTACGAATGACGCTTAAATCAAACGTTGGTGTGATTTTTTCGATCGTTGCGCTTGCTTGTAGTTTATCAATCGATTCTTTGATCGCCGCCGTGCCAATTTGCTCTTCCAGTTGCGCACGATTGTCTTCTAGCAATGGGTAGTCGCGTTGATCATTCAGGCGGATCAAGTGATAGCCAAACTGTGTTTTCACGGGTCCCGCGACTTCGCCAACTTTCATTTCTGCAACGGCCGCATCAAATTCTGGCACCATTGCACCACGTCCAAACCACCCCAAATCGCCACCACTGGGTGCTGATGGGCCTGTGGATTTTTCTTTGGCTAATGCTGCAAAGTCGCCGCCGTCATTTAGCAGTTTTAAAACTGCATTCGCTTCATCTTCTGTGTCCAGCAGAATGTGCGATGCTTGGTACTCTGGTGTTGGCTCACCTGTCGCGATGGTCGTATCATACAGCTCTTGCACGGCTTCGTCAGTGATGGCTGCTTCTGCGAGCTTTGCAATTTCCAATGATGAAACCAATGAGCGGCGCTCGTTTTCAAGCGCCAATTTAATCCGACGCTCGCTGACTTGGGCACCTTGCTCCAAAATTGATTGCTGAATCAGTTGATCTAAGATTCCTTCGAACAATATGGCTGGATCAACCCCGTCGTATTGCTCGGACAAGCCAGACGTTATGGAAATCACGTGACCCAGTTTAATTTCAGTTCCGTTTACCGTGGCCAAAACACTGTCAGCTGTTGGGGCTTCTTGGGCACCACTTGGCATGGCCAAGCTGATCGCGATGACAGATGCCAATGAAACTTGTTTGATGAAACCCATTTATTCTCTCCAAATGCGCACAGTACGCTGTGCATTTATTACCGTAATGTGATGCCCCATTTTTATGGTGGCGTTGACAGTCTCGAAACACCTGATTACATGCTTTTGCTAACGTTTTCGTAAGTGGTTTATTTCGTCCTCGCCTTCATAAGAGGCTTTGCCCTGTCCGACAAGGGATATGGGGATAAATCGCTTCACACGCGCGTCAGTTTGCCGACCCGTTGGGCGGCCCATGTAAGGAATGACATTAATGCTCGGTTTTAAAACAGCGGCACGTAAAATTTTCGGCACTGCGAACGATCGCTTGATCAAATCGGTGCTTCCAACTGTGGCCAAAGTCAACGACCTAGAGCCCGAATTTCAGGCACTCACTGATGAACAAATCATGGGCAAAACAGAGGAGTTCAAAACCCGCCTTGCAAATGGCGAGACATTGGATCAGTTATTGCCCGAAGCATTTGCAAACGCACGCGAAGCCGCTTTTCGCGCATTAGGCCTGCGTGCCTATGACACACAATTAATGGGCGGAATTTTCCTTCACCAAGGCAATATTTCAGAAATGAAAACAGGCGAAGGTAAAACACTCGTGGGTGTATTTCCGGTTTACCTGAATGCGCTGACGGGCCGTGGCGTGCATGTTGTGACTGTAAATGACTATCTGGCATCGCGCGACGCGGAATGGATGGGCAATGTTTACGAATTCTTGGGCATGAGCGTCGGTGTGGTTGTTCCAAACATGCAGGAAGATGTAAAATTGGCCGCCTATGCCGCCGACATCACCTATGCGACGAACAACGAGTTGGGGTTTGATTATCTGCGCGACAACATGAAATCTGATCTGTCAGAAATGGCGCAACGCGACCATTACTTTGCTATCGTAGACGAGGTCGACAGCATTCTGATCGACGAAGCACGCACTCCACTAATCATTTCTGGCCCCGCCGAGGATCGCACAGATTTATACACAGCAATCGACGCTTTGATTCCTGAATTGTCGCCAGAACATTACGACCTAGACGAAAAATCGCGTGCGACATCATTGACGGATGACGGCAACGAATTCGTTGAAAAACGTTTGCATGAAATGGATTTAATGCCAGCAGAACAATCCCTTTATGACCCCGAAAGTACCTCACTGGTTCATCACATCAGCCAAGGTTTGCGCGCACATATTTTGTTCAAAAAGGACAAAGATTATATCGTTCGCAATGACGAAGTGGTGCTGATTGACGAATTCACAGGCCGCATGATGAGTGGCCGCCGTCTGTCCGATGGTTTGCACCAAGCAATCGAAGCCAAGGAAAACGTCGCGATCCAACCTGAAAACGTGACCTTGGCATCCGTCACTTTCCAAAACTATTTCCGCCTTTACGAAAAACTGGCAGGGATGACAGGTACCGCCCTGACCGAGTCTGAAGAATTCCATGAAATCTATAACCTTGGCGTTGTCGAGGTTCCCACAAACCGTCCCATCGCACGCCAGGATGACCACGATGCGATTTACCGCACTGCTCGCGAAAAATACACCGCCATCATCGAAGAAATCGGCAAAGCGCATTCCAAAGGGCAACCAATTTTGGTGGGCACAACATCGATTGAGAAATCTGAATACCTGTCCCAACTGTTGGATGACAAAGAGTTAATGCTAAAAGTGTCCAAAACACTTCGAACCCGCGCCGAGGGGATGAAGAAGGAAGAGAATAAGATCAAATTCAACGCCGACGCAGATGCACTGGAAGCCTTGGCCAAAACCGGCATCCCGCACAAGGTTCTGAACGCACGCTTTCACGAACAAGAAGCATCCATTGTCGCGGACGCAGGTGTTCCGGGTGCCGTCACAATCGCCACCAACATGGCGGGTCGCGGAACCGATATTCAATTGGGTGGCAATGTTGATATGCGCGTTGCCGACGAAATGGAAAAAGCGGGCGAAACCGCCGATGCCGTGGCCATTCGCACCAAAGTGATCGCAGACATCGCCACCGCCAAAAAGGCGGCAATCGATGCAGGTGGTTTGTTCGTCTTGGCAACCGAACGTCACGAAAGCCGTCGGATTGATAACCAATTGCGTGGGCGCTCAGGTCGCCAAGGAGATCCGGGTCGTTCCTCCTTTTTTCTCTCTCTCGAAGACGATTTGATGCGCATCTTTGGGTCACAAAAACTGGACGCCGTACTGGGTAAACTTGGCATGGACGAGGGCGAAGCAATCATTCACCCGTGGGTCAACAAGTCCCTTGAGCGCGCCCAAGCCAAGGTCGAAGGTCAAAACTTTGACGTCCGCAAACAGTTGTTGAAATTCGACGACGTAATGAACGATCAACGCAAGGCAATTTTCGAACAACGCCTGGAAATTATGAAATCTGAAAACCTGTCCGAAGTCGTCAAAGACATGCGCGACGAGGCGATCGAAGAGTTGGTCGACACATACATTCCACCAAAATCCTATGCGGATCAATGGGACGGCGAAGGATTACAAGCCGCCGTCCAAGAGAACCTTGGCTTGGACGCGCCGATCAACGATTGGGTCGGCGAAGAAGGAATCGATGACGAAGATATTATCGAACGTCTGGTTGCGGCGGCTGATTCAGACATGATCGCAAAAACCGAAGGCGTCGGCGCGGAAAATATGCGCGGCGCGGAAAAACAATTGCTGCTTGGAACGATCGATCGCAAATGGCGTGAACACCTGATTACATTGGAACATCTGCGTTCCGTTGTTGGCATGCGCGGGTACGCACAGCGCGATCCGTTGAACGAGTATAAGACAGAATCCTTCGAGCTGTTCCAAACAATGCTGGAAAGCCTGCGCACCGAAGTGACCGCCCAAATCGGCCGCATCAAGCCGCTTTCGGCGGAACAACAAATGGCGCAACTGCAACAGCAAATTCAAGCTGCCGTTGAACAGGGTATGGATGTTGATGACATCAAAGCACGGGTAAAAGAGGCCTACGGATTGGAAATCGAAATCGAAGCCCCAACAGCATCCGATATTGATTCTAACGACCCCGCGACTTGGCCGAAATTGGCGCGCAACGATACCTGTTTGTGCGGGTCAGGCAAAAAATTCAAACATTGTCACGGCGCAATCGAATAGCCACAATCGCGTAAAAATGGCCCTTAGGGGTCATTTTTTATTGGCGTTACATATTTCCATAACTTATCCAAAACCCAAAAGGGAGCGTCACAAATGAATGCGCGATTGTTTGGCATGGTTGTGTTTGCGGCGTTTTTCCTGACTGCTGGATTGGCATCCGCCAATATCGTCACCTTAGTCAGCGCGTCTGGCGGGTTAACTGTCAGTGGCACATTATTAGCGTATGATGGCAAAACGTATCAGGTCGAAACCGTGCACGGGCGCATCACCATCGCGGACAATGATCTGACCTGTCGCGGGGCAGGGTGCCCATCGCCACAGGATCGTGTGGATGTGTTTTCTGTGCTTCCATCGGATAGGATATCGCGCGAAACACTAATGTCATTGCTAATATCATTCGCTACAGACAGCAAAAAAATCTATGTGCAAAAGGGACCCTTTAGCAAGCCAGACGCCATTGAATTATCCCACCGTACCGATGGGTTGGAATCCGTTGTTGCGTTCAAACCCGACGCGATCAACCTATCATTTGACACTACGCCACCGGGCGCAGCAATCGGGTTTGACGCCGTTCAAATTATCGGCAAGGCAAGTTATCTGAATGGCCGTATCGACGCAAAAACCCTACGTGGTATTTGGGACGGATCAATTACCAATTGGTCTACGCTGGGAGGGCCTGATGCAGACATCCGGTTGATTCTACCAATTTTCACCGATGATTTATATCGTACCTTAACTCGCTTTGATCCCAAGCTTTCACCCCAAACACTGACTGACCGCGTCGAGTTTTTCCTGTCACGAGATGCAATTACACAAGCGGTGAACAAAGATTCAAATGCCATCGGATTGATCTACCAAGCTCGCCCGACTGACATCACTCTTGGAATTCAAACCGCCTGCGGTATCACCAATGCCCCCTCGACGTTTTCAATTCAATCAATGGAATATCCTTTGGCGTTTCAAATCAATCTAGCGGGCGATCAGGACATAATGCCAAAATCCGCTACCGATTTACAATCATATGTTTCCACCCCATCCGCACAGCGTTTATTTGCGCAGGTCGGCATCGTTCCATTGGTTGGATCCAAAATCGACAGCACCAACAAGGGTAAGCGTTTCGCAGAGGCAATCGCAACTGCCGACCGCGACATATCACTGTCCAGCTTGAAGTCATTCACAGATTTCGCAGGCAACGCAACCCGCTTAGCGACGACACTGTATTTTGCGCCGAACGGCCGCGATCTTGATGACAGATCGACAAAACTCGTTGCTCCGTTGGCCGCATTTTTGAAAACCAGCGCCTATGCCGATAAACAAATTATGGCTGTCGGTTATTCAGATTCCAAGGGCGGCCCCAAGGCAAATTTGACAACATCTAAACGTCGCGCCCAATCGGTTCAGGCGGCACTCAGTGCCTTGGACGTTAACGTCGAGGCGCGCGGTTTTGGCGAGGTCGCACCCATTGGCTGTAACAACACCGCATTCGGCAAATCGCAAAATCGTCGCGTCGAATTTTGGATCACAAACTAAAGCAAATCCAATTCATGAAAACTGCTGATCCGCTCTTTGCCAATAATGATGTGGTCGTGCAGACGAATGTTTAACGCCATTAATGCGCGTTGAATGCGCGCAGTCATATCAATATCCGCATTGCTTGGGCTTGGGTCACCTGATGGATGATTGTGAACTAATATCAACCCGCTGGCATTTAATTCCAACGCTCGCTTTGCCACTTCGCGTGGGTACACTGGCACATGATCGACCGTGCCTTTTTGTTGTTCTTCGTCGGCGATCAAAATGTTCTTCTTGTCCAAAAACAAAACCCGAAATTGTTCCGTTTCGCGGTATGCCATTCTGGTCGTGCAGTATTCAATCAACGCATCCCACGACGACAATACTTCGCGGCCTATGATCCGGGCGCGCGCCAATCGATGCGCCGCCGCCTCGACGATTTTTAACTCTTGGATCACTGCCTCGCCCACACCCTTGATCGCAGCCAATCGTGCGGGTGCGGCGGAAATTGCACTGTTAAAATCACCCATCTCGTGAACCAAGCGGTGTGCCAACGGTTTTACGTCTTGCCTTGGAATGGCGCGAAATAGGATCAATTCTAACAACTCGTAATCGGGCATCGCATCTGCACCACCGCGCATAAACCGATCGCGCAACCGTTTGCGATGATCCTTACGAAAATCCTCCGCCTTTACGGGGCGGGCGTTATCAAAAATTAGTGATGGTTGTTCGGCAAAGCCGTTGGATGATTCATCTGACATGCCTGAACTGTGCAACAGACATGGTTAATAGGGCGTTACCCCCAGGTCGGATAAAACGTGCCTATCGCAGATTCAGTGAATATTTCAAACCCATCCGCCGTCACGCCAATCGAGTGTTCAAATTGTGCCGACAGCGATTTGTCCTTGGTCACAGCGGTCCAATCATCGGCCAAAATCTTGGTATGGGGTTTGCCCAAATTGATCATCGGCTCGATGGTGAAAAACATACCTTCTTCCAATACAGGGCCCTGACCCCAGCGGCCATAATGCACGACATTTGGCGGCGAATGGAACACACGCCCCAAACCATGGCCACAAAAATCACGCACCACTGAACAGCGTTGTGCCTCGGCATATGTTTGGATCGCTGCGCCGATGTCGCCAAATGTATTCCCTGGCTTCACTTGATCAATGCCCAGCATCAGCGCAGTATGTGTAATATCGAT
This sequence comes from uncultured Rhodobacterales bacterium, assembly GCA_963976255.1. Taxonomy (GTDB): domain Bacteria; phylum Pseudomonadota; class Alphaproteobacteria; order Rhodobacterales; family Rhodobacteraceae; genus Amylibacter. The sequence goes on from CAXBJO010000004.1 coordinate 32,770, forward strand.
CAGACGCTCTGCCTTGCGTGATAATTTTCCCGCCACGTACATGCGCGAATTGTCACCGAACCAACCGTCCAAAATGCAGGTCACGTCGATGTTTAGAATATCACCATCCTTCAAGTGCTTGTCCGCTGACGGAATACCGTGACAGACCACATGATTTAACGAAATACAGGACGATTTTGGATACCCACGATAACCCAATGTTGCTGGTACCGCATTGTGATCCATCATGAATTCGTGGATCAGGTTATCCAACGCTTCGGTGCTGACGCCCGGCACAACATGTGGCGTAATCATATCCAAAGTTGCAGCGGCCAACGCGCCGGATTTACGCATGCCTTCGAATTCTTCGGCACTGTGAATTGTGATTCCGTCTGCATTAAGGCGTGGTTGCATTTGCACGTTTTTATTCCCGATTTAGATTTGCGTCGATTAAACAGAATTTCGCGCATTTGCCAAGGGCAGTTGTTTTCCCAGTACGATTTCTGCAACACCGATCCGACAATCAAAACAAATCACCCGAACGCCCGCCGCCCGCGCGCAGTCAAATGCCGTCGCATATTTTGAATCAATATCCCGCGCCACATTCACATGCACCGCATCGTCGCGCTGCACCAAAAACAACACCGTCGCGGCATATCCGTGGGTCACCATACCCGCCAATTCATTCATATGTTTTGTGCCGCGTTCGGTTTTGCTGTCTGGAAATTCTGCCAAACCGGTTGTGCGCGACAGGGTCACTGATTTCACTTCAAGATACAAATCCGGCTTCTGCGCATCACTCAACAGGAAATCAACCCGCGAACCGGTGCCGTATTTCACCTCTGGCTTAAAATCGCTGTATCCCAAATTCAACGCGCCTGATTGCAACGCGTCTTTCACCACCCGGTTGGCCACGCCTGTATCCACGCCCACCATCGCGTCACCGATTTCAATCAACTTCCATGAATAATTCAACTTCCGCTTAGGATCATCGTTGAGTTCCAACCAAACGGTAGCGCCCGTGTCCGCCATTCCCATCATCGATCCAGGGTTTGCCACATGCGCCGTCACCTCGCGCCCATCTTCAAGGGTGACGTCAGCCAAAAACCGTTTATACCTACGGATCAAAGTCGCCCGTATCAGGGGTGTTTCAAATTTCATAAGGGAACGATAAATGACCAACCCAACAGCCGCAATGATCGTTATTGGCGATGAAATCCTGTCCGGTCGCACCCGCGATGCAAATATGTTTCATTTGGCGGGGCAGTTGACCAACCACGGTATTTCCCTGAACGAGGTTCGCGTTGTTGCCGATGATACGGATGCTATCGTTGCGGCAATCAACGAAACCCGCCCCAGATACACCCATGTATTCACATCTGGCGGCATTGGCCCAACGCACGACGACATTACGGCCGATTGCGTGGCGCGTGCCTTTGGTGTTGGCATTGACGTGCGAGATGATGCCCGCGCGGTGTTGGCCACCAATTACGAAAACGGCGTGGATGAATTAACGCCTGCGCGGTTGCGCATGGCGCGCATTCCTGATGGCGCAACACTAATTGATAATGCCATTTCCAAGGCACCCGGCTTTACCATGGAAAACGTCCATGTCATGGCTGGCGTTCCCAATATATTCGCAAACATGCTGAATTGGTTACTACCACAATTGGCCAAGGGCGACCAAGTGTTCAGCGCAAACGTCCGTGTCGATTGGGCTGAAAGCGCAATCGCCGATCCTCTGGGTGTTATCGCCAAAGACTTTCCACAAGTTTCCGTTGGGTCCTACCCGTTCTTTGAACAGGGTGCGTATGGCGCAAACCTTGTGGTACGTGGCACAGACGCCGCGGCTGTCAAAGCGGCAGAAGCGGCCATAGTTAAAGCCTTCACAAAGTGACGCTGCCCGACATCCAAACCCTGTATGACGTGACCGAAGCAACTTGGCCCAGCGCATCAGCAACATCCCAAAGCGGCTGGATTATCAAAGACGGCGCAGGCGGTGGAAAGCGTGTTTGCGCCACAATTCAAATCGAGCCAAGCGCAGACATCGCATTGGCCGAGGATGCGATGCTGTCCTTTAACCAAGACCGCTTGTTTCAAATTCGCACGGGCGAGAATGCCTTGGACGTCGCGTTGGAATCACGCGGCTATGACCTGATTGACCGCGTGGTGTTTTTGGCCGCGCCGCTGACATCCCTTTGCAAAACGCACAGCACCCAAAACGAAGAGGCGCCAACAGAGGCGATGAAATCAATTTGGGCGAATGGCGGCATTGGCCCTGAACGCCTTAACGTAATGGCGCGTGCAAACGCCCCCAAAACATACGCCCACATTGATGACCGCGCCGTTGCCTATGCCGCCATCCATAACGGTATCTGCATGGCACACGCGGTCGAGGTTTCCAAAAACCATCGCCGTCAGGGATTGGGCAAATCGATCATGCATCAAATTGCGGGCTGGGCAGAAACCCAAGGCGCGCAATTCATGGCCGTGATTACCGTTGCCGAAAACACCGCCGCGCGCACTCTGTATCAAAACTTGGGAATGTCAGAGGTGGGTCATTACCATTACCGCATCAAACGCTAAACATCACCGTCCGCTGATAACATAATTGCCAACGGTCGTGTGCCCTTGCTTGCGGCCAATACGATCATCAAAACAGACGTCATTGGAACCGACAGAATTGCGCCCGGTAACCCCCATAATGTTGTCCAAAACACCAACGCGACCAAAACCACAAAACTGGACAGGTTCACCGATTTTCCAATCATCTTGGGCTCTAACACGTTGCCAACAAACGTCTGCACCGCCATTAATAATATCAGCGCCAAAATCGCCCAGGACAGCGACCCAAATTGCGCCAGTGTCAACACAACCGGAAACGCGACACCAATCGCGGAACCGACATAAGGGATGTAATTCATCAGCCCAATCATCACCGCCCAAAACAACGCGCTGTCGATGTCCATCAGCCACATAATCACAAAGGATACGCCGGCCAGAATGATGTTAATAATCGTCTTCACCGTCAAATAAACCCCGATACGTTTGTTCACCTCTGCCACCACGCCCAACGCTTGATCTGCATCCGTACGCAACGCTTTCAGCGTCTTGGCACGAAAGCTGCCGATTTCGGAAAACAAAAACCCCGCATATAACATCGCCATGAACAATATCGACCCAACGGATGAGATTGACCCAACGGCACGCAAAGCAACCGATTGAATATCCAGCTCGTCACGCCACTTACCCACTACCTTGTCCAAACTAGGCATCGCATCCAAGCCGAACCGTGCGGCAAAATCATCTGCAATCGTTTGTAGATTCGCTTGATACAGGGGCAATTGCGACAAAATATATTCGATGTTGTTGGTAATCATCAGCGCGATCAACAATACAATCACGATAAAAATCAGCAGCACCATCAAGCGGTGAATAATTCCTGGGAAACGGCCCATTAGTGGCCAACGCCCTACCGCCGTCGATGACGTCGCCAGAATGTACACCGTCAGAATTCCCAACGCGATTGGAAGCAACAAATCCTGTCCAATATACAACAACCACACCACCATGATCGCAAAACCTGTGGCATAAAATAACGTCGAAATCCGCATATCCATGATGAATCCTCATTCCCTCAGGGACAGACTAATCTGTTACGGCTTTACTTTCCAGAGCTGTTGCGGCTCTTGCGCCAGTCGGGTCAAAGTCTTCACGCGATCCTTGGCGGCGATAGGGCCACTGATTATAGATTTGAAATCATCAACAATCGAAACACTGTCGCCAAAATAAGTGTGATTTAACAGATTTGATTTTACATCAGACGCATCAATCATGATCACATTTCCGATTTCTTTCAGACCACCCGACGCATCACCCAATCGCCGTAAGCCATTCACTTCTTTGGATGCCGCCAAGGCGGTATCTTTGTCTGATGCATACAGCGTGATCGGGTTTTTCAAAAAACCCAACTTGGGCAACAAGCGTTCCTTAAAGACCCGCTGATCAATGTCAGGTGCTGCCAAGATCACTTTGGTAATTTTTGCCGCCGCTTGGGGATCTTGCGCTGCCAGATCAACCAATCCTTGCGTCAACACCCGTGTGCCCATTGAATGTGCGATAATGATAATGCGATCCGCATCTTGGCGCGCCAAATCCGCCAAAAACTCCGTCATCTGCGTATACGAAATTTCTGCCAAATTCGCTGCATGGGTATAGCCAAACGCACTGGTCTTTGATGGCCAGCTAAAGAAGAAGAATGGCCCCGTAAAACCCAGATCATATTTTAACTGCCCCGCACGGCGCGCCGCTTTGTTAAAGCTGGTGTTGAATCCATGCACATAAGCCACAATCGTGCGCTTATCCTCTGTACGCGCCAATTCTGCTTGCACTTCGGCCATGACGGTTTCGTAACTGCTTTGTTGCAGGGTACGCAAAACCACGTACCGCTTTTCGTTCGTCGCACGCCCCGCCAATGGGGTTTCTAAACGTCCCGGATCATGGCGCGGCGGAATGACGATCAATGCCTTGCCGTAACGCAAAACACCCGGCAATTCACCATATACACCCTCGGGAAATTCGGTTTCGATCTGTGCGCCCGCTTCATCCATTAACAAAACACGGTTAGTACCATAATATACCTGCACCAAATCTTTGCCGCTTTCGACTTCGGAAAATGCGTCGTCAAACGCCAACTCGCCCGTAATAACCTCGTCTGGGAGCTCTTCTGCCACAGGCTCCTCCATTACAATCATAGGCTCCATGACGATGGCCTCGACACCCCCTGTTTCTGGCGGTAACGCCTCGATGGGTTCGGGGTCAGGGGTGTCAATGACGCCGCCGATCACAGCCTCGCGAGCCTCTTCTTCACCCTGAGTAAATAGCAGCGCTACAATCCCCGCCACCACCAACACCACAATCGCAATCAATAAAAACCAACGTTTCATAATATATCACCACTAAAAATAACCATGCGAAACTATACGCACCCGCATTTCAACCTGTCTACCCACCACGCAATACCGAATCCCCTTGCAGTTCGCACAAAACCCCCCTATATCCCCCTTAACAGCGGAAAGATTGGCCTCCACCCCCAACCTTCCATCGGAATTTTCGACGGGCCGTGTGCCCGTTTTTTTATGTGAGAACTATGTCAGATTTAATTGCCAAAGCAGCGATAGACAAACGTATGGCCAGCATCGTCCAGCCCGTAATCGAGGATTTGGGTTATGAATTGGTGCGCATTCGTTTGATGTCTGGGAAATCAACCACCCTACAAATCATGGCCGAACGCCCCGAAGGCGGAATCGAAGTCGACGATTGCTCAAAGATTTCAACAGAAGTCAGCGCGATCTTGGATGTCGAAGACCCCATCGAGGCAGAATACGCATTAGAAGTATCAAGCCCCGGCATTGATCGCCCCCTGACACGGCTGAAAGATTTCGCCGCTTGGGCGGGCTTTGAAGCAAAAATCGAAACCATCGATTTGATCGACGGGCAACGCCGCTTTAAGGGTGTTTTGCGCGGCGTCGAAGGAAACGAAGTCCTGATTGATATTCAGCAGGGCACAATTGGATTAGAATTTGAATGGCTGGCAGACGCCAAATTGGTGCTGTCGGATGAATTGGTCGCGGCATCCCTGAAGGGCCGCAAAGACATTGTCGAAAGCGATTTCGACGAAATAAAAACAGAAGAGGAATAACCATGGCTATTACCAGTGCGAACCGCCTAGAGCTGTTGCAAATTGCAGACTCTGTTGCGCGTGAAAAAATGATCGACCCCGATCTGGTTTTGCAAGCAATGGAAGAATCCTATGCCAAGGCTGCCAAATCTAAATACGGTGCCGAACTTGATATTCGTGCATTCATCGATCGTAAAACCGGTGAATTGGAAATGACCCGCGTGCGCGTTGTTGTCGAAGGTGACGAAGCAGAAAACACATACACAGAAATGACTGTGGAAGAGGCGAAAGCCCACAAAGAATCTCCAGCAGTTGGTGATTTAATCATCGACAAATTGCCGCCAATGGATTTCGGCCGCATCGGCGCACAGTCTGCGAAACAAGTTATCTTGCAAAAAGTGCGCGAAGCAGAACGTGATCGCCAATTCGAAGAATTCAAAGATCGCCAAGGCGAAATCATCAACGGTGTTGTTAAACGCGTTGAATACGGCAACGTTATCGTTGACGTGGGTCGTGGCGAAGCTGTGTGCCGCCGTGATCAATTGATCAACCGCGAAATGTTCCGCAACGGCGACCGCATTCGCGCCTTCATCAAAGAGGTGCGCTCAGAAATGCGCGGCCCACAGATTTTCCTGTCGCGTACAGCGCCTGAATTCATGGCCGAGCTGTTCAAAATGGAGGTGCCGGAAATTTATGATGGTATCATCGAGATCAAAGCCGTTGCGCGTGATCCAGGGTCACGTGCCAAAATCGGCGTTATTTCATACGACAACTCAATCGATCCGGTTGGTGCCTGTGTCGGTATGCGCGGTTCACGTGTTCAGGCCGTTGTAAACGAGCTGGGCGGCGAGAAAATCGACATCATCCCATGGAACGAAGACGCACCAACTTTCTTGGTTAACGCATTGCAACCCGCCGAAGTGACCAAGGTTGTTTTGGACGAAGAAGCAGAGCGCATCGAAGTTGTTGTACCAGACGAACAATTGTCATTGGCCATTGGCCGCCGTGGTCAAAACGTCCGCTTGGCATCTCAGCTTACTGGCTTGGACATCGACATCATGACCGAGGCAGAAGAATCAGCGCGTCGTCAGAAAGAGTTCGAAGAACGTTCAAAATTGTTCATCGACACATTGGATGTCGACGAAATGGTTGCGCAATTATTGGTATCCGAAGGTTTCCGCAGCTTAGAAGAAGTTGCCTATGTTGAAATCGACGAATTGTTGGTCATCGAGGGTTTCGATGAAGACACCGCCAATGAACTTCAAGCTCGCGCACGCGATTGTCTAGATGCAATCAACGCCGCCGCCGTCGCCGAAGCCCGCGAATTGGGCGTCGCCCAAGACTTGATCGACTTCGAGGGTTTGTCCCCACAAATGCTGGTTGCCCTTGGCAAAGACGATGTGAAATCTCTGGAAGATTTTGCGACCTGTGCTGACTGGGAGCTGGCGGGTGGTTACACAACCGTAAACGGCGAGCGTCACAAAGATATTGGTGCATTAGAAGCGCTTGATGTGAACCTAGAAGAGGCGCAAGACATGATCATGCGTGCGCGCATCCAAATCGGTTGGGTAACAGCAGAGCAATTGGCCGAAGATGCCGCAGCGGCCGAGGCCGCAGCAGCGGCTGAAGGCGAAGAGGAGGCTGAGACCTGATGTTTCAGGTCTCAGGTATTGCCCTTGAACAGCGGCGTCTCACCCAAACGAAATAACGATCCCGAACGCAAGTGTATTGCGTTCGGCAGTTCGCACCCCAAGGAAGAACTTATTCGTTTTGTTCTAAGTCCTGACGGCGTGGTCACACCTGATCTGGCTGGCAAATTGCCTGGGCGGGGCATATGGGTATCTGCGGATCGTTTTGCTTTGGAAAAAGCAATTGATAAAAACCTGTTTTCGCGTGGCGCCAAGGCGCAGGCGAAAATTCCTGACGGCCTATTGGAATTGGTTGAACACCTGTTGGTAAAGCGCGTGATCGAAATGATTTCTTTGGCACGTCGTGGCGGCGAAGTGGTCAGCGGATTCGAGGTCGTCAAAGGCGCCCTAATTTCCGAACGAGCGCGGATACTAATTCAGGCCAGCGACGGCTCTGTACGCCAATTGGGCAAACTACGTTCACCCGAAGGTAAGAACGTATATTTTAACTGTCTCACCCAAGCAGAATTGGGTTTGGCATTCGGACGAGACTATGCGATACACGCGGCGCTGACAGGTGGTGGACTGACTAAAAAAGTCCGCGCCGAGGCTACCCGCCTTGCTGGTATTCGCAAAACGGGCAAAAGCTGATACGATCAGCAACGAAAGGTAATAACGCATGAGCGACGAAAAAAAACCATTGGGACTGCGTAGCGGTTCTGGCGCAGGCCACGTAAAGCAAAGCTTCTCACACGGGCGCAGTAAATCTGTTGTCGTAGAGAAGAAACGCAAGCGTGTCATCGTGCCAGGCAAAGGTGCTGCTGCAACCACTGGCGGCGCACGCGCATCTGGTGTTTCCGATGCAGAACTTGAGCGTCGCAAAAAGGCATTGATGGCCGCGGCCGCCCAAGAGGACGAACGCAAAGCACGCGAAGAGGCTGACACAAAAGCACGCGAAGAAGAGCGTGCGGAACGCCGCCGTGATCGCGACGAGAAAGTACGCGAAGAAGAAGAAATGGCCGCGTTGTTAAAGGCCAAAGAAGAAGAGGCTAACAAGCCTGCTGAAAAGCCTGCAAAACCAGCAGTTTCAAAACCTGCACCAGCTGACGATCCCGCCGCCGCACAGGCCGCCGCGCAACGCGCCGAAGCAGGTGGCCGCAGCGTTCCAAAACGTGACGACGCACCGCGCAAAGATGACAAACAACAACCGCGCAATCAAAAAGGCGGCGATGATCGTCGTCGTTCAGGCAAGCTGACAATCAACCAAGCCTTGGGTGGCGCGGGCAATCGCCAACGCTCCATGGCATCAATCAAACGCAAACAAGATCGCGAACGTCGTAAAATGATGGGCGAAAATATGGGCGAGCGTGAAAAGGTTGTGCGCGACGTTCAGGTTCCAGAAGCAATCACGGTTCAAGAGCTGTCCAATCGCATGGCGGAAAAAACCGCCGCAGTGGTTAAAGCGTTGATGACAAACGGTATCATGGCCACACAAAACCAAACGATCGATGCAGATACTGCGGAATTGATCGTCGAAGAATTTGGCCACAAAGTTGTCCGCGTTTCTGACGCAGACGTAGAAGATGCAATTAAGCTGGTCGCCGATGACGAGGCCGATTTGATCCCACGCGCACCGGTTATTGCCATCATGGGTCACGTTGACCACGGTAAGACGTCCGTTCTGGATGCCCTGCGCAAAACCAACGTTGTATCTGGCGAAGCGGGCGGAATAACCCAACACATTGGCGCCTATCAGGTCACAACTGACGGTGGCACATTGTTGTCATTCTTGGATACACCTGGTCACGCGGCGTTTACGTCGATGCGTGCCCGCGGTGCGCAAGTTACCGACATTGTTGTGCTGGTTGTCGCCGCAAACGACGGCGTGATGCCACAAACAATCGAAGCTATTGCCCACGCTAAAGCAGCAGATGTTCCATTAATCATCGCGATCAACAAAATGGATCACGCTGCTGCCGATCCCGTGCGCGTACGCACAGACCTTCTGCAGCACTCTGTTGTTGTCGAAGCCATGTCAGGTGAGGTCCAAGATGTTGAAATCTCTGCACTTAAGGGCACTGGTTTGGATAAATTGCTCGAGGCAATCGCATTACAATCCGAACTGCTTGAATTGAAAGCAAACCCAAACCGCTCTGCACATGGTGCCGTAATCGAGGCAAAATTGGACACAGGTCGTGGTCCAGTTGCAACCGTATTGGTTAAAAACGGTACCCTGCGCAAAGGCGACATTTTCGTTGTTGGCGAACAATGGGGTAAGGTACGCGCCTTGATCAATGACAAAGGTGAAACCGTTGCAGAAGCGGGGCCATCCGTACCCGTAGAGGTGCTTGGCCTAAATGGTACTCCCGCTGCTGGTGACGTTTTAAACGTGGTCACATCCGAAGCAGAAGCACGTGAAATCGCCGATTACCGCGCACAAGCAACCAAAGACAAAAAAGCTGCTGCAGGCTCTGCAACCACGCTGGATCAATTGATGGCCAAAGCCAAAGCAGACCAAAACGTTTCCGAATTACCAATCGTGGTAAAAGCAGACGTTCAAGGATCTGCTGAAGCAATCGTTCAAGCTATGGAAAAAATCGGCAACGACGAAGTCCGCGTTCGCGTCCTACATTCTGGTGTTGGCGCGATCACAGAATCCGACGTGACATTGGCTGACGCCTCTGGTGCACCGATCATCGGCTTTAACGTCCGCGCAAATGCGCCGGCTCGTGCCGCCGCCAATCAAAAGGGTGTGGAACTACGTTACTACTCCATCATCTACGATCTGGTTGACGACATCAAAGCCGCTGCATCTGGATTGCTATCTGCCGAAGTTCGCGAAACCTTCATCGGTTATGCGAAAATCAAAGAAGTGTTCAAAATCACTGGCGTTGGTAAAATCGGTGGCTGTGAAGTCACAGAGGGTATCGCACGCCGCGCCGCAGGTGTTCGCCTGCTTCGCGACGATGTTGTTATCCACGAAGGTCGCTTAAAAACACTGAAACGCTTCAAAGACGAAGTCAAAGATGTCCACATGGGCCAAGAGTGCGGTATGGCATTCGAAAACTACGAAGACATCCGCGCAGGCGACGTGATCGAGATTTTCGAAACCGAAGAGATCGAACGCAACCTAGATTAATCCAAACTGTCTAGAAATAATAAACGCCGCGCTTGGAAACAGGTGCGGCTTTTTTATTACCACCCCAGCGATTGAATCCGATCCATCACAACCGCATTGGCATCACCGCGTCCCGTATTAATCGCATGCGCCTCAAACAACCACTTCAGATATTTTTCATACGCTGGCGCATCGCGGTGTACACGATTAAAGCTCTTCTTAATCCGCTGATCACGATGCGGATTACGTAACTGATGATGAAACCCACAGACCGCCATTTGTATCCCATGCTTACGATGCAACGCGGCACGCAATCCCACCTGACTATCCTGCGTCACCACAAACGCGCAGGCATCCAACAACCGATCAATTGGCGCACCTGAAACACTAATCCGCCCACGCCCGCGATACATATCCAACGCTGATGCATCCAACCCATCCACCGCCGTCACAACAATCTGACGATGCGGCTCATGATCCAATACCTGTTTCACCATCTGCGCATTCGTATATGGCCGCACCGCCTCGGCCACTGGCTCATCTGGCCCCACGGCAACCAAAACAAAATCTTCCAATCCAAAGGGATATTCAAAATCAATCAGCACATCCGCAACTAACCGATTAAAAAACCCATCCGCCGCACCCTCGGCCACATCATCTGCCACGAAATGGCTGTCATCATCCATCCCATTAAACAGCCAATAATCCGTCCCCAACAACCGCACGACACTGGCCGCACGCACATGCGTGGCGACACGATCCTGAAATATACTGTATACGTCATCATTCACGGACGCCGTCCACGTCGCCACATCATCGGGAAAATACGCAACCCGCACCCCAAGCGCGGCCAATGCGCCACCAATCCCGCGCAAAAACCCCTCAGGTGCCGCGCCTTTGAAATGGATATTCACCGCATCAATGCTCAAAACTCGCCCCTTTATCACCAATGCATCAGAAATCTTGTCATTCGCCTATGGGATTCGTATATCTGACTGGAACGAAAGGCAACATTCATGGAAAACTCAAAATTTCCCGGCTGGCACGGAACCACAATCATCGGCGTGCGCAAAGGCAACGAAGTCGTTGTCGCCGGCGATGGCCAAGTCAGCCTTGGCAATACCGTTATCAAAGGTTCCGCCAAAAAGGTACGCCGCATCTCTCCAGGCGGCCATGACGTTGTCTGCGGTTTCGCTGGATCAACCGCCGATGCCTTTACCTTACTCGAACGGTTAGAGGCGAAACTCGAAGCATCGCCAGGTCAACTTGCCAAAGCATCGATCTCATTGGCCAAAGATTGGCGCATGGATAAATACCTCAAAAACCTCGAAGCAATGTTAATCGTCACCGACGGCACCGACCTCTTCGTCATCACAGGTGCTGGCGATGTATTGGAACCCGAACACGGCATCGCCGCCATCGGTTCTGGCGGCAATTTCGCATTGGCCGCTGCACGCGCATTAATTGACGGTGATGGCGATGCCGAAACAATCGCCCGCAAATCCCTGACCATCGCCGCAGAAATCTGCGTGTTTACCAATGGCAACATGACAGTCGAGAAGATCAAAAAATGACTGACCTAACTCCCCGCGAAATCGTATCTGAACTGGACCGCTTTATCATCGGCCAAAACGACGCCAAGCGCTCGGTCGCCGTGGCCCTGCGTAACCGCTGGCGCCGCAATAAGTTGGACGATGACATTCGCGACGAAGTCTATCCAAAAAATATCCTGATGATCGGGCCAACGGGTGTGGGTAAAACCGAAATCAGCCGCCGCTTGGCCAAGCTGGCCAAAGCACCGTTTCTCAAAGTCGAAGCGACCAAGTTTACAGAAGTTGGTTATGTCGGCCGCGACGTCGAACAAATCATCCGCGATCTGGTCGACAGCGCCATTGTCATGGTGCGTGAAGATAAGCGCGAAAAGGTAAAAGCAGGCGCATTCGAGTCCGCAGAAAACCGCGTGCTGGACGCCCTGTGCGGTGCCGACGCCCGCGACCAAACCCGCGACCTGTTCCGCAAAAAACTGCGCGATGGCATGTTGGACGACAAAGAGATCGAACTGGACGTGGCCGACACCTCTAACCCAATGGGCGGTATGATGGACATACCGGGTCAACCCGGCATGGGCATGATGAACATCGGCGAAATGTTCGGCAAAGCAATGGGCGGCGCTCGCACAACAAAACGCAAATTGCGCGTGGCAGATAGCTATAAAATTCTGATCGACGAAGAGGCCGACAAATTGGTCGACCAAGAGAGCGTCACCAAAGAGGCCGTCATGGCAGTCGAGCAAAGCGGCATCGTCTTCCTTGATGAAATCGACAAAGTTTGCGCCAAATCTGACGCACGCGGCGGCGATGTCTCGCGCGAAGGTGTGCAGCGCGATCTGCTGCCACTGATCGAGGGCACAACCGTGTCCACTAAACACGGCGCGGTCAAAACCGACCACATCCTGTTCATCGCATCCGGCGCATTTCACATCGCAAAACCATCCGACCTACTCCCCGAACTACAGGGCCGCCTGCCGATCCGCGTCGAACTACGCGCCCTCACAGAACAGGATTTCGTTCGTATCCTGACCGAAACCGAAAACGCCCTAACCCGCCAGTACGCGGCGCTAATGGCAACGGAACAGGTCGACGTCACCTTTACAAAAAACGGCATCGCCGCCATCGCAAAAATCGCGGCTGATGTGAACGAAAGTATTGAAAACATCGGCGCACGTCGCCTGCATACCATCATAGAGCGTGTGTTCGAGGAACTCAGCTTCACCGCCCCAGAACGCGCAGGCGACGCCGTCGAAATAAACGCAGATTTCGTCGAAAAACACCTCGGCGAACTGGCCCGCAGCAGCGACCTGTCGCGGTATGTGCTGTAGTATTCATCTTTACTTTGGATAAATATCTTCCGGCCGAAGGTCATCAGAGTCAGAACGTCAGCCTGTAAACAACTCAGGCTGACGCACCTTCAACGGTGTCAAAATCTGCTCAACCTTCTCTTTATTTTCGTCGCTGATCGCAACAGCCGCCAATGCCCCCCGCGCATAGGCCAAATCTTCGCGTGTAATCTGATGATACCGCCAATTCGATATATCAAAATATTTCATCACCGACGCCGCCCGTAAATGCGCGGCCTCAGCCTCGCTCAAATCATCTGCAAACGCTGCAACCAGCGCATCAAAACTCGTCGCAATTGCCTTCGCCTCGTCCATCGTAAACTTATACGGCACTTCATCCAAACCACCGTCGCGGCGCACTGCGTTCAGGGTCGCCAATTGCGAATAAAACGCCTGCACCCGTCCGCCGACCGTGGACGCGTTTGAAATACTGGTTTCATGGATGCGGTATTTTCCCAACACAGCCGTTTGCAACGCAATCCGATCCACCTGCGATAATCGCCAACACAGATCCGTATCCTCGGCCAAATGGGCATGGCGGAACCCACCAATATCCCGCAACACACCCAACCGCGCCATCAAAAACGGATGCGGCAAATACGGTTCACGCGCCGGAATAAACCCCGCATCCACACGAAAGAAATCTTGTTCGGGCGCATTAATGCCCAACACATTCCCCGAGGGATCAATGTTTACCGCCCGTCCAGAAACCGCAACCGCTTGCGTAAAATCCATAAACGCGGCCTGTCGTACCAACCGGTCAGATGCGCAAACATCATCGGCATCAATTCGCGCCACCAATTCACAATCCATCATATCCAACGCCACATTCAGCGCCGAAACTAACCCGCCATTTTTCTTGTGATGATACTTGATCCGTGGATCATCATATTCCGCAATGATCGCCGCCGTATCGTCCGTCGATCCATCATCAATCACCACAACATCAAAATCATCGTGCGTCTGCGCCAGCAGGCTGTCCATGGTTTCCGCCAAATATGCATCACCATTATAAATCGGCAAAAGAAACGAGATTTTAGGCATGGATAATTTTCACCCCATACAATCCAATCGCAAACCAATCACAACTGGGCACCATCAACGACAGGCGCAAATCTTGCGCCCCGTCAATCAACCCCGCCTGCGCCATGTGTCGTGCGGTGAAGTTAACTTCCGTGACCTCTTCGCCAACTTCCAACGTGCTCATATCCAAAAACCCACCATCGAAATAAACCTTGGGATAAATCTGCCGCGCAGGATAGGTTTTCAGCGTCACTTTTGCGGCCCTAAAATTATTCCCCAGATTGATTTCCAACCCAAACCATTGATCCGCAAAGTTCAGGCCATCAATCGCCAAAAACGGCTGACCCACAGCGTCAACAATCTGACGCACCGAACTCATTGTCCCGTTTTTCAACGCATCACGATCATAGGCTAACACCACATCATCCCCAATACTCTCGTATGGCTTTATCAATACCGGTTCGTCAGAAAATTGGTCGAAAAATAACGCGCTCATCTCATTTAAATACCCTACACCCGCGTGCGGCGCAAATACACATAATACGCGCCCTTACCGCCGTGTCTGGGCTGTGCTTGACTGACCTGTAAAATCTTCGATGCTAACGTCGGTCCCCGTAACCAATCAGGCAGGCTTTGGCGCAACACGCCATTGATGGGGCGGCGAAACTCGTCATACCCCTTGTGCTTGCCCTTGCCCGTAATCACCAAAATCAGCCGCGACCCCATAGCATGGCTTTGGACGATATAAGCCATCAATCGCGCCTGTGCCTGATCCGCTGTCATGCCGTGCAAATCCAAGGTGCCATCAATTTCCATCTGCCCTTTGACCAAGCGTTGAAAATTTTTTCGATCCATATTGGGTGATGTTGTTCGTGGGGCGTCATGAAATGCAGGCGGCTGTTTAATCGCTTTCTCAACTACGCGCTCGCCCACCTTGAATGGGTGCAATATTGGTGTACTGGGCAGCGCGGGTTCTTGACGATTGACCTTCACCACGGGGTTGATCGGGATCACATGCTTGGTGCGTGAAACACGTTTCGTCACCTGGCGCCACACTTCCACATCTTCACTGCTTAAACCGCGCGGCTTGCGTCCCGCCATCTTACCGCGTGTCCGTTACGTTGGCCACGGATTCAATTGGCAACAATAGATACATCCGTCCCGTTGCCTTGGTACGGCCGGCAACTTTACCGGCCTTGTCACCCGTGCCGTAATAAATATCCGCCCGCTGTGGGCCTTTGATTGCCGCCCCGATATCCTGCGCAATCATTAAGCGCTGCAATGGATCGCGCCCGCGTTTGTCGATAAATATCGGCATGCCCAGCGGATTATATTCAGGATCAACCGCCAGCGTGCGTAAATCGGTGACCGGCACCCCCATCGCCCCCAGCGGCCCATCGCTTTCCTTTAAATTTTTCAACGCACGAAAAAACACATATGATTGGTTGTGTGCCAGCAAATCTCGGCCTTGCTGCGGGTTATTGCGCACAAACTTTTTGATATTCTGCGCCGACGCCTGTGATTTTTTCATCAACCCTTGTCGGACCATTTCCTGCCCAACGGAGCTGTAATCATATCCATTTTTCGCAGCAAAACCAACCCGCAGAGACTGGCCGTTGGGCAGTGAAACTCGTCCCGATCCCTGCACCTGCAGAAAAAATGCCTCAACCGGATCCGCCAACCACGCCAATTCCAGCCCACGCCCGTTCAGCGCACCAGACTGAATTTCACCGCGCGATTTGTACAATCGACCCACCCGCAATTCTTTGGGTTTGCGATAAATCGGAGTTTGGTATTTTCCGCCGCGTGTCAACGATCCGTCAATCGTCGGCTCGTAATATCCCGTAAACAACGCATCGCGCTCGCCGCCCACCAAAACGGGCTGAAACATCAGCTCGAAAAACTCTTTCGGGTTGGGTTTGGTTTTCGCGAAATCGCACAATGGCTTCCAAATCGCGGGTGACAGGGATTTTTTACCTTTTTTTACGTTACAGGATTTTAAAAACGCCGTTAGCGCCGCACCGTGATCATCACTCTCCCAGCCTGGTAAATCGGCAAAGGATACGAGCGTCATCCGCTGGGCTTTTGCAGGCAATGCCATCAGCGCGACGGCCACAAAGAGGAATGTTTTGAACACGCCCGCACCAATTACCCGCCAGTGGCAATCAATAACCAATTCGGATCATCACTGCCCATTTCTCGCGCGAACGTCCAAACATCCTTCTGACGTTTCACCTTCGCCTTATCGCCCTCAACAACTTTGCCCTTGGCGTTGGTTACAACAGCACTCAATTCCGCCACCAACGACAGAGTTATTTCACCCTCTTTGGTACGCCAATCATATTCAGCCTCGGTCAATTTAATGTCCCGTAAACCTGCAAATGTTGCATCCACCGACAGACCGGCTGCTTCGCGTTCGGCAATCACTGCATCAAAACTCTCGTAAACATCATCCGCCAAAAATGGACGTAACCCGTCACGATCACCTTCTTCAAACGCAATCAAAATCATCTCATACGCTTGGCTTGCACCACCAATGAATTCCGTGACACTAAACGACGGTTCAGCTTTTTTCATATGCGCCAATGCTTTGCCCGACGAGCTGCCCACATCCACATGATCCGAAATATCGCGATCAATGCCACCCTCGATCACTTCAAGTGTGGGTTTGGCCGACTTGTTCGCGGCCTTAGGTGTGACGCCCTGTGGTGGCTCAAACCCCGTGCGCGTACCCAAGACACTGCGCAAACGCAGAATAACAAACAGGGCAATAACGCCCAGAACAGCCAGTTGTAACATTGGATCACCCATTTTAAGTCTTTTCACTTTCTTATGATCGGCACTGGTCACAGCGCCATTTGTACCATATCTAAGTCACCCAAGGGCGATAGTCCACCAATTGCCCGATAGATTTCGAAAGGTCACAAATATGTGGTTACTCATTCTTTTCATTGCCGTGCCAATCATTGAAATCGGCCTGTTTATTCAGGTCGGCGGCTTTATCGGCTTTTGGCCAACCATTGCGATTGTCATTCTGACCGCCCTGCTTGGCTCAACCTTACTGCGCTCTCAGGGTATGACCGCACTTGGAAATTTGCAAAGCTCAGTTGGCGCGGGCGAAAATCCGATGGGGCACATTGCGCATGGCGCACTGATTTTGGTCGCAGGCGTTGTTTTGCTTACGCCCGGGTTTTTTACCGACGCAATCGGCTTGGCGCTGCTTATCCCGCCGGTTCGCACCCTACTGATTACGGCAGTCAAGGCCCGCGTGACTGGTAATATCCACGTCAGCGGTTTTGACAACTCACCACCGCGCGATACAGGTGGCGATTTCGTTGATGCAGATTTTACTGTCATTGACGAAGCCGGCAAAACGCCGGGCACATCAGGCTGGACCAAGGGTGACAAACCAACCAACGGCAAAGAATGATTGTGAGCCCCCACATTACTTGCTAGACCAACCCCCGATAGTTAATGGAGCATATCAATGGCCAAAAAAGAAGAAGCGGCAACACCACCACAACCCCCCGTGATGAAATGCCTAAACCAATACATTCGCGATCTTTCATTTGAAAACATCGCCGCACAAAAGAACCTCGGCAACTCTGCATCCCCTGAAATCAACGTTCAGGTCAATCTGGACGCCCGCAAGGGTGACGCTGACAACTACGAAGTAATCCTAAAACTGTCTATCTCTGCCGATGCAGAAGACAAGAAGGTGTTTTTGCTGGAAATCGATTACGCTGGCGTATTCCATATTCAAAACGTCCCAGAGGAACAATTGCACCCTTTCTTGATGATCGAATGCCCACGCATGTTGTTCCCGTTCGTGCGTCAAATCGTCCGCAACACAACGGCCGATGGTGGCTATCCACCGCTGAACGTTGATCCCATCGATTTCATGGCGCTTTACCGCAGCGAACTGCAACGCCAGGCGGCAGCGGCGGCAACCAAAAACTAACAAAAGGCGACCTTCGGGTCGCTTTTTTATTGTTCACTTTGGGCAAGTGTAACGCGGCTATTTTTCGATTTTCCAAACAGCCCCAGCGCCCAGCGCCTCAACAAACTCATCATGCGCAGCTGTCTCATCTGCAGTGCGCAAACTGGCCAACGGCGTCGGGCGTTGATGAGAAACCCATGCGGATTGATTTTTATCCGCATCCGACCCACCCACCACATTCAATGAAAAGTCGGGCTGACGTCCACCGATCAATTCCAAATACACCTCGGCCAGTATTTCACTGTCCAACAGTGCACCGTGCTTTTCACGCGATGAATTATCCACGCCAAACCGACGGCACAACGCATCCAACGAGTTCTGCGCTCCAGGGAATTTCCTGCGTGCGATTTCCAATGTATCCAATGCCCGATTGGCGGGAACCAGTGGTAAGTTCGCCCAACCCAATTCGGCATTAATAAACCGCATGTCAAACGTGGCATTATGCGCGATCAATGTGGCATCACCTACAAAATCCAAAAAATCTTGGCCAACTTTGGCAAACGTCGGATAATCCTTCAGAAACTCAATCGATAATCCGTGAACCTCAAACGCACCTGACGGCATGTCGCGTTCTGGATTGATATATTGATGATACACACGCCCCGTTGGAATATGTTTGTGCAACTCTACCGCGCCAATTTCGACCAAGCGGTCGCCCGCATTGGGATCAAACCCTGTCGTTTCTGTATCCCAAACAATCTCACGCATCTGGCAAAGCACCTATCAATTTCACAATCAAACTATGGACTTCATCCCGCACATGTTCCAGCGATTTTGTCTCAATCACATAATCCGCACGTGCCCGCTTGTCGTCATCTGGCATTTGACGCGACAGGATCATCTGGAAAATATCATCCGTCATCCCTGCACGCGCCATTACGCGTGCGCGTTGTGTGTCTGCGTCCGTGGTCACAACCAAAACCGCATCCAACCATTCATCCGCACCTGTTTCATATAGTAATGGAATATCCACCACAGCCAGATTTTGCTCTGTGGATTTACACGCCTCAACAAACGCGGCGCGATGTGCACGTATCGCAGGATGCACAATCGCTTCCAGCTTTGGAAACAACGTTTTATCCGCCTGCAATATATGACCCAGCTTTTGGCGATCTACGCCCTCGCCCGACACGGCTGCAGGTGCCAAATCAAAAACCTTTTCAATCGTATCGGTGTCGGATGTGTACAACTCGTGCACCGCCGCATCCGCATCCCACACCGCAATTAGTGCATCGCGAAACATTTCCGCAGTCGTCGTTTTGCCCATGCCGATCGAACCCGTCAGCCCCAATAGAAACAAATCGCTCATAATTCCGCCAATACTTTTTGCCGCAAAACATCATCCACAACGGGCCGTACCCCAAACCATGCCTCGAACCCAGGAACCGCCTGATGCAATAACATGCCTAACCCATCAACCGTCGGGCACCCACGCGCACGCGCATCCACCAACAGTTGTGTTTCCAGCGGATTGTAAACAATATCCGTCACCAACGTATCGCGTTGCAAAGCACCACAATCGAAAACCAGTGGATCTTTGCCCAACATCCCCAACGCCGTGGTATTCACCAATGTCGCAACTGCACCACTGGCAGATTCAGCATCCGCCCAATCCGCCACAACCACCCGTCGCCCAAATATGTCCGCCAACTCTTGCGCCCGTTCCCGCGTGCGATTCACCAAAATAACCTCTGGCACACCTGCTTCAATCAACGCCGACAGGATTGCACGCGCCGCACCACCCGCACCCAAAACCAACGCTGGCCCCGCGCCCGCATTCCAATCGGGCGCACCCTGCATCACATTATTAATAAAGCCCTCTCCGTCCGTATTATCCGCATGGATTTTACAATCTCGAAAGGTCAGCGTATTCGCCGCACCAATGCTAGCCGCGCGATCGCTCACATCATCCGCCATCGCCAAGGCCGCCAACTTATGCGGCGCAGTTACATTCACACCCGCATATCCCACATCAATCAGCCCGCGCACACCGCTCTCAAATTCATCGGACGAGAAACCAATCTTCTCATAAGACCCTTCAATCCCATGTACATCCAACCAATGCCCATGAATAATCGGTGACTTACTTTGCCCTATCGGCCACCCGATAACACCCGCCTTAATCATGATAAAATCGCCCCTCGACCGCGTAGAAACTCAAGCACATCTAATAACGGAAAACCAAGAACAGTGAAATAGTCACCCTGCACACGGCTAAATAAACTCACACCACGATCCTCAAGGAAATAACATCCAACAGACGACAATATATCCGTCCCCGATTGTTCCAAATAGTCATCCAAAAACGCATCCGAAAAATCACGCATAAACAACTGTGCCCGCCCAACCGTGCGCCACACAGGTTTACCATCCTCAAATATCACCGCCGCCGACATTAACTGATGCGGCTTGCCGCGCAATTCAACTAACTTGGCGCGCGCCTCGTCCATTGTGCATGCCTTTGAATATATCTTCTTGTCACAAACCAAAATCTGATCCGCCCCAATCACCAATCCCGTTGGATCAGACCCCGCAACGCGCAACGCTTTGTATTCCGCCAGCGTATCAACAATATCATTCGGACTTGCACCACCTGCCTGTAATGACGCCGTGATCGCCGCCTCGTCAATCCGCGCAGGTTTGACCGTAAATTCAACGCCAGCATTGCGCAACATCTGTTGTCGCGCTGCAGATTGCGATGCAAGTGTAATACGCTGGCTCATGGGCACTCCTCCTTGGGCACTTATAACGCCAAAATCAAAACTATTCCCAGCCCCATGTGCAAACCCTGTGGATAACATGGGCAGTATTTGAAACAGTCCACTGAGATTGCGCCAGCTCGCTAATTTTGCCCCCACGCATCCCCGCTAACCCATTTTCTGTTCCATGTGTTTAGTTCGCCCGCTTTGAATCCTCTTTACGTGAATAAAATGAGCCCTTTCATATTAGTCATTTTCTATCAACAGATAGAATTTCAATTTATTGTTTTAAATCAACCTATTAAAATTTATCCACACCCTCTTAATAAGATTATCTTTGAGGTTACGAGCTTATGCTCTCTGTGCATAAGCCCGTGGATTAAATTTAATCCCCGTTGTCCACAGAACCCACAACAAACAACTATTCTTTCTATATATATTTATTTAGTTATAGGGCGACAAAGCGGAGCATAAAAATGGATTTTCTAATACCCTTCTATCCTTGGATAAAATCATTGCACTTAATTGCTGTGATTTCATGGATGGCTGGAATGCTCTACTTGCCGCGCCTGTTCGTTTATCACGTAGAGACCAATCCCGATCACATAAACTTTGATGAAACATTGGTACGTTGGGAATTCCTTTTGATGAAACGCATCATCAATCCGGCCATGACTGTCACTTGGGTTTGTGGCCTTCTATTATTATTAACTCCTGGTGTCATCGATTGGTCTCAAGGCTGGATTTGGGTCAAACTGGCATCCGTCATTACAATGTCTGGCTTTCACGGCTTCCTATCAAAACAACGCAAATTGCTGGCCGCTGGTGAACGCCCCTACACAGGCCACCAATACCGTATGCTAAACGAGGTTCCAACAGTTCTAATGATAATCATCGTAATCATGGTTATCGCCAGACCCTTTTGAATTGACTCCCCATCAGTAATCAGCGTAAAAGCCGCCAAACGATCCGGTGACCCACACCGTTATGGATCGCTACCAAAACAATAATAATCTTATGACTTGCCACGAATGGCAGGCAACTCTTGTGGTAACATCTCATGGAAATTGAAAAAATTAATCTCTCCGATCTTAAGGCAACATCGGCAGCTGATCTGTTGAAAATGGCCGAGTCATTGGAAATCGAAAATGCGTCCACCATGCGCAAAGGCGAAATGATGTTCGCCATTCTCAAGGAAATGTCCGAAGATGGCGCACAGGTTTCTGGCGAAGGTGTGATGGAAGTGTTGTCGGATGGTTTCGGCTTTCTGCGTTCACCCCAAGCAAACTACCTTCCCGGCCCAGAGGATATCTACGTTTCACCTCAAACCATCCGCAAACATTCTCTGCGCACGGGTGACACGGTCGAAGGATGGATTTCACAGCCCGAAGAAGGCGAACGTTATTTTGCGATGACCAAAGTCACCCAAATTAATTTCTCTGACCCAGAGGATGCTAAACACAAAGTGCACTTTGACAACCTGACACCGCTGTACCCTGACGAGCGTTTGAAAATGGAAATCGAAGATCCAACAATCAAGGATAAATCAGCGCGTGTCATCGATCTGGTTGCCCCAATTGGTAAGGGTCAGCGCTCATTAATTGTGGCGCCACCGCGCACGGGTAAAACCGTTGTCCTGCAAAACATCGCCAAATCACTCGAGGCCAACCACCCTGAATGTTACTTGATTGTGCTCCTAATTGATGAGCGCCCCGAAGAAGTAACAGACATGCAACGTACAGTTAAGGGCGAGGTTGTGGCCTCTACGTTCGACGAACCTGCAACGCGCCACGTGGCCGTTTCCGAAATGGTTATCGAGAAGGCAAAACGTTTGGTCGAGCACGGCCGTGATGTTGTCATCCTTCTGGATTCCATCACGCGTCTGGGACGCGCATTTAACACGGTTGTACCCTCCTCTGGCAAAGTTTTGACAGGTGGTGTCGATGCGAACGCTCTACAGCGCCCAAAACGCTTCTTTGGTGCTGCTCGTAACATCGAGGAAGGCGGCTCACTCACAATTATCGCCACGGCTTTGATCGAAACAGGATCGCGCATGGACGAAGTCATCTTCGAGGAATTCAAAGGTACGGGTAACTCTGAGATTGTACTGGATCGCAAAGTGGCTGACAAACGTGTATTCCCCGCAATCGACATCATGAAATCTGGTACGCGCAAAGAGGAATTGATTGTCGATCCAACTGATTTGGCGAAAACATTCGTTCTACGCCGCATCTTGAATCCAATGGGGACAACAGATGCTGTTGAATTCCTGTTGGGTAAATTGAAGGCAACGAAATCGAATTCCGAATTCTTCGATTCAATGAATACCTAATTTAGCTTTAATATCAAAGGTTTAACCATGTCCGACCTCATCTTTGCACTTGCCAGCGCGAAGGGTCGGGCGGGTGTATCCATTATCCGTCTCTCAGGAACAGATGCGATCAAAACAACTGAAATCTTTGCGGGTTCGAATCTGCCCTTGCATGGCCGCTCTCTGCGCAAACTGCGGGATGTGGACGGCGCATTCATCGACCAAGCACTGATCATCACCTTTGCCAAAGGCGCCAGCTTTACAGGTGAAGAGGTTGTTGAAATTCAATGCCACGGCTCCGTTGCTGTCGTTGCCGCACTCTTGCGAATCCTTGGCGAACATCCAAAGTGTCGCCTTGCAGAACCAGGTGAATTCACTAGACGCGCCCTTGAAAGCGGTGAACTTGATCTTGCTCAAGTTGAAGGTTTGGCTGACTTGATTGAAGCCGAAACAGAATCGCAACGCCGCCTTGCCGCGCGCGCTATGGACGGCGCATTATCGGCCAAGGTTGCCAAATGGCGCACCGATCTGATCCGTGCCGTCAGCTTGATCGAAGCAACAATTGATTTCGCCGACGAAGACATCCCCGTGGATGTCACACCCGAAGTCTTGGAGTTGATCAACCGAACCCAAGCCGACCTGCGCGCAGAAATCGCCGGCAGCTTTGCCGCTGAACGCATTATCGAAGGTTTTGAAGTCGCAATTGTCGGCCCCCCCAATGCTGGAAAATCCACCCTGCTAAATGCCTTGGCTGGTCGGGATGCGGCAATCACTTCCGAAATTGCTGGCACTACTCGCGATGTAATCGAGGTGCGCATGGATATCGGTGGCCTCGCGGTCACTCTTTTGGATACTGCTGGTTTACGCGAAACCGATGACACAGTTGAAAAAATTGGTGTTGAACGTGCCCGCACCCGCGCCGCATCTGCCGATCTGCGTGTATTTTTAACGACTGACGGCTCTGTCGCGGACACCAAACTCCAACCATCTGGTGATGATATCGTCGTGATCGGAAAGTCCGATCTGGGCACCACTGGCGACGCGCTTCTGGTCTCTGGTAAATCTGGCGCTGGTCTGGACGCGCTGGTCGCTCAGGTTTCTGCGATTTTGGTTAATCGATCCCAAGGCGCGCAAACTGCCACCCGCGAACGCCACCGTATCGCGATGGTTCAGGCACAGGTTTATCTGGACGCAGGCAAAGAGCTTATGGCGCAAGGCTCCGAAGTTTCTGAGCTGGCCTCGGCAGAATTCCACCAAGGTGTTGCAGTGCTCAGCTCATTAATTGGCGCTGTCGGCGTCGAAGATTTGCTAGATGAGATTTTCGCCAGCTTTTGCCTCGGTAAATAGAATTGCGCTACCAAATACCATTAATAATTGGCGAGCCGCGTAAATACGGCTTGGTTACCGTGCAAATACTGTGCGTTTACGGTATTGGATAACGGCACCGACGCCCAATGTGTTACCACACCGCAAGTATATGTTTCACGTGAAACAATCACCACCAGAGCCAAATTTTACTGATCCCTTATCTGTGCGATGAATCGGCTCTTCCCCTTGAATGCGAAATCAACGTATAAGAAGCCAAATTTAAAACAGGATTGTTTCACGTGAAACACTATGATGTCATTGTTATCGGCGGCGGACACGCGGGTGCAGACGCGGCACAGGCCGCATGGCGCACAGGTGCGCGTACCGCACTGATTACCCACCGCTTTGAAACCATCGGTGAAATGTCCTGCAATCCTGCAATCGGTGGCCTTGGCAAAGGCCATTTGGTGCGCGAAATTGACGCTCTTGATGGGGTTATGGGGCGCGTTGCGGATCAGTCAGGAATTCAGTTTCGCCTCCTGAACCGTCGCAAAGGCCCTGCCGTCCAAGGCCCTCGCACTCAAGCAGATCGCGCCCTATACCGCGCCGCCATGCAGGCAGAGTTTAAGTGCCGCGATGGTTTGGATGTAATCGAAGCAGAGGTTTCTGACCTGATCATGGATGGCCAAACCGTTCAGG
This sequence comes from uncultured Rhodobacterales bacterium, assembly GCA_963976255.1. Taxonomy (GTDB): domain Bacteria; phylum Pseudomonadota; class Alphaproteobacteria; order Rhodobacterales; family Rhodobacteraceae; genus Amylibacter. Next base: position 58,111 of record CAXBJO010000004.1, read on the forward strand.
GCGTCATCTTGGCCGACAGCAGTGAAATAAAATCGCATACCGTTGTTTTAACCACGGGCACGTTTCTGCGTGGCATCATACACATTGGCGACATCAGCAAGCCTGGCGGTCGCATGGGTGACAAACCAGCAATTCCATTGGCTGAACGTCTCGACAGTTTTGGCCTCCCCCTTGGACGCTTAAAAACCGGTACGCCACCACGCTTGGATGGTCGCACGATCAATTGGGATAATTTGGAAACTCAGCCGGCGGATGACGATCCCACACTGTTCTCATTCATGTCCGCAAAATCTGTCATCCCACGTCAAATTGAATGCGGCATCACCCACACAAATGCCCGCACTCACGAAATTATCGAAAAGAACCTATCCCGTTCCGCCATGTACGGCGGCCATATTGATGGCGTCGGCCCCCGCTATTGCCCGTCAATCGAGGACAAGGTCGTGCGTTTCGCGGACAAGGAAAGCCATCAGGTTTTCCTAGAGCCAGAAGGATTGAATGACCACACAATCTATCCTAATGGCATTTCAACCAGCCTGCCTAAAGATGTCCAAACCGACTATGTGCATTCAATGCTCGGCCTTGAAAATGTAACCATCCTACAGCCAGGCTATGCCATCGAATATGATTACGTCGACCCTCGTGTCCTGCGCCATACATTGGAGCTCAAAGACATTGGTGGATTGTATCTGGCGGGTCAAATCAATGGCACCACAGGCTACGAAGAGGCTGCGGCCCAAGGGCTGGTTGCAGGTTTAAACGCCGCAAATGCGGCCAAGGGAAAAGAGCCAATCGTGTTTGACCGTGCAACTGCTTATATTGGCGTTATGATCGACGATTTGGTCACACGCGGTGTGAGCGAGCCATACCGGATGTTCACAAGTCGCGCCGAATACCGCCTATCATTGCGCGCCGACAACGCAGATCAGCGCCTGACACCGCTTGGAATTTCGGTCGGTTTGGTTGGGGTGCAACGCGAACGTGTCTTCAGGGATAAAATGGAGCGCCTTGCGACAGCAACAAGAACATTAAGCTCCCTAGCCATTACGCCAACGGATGCCAAAAAAGCAGGAATTTCTATTAAACAAGATGGGGTGCGCCGAACGGCAATGGATTTGTTGTCTTTCAAAGATGTAACAACAGCTCAGCTTGCAAAAATTTGGCCGCAGCTATCTGAAATGGATGCTGAAGTCTGCGAGCAGGTGGAAAAAGATGCCATATACGTCAACTATATTGACCGCCAACAAAACGCAGTCAACGCCATGCGCAAAGATGAAAAATTGGAAATTCCTGATGGTTTCAGCTTTGACGGGGTTTCGGGTCTGTCAAACGAACTTCAACTAAAACTGGCCACTGCACGCCCCACCACACTCGGACAAGCAAGCCGAATCGAGGGCATGACTCCTGCCGCACTTGCCTTGATCTTAACAACAATCCGTCGTGCAGAGATGAAAAAACAAGCATGACCGAAGAGGACGCAAAAAAGCAGATTGAAACGCTGTGCGATGTTTCACGTGAAACAATGGACAGGTTGCAAGTTTATGCAGATTTGCTGGAACGTTGGAATTCCAAAATTAATCTGGTGTCAAAATCGACTCTTAGTGAAAAGTGGCAGCGACACTTTTTGGATTCCGCACAAATCTGGCCACATATCCCAAAGGAGGTAAAAAACCTAGTGGATGTTGGGTCCGGAGCTGGTTTTGCGGGGCTGGTTTTGGCCATTATTGGCGCAGAAAAACGCCCAAACTTGACGTTTACACTGATTGAAAGTGACGCAAGAAAATGTGCATTCATGCGAAATGTCGCGCGCGAGGTGCGAATCTCTGTAAATGTTCAAACCGCACGGATAGAGTCCGTTGCAGATCGAAATGCAGATATTATGACTGCCCGCGCACTCGCCCCTGTTGTGCAACTTTTGAGCTACAGCCAAAATATTTTAACTTCAACAGGGGTTTGCCTGTTCTTGAAAGGCGACGCCTGTGGTACTGAAGTGGAACAAGCGCGGGAATCGTGGGATTTCAACGCCATAGAAACCGCAAGTTTGACCCACCCAACGGGCAAAATTTTAACGTTATCAGGGATTAATCGTGTCAATAAGAGCTAAGCGAATAGTGTCCATTGCCAACCAAAAAGGCGGCGTTGGAAAAACAACTACTGCCATCAATATGGCGGCGGCTATTGCACAAAAAGGCCATAAAACCCTGTTGGTTGATCTTGATCCTCAGGGAAATGCATCAACGGGGCTTGGTGTTTTGCCCGAAGATCGCGAGATCAGCAGTTACGATGTTTTGGTCGATGGCACCCCTGTTTTGGCGGGCACAATGGAAACAAATGTTAAAAACCTAAGTTTATTGCCCGCGACGACAGATCTTAGCTCAGCCGATGCTGCGTTGATGAAAGATGCCAATCGCTTAACGCGATTACACAAAGCACTTGGCGCGGTAGAGGGATTTCAATACATCTTCATTGACTGCCCCCCCTCCCTGAACCTATTGACATTAAACGCTTTTGCCGCCAGCGATTCAGTTCTGGTTCCCCTCCAATCCGAATTTTACGCTCTTGAGGGGCTGTCACAATTGATGCTGACAGTCAAAGAAGTGCGCGAAAATTTGGGGTCATCGCTGTTCATTGATGGTGTTGTCTTGACGATGTTTGATCGGCGCAATAATTTGGCACAGCAGGTCGAACTCGATGTGCGTTCTAACTTAGGAGCACTGGTGTACGAAACAATTATCCCCCGCTCGGTGCGCTTATCAGAGGCGCCTTCATTTGGTGAGACAGTTTTGCAGTATGACGCGGCTGGACTAGGTGCGCAGGCGTATTTGGCGCTGGGTACAGAATTTCTACGGCGCGATAAAAAAAGATAACGTTAGAGTGGCTAAGTAACTGGAAAGACATGAAAATGGTGAAGAAGAAAGAACGCAAAGGTTTGGGCCGTGGCTTGTCAGCATTGATGGCTGATATTGACAGTGGGCCTGTAGCGGAAAAGCCGTCTTCTCCGATTGTCGGTGATACGCTCTTGCCAATTGAACAAATTTCACCCAACCTTGACCAACCCCGCCGCGACTTCAAACAGGATGACTTGAATGACTTGGCCGCATCGATTGCTGGCCGTGGGATTATACAACCCATTATTGTACGCCCGGACCCACAAATTGCGGGACAGTATCAAATTGTTGCTGGTGAACGTCGTTGGCGAGCAGCCCAGCAGGCAAAGCTGCACGAAATCCCGGTTTTAATCCGTGAATTTGACGATGAGCAGCTTTTGGAGGTTGCGATTATCGAAAACGTTCAGCGTTCGGACTTAAATGCAGTAGAAGAAGCGCTTGGATACCGTGCCTTGATGGACCGTTTTGGCCACACCCAAGAACAAGTATCATCAGCTTTGGGCAAAAGCCGTAGCTATATCGCAAATATCCTGCGCTTGCTGAACTTACCGGTTGAAGTTCAGCAATACGTTCGAGAAGGGCGTCTGTCGGTTGGACATGCCCGCACTTTGATTGGAAATGATAAAGCATTGGAATTTGCCAATGCCATGATCAAGGGAGATTTTTCAGTCCGAGAGGCAGAATCGCTTGTAAAGCAAGGGCTTAAACCGAAAAGCTCAGGTAAGAGAATCGCGAAGCCCAAGGATTCGGATACGCGCGCCATTGAAACGGATTTGGGTGCAATTTTGAAAATGGGTGTTCTGATTGATCACAAAGACGAGTCACAAGCTGGAAAAATCACGATTTCATATAAATCACTGGACGACCTTGATCGCCTTTGTTCTATTTTGATGGGCGCGACCAAATAAATACCATCACACCTGCCAATGCTATGGCTTGGATGATCAACATTTTGATCCCCAGGCCCAATAAGATTGAGATCAGGAAGGCAACAATCACAGAAACTGTCGCCATCTTTTTGGCGGGCAATCTAATTGCACCGCTTTTTTGCCAGTCGCGTATTGGCGGGCCAAATACGTTGTGGCTGACCAACCAATCGTGCGCCCGTTCTGAGGATCGGGCAAAGCAAAATGCAGCCAGCAGTAAAAACGGTACCGTTGGAAGTAGCGGCAACCAAATCCCCAAAAAAGCAAGCGCAACAAGAGCGCAACCACATATAAACCAAAGAGTTCTCATTACGCGAACTTAGTTGAGTTTGGTGATTATACCAATAAGTCTTTTAGCAATGTGTTCAAAATAATGCGCCCGCGTGGTGTGGCCACTAATCTGTTATTGCGCTTTACCAACAATCCCATTTCTTCATTTTTTTCAATGAGTTGCGATTCCAAGCATGTACCAGATAGTCGAGCAAATCGATCCATATCACTCCCCTCCGCTAAGCGCAGTGACATCATTAAATACTCGGATGCCTGATCGATTGGGGCAATGATTTCATCATCAGTTGTGGCGCTACCCAGAGCTTCCACTGCACGTAGCCACGCCTCAGGATTCTGGACTGCGGATGTTGCGATACGGTCATTTCCCACAGTCAAGCGCCCATGCGCACCTGGGCCGACACCGACGTAATCGCCATACCGCCAGTAAATCAAATTATGCCGCGATTGCGCGCCTTCGCGTGCGTGGTTAGAAACTTCGTAGGCTGGCATATTACACGCATCGGCGAACTCTTGCGTCACATCATACATATCTGCGGCCAAGCCATCATCAGGTAATCCGCGTAAATTACCACGTTCATACAGTTCACCAAATCGCGTACCGGCCTCAATTGTTAATTGATACAGTGATAAATGGTCAACCGCCATTGCCGCCGCCTCGCGCAATTCGGCTTGCCAATCTTGTTTTGACTGACCTTGACGGGCATAAATCAAATCAAAACTGACTCTTTTGAATGAATCTTTGGCTATTTCGAACGCCTCACGCGCCTCTGAGACAGAGTGCATGCGTCCCAGTGCCTTCAGGTCGACGTCTCGTAACGACTGAATCCCCATAGACAGCCGATTTACACCCGCAATTCCAAAATCGGCGAACTTTCTTGCCTCAACAGAGGTCGGGTTTGCCTCTAATGTCACCTCAGCGTCGGGTGCCAGTGTCCATAACTTTGCAATTTCTGCGATCACACCCGCGACAGTTTCACCGTCCATCAAACTGGGGGTTCCACCACCGAAGAAAACCGTATCAACACGACGGTCAGGTGTCCGCTTTGCGGCATTTTGCAATTCGTGTCGCAATGCCGCGAGCCAGCGTTTTTGATCCACCGCTGTGCGTACGTGGGAATTGAAATCACAATACGGGCATTTGGCCGCGCAAAATGGCCAGTGAATATAAATGCCAAACCCGGCATTTTGCCAATCCTTCATCAGTCATCCAAGCAGTTTTTTACAAACTTATCAAAGGCATCCGCGCGGTGGCTCATGTTGTGTTTCATTGCTGGTTCAATTTCCGCAAATGTTTGCGACATGCCGTCAGCAACAAACATTGGGTCATAGCCAAAGCCGCGATCACCACGGGGCGGCCACGCAATGTGACCCTGAACAACACCTTCAAAAACCTCGTCATGACCATCTGGCCATGCTATGCACAGCGTGCAGCAAAACCGCGCCGCTTGTGGTGTGGGGCCGTGTTTTACTTTGTTCCAAACTTTTGCCATCGCCATTGAAAAATCGCGACCGTTTTCAGTTTCGGCCCAATCGGCACTGTAAACACCGGGCGCACCATCAAGTGCATCAACGGAAAAACCGCTGTCGTCCGATAACGCAGGCAGGCTTGAATGTGTGGCAGCAAAATGCGCCTTGACCCGTGCGTTGCCTGCATATGTGTCTTCGGTTTCATCCGGCTCTTTCAAGTCCAATTCCCCGGCGGAAACGACCAAAATTCCAAATGGTTCTAGCAATTCTGCGATTTCGCGCAATTTGCCTTTGTTATGGCTGGCCAGAACGATTTTTTTTTCGGTCAGTTTGCGCATTATGCAATGGCTGCTTTTTGTGCCAGTACCAATTCAGCAATGCCTTTTTCCGCCAGATCCATAAGGTGATCAAATTCAGAGCGGCTGAATGTGGCGCCTTCGGCGGATCCTTGTAGTTCGATTAAACCACCCGCACCGGTCATTACAAAATTTGCATCTGTCCCCGCTTCGCTGTCTTCGGCGTAATCCAAATCCAAAACGGGTTGCCCACCATAGATACCACATGACACGGCGGCGACGTGATCTGTCAACGGGTCTTCTTTGAGATCGCCCGCTGTGATCATGGCATTAACGGCCAAACGCAATGCAATCCAACCCCCAGTTATGGATGCACAACGTGTACCGCCGTCGGCCTGTAGTACGTCACAATCGACAGTAATCTGACGTTCGCCTAATGCAACGCGGTCAACACCCGCACGCAAGGATCGACCAATAAGCCGTTGAATTTCTTGAGTTCTTCCAGATTGCTTGCCCGATGCGGCCTCGCGGCGATTGCGTGAACCTGTGGCGCGTGGTAACATGCCATATTCGGCAGTGACCCACCCCAGGCCAGTGTTGCGTAACCATGGTGGTGTGCGGCCCTCAACGCTGGCGGTGCACAAAACATGTGTGTCACCGCATTTGATCAAACATGACCCTTCGGCGTGTTTTGTGAAACCAACTTCTACTTCGACCGGACGCATGGCGTCGACAGCTCTGCCTGATGGGCGCATTTTCATTCTCCTGATTGATCGCCATCGTGATACAAGACATCGTCATTATGCGCAAACCAAGATTGACCCCATCACCAAAGGTTTTTAATGTACCCACGACCCTTTGAAAGGTTTTCACGTGGATAGTCACACACCACACACGATCGAAGACCTGACCGGACGCAGCAAAGAGGTGTTTCGTCTGTTGGTGGAATCGTACCTGAACACGGGTGATCCGGTTGGATCACGCACTTTGACACAGAGCCTGTCGGAGAAAGTGTCGGCCGCAACGATCCGCAATGTGATGCAAGATTTGGAATTCCTTGGGTTGCTTGATGCCCCACACGTATCCGCAGGACGTATTCCAACCGAGAGCGGCCTACGTCTGTTTGTCGATGGCCTGCTAGAAGTGGGCGATATTGCAACCCAAGAGCGGCAGCAAATTGATGCATCCCTTGATAAACCCAACGATATGTCTGCGGTTTTGGACAAGGCTGGGGCAATGCTGTCTGGCCTGACACAGGGCGCCAGCGTGGTCTTGGCGCCAAAATTCGAAGCACCGATCAAACATATCGAATTCGTATCACTGGCTCCTGATCGCGCGCTGGTCGTTTTGGTAACCGAGGACGGCAAAGTCGAAAACCGTATGTTCACACCGCCCATCGGCCAAACGCCATCCGCGATGCGCGAGGCGGCGAATTTTCTTAACGCAATCGTTGCGGGACACACCATCAGTGATTTGCGTGATGTTGTGGCTACGCATGTCAAAAAACATCAACGTGAACTGGATGTACTGTCACAACAGATGATCACAGACGGCATCGCAGTTTGGGCAGAAGATCTGGGGTTAGAAGCACGTTTAATCGTACGCGGGCGATCCAACCTGCTGGATGACGGCAAATCAGCCGAGGATATGGAGCGTATCAAATCTCTATTCGATGACCTCGAGCAAAAAAAAGACATCGCACAATTTTTAGACCTTGCAGAACAGGGTGAAGGTGTGAAAATATTTATTGGCTCAGAAAACAAATTGTTTTCACTTTCGGGGTCGTCATTGGTCGTTTCTCCCTATATGAATGCTGATCGCAAGGTGATTGGTGCAGTCGGCGTGATTGGCCCAAAACGACTGAATTACGGGCGCGTTGTGCCCATCGTGGATTATACAGCTCAGCTAATTGGGCGCATACTAAGGACTTGAATACATGTCAGATGAAGAAAAACCCAAAGTGTCCCTGTCAGAGCCAGAAATGCCGTTGGATGAAGAGCTCGTAAATATCGAAGAATTCAATGAGGATTCAGAAATTGAACTGACCGAAGAAGATGCGCTGCGGGCCGAAAATAGCGAACTTAAAGATCGCTTGATGCGCGCATTGGCCGAGGCCGAAAACCAACGCAAACGTGGCGAGCGTGATCGTCGCGATGCAGAGATTTACGGTGGGCGCAAACTGGCACGTGATTTGTTGTCAGTATATGACAATATGAAGCGTGCCTTGGACGCGGCAACAGATGAACAACGCGCTGCCAACAAAGCCATGTTCGAGGGGATTGATTTAACACAGCGCGAATTGGTGAACACATTCGCCAAGCACCAAATCACGCCCATCGCACCCGCCGTGGGCGACAAATTCAACCCCGAAATTCACCAAGCAATGTTCGAAGCGCCGATGCCAGCAGTCAAAGCAGGCCACATCCTACAGGTTCTGGACGAAGGTTTCATGATCGCGGATCGCCTGTTGCGCCCCGCAAACGTTGGCGTTTCATCCGGAGGATAACGCCTGCCTCGTACGGGCAGCTCTACTTTGCCGCTTTGGCCTTAAGATCATAAATCAATGCCAACGCATCTTTGGGTGTTAATTCATCTGGATGAATATCGGCCAAGGCTTCGTCGAGCAATGATGAGCCTTGGGCGGCAATTGGTGGCGGCGGCGCAACATTAAACAAAGGCAATTCATCAATCAACACTGCCATTTTTCCGCCCTTATCGCTGTTTTCGAGCTTTTCTAAAACTTCCCTCGCACGGCCAATGACGGCACTTGGCAGGCCTGCCAATTTTGCCACTTGAACCCCATAACTACGATCTGCCGCTCCCTTTTTCACCTCGTGAAGGAAAATAATATCCCCTTCCCATTCACGCACCGAAACCGTAGCGTTCATCATTCCAGACAGGTTTTGTGTCAACCCCGTCAGCTCGTGATAATGGGTGGCAAACAGGGTGCGGCATTTATTGACGTCATGCAAGTTTTCCAAAGTCGCCCATGCAATTGACAACCCATCATAAGTCGCTGTGCCACGCCCAATTTCATCCAATATAACCAGCGCATTTTCACCAGCTTGATTTAAAATCGCTGCCGTTTCGACCATTTCCACCATAAACGTGGATCGCCCTCGGGCCAGATCATCCGATGCGCCAACCCGTGAAAATAATTGTGTTACAATACCAATTTCAGCACTGGTTGCGGGCACAAAGCTGCCCGCTTGCGCCATTAATGCAATCAACGCATTTTGACGTAGAAACGTCGATTTACCCGCCATGTTTGGGCCCGTCAGCAACCAAACAGGCTTGTCTCCATCCGCCCCCGCCGATAGGTCGCAATCATTCGCAATAAACGGCCCTGACGCTTCTTTTCGCAACGCGGCCTCGACCACGGGATGACGACCACCATCAATTTTAAACCGCCGTGAATTATCCAAACGCGGTCGGCACCAATTTTCGGATACGGCAATGTCTGCCAATCCTGCGGCCAAATCAATCTCGGCCAACGCTTTGGCGGCGGTCGAAATCTGTGCCGCAACATCCAATACTGACGCAACCACCTCACCAAATATCCGTGCCTCAATGCCCAACGCTTGACCGCCGGCATTCAGAATTTTGGTTTCCATTTCAGATAGTTCAACAGTGGTAAACCGCACTGCATTTGCTGTTGTTTGACGGTGAATAAATGTTTGGGACAACGGCTCGTCCAACATCTTTTTCGCGTGGGTTGCTGGCGTCTCGATGAAATAACCCAACACATTGTTATGCTTAATTTTAAGAGATGAAATGCCTGTCACTGCCGCAAAGTCGGTCTGCATTGCTGAGATCACCTTGCGCCCCTCGTCGCGCAATTTGCGTGCCTCGTCCAAGGGCGCATCATATCCCGAACGCACGAACCCACCATCACGGGCCATCAGCGGAACTTCATCCGCCAACGTGTCATGCAACAACGTCAAGATGGCGTTATGACCGCGCAGGTCGGCCGCGGACTGTGTGATCAAATTCGCCGCCAGACCGGCGATCAGCGCCGCCAACTCGCCACCTTTGGACAGGCCTTGGCGTATCGCAGCCAAATCACGCGGCCCCGCACGATCCAATGAAATACGCGACAGCGCACGATCCATATCGGCAGTTTGACGCAACACATCCTGCACGTTTTCGCGCAGCCCATTGTTGTCCTTAAATGCATCAATCGCATCCAAACGCGCAGCTATCACATTCAGTCGTGTTGAGGGTGCATTCAGCCGCGTTTCCAACAGACGCGCACCCGCACCCGTTACCGTGCGATCAATGGTACGCAACAGTGAACCATTTTTTGCACCAGACAGAGTTTGAACCAATTCCAAATTGCGCCGCGTCGATGCGTCAATTTGCATAAAGCTGTCGATCGCCTCTTTTACAGGAGGTTTTAACAGTGGCAATTTACCCTTTTGGGTGATCTCCAAATAATCAACAATCGCGCCCATAGCGGCGATCTCTGCTCGTGTAAAATTGCCAAACCCGTCCAAGGATTTCACATTGAATAACCGTGTCAACCGCCCAACGCCCGCCGTACTGTCAAAGCTTGCAGGGGATAATGATGTCAGGGTTGCACCCGCTTCGTCTGATTGTTCAATAAAGTCTCCAAAGTTGGATTCGCTAACCAAAACCTCGGCTGGGTTCAGCCGTGCCAGCATTGGTCCAAATGTCACGCGGGGGCAATTTTGTACGTGAAAATCGCCTGTGGAAACATCGACCCACGCGAATGCACATTCACCACGCAAATCTGCGAATGCACCCAGAAAATTGTGCTCGCGGGCAGATAATAAACTGTCTTCGGTCAATGTTCCGGACGTGACCAATCGCACCACACCACGTTTTACGACGGATTTACCACCACGCGCCTTCGCTTCTGCTGGGGCTTCCAATTGCTCACAAACGGCGACGCGAAATCCCTTACGGATCAGTGTCAGCAGATAATTTTCGGATGCGTGATGGGGAACACCGCACATGGGAATATCTTGGCCTAAATGCTTGCCTCGTTTTGTCAGCGAAATGTCCAACGCGGCGGCGGCGGCCACGGCATCATCGAAAAACATTTCGTAAAAATCGCCCATGCGATAGAATAACAATGCATTTGGATAATCAGCTTTGATTTCCAAAAATTGCGCCATCATGGGCGTGACGGATGATTTGGTTGTGGACATATTACTCCCCAGCGGATTGACCAAAGATACCCGTCGTACGCAGGCAGGAAAAGCAAAAACGACATCTGCGTTGCTTAATTGGATAGTCGTAATTATTCAGGTCTATCGGACTTCAAAAACGTATAGCGCGGGCAATTCCGAAGCAGCTTATGGTTATACGGCCAAAACGAAAGCGTTGCGGTGGTTTCAAACGGAACGGTAATTTTGGATATGGCGTGATGTTAGATGACTCTATATGGATACGCTTGCGCTTCGCGAGAGTAACAGCTTGGAGCCAAAGGCTCCAAGCGGAATCAACCCTTCCAGAAGGCTTTAACTTTACCAAAGAAGTTTTTGGATTCTGGATTACTATCTTCGGACAGATCATCAAACTCTTTCAACAACTCACGTTGTTTTGCGGTCAAATTTACTGGCGTTTCTACTGCGATTTCAAGGTAGAGATCACCCTTGCCTGCACCACGCAGAGCGGGCATGCCCTTACCTTTTAGGCGCATTTGTTTACCGGATTGGGCGCCCACAGGGATTTTGACTCGTGATGTATTGCCATCAATATTTGGTACATCGATTTCACCGCCCAATGCAGCCGTAGCCATGGAAACGGGGACGCGCAAGAACAGGTTGTTGGCCTCGCGCTCGAACAGATCGTGATCTTCGACATCAATAAAGATGTACAAATCACCAGATGGCCCACCACGTTGCCCTGCTTCGCCTTCGCCGCTCAGACGGATACGTGTGCCGCGTTCGACGCCTGCGGGGATATTCACAGATAATGAACGTTCACGCTGTGTCGCACCTGAACCGTGGCATGTATCACATGGATTGGTGATGGTTTCACCGCGTCCTGAACATGTGGGGCATGTGCGTTCAACAGTAAAAAAACCTTGCTGTGCACGCACTTTACCCATGCCAGAACACGTAGGGCATCTTGATGGCTCTGAACCTGCCGCAGCACCTGTTCCTGAACAGCTTTCACATGAAACAGATGCATTTACAGAAATTGTTTCCTGCTTGCCGCTATAGGCGTCATCCAATGAAACTTTTAGATTATATCGTAAATCGGAACCACGCGCCGCGCCCGCAGGACCGCCACGTCGCCCGCCGGCAAAGTTACCAAATAAATCGTCAAACACATCCGAAAAAGCAGAGTTAAAGTCGCCACCGCCGCCGAATGGTCCGCGACCACCACCACCGCCCATGCCACCTTCAAATGCAGCGTGACCATATTGGTCATAGGCGGCCTTCTTGTCGGCGTCCTTCAGGACGTCATACGCCTCGTTGGCATCCTTGAACTTACCTTCGGCGGTTTCATCGCCAGGATTGCGATCGGGATGCAATTCCATGGCCTTCTTGCGGAAAGCCTTCTTAATTTCGGATTCGGATGCGCCCTTGGCGACACCTAAAATATCGTAGTAATCACGTTTTGACATAGACGTCTCCTGCGCGAAGCGAAATAACCCCGCAATCACGCGGGGTTATATTTAGATTAGAATGAAAGTACCGTTTATCAACGGTCGCCTTTGCCCAAGTCTTCGAAATCGGCATCAACGATGTCTTCGTCTACGCCGCGTGGTTCGCCCGCATCATCGTCACCCATACCTTCGGGTGCTTCCGGTTGCTCGGCTTGGGCTTTGTAGATTGCTTCGCCAAGTTTCATCGCCGCTTCCGTTAGGTCTTGCGAACGCGCATTAATTTTTGACGCATCCTCTGATTCCAAACTTTCTTGCAGGTTTGCGATCGCCATTTCGATCACTTCGATTGTTGTTGGGTCAACTTTGTCGCCATGCTCTTCGACAGATTTTTCAGTGCCATGGATCAGACTTTCGGCGCCATTTTTCGCCTCGACTAATTCCTTGCGCTCTTTGTCTGCTTCTGCATTCTCTTCGGCGTCTTTCACCATTTGCTCGATGTCATCATCAGACAGGCCGCCCGATGCTTGGATCGTGATCTTGTGCTCTTTGTTTGTACCCTTGTCTTTGGCGGATACGGAAACGATGCCGTTGGCGTCGATGTCAAAAGCAACTTCAATCTGTGGCAGGCCACGCGGCGCAGGCGGGATATTTTCTAGATTAAATTGGCCCAGAATTTTGTTATCCGCCGCCATTTCGCGCTCGCCTTGGAACACGCGAATTGTCACAGCATTTTGGTTGTCTTCGGCAGTTGAAAACGTCTGAGACTTTTTCGTTGGGATGGTTGTGTTGCGATCGATCAAGCGTGTGAAAACACCGCCCAAAGTTTCGATACCCAAAGACAGCGGTGTCACATCCAGCAAAACAACGTCCTTAACATCACCTTGCAAAACACCAGCCTGAATTGCCGCGCCCAATGCAACAACTTCGTCAGGATTCACACCCTTGTGTGGCTCTTTACCAAAGAATTCTGTCACGGCTTCAACAACTTTTGGCATGCGGGTCATACCGCCAACCAAAACGATTTCATCAATGTCTGTTTTTGACAGACCCGCATCTTTCAACGCAGATGCGCAGGGCTTCAACGAGCGTTTGATCAAATCAACAACCAAGCTCTCTAATTTCGCACGTGTCAATTTCAACACAAGGTGCAAAGGCTGGCCGCCGTTTGGATCCATAGAGATAAACGGTTGGTTGATTTCTGTTTGTGTGCTTGAAGACAGTTCGATTTTCGCTTTTTCAGCGGCCTCTTTCAGGCGTTGTAGCGCCATCTTGTCTTTGGTTAAGTCGACGCCGTTCTCTTTTTTGAACTCAGCGGCTAAATATTCCACGATGCGCATATCGAAATCTTCGCCGCCCAGCGCTGTATCACCGTTTGTTGATTTCACCTCGAACAGGCCGTCGTCGATTTCCATGACTGATACATCGAATGTACCGCCGCCAAGGTCATAAACAGCAATCGTTTTTCCGCCTTCTTTGTCCAAGCCATAAGCCAGAGCAGCGGCCGTTGGTTCGTTGATGATGCGCAAAACATTCAGACCGGCAATTTTACCCGCGTCTTTCGTTGCCTGGCGCTGGGCATCGTTAAAGTATGCAGGAACAGTGATAACCGCTTCTGTTACTGTCTCGCCCAAATAGCTTTCGGCAGTTTCTTTCATTTTACCTAAAATGAATGCAGAAATTTGCGAAGGAGAGTATTTTTCACCCTGCACTTCGACCCATGCGTCACCATTGCCGCCATCAACCACGTTGAATGGCAGGTGCTTCATTTCTTTCTTGATCAGCGGATCGCTGATTGAACGACCGATCAAACGTTTTACCGCGAACAATGTGTTCTCTGGGTTGGTCACCGCTTGGCGTTTTGCTGCTTGGCCGACCAAACGCTCGTCGTCTTTGAATGCGACAAGTGATGGGGTTGTGCGTGCGCCTTCGGCGTTTTCGACGACCTTTGGTTGTGAACCATCCATGATGGCAACGCAGGAGTTCGTTGTTCCTAAATCAATACCAATGACTTTAGCCATAATTTTCTTCCTTCTGTGGCGATGTAAGGGCCAAGCCCATCAGGCGCCTGACCACGATCCCGTACCCGCGTCTGCGAATACTCAAAGGATTATATAGTATTGAATTAATAGGCCTGCAAGGGTCAGTTCTGTCTATTTACTTACTCTTTTGGAAGTTTATTTTGATTTTATGGATAATGAAATTAAGCCAACGCTAACCATTCGTGGATTTCAAGTTTTTAAGGGCTTGATTGGCCTGCGTGAACAACACCTGATTGTGGCTGAATTACGCAATGTGGTCAGGCAGGCCCCGATGTTTTCGCCGACAACACCTGGCGGGCGCAAAATGTCTGTACGTCTTAGCGCGGCAGGGAACTATGGGTGGTATTCCGACGCTAGCGGATACCGATATGTTGATCGGCACCCTGATGGACAACCTTGGCCGTCGATCCCAGGTCTGGTATTCGGCTTGTGGCGAAATTTAGTTTCTGATGTGCGACTCCCCGATTGCTGTTTGGTTAACCATTACACCGAGAATGCAAAAATGGGGATGCACCAAGACAAAGACGAGGCGGATTTCACATGGCCTGTTTTGTCCATCTCGCTGGGTGATGATGCTTTGTTTCGCATGGGGAATGTCGTGCGCGGCGGCAAAACGGAATCGATTCTGTTGTCATCTGGCGATGTGGTGTTGATGGGCGGCGATGCGCGGTTGGCGCATCACGGGGTTGATCGCATTAAATTTGGCACCTCTACGCTGTTAAAGCAGGGCGGACGGATCAATCTGACACTACGGGTGGTTGATTAGGTGCGTGACTTCCAGCTTTCGGATGCGTATTTTCGTGCCCAATGATCCAACATAAAGCTGATCACAAAAATGGCAAAGGTTACCCATAGCGCGTGATGAATATTGGTGCGCGTTGCGGTATAATTAATGAACGCGGCATCCCGCGCGTAATCAATGACGTGAAACAGCGGGTTCCAGGAAAACATCCAAAACATGCTGGTTGGTACAGCGTTCGCCAGGAAGAATTTTCCACTAAACACCATATTTAACCGCTGAAACATCTGCGAAACAAGCTTCATCAGCCTTGGAAAAAATACGGACAGCGACAGTAATAAATTACCAATGGCCACACCCGCGATCCATGCGACAAAAAACGCGAATGCAAATCGCTTGGCATCATAAATTATAATCCGCTCAAACAGGACGTTGGCGGCGAAAATCATGATAGCGAATGCCAATATCTGTGTATACAATGTGGCCAATGTGGCGGCCAAAATATTCAGCAGTGTATTCATAGAGCTGTGCAAATTCATCGGATTCAACGGCCCCTTGGTTCCCATCACAGCTGCGACCGCACGGATATGGACAAGAAATAAAAATACACCGGTCATAATGTACAACACTTCGCTGCCCCGAATGGCCGCCTGTCGCATCCCCATAATATTCATAAAGAACAAAAAGAAGACCACATACAGCATTGATTGAAAAATATCTGTCGCCAGCCCAATGATTGGCGAACGATGTTGCTTGCGCACTTCGCGGACGATCCCGTGATACAACAACTCGAAAAACCGATAAACTTTGTATGCAGGCGCATTATTTTGTGTGTTATCGAACATAATCATATCATTTACTTACTTTTTACACAGTTTCCAATAACTCTTGTTGTTTGGGGCCATTAACTTTATTTCCAAGGCACGGACCACGGATAACGAACTAAAGGAAACAATTAATGAACAACGTAGAGATTTGCACTGTTATCCGGACACTGGCCATACAAGCAGGCCAAAAAATTATGGAAATCTATCAAACTGATAATTTCGAGGTGAAATTAAAAGGTGATGAAAGCCCCGTAACGATTGCCGACGAGGCGGCGGACAAATTGATTTATGCAGGTTTGCGCGCAGCATTTCCCGATACGCCCATCGTAACCGAGGAACAATCCGACACCCACAGCGAACAATCCAATACGTTTTTCATTGTTGACCCGCTGGATGGCACCAAAGAATTCATTCACCGCCGCGGCGATTTCACCGTCAATATCGCCTATGTTGTTGACGGCATTCCTGTGCTGGGCGTGGTTTATGCACCTGCCAAGGATCGTTTGTTTTACACCGATGCAAACGGTAAATCGGTCGAAGAATTGGGCGCACACGATGCGCACACCGTCGGCGAGGTGAAATCCATCGGCGTCTCGACACCCAACACCGATGCCCTGATCGTGGTGGCGTCAAAATCACATCGCGACCAAGCATTGGAAGATTATATTGCCAAATACAACGTCGCCGACAGCCGCGCCGCAGGGTCATCTCTGAAATTCTGCTTAATTGCCACGGGTGAAGCAGACATTTATCCACGTGTTGGGCGCACCATGGAATGGGATACTGCTGCGGGACATGCGGTGCTGACGGGCGCAGGTGGGCACGTTGTGCGCTATGATAATCACGCGCCACTGAGGTATGGTAAGCCGATTTTCGAAAACCCATTTTTCATCGCCTACGCTCCGGGCATCAAACTGCATAAGGCTTAAGATATGAAAACCCTGATCATCGTCCCCGCTCGCTATGCTTCGACCCGCTTTCCTGGAAAGCCGTTGGTCGAATTGACCGGTGCGGATGGGAAAACAAAATCTTTAATTCAACGCAGCTGGGAAGCGGCGATGGCTGTGGATAATGTTGATGTTGTTGTGGCAACGGATGATGATCGGATCAAGGGTGCGGCACAGGCGTTTGGTGCGGCCGTGGTTATGACATCCGAAAAATGCGCCAATGGCACGGAACGCTGTGCGGATGCGATTGCGAATATGGATATGAATTATGATTTGATCGTAAACCTACAAGGCGATGCGCCGCTCAGCCCTGCTTGGTTCGTACAGGATCTGATCGACAGCTTTGCTGGCGACACAGGCGCGGATATGGCGACGCCCGTATTGCGATGTGACCCTGAAACCATCGCGGCATTCAAACAGGATCGCGCGGCAGGTCAAGTCGGGGGTACCACTGCCGTGTTCGATTGCAACAACAAGGCACTTTATTTTTCTAAGGAAGTTTTGCCTTATTCCAATAAAGCGGATGCGCCAATTTATCACCACGTTGGTATTTACGCATACCGCCCAGCTGCATTGGCAGAATATATGACATGGGCCGCGGGGCCATTAGAGACAGAAGAAGGACTGGAACAACTTCGCTTTCTGGAAAATGGCCGCCACATCCAATGCGTCGAAGTGGATGGAAAGGGGCGCGCCTTTTGGGAGGTCAACAATCCTTCCGACGTGCCGCGCGTTAATATGATGCTTTTGAAACTTGGCATTGCATGACGGACGCGCCACAAGTCAGTTTGATAATCGTTTCACGGGATCGCCCCGATGATTTAAAGCGAGTATTGTGCAGCTTGCGGTTTCAATCATATCCAAATTTCGAAGTTATTGTGGTTGCGAACCAAAACCCAGGTGACACGACTGTAAAATTCATTCCCTTCGATCAGCCAAACATCAGTGCCGCACGCAATCAGGGCGTTGCCCATTCCGCAGGTGAAATCGTGGCCTTTTGTGATGATGATGCTATTCCCGAACCCGAATGGCTCGCGCGCTTGGTTCCTGCGTTCAACGATCCCTTGGTCGGTATCGTCGGTGGGTTTGTGCGTGGTCGCAATGGTATTTCATTTCAATGGCGCGGGCTGGAAACCGATCAATTCGGCACTGACCACGCGTTGGATATTTCAGAACCCACTACGCGCGGTATGGTTGATGGGCGGATGTTGAAGGTTCAGGGAACAAACTGTGCATTTCGTAAATCGGCATTGGTCGCGCTGGGCGGTTTCGATCAAGGCTTTGCCTTTTATCTGGACGAAACCGATGTTTCGTGGCGCATGTCCCAACAGGGCTGGCTGACACGGATTGTGCCATTGGCAGAGGTTCAGCACGGTTTCGCCGCCAGCGAAATGCGCGGTGCAAACCGTGCCCCGCACAGTTTGCATCAAATCGGAAAATCCATGGCGCTATTTTTGCAAAAGCACAGCGCTGAACAGGGTTGTACGGCGGCGCAGAAGAACCTTGTCGCTCATCAGCGCGCACGATTGTCACGTCTTTTGATCTGGGGGCAAATTGAGCCCCGCGACGCAGCACGATTATTGGATAGTTTGAGCGCCGGCCTGCGCAGTGATTGTACGTCAGAGATGGGTATTTTCGATCAAGCGCCCACTTTCAAACATTTTCCAAATGCTCAAACTGGGCGGCGATTATTGTATACTAAGATTTGGAAGTTGCGTGGGTTAATGCGTGAATCTCAAAAATTGGCGGACGACGGTGTACAGGTGACCGCATTTTGCTTTTCCCGCACATCGCGGTTCCATCACCGTTATTTTGATGTGCGCGGATTTTGGGTACAACGCGGCGGCATTTTTGGCAAATCGGACCGCAGTAAAAGCTATTTTAATCAAAAGGTTTTTTCGATTTTGCGCTGTGTAACCCGTGAACGAGCAGATATTGCGGCGCAACGTCCATTTGACGATTCCGAAGTGGTTACGCTGAAATAAATTGGAATTAATTCACATTGTTACTTTTTGATAATCTCTGCGCCTTAAAACGGGTGGAGAACAAAAAGGGACGATTCTATGATCAAAAAGGTTACCAAAGCCATCTTTCCCGTTGCCGGGCTTGGCACACGCTTCTTGCCCGCAACAAAATCCATTCCCAAAGAGATTTTGAATCTCGTCGATCGCCCCCTTATCCAATACGCCATCGACGAAGCCCGCGACGCAGGGATCGAACAATTCATTTTTGTCACTTCTCGGGGAAAATCTGCGCTTACGAATTATTTCGACGGCGCTCCCGAGCTAGAACGCGCACTGGAAGATAAAGGAAAATTCGACCTGCTGGACACCATCCAAGATGTCACCATGGATAGCGGCGAGATCGTTTACATTCGCCAACGCAAGCCGCGCGGATTGGGCGACGCTGTGCGATGCGCGTCACGCTTGATCGGCGACGAACCCTTTGCCGTTTTGTTACCAGATGACGTTATAGCCGCCGAAAAACCATGCCTAAAACAAATGATCGAAGCTTACGACGAAACTGGAGGCAATATGGTTGCCGTGATGGAGGTTCCACCTGAAAAGGCATCCGATTACGGGCTGGTTGATGTGGGTATGTCCAAGGGCGATATTTTACCGATTAGAAATATGGTTGAAAAGCCAAAGCCAGAAGACGCTCCATCTAACATGGCGGTGATTGGACGATATATTTTGACACCCGATGTTTTGGTCAACTTGGCCACAACCCAATGTGGCGCGGGCGGTGAAATTCAATTAACCGATGCCATCGCGGCAGAAATCATAGCTCATAACAATGTTCATGGTTTCAGGTTCAAGGGCACCCGATTTGATTGTGGGTCAAAAGCGGGTTTTTTACAGGCAACGGTCGCATTTGGATTATCACGCGAAGAGTTGCGTGAAGAGTTTCAAGATTATCTGTATGGTGCTGTGGGCGCGAGGCATGCGGCACAGTAAAATCACAACACTAGCGAGCTTTTCAAAAGTAGTTTAAGCCAAATGTATGACCCTTCTATTGGACATATCGCGCTTTATTTCGCGGGCGCACTTACCGTTCGATACAGGTATCGACAGGGTTGAGCGTGCGGCCATCTTGGACGGCTTTAATCGCTACCAAGATCCACATTTTCTGGCGCGTATTGGCAGGGGATATGTCATTCTAAACAGATCAGAGATGACTGATTTTCTGGACATGGAACGCACGCAACTTTGGCCAAAGGTGCGGGGCTTGGATCAATTCCGGCTTAAGCTCGCACATCCGCAACGTCAGGTGCGCACAGGATTGCGTGAATTGGGTGTTAAACAGTTTGCATTGGATGACTTGGATAAAGTCATCAAGCAAGAGAAGTTGGCCCCATTTCATTATTTGAATGTTGGTCATACCAATCTTGGCGAAAAACTGTTCCAATTCCTGAGCGGTGCCGGAGCCTATAAGTTATCCGTTTTTATTCACGATGTTATCCCCATCGATTTCCCACAATACTGTCGCTCCGACCGGATTGTGTCTTTCAAAAAGAATTTTGAAAATGTGATTCAGAACTGCGATTCAATTTTTTGCAACTCGCGCTACACATCAGATCGCATCGCACACCACGCCAAGGAAATGGGAAAAAATCCAATAATCACAGTGATCGATCTGGTTAGCCCTGCCATTGATCCCGCTGCAATCAATTCGGATCATCGGCACGAGCGCCCAACCTTCGCCATGTTGGGGACGATTGAACCGCGTAAAAACCTGAGCTTCGTCTTGGACATCTGGGATGACTTTTCGTTGACGAAAATGCCAGAACAAATGCCAAATTTGTTACTAATGGGAAAGCGGGGCTGGGAAACGCCCGAGGTATTGGCACGATTGGACGCAGCCATCGCGGACGGCTTTGTGAGTGAAATGGTTGATTTGGATGATCAATCTGTTCAACAATCCCTGTCATCCTGCCACGCATTGTTGTTTCCCAGCCATGCAGAAGGATATGGCCTGCCCGCCCAAGAGGCCTTGGCGCTGGGCGTACCAGTTATTGCATCTAACATTCCGGTTTTTCGCGAACTTTTCGGTGGCAAGTCGACCTTGCTTGACACGGATTCAACGGATAATTGGATCGCAGCGATTGAGCATGCCATGCGCACCCCCATTCCAAATCCACGACCTGCGATTTCAACATCAAAAAAATCGTCATGGACCATTTTTTTTGATAGGCTCTATAACAATCCGGTGGCTGAGTAATTATTTTGAATTTTGTGAGCATATACAAAAGATACAAACTGCGCCTCGAGCGTAAAAAGCTGAAGTTGCGTGCGATACGCCGCGGGCGCCGTGATTTAACGGTCATTTGCGACGAAACTAAAAATATTTCTAAGTCTGATATAATTCTGATTGCAACCCTGCGCAACGAACGTAAGCGATTGCCATACTTTCTGGATTATTATCGTAAGTTGGGAATTAATCATTTTCTAGTGATCGAAAATGGATCCGACGACGACAGTCGCGAATTCCTTGAACAACAGGCGGACGTTTCCTTGTGGAGCACACCTGCCAGTTATAAGCGTGCGGCATATGGGGTTCATTGGATGAACTATTTGTTGCGCAAATATGCTGTGGGGCACTGGATACTGTGCGTTGATGTGGACGAATTTTTTGTTTATCCACATTGCGACACACGCCCCTTGTCGGCATTAACAGACTGGTTGGACGCCTGCTCAATTCGCTCGTTTGGAACGATGTTGCTGGACATGTACCCCAAAGGAAAAATCGAAACCGCCAGCTATACCGAGGGTGATGATCCAGTTTCCGTCACACCGTATTTTGATGCTGGAAACTACTCGTTTTCGATGAATGCAAAATACAAAAACCTTTGGATTCAAGGGGGCCCACGCCAACGGGTGTTTTTTGCCGACAAGCCCAGTTTCGGACCTGCATTGAATAAGATTCCATTGGTAAAATGGAGTCGCGGGAATACTTTTGTCAGCTCAACACATGTAATTCTACCGCGCAGTTTGAATGTCGTTTACGCGACCAATGGTGGTCAGATGATTTCTGGATGTCTGCTACATGCAAAATTCATCGATAGCTTTGCGCAATTGGCTGGCAACAAAGCGCTGCGTAAACAACATTATGCAGATGGGCGTGAATACCGATTTTACGCACGCCTTCCCGAAGTGGAAACAACGATGTTCACACCAGAATCCACCAAATACGAAGATTGGCGGCAATTGGAAGCCTTGGGTCTGATGTCTGCGGGTGGTTGGGCATGACGCACATTGTTGGTCATATCATCCTTGCGCATACCAATCTGCACCGCGTTTTGCAGTTGACCAAATACCTGACGCGCCATGGCAGCCCTGTGGTTGTTCACGTTGATCTGAAAGCACCAAGCCTTGACTTTGAAAAATTACACGCTGATTTAAAAACCGATAAATTGGTTCATTTCGCGGAGCGTACCAACACCGAGTGGGGCAGCATGGCGTTGGTGGCTGCAACGATGACATGCGCGCAGATCATGGTCGAAGAGTTCCCACAGGCTGGGCATATATTTTTGACAAGCGGCTCATGTTTACCAAGTCGACCAATAACCGAATTACATGCATTCCTTTCCCAACACCAAGGCACAGATTTCATAGAATCTGTTTCGGTTGAAAGTGAAGATTGGGTGCAGGACGGACTTAGCGTCGAGCGATTTAAGTTCTACTTTCCATTTTCGTGGAAAAAGCAGCGACGGCTGTTTGATGCGGCAACATGGTTGCAGCGCAAACTTCATATCTTGCGTAAACGGCCAGACAATTTTGTTCCCCACCTTGGTTCTCAGTGGTGGTGTTTAACCCGCCGCACAATCCAAGAGTTGATCAATGATCCACGACGACGTGCGTATGATAAATATTTCGCCAAAAGCTGGATACCTGACGAATCCTATTTCCAAACACTGGCACGCAAGCATACAGAGCGCTTGGAATCTCGCAGTTTGACCTGGTCTAAATTTGATGCGCTTGGAAAACCATTTTTGCTGTACGACGATCATATTGACATTATTCCCCAGTCAGGCGCGTTTATGGCACGTAAAATTTGGCCCAAAGCGGAATTACTGTACCGCGAATTGCTGAATGACCAGCGATCAGGTACACAATTGGAATGCCCCATGGATAACGAAACCTCACGGTTTTTCGAACGCGCAAGGGATGTCCAGCGCCCCGCATTTATGGGTAAGTTAAACCCCGGACGCTTTCCGACGGGCGGGCACGCCAAGGGTGATAAAACCGCGCGACCCTATACCGTTTTGATGGGCGCACAGTTGGTATATCCGCATATGCAGGCATGGTTGAGCTCCAACGAAGCGGTTCTTTGCCATGGAAACTTGTTCCATCAAGATCGCGTTGAGTTTGCTGATGACGCAAATATATACGCTGGAAATATAAGCGCAAACCGCTTGATCCGGAACTATCGTGCCCCTGCATTTCTAGCGAATGTTATTTGGAACAATCGCGCACATGCGCAAACATTTTTCTATGACTTGGGCGACAACCAAAAGGCGCACGACGCCATTTTCAAAGACCCAAACGCGCGTGTGATAATGATCGAGGAAGCATGGATATTACATTTCCTTGCCTTGCAAAAAACCGGTGCAGACACGCGCTCTAAAGAGAGGTTATTACATGCCAGCGCACAACGACTGAACCGCGTAATCGCACGAGCCAGTACAGAGGCGGAGATTTCCCGCTACAGCATCAAAGAGGTAGTGTTGAATCCAAATAAATATCTACAAGAAATCCAAGAATCGGCCAGCCAAAAACCTTCACCACTGGTGTCAATTCCGCATCAGAGTATTGACTTGGAAAAACTGAATGACGTTATTCGCCATTTGAGAAATGCCGGTTTCAAGCTATCAACAGATGTCATTTCGATTGATGACGCGGCTGAAACGCCTAGTATTGAAAAACCACGGCTGGTTGACGGATGACACTGAAACGATTTGGATATTATGTGTTGCTGGCGGATATGCGAACGGGTTCAAACTTGTTCGAGGATACCATAAGCCGTTACGATGCGTTTTCCTGCTATGGCGAGTTGTTTAACCCACACTTTGTTGGCGGACCTAAAAAACCGACAATACCATCACTAACCCTCTCGGAACGGGACGCCGACCCGATTGCTATAATTTCACGTATGCGCGCCGAAAACCCAAATACCCTACCCGGGTTTCGATTGTTTTCGGATCACGATCCACTGATTTTGGAACACTGCTTAGCGGATGAAGCCTGTGCCAAAATTACCCTAACCCGCAACCCGCTAGAAAGTTATGTTTCCCACTTGATTGCCGCACAAACGGGTCAGTGGCAGCTGCGCGAGCTGAACAAACGCAAAGATGATACTAAAGTCGTTTTCAATATCGACAAATTTCAATTGTATTTGGAATCCAAACTTGCCCACGCCGCGTTGATACGATCAAGGCTGCAACAAACGGGTCAGGCCGCATTTCATCTGACTTACGACGATATGGCAATGATCGAAACCTTTAACGGTGTCGCACGGTATCTAGGATCCGATCAAAAACTGGATAAAATACCATCGGGCACAAAACGTCAAAACCCAGCGTCTCTGCGCGACAAGGTTGAAAACTTTGATGAAATGCAACAAGGTTTGCGTGGATTGACGTTGTTTGAAGGTGACACGAACACCTTTATCGAACCATCAAAAACCCGCCGTAGCACAGTTTTACATGCGGGGCGCACAGCGCCTATTTTGTATTGCCCGATCACATTTAATCCCAGCGATCCCATCATTAAGTGGATGCAAAAGATCGAACAGGATCAAAAGCCTGCCCAAACAAAAATGACAGGCCGCGAAATCCAAGATTGGTTGACAACAACACCAGACCGCGCAGTGATCACATGTTTGGAACATCCGGTCGAACGTGTTTACCGCGCCCTAAACGACCGTATTATTTTTCTGCCTTCTGACAAAAATAGATGGATACGCCGGATTTTGTCCGATCAATACAAAATGGTGATTCCCGAGTGGGGTGACAATGTACACCCGACCAAACGAGAGTTGGCCAAAGCGGAGTATAATATTGATACCCATCGGCAAAACTTTGTGAATTTCCTTGGTTTCATTAAGGGTAACCTATGTGGTCAAACTCATGCACCTGTGTCACCCGAATGGGGCAGCCAACATTTGGCTGTGGAACAGTACCATCATTGGACAGTGCCAACGTTTGTGATCATGCCGGATATGCGCGAACAGATTTTCAAAGTTATTGAAGATATGTATGATTTACCGTCGGGTTTTGATCACAGCGCAGATGTGGAAACCGATTTATTCCCACTTGCGCAAATTTACACGGCACGCATTGAACAATCTGTGCGCATTGCATATCAAAATGACTATCGAAAATTTGGCTTCCAAACATGGAAGCCAAAGACTTAAGCGGCTTGAATGTTGTCTTGTTGCATTAACAAAGCAAACAACGATGCTGCGTCATTATTCGCACGCAGTTTTGAACAGGTGTTTTCTGAACGCAATGTGCGCGAAACCAATGCCAATGCTTTAAGGTGTTCAGCACCCTCTTTTTGTGGTGCAAGAATAGTAAAGATCAGATCAACTGGCTGACGATCCATCGAATCGAAATCAACGGGTTTTTCCAACCGTGTGAAAAACCCGTAAACGCGATCCAAGCTGGCAAAGCGGGCATGTGGGATGGCAACGCCGCGACCAACACCGGTCGACCCAAGTTTTTCACGCTCAGTCAAAGCGCCCAAAACCTCAGACGCATCCAACCCATACACAGCGGCTGCTTGTTCGGAAATTTCCTGCAACAGGCGCTTTTTACTGCTTGTATGTGGTGAAAACCGGACTGCGTCGGCGTTCATTATATCTTTCAGATCCATCGCACTATCCCTAGCTTTGATTGACCCTATTTCATATTACTAGGGTCAATCCAACCAATATTTCCGTCCTTGCGCCGATAAACAACATTCAGCCCATCATGGCTCTCGTTCTTAAACACAAGCACCGCCTCGTCCGCCAACTCCATTTGCAATACTGCTTCGCCGACCGATAAGGCTTTAATTTTCGTTTCCATCTCTGCGATGATGATGGGGGTTAGTGTTTCACTTTCCGCCACGGTATCATCGTCCGTCTCTGGGGCGAGGATATACGACGAAGCACCAAATGTTTCAATGGGGGTTTTGCGATGGCTTGCGTGATCCTTCAAGCGGCGCTTGTATCGGCGTAATTGCTTTTCGATACGTTCGGCTGATTTATCAAAGCTGGCGTAAATATCGTGTGCACGGGCCTTGGAATTCACCGTCATACCGGTAGATAGATGAACCGCAGTTTCACAGACATATTCGTGTGCGTCTTTTGAAAAAATGATCAGGGCGTCGGTGGGTCTTTCGGCGTATTTTCCAAGAATTTCAGAAACTTCCGTTTGAACGTGTGTTTGCAGGCTTTCACCAACGTCGATATGTTTTCCACTGATCTGATAGCGCATATTTTCTCCTTTTTGAATTATCTAAGGAATACGGCATTGCTTACTTGGGACGGCGTCCCAAGGTATTCTGCGGTGTTCCATAAATATGCATACCACCAGAGTAGAGCGAGAAATCGGTTCTGACAATCTTGTTTATTTTAAAAATTTCGTCACAATTGCGCGTGTTGTTAATGCAATTGTGTGTGTTGATTCGCCATTCTTCAAACTTTGAAATCGTCACCCAGATAAACACGACGCACATCTTTGTTCGCAACAACTTCTTTAGGCGTTCCGCTCATTAAAACTTTGCCATCATGCAAAATATAAGCGCGATCGACGATTTCAAGGGTTTCGCGCACGTTGTGGTCGGTAATCAGGACGCCGATGTCGCGCTCTTTCAGTTGCGAAACCAGTGCGCGGATATCGCCAACGGCAATGGGATCAACGCCCGCAAACGGTTCATCCAACAGCACATACGCGGGGTTGGCGGCCAAGCAACGTGCAATTTCCACACGACGGCGCTCACCACCAGATAAGGCAACAGCTGGCGATTTGCGAATGTGCTCGATTGAGAACTCAGCGATCAAATCATCCACGCGCTGTTTCGTCGCGGCTTTGCCCTTGGCCCATAATTCGGCCACAGCAGCGATGTTTTGCTCAACATTTAATCCACGAAAAATGCTGGCTTCTTGAGGTAGATACCCCAACCCCAATTGGGCGCGGCGATACATCGGCAAGTTTGTTGCATCTCGCCCATCCACACTGACTGTCCCTTTGTCGGGGCTGACCAATCCAGCCACAGAGTAAAAACATGTGGTTTTACCTGCGCCATTTGGCCCCAACAAGGCCACGACTTCGCCTTTGCGTAATTCAAGATTTACATCGCGCAAAACCACACGCTTTTTATAGGCCTTGCCAAGCCCGCGAATGACCAAACCACCGCTGTCGTTACTGATGTCGTTTGTCGATTTTGCCATCTGTTATTTCGGCGTCAAAACTGTTTTGACGTTTCCGCTGACTTTCGCTGTGTTTGCCAAAACGTCTAAATCCAATCGGTTGCCCGAAATTGCGGTAGCACCCTGAACCAGCAAAACGCGATCTGTCATTACCAATTGGCCTGTAGATACAACATACGTCGCGTTTCCTGCTTCGGCCATATCAACGCCATTGGTGAAAACCACATTGCCCAGCGCGTGAACGGAATTGATGTCACCGCCCGCTTTGTTGTAATTTATGATGATCTTATCGGCGCCTAATCGCAGTGAACCCTGTCCAACGCGCGCCGTGCCTTCGAACGTGGCGGACAGGGATCCTTGATCCAGTGACAGGCTGTCGGCTGTTACCTCGACGGGTAACGTTGTGTCATGAACACCACCTGCCAAAGATAATGTCGCTTGTTGCGCCCACAGTGGCGCGCCGATACAGATCAAGGCGATCGCGAAGGTTTTTGAACTTAGTTTCATGCGATCACTTTGCGGATTTGTCACCAGAAGGCAAGTAGATCAACCGCACCCCTCCAGAGAATTCAATCCGCCCTTTGGGGTTTTTAATGCCGCTGTTATCCGTTTGTGTCGCTTCCATTGAGCCGGCAGTAATTGATCCTGCGGGCCCTATTGCGCGGACCGAACCTGGGCTGATGGCGCGGCCATTTTCCAGATCCATGCGAATTTTGTCGCTTTGCGCGTTATAGCCGTTGGTGGTTTCAAACCTGACATCACCCTCAAGCTGTGCCGATCTTGATTCGAAATCTACGGAACCGCTGGTTGCAGAGACGCTAAATCCAATGCCGCGTGTTGTGTCGACATTCAAGCGAGGTTCAACCAAATCAATGCGACTGGGTTGGGGCGCATCTGGCAAGGCTTGGCTCGCCTCCAATGTAAATGCGTCTCCCGCATCCGTTAGTCCCGAAAAGCGCGGTCCAGTAATTTTCTGACCGGTTGCCAAATCGCGCATTTCTGCATCCGTCAAAATATTCCCGGTGCGAATGGAATCTTCTTGTCCAGTTGTAAAAATACTGATCAGCAACCCAATGGCAATAATTGGAAACAGAATCTTGGCGGTTTTCACACCTTTTGAATATGTGTCTGAGCGCGCGACCATTACATATGAGCGAAAATGTCTGTTTCAGACCAACCTGCCAAATCCAACGCGGCGCGTGTTGGCAGAAAATCAAAACAGGCTTTGGCAATTTGCGTGCGACCTTCACGCGCCAAATTGACATCTAATTTATCCATCAATTGATGCAGATACAAAACATCACCCGCCGCATAATCCAATTGTGCCGCAGACAACTCAGGTGCCCCCCAATCTGAACTTTGCTGTTGTTTGGAAACATCTATGGACAACAGCTCATTCAACAACGCTTTTAACCCGTGACGATCGGTGTATGTGCGCACTAACTTGGATGCGATCTTGGTGCAATAAACAGGGGCTGTGGCTGTGTCATAATGGTTTTGCAGCGCGGCAATATCGAAACGTGCGAAATGAAACAGCTTTAATTGCTGTGGGTTTGCCAACATTTTGCAAAGGTTCGGCGCGTGGGTGTTGCCCTGCTCGACCTGCACGATATGCGCATGACCATCACCCGACGACATCTGTACAACGCATAAACGGTCACGGTGTGGGTTTAATCCCATAGTTTCAGTATCAATCGCAATAACGGGCCCAAGATTAAGATCGTCAGGCAGGTCATTTTTATAAGTAAAATTTGTCATGCGCTACATATAAGCAATCAAAGGCCCCTGTGAAAGTGGGTAATGCAATTGCATCGCTATGCAATTTGCGCATATCGAATATCGTTATCTATGCGTTGTGGTGTTGCTCGGCCCATCCTATGTCCGGAACATCAACACAGACAGACGGCTAACACAATGCGCATCCAAAAAACTCATAACAATACTCACGCGGCGTTACTGCCGAAAATCGGCCTTGTACTGGCTGTTTTTGCGGTTGGTGAATTGGTGTTTGATTTGTCTGGCACACGCGCAGCAAACAGTTGGAAAATTGAAAGCACGAAAGCAAAAATTAAAAAGAACAGACGCGCGGATGTGTTGGTGTAACTAAACGCCAGCCGCCGCACATCCGATCAAGGCGGCGGCGTCATCTTTGATCATATGAATAGGAACGTCTGCGATATTATCCAAAAAATGACTATCGGCGTGAAGAGCTTCTAAGAATTGAGCCGCCATACCTGCCTCAAAAATACCGCGCCCAACGCTGCCCGCGAAAAACACACCGCCAACAGGCATGTACATTAAAATTAGTTCGCGCGTCAGCCGGCCTAATGCACCCGCATACAGCTTTAACGCTTCGCTCGCTTTTGGGCTTGTGCCGGCCGCATGCTGGCGCGAAATTTCAGCACCACTGATTTCACTCTCGCCTGTCATTGCCGCATAAAAATTGGATAGGCCTCTGCCTGAAAATACTTCTTCCACTATCTTGAAGTGTTTGGTTGCATCGGAATCAAATGGTGCCAAAACGGATGGCGGCAATTGAATGTGCCCTACTTCTGCTTTCGAATAACTATACCGTCCTTTGGTATTTGGTGTGACCGCGCTGACGTTAAAACCAGTTCCCATGCCTATAACCAAACGTTGGGCGGATTTTGGTTCACCGACTTTTCCAGCATGAATGTGCGGTGCGCCATTTTCGGGTAAATGTGCCAAGGAATGACCCAATGCAGACAGATCGTTCATTAAAACTGCCTGCTGTGATCGCGCGGTTGATTTTAATTCCGCAACAGCGATTTCCCAATTCAAATTGGTCAGCCGACCAGATTTTTGGCTTATTGGTCCCGCTAATGCGACAATACAGTTTTGGATTTCTGTTGTAGCCTGCGCTGATAAATAGGTCTGCATGACATCATAAAACGAGCCAAAGGCAACGTTTTCAAACGCTTGAATACTGTTCCAATCCAGTTGCCCACCCTTGGATAAACCCAGACGTGAATTTGTACCGCCAACGTCAGCTACCAAAATTGCCATTGTGTTCCCCAAATCAAAAGCTCTGACTAACCTTAAAGGACTGCACTGACCAGAATATTTTGTAAAAATGTGGTGCCCAGAAGAGGACTTGAACCTCCACGTCCATAAGGACACTAGCACCTGAAGCTAGCGCGTCTACCATTCCGCCACCTGGGCACAGGTGTTTTGGTAGGGTGCGATTATACCCGTCAAACCAACCTGTCAACGTCATGTTATCATTTTGAACAGTTCAGCCTTGAAGCCCTGCCCCTTGCCCTGTAGTTTCATGTTAAAGTTTTGACGGAGAGACATGATGTCTGGCACACCCAAATTGGTTACAATCTTTGGCGGCTCTGGTTTTGTAGGTCGCTATATTGCGCGCCGCATGGCCAAACAGGGTTGGCGCGTTCGCGTTGCGGTTCGTCGCCCAAACGAGGCGCTTTTTGTGCGTCCTTATGGTGCAGTGGGTCAGGTCGAGCCGATTTTTTCAAATATCAGCAATGACGCATCTGTACGCGCCGCAATTATGGGTGCCGATGCGGTTGTAAATTGCGTTGGAATTTTGAACGAAACACGACGTCAAAAATTCGAAGGCATTCAGTCCGAAGGTGCGGGTCGCATCGCGCGTATTGCCGCCGAACAAGGGGTTCAATCCTTGGTTCATATTTCCGCCATTGGTGCGAACATTGATGCTAAAAGTGCGTATTCACGCACCAAGGCAGAAGGCGAACGTTTGGTCAAAGCTGCGTTTCGATCTGCGGTTATTTTGCGGCCTTCGATTGTTTTTGGCAGCGAAGACCAATTTTTCAACCGCTTTGCAACGCTGGCCAAATTTTCACCAGTCGTACCGTTGGTTGGCGCAGATACAAAATTTCAACCAGTTTATGTTGATGACATAGCCGCCGCGGCCGAACAAGGTGTGCTGGGCTTGGCCAAGGCAGGTGTATACGAATTGGGTGGCCCAGAGGTTGCCAGCTTTGCTGATCTGATTGCGAAGTTGATGGGCGTCATTCGCCGCAAGCGGTTGATCGTGAATATTCCATTTTTCTTTGCCGCGATGCAGGCTTGGGGATTTGATATGATGCAGAAATTCTCATTTGGCATGTTCACGAACCGCATCCTGACGCGCGACCAAGTGAAGGCGCTAAAAATTGACACGGTCGTCGACCCAAAAGTCAAAGGGTTCAAAGATTTGGGCATAGAGCCAACCGCAATGGATGCCGTTATGGAAGAGTATCTGTACCGTCATCGGCCGTATGGTCAGTACACGGAATTGACCGAAACTGCGGGTAAAATCAAGGCCTAGGTATAGGCGATCCACAACAGCAAAATGCCAAGGAAAAAGCGGTAGATCACGTAGGGTGTAAAGCTGATGGATTTCAACAAGCGCATCATCAAGCTTAGCGCGAACAGGCCTGCCGCGAATGAAAATAACGCGGCGAGAGCGCCAATTTTTAACGCCTGCCAATCTGCGTTTGCAGCGACCTCTATTCCCAAAAGTGTACCAGACGCAATGATTGTCGGGATCGACATCAACATCGCAATTTTAGCGCCATCCGTGCGGGTGTAACCCAATTGGCGCGCAGCCGTAATCGTCAGGCCTGAACGCGAAGATCCGGGGATCAGGGCAACGGCCTGCCACAGGCCCATTTTGATCGCATCCTTAATATTCCAGTCTGCTTCGACTTTGGTTTGTGGTGATTTTTGATCGACCCAATACAATAACAAACCAAAGAGCAGCATCGACCAGCCGATAACTTTGATTGACCGCATGGCGTCATCCAAACCCGTAAGATTTAGGATCAATCCAACAATGATCACTGGAATAGTTGCGATAATTAACAGCAATGCCAGACGTGCGCCCGGGCTTGATGTGTCACCTGCCAGCAATCGAAAAAACCCAAAGAATGCAGATTTCACATCATCCCAAAAATACAATACCACCGCGCCAAGTGTGCCGACATGAACTGCAACGTCAATAAATTGCCCTTGATCAGCTTGGCCTGTTAGGGTTGGCATAATGGCCAAATGACCCGAAGATGACACCGGTAAAAATTCGGTTAAGCCCTGAATAAGTGCCAGAAATAGAAGGTATAAAAGTGACATGTCAAAGCCTTTGATTCGTTTCCGAGACCGTAGAACCCTTTGGCTGGAAAGTGAATCGTATTTATAGGTAAGGAATCCTTACCTATAAACCATCGCGCGGGGCGATTTTTCTTGGAAAATTCGATGTTTCTGTTTTATAGGTAAGCATAAGTTCCTTTTCTTTTGATTTTCATCGCTATAAAGAGGGCTTTCTTTGCTTTTTTGAATGGGGCGTGTTGATGGCTGTGAATA
The DNA here is from genome assembly GCA_963976255.1 of uncultured Rhodobacterales bacterium. Classification (GTDB taxonomy): domain Bacteria; phylum Pseudomonadota; class Alphaproteobacteria; order Rhodobacterales; family Rhodobacteraceae; genus Amylibacter. The sequence goes on from CAXBJO010000004.1 coordinate 90,873, forward strand.
AGATGTTGAAGTTTGTTGATGTGGCGCGAGACATGCCAGAAAAACGTGTGCCCAAATTACGTAAACAAGATTATGATGAGGTATATCAAGAGTACGCAGCGGCCAAAGCAGCCGAGCAAGCCAGCCGTTGTTCGCAATGCGGTGTGCCGTTTTGTCAGACACATTGCCCGTTGCACAATAATATTCCAGATTGGTTGCGCCTGACTGCCGAGGGACGTTTAGAAGAGGCGTATCAGCTGAGCCAAGACACCAACACCTTCCCTGAAATTTGTGGCCGTATTTGCCCACAGGATCGCCTGTGCGAAGGCAATTGTGTGATTGAAAAATCTGGCCATGGAACGGTCACCATTGGGTCTGTGGAAAAATACATCACCGACACAGCGTGGGACAAGGGTTGGGTCAAACCAAATGCGCCCAAGTTCGAACGCTCCGAAAGTGTAGGAATAATCGGTGCGGGTCCTGCGGGTTTGGCGGCGGCAGATCGATTGCGCAAGCAGGGCGTGCAGGTCACGGTTTATGATCGGTATGATCGCGCGGGTGGACTACTGACTTATGGTATCCCTGGATTTAAGTTGGAAAAAGACGTGGTGATGCGTCGCAACGATTTGCTGTCCAAGGGTGGCGTTACGTTTGCGTTGAACACAAATATTGGCGACGATATTTCGTTTGCTGAACTGCGCGAAAAACATGATGCAATCTTGATTGGAACGGGCGTTTACAAGTCGCGCGACCTGTCTGGTGTTGGGTCAGGGAACAAAGGTATCGTCAAAGCGTTGGATTACTTGACTGCATCAAACCGTGCGAACATGGGCGACAAAGTTCCCGAAATCGATAGCGGCGAGTTGAACGCCAAAGGCAAGCGCGTTGTGGTGATTGGTGGCGGTGACACGGCGATGGATTGTGTGCGCACGGCCATTCGCCAAGGTGCGACATCCGTGAAATGCCTGTATCGCCGCGACAAAGCGAACATGCCTGGATCGCAACGCGAAACACAAAATGCCGAAGAAGAAGGTGTGGAATTTGTATGGCTGTCAGCACCCAAAGGATTCACCGGAGAAGGTGAAGTCAGCGGTGTTGTGGTCTCCAAAATGCGTCTGGGAGCGGCAGACGCGTCTGGGCGTCAAAGCCCCGAAGAAATCGTTGGTGCGGATTACACAGATGGTGTGGATTTGGTAATTAAGGCGTTGGGTTTCAGCCCAGAAGACCTGCCAACATTATGGGATACACCCGAATTAGAAGTGACGCGTTGGGGGACGGTTAAGGCCGATTTTACCACCCACGCCACATCACTGGATGGGGTATATGCGGCGGGTGATATTGTACGCGGTGCGTCGTTGGTTGTGTGGGCAATTCGCGATGGCCGCGATGCGGCAGACAGCATTATGGGATACCTGAATGACCGCAAAATGGTGGCTGCGGAATGAGCGTTAACCATTTGAGATACGCCAAAAAGTGGCTGTCGGTATTTAATACAACATGGGTAAATCCACCGAAGGTTAACGTACCAGCACCGCTGACGCGCTCACCGCGTTCACCAAAATTTACCACATTCGCATCCTGTGATGCATGTGACGCCAAGGAGTAATGATATGACAAATTTCGACGCAAACTGGAAAGCCGAGCAAGAGGCCAAGCGCGCCTATATGGCCGCCAATGGCATGTATTCCGAAGCAGACGAACACAGTTCATGTGGGGTTGGTTTGGTTGTTTCAATTGATGGTAAGAAATCGCGCCAAGTGGTCGACAATGGTATTTCCGCGCTGAAGGCGATTTGGCACCGTGGTGCGGTGGATGCAGATGGAAAAACTGGCGATGGCGCAGGAATTCATGTGCAAATTCCGCTGAACTTTTTTTATGACCAAGTTGAGCGAACAGGGCATAAACCGCGCAAAGATCAATTGCTGGCCGTCGGCCAAGTATTCCTGCCGCGCACCGATTTTGGGGCGCAGGAAAAATGCCGTACCATTGTTGAAACCGAAGTTTTAAAAATGGGGTATTATATTTACGGGTGGCGCCATGTGCCCGTGGACGTGACGTGTTTAGGCGAAAAGGCGAATGCAACCCGCCCCGAGATCGAGCAGATTTTGATCTCTAATTCAATCGGCTCGGACGAGGAAAAATTCGAGCGTGATTTGTATATCATCCGCCGTCGGATCGAAAAAGCAGTGACCGCCGCGCAGATCAAAGATTTTTATGTTTGTTCGCTGTCATGCCGTTCAGTTATTTACAAAGGCATGATGTTGGCCGAGCAGGTTGCGGTGTTTTATCCCGACCTGATGGACGCGCGATTTGTGTCTGCATTTGCGATTTATCACCAGCGGTATTCGACAAACACATTCCCGCAATGGTGGTTGGCGCAGCCGTTCCGCATGTTGGCGCACAATGGTGAAATCAACACGTTGAAAGGTAACGTCAATTGGATGAAGAGCCACGAAATTCGCATGGTTTCGAATAACTTTGGTGACTGTGGCGAAGATATTAAGCCCGTGATAGCGGCGGGATCATCGGATTCCGCGGCATTGGATTCCGTGTTCGAAGTGATTGTGCGTGCGGGGCGAAATGCGCCCATGGCCAAGACGTTTTTGGTGCCAGAATCCATCAACTCGGTCGGGGTGAAGGATGAGTGGAAACCGATGTACGAGTATTGCAATTCCGTGATGGAGCCATGGGATGGACCTGCGGCATTGGCGATGACCGATGGGCGCTGGGTTTGTGCGGGGCTGGATCGAAGTGGTTTGCGCCCGATGCGCTATGTCATCACCGGTGACAATCTGTTGATCGCGGGATCCGAGGCCGGCATGGTGCCAACGGACGAGTTTTCAGTGAAAGAAAAAGGCGCGTTGGGTCCAGGGCAAATGATTGGCGTGGATATGGTCGCGGGTCGATTGTTGCACGACGAAGCACTGAAAGACGAGTTGGCGACCGAGCGAGATTTTGCCGAATTTGTGCAATCTGTTGTTGATTTGGATGAATTAACAGCATCCAAGAAAGAAGCGGTTTCATTTAAGGGCAATGATCTGCGCACACGCCAAGTGGCGGCAGGGTATTCCATCGAAGAATTGGAAATGATCCTGCATCCGATGGCCGAAGATGGCAAAGAAACGTTGGCATCCATGGGGGATGATACACCGTCGGCAGTGTTGTCCGAAATGTACCGCCCGTTATCGCATTTTTTCCGGCAGAATTTTAGCCAAGTCACCAACCCACCAATCGACAGCCTGCGCGAATTTGGGGTGATGAGTTTGAAAACCCGTTTTGGCAATTTGGGCAATGTGCTGGACGAAGGTAATTCGTTGACAGAAGTGTTGTCATTGTCGTCCCCATTCGTGACCAACAGCCAGTTCGCGGCGATGGTGGACCGGTTCGGCGAAAGTGTGACAACGATTGATTGCACGTTCGCGCTGGGCGACAAAAGTGGGTTGCAAAATGGCCTGAAACGCATTCGCGAAGAGGCCGAAGATGCAGTGCGTTCGGGTGCGGGGCAAATTATTCTGACTGACAAAGCACAATCTGATACGCGCGTGCCGATGCCGATGATTTTGGCGACCAGCGCGGTGCATTCGGGGCTGACGGGTGTTGGATTACGCACCTTCTGTTCATTGAATGTACAGGCGGCAGAATGTATTGACCCGCATTACTTTGCGGTGCTGATTGGGTCGGGTGCGACAACGGTAAATGCGTATTTAGCGCAGGACAGTTTGGCGGATCGGATTGATCGTGGATTGCTGGATTGCAGCCTTGAGGTCGCGATGGCGCGATATAAAGAGGCGATTAATCAAGGCTTGTTGAAGATTATGGCCAAGATGGGGATTTCGGTGATTTCATCCTATCGTGGTGGTTTGAATTTTGAGGCTGTGGGGTTGTCCCGCGCGTTAGTCGCGGAATTCTTCCCAGGCATGACCAGCCGTATTTCAGGTATCGGTCTGTATGGTATTCAGCGTAAGGTCGTGGATGTCCATGCTATGGGGTGGCTGAGAGATACAGATATTTTGCCGATTGGTGGGTTTTATAAGGCGCGACGTTCGGGTGAAAAACATGCGTGGGAAGCGCAGACAATGCATATGTTGCAATCGGCCTGTGATCGCGCAAGTTATGATATTTGGAAACAGTATTCGGCACGGATGCGGGAAAATCCACCGATTGCCCTGCGTGATTTGATGGATTTTAAGCCTGTTGCAAAACCGATTCCTGTGGATGAAGTTGAAAGTATTACGGCTATTCGCAAACGGTTTGTGACACCCGGCATGTCATTGGGTGCGCTGTCGCCAGAGGCGCATAAAACGCTGAATGTGGCGATGAATCGGATTGGTGCGAAATCGGACAGCGGCGAGGGCGGAGAAGATCCAGCACACTTCCATCCTGAACCAAACGGCGATAATCCATCTGCCAAAATCAAGCAAGTGGCGTCGGGGCGTTTTGGCGTCACGGCGGAATATTTGAACCAATGTGAAGAGCTGGAAATCAAGGTGGCCCAAGGGGCGAAACCGGGCGAAGGCGGGCAATTGCCAGGTATTAAGGTGACGGACTTGATTGCGCGTCTGCGCCATTCGACCAAAGGTGTGACGTTGATTTCACCGCCACCGCATCACGATATTTATTCCATCGAAGATTTGGCTCAGCTGATTTACGATCTGAAACAAATTAATCCGCGTGCCAAAGTGACGGTTAAATTGGTGGCCTCAAGTGGCGTTGGCACGATTGCTGCTGGTGTGGCCAAGGCGATGGCGGATGTGATCCTGATTTCAGGACACAACGGTGGCACGGGCGCGTCCCCTGCGACATCGATTAAATACGCGGGATTACCGTGGGAAATGGGACTGTCAGAAGCACATCAAGTGTTGGCGATGAACAATCTGCGCGACCGTGTAACGTTACGCACCGACGGCGGTTTGCGCACGGGGCGTGATATTGTGATGGCCGCGATGCTGGGCGCCGAGGAATACGGTATCGGTACCGCCGCGTTGATCGCCATGGGCTGTATAATGGTGCGCCAGTGTCAGTCGAACACATGTCCTGTTGGTGTCTGTGTTCAAGACGAAGAGCTGCGCAAAAAGTTTACGGGATCTGCGGATAAGGTTGTTAACCTGATTACGTTTTATGCCCAAGAGGTGCGCGAAGTTTTGGCGAGCCTTGGGTTGCGGACAATGGACGAAGCGATTGGCCGTGCGGATATGTTGGCACAGGTCAGCCGTGGGAATGCGTATTTGGACGACTTGGATTTGAACCCAATGTTGATCAGCATTGATGGCGCGGCGGATATTAAATACGACCGTGATCGCGAACGCCAATCGGTGCCTGATACGCTGGATGCTGAAATCCTAAAGGATGCGGGACCGTTTTTCAAACATGGTGAAAAGATGCAGCTGTCTTATGCGGTGCAAAATACTGCACGCACAATTGGCACGCGGGTGTCGTCCAAGATCGTAAAGAAATTCGGCATGCACAATGACTTGCTTGAGGATCATCTGACGATCAAATTGACGGGTTCTGCGGGACAGTCATTGGGGGCGTTTGCAGCACCTGGGTTGAAGTTGGAAGTGTCCGGAGATGCGAATGATTACGTGGGCAAAGGTCTGTCGGGGGGTAAAATTGTTGTGCGTCCACCATTGGCCAGCCCGCTGATTCCATCCGATAACACCATCATCGGTAACACCGTTTTGTATGGTGCGACAGCAGGCAAGTTATTTGCCAGCGGTCGCGCGGGCGAGCGGTTTTGCGTACGCAACTCTGGTGCATCTGTCGTTGTCGAGGGCTGTGGCTCCAACGGTTGTGAGTATATGACCGGTGGCGTCACGGTGATTTTGGGTCGTATAGGGGCGAATTTTGGGGCGGGTATGACCGGCGGTATGGCATATGTTTACGATCCTGATGGCGCATTTTCATCGATGGCAAATATGGAAAACATTGTCACAGTTCCCGTTAAGGTTGCGCATTGGGAACAACAATTGAAAGGGTTGGTCCAAGAGCATTTGGATGAAACCAAGAGCCCCAAGGCGGCAAAAATCCTGAACCGATGGGAAGATGAGCTAAAACATTTTGTGCAAATTTGCCCCAAAGAGATGTTGGTGCATATCCCGCATCCCATCAGCGAACAAAGCACAAAGCAGTCAGCGTAACGCGAAATTTGCTACAATTTTAAGCTGACAAAAATATCACGGGGGTCGCCTGAAAGGGTTGCCCCTGTTTTATCTGTTGAATCATTTTCAATTGCGTACTTTAAAGAATATTCAAGTATTGAGGGGATCGCGGTCAACATCTGCAAAGCTGGAGTGTGTGCGATTTATGGGATTTATGATGCGATTCTTATGGGTTTTTCTGATGTTGTTCGCGACTGTGATGGCACGTCCCGCCATGGCAGAATGCGAAAGTGGTGAAATTATAATTCGGATGAGCCATATCAACCGTTCGTTTAATCACCCCATTGGCGACGCGGCCAGCGAGCTGGAACAACGGGTGAATACGGAACTAGATGGTCTTGCCTGTATGGAGGTGTTTGGGAATTCATTACTGTACACTGATGATCGCGTTGTGCGTGCATTGTTAGACGGTGATATTCAACTGGCCGTGCCCAGCTATGGGGCGCTGGACGAATATACACGTAACTTTCGTGTTTTTGGCCTGCCTTTCGTGTTTAAGAACATCAACGCAGTTGGGCGCTTTCAAGAATCCGCTGCTGCGCGGTCGTTATTATTGTCGATGCGTGGGTTTGGTATTCGCGGATTGGATTATTGGCAAACCGGCATGTTGCAGTTAAGTGCAAATAAGCCGCTGAATAATCCTAAGGCGGCGAAGGGACTGACATTTCGCACGACCGGTTCAACCGTCAGCAATGTGCAGTTTGCAGCAATGGGCGCGTACTCCAAGCCGATAAGTTATGCCGCTTTATACAGCGCGTTGGAATCTGGGGAATTAGACGGTGCCGAGGAAAGCTGGGCTAACTTTAACGATAAACGGATCTACGAAGTACAAAGCACGTTGACTCAAACCAACCACGCGGTTGGCGGCAATGTTTTGATCATGTCGCAGGCTTGGTTCAAGACGTTGCCACCCGAAGTTTCCAAACCATTGATGAAGATTATTGCCGAGGTATCCAAAAAACAACGCGAACAAGTCGCCAGCGCAGAGGTCAAAGCCAAGGCAAAAATAATTGCTGATGGCGGAGTTATTGTTGCGTTAACGGCAGGGGAACGCGATGAATGGCGGAATGAACTGAAAGGCGTTTTCAGCCATTTCGCAGCCGAGGTGAATCCTGTTTTCACCCGTTTGATTGATCGCATAAACGCTGAGAACTAGATGTTTTTCGCGCACTAGAGTATTGCGGTGTGAAACCCGATCCTTAAATCAGAGCCGTGATGACAAAAAAACCGAAATCCACACAGGCAAATCGTACCCGACGATGGTTGCGGCGTGTGGCGGGATGCGGTGTGGTTTTGCTGTTTGTGCCCATATACGCCGTCATTTTATTTAAGTTTTTCAATCCTGGTTTCGGGTTCTATATGGCATCCGAAGCAAACCGTTTGGGCGAAATTAGGCGCGAATGGGTTGCAATTGAGCAGGTTTCACCAGTGATGGCACGATCCGCAGTGGCGGCAGAGGACGCCAGTTTTTGCACCCATTACGGTTTCGACATCGATGCCATTCGCGAGGCCATCGAGGGTGGCAGTCAGCGTGGTGCGTCAACCATCAGCCAGCAAGTGGCGAAAAACGTTTTTCTGTGGCATGGGCGCAGTTATCTGCGCAAAGGGCTGGAAGTGGGCTTTACGGTTTTGATTGAATTGATCTGGTCCAAGGAACGCATTATCGAGGTTTATCTGAATGTCGCGGAATTTGACGAAGGTGTTTTTGGAGTCAAAGCAGCAACACAGCATTATTTTGGCGCGGCACCCAATCGAATTTCAGCGACGCAAGCGGCGCGTTTGGCCGCCATTTTGCCCAACCCAAAACAACGCTCCGCAAGCAAGCCAAGTCGCTTTGTTCGTAAGCGGGCACGTGCCATTATGTCAGGCGCGCAAACAATTTTTACCGATGGGCGTGCAGATTGCCTTCTGAACAGTTGAAACTGTCGCGTATTCTTGGCACTAAGGGGGTAGATTTTCAAAAGTGATCAATAACATGCATCGACTCCATCATTTCCCGCTATCTCCTTTTTCGCGCAAAGTTCGGCTGGTTCTGGCCGAGAAGAAAATAGAGGTCGAGTTAATCGAAGAGCGTTATTGGGAACCAACCTCGGAATTCTTGCGCATGAACCCGGGCGGACGGGTGCCGGTTATGCGCTTGGATGGGCGTGTGTTTTGCGAGAGTAATGCGATTTGCGAGTTTCTGGAAGAAAAACACCCAACGCCACCATTGATGCCACGCATTGCGGAAGATCGCGCCGAAGTACGCCGTCTGGTCAGTTGGTTTGACGACGCATTTTACCGAGAGGTTACCGTCAACCTGTTAGGCGAACGGGTGATGCGCAAAGTCAAAGGCATGGGTTACCCCGACAGTCAAAATGTCAAAGAGGGTGCGCGCCGCATCAAGGTGCATTTGGATTACATGACGGGTTTGTTGGATCATCGTCGTTGGTTGGCTGGGGACGTCATGAGCTTGGCTGATTTTTCTGCCGCCGCACAATTGTCCTGTATCGACTATATTTCGGATGTAGATTGGAATCGTTCCGAAGTGGTCAAGGATTGGTACGCCAAGATTAAATCGCGTCCCGCATTCCGGACGTTATTAGCGGACCAAATCCCCGGATTTCCACAGCCTGCGCATTACGCGGATTTGGATTTTTGAGTGAGGCCCTAAAACAAGAATTAATCGCGAAAGCGACTGAATTTGGATTTACGGCCACGCGCATTTGCGCGCCAACAGATATCCCCGATGCGCCCGAACGGTTGGCACGTTTTGTAGCGGATGGTCGCCATGGCACCATGAGTTGGATGGCGGATCGCATGGGATGGCGCGGCAATCCTGCCGATTTGTGGCCAGATGCCAAGTCGGTGATCATGCTGGCCGAGGCGTATACCCCCGAACATGATCCCTTGGCGATTTTGGAACAGGCTGATCGCGCGGCGATTTCGGTTTATGCGCAGAACCGTGATTATCATGATCTGGTAAAAAAACGCCTGAAACGGTTGGGGCGGTGGTTGATTGAACAACAGGCCGAAACCGAGATTAAGGTGTTCGTCGATACGGCGCCCGTGATGGAAAAACCATTGGGTGCGGCGGCGGGTTTGGGGTGGCAAGGCAAGCATACAAATTTGGTATCGCGTGAATTGGGAAATTGGTTTTTTCTGGGTGCGATTTTTACGACTGTGGAATTGCCCAAGGATACGCCAGATGTTGATCATTGTGGGTCTTGTAGAGCCTGTTTGGACATTTGTCCGACAGAAGCATTTATTGAACCATATCAATTGGATGCGCGGCGATGCATATCGTATTTGACGATTGAACATGCCGGCCCTGTAGATTTGAAATTACGCGCCAAAATGGGTAATCGTATTTACGGATGTGATGATTGTTTGGCTGTGTGTCCGTGGAATAAGTTTGCGCAAGAAGCCCAAGAGATTGGCTATCATGCGCGGGCAGAATTTAAGGCACCTGCATTGGCACAATTGGTGACGCTGAATGACGCTGATTTTCGCACCATGTTTTCAAAGAACCCGATCAAGCGAATTGGGCGCAATCGATTTATACGCAATGTGTTATATGCGATTGGAAATTCGGGGAGACCCGAATTGGAGGCTTCTGCGCGCGCGTTACAAAATGATGATGACGCTGTCGTGCGTGACGCGGCCGATTGGGCGGTTGAGCGTTTGCAAGGGGGATTGCAATGAGCAAAGTGATGTTGAGCATCGGGCACGGTTACTCGGCGGGGGCGCTTGGGCGCCAATTATTGGCCGATGGTTGGACGGTATATGGCACGACGCGATCTGTGGACAAGGCGGCATCGCTGCAAGCCCAAGGGATAACACCGATTGTGTGGCCTGATACAGATTTGACGCCGTTTATTACGCAAGCGAGCCATGTTTTGACATCTGTTGCGCCGAACGCGAATGGCGATGCCGTGCTTGCGGCGCATGGGGATGATTTGCGAAATGGGTCGTTTGAATGGGTTGGGTATTTGTCAACGACGGGGGTTTATGGGGATCACGATGGTGGCTGGGTGGATGAAGAAACGCCGCTGAACCCGACCACCAAACGGGGCGAGATGCGCCGTGATGCAGAAGCAGCGTGGGCCGCACTGAAATTGCCGTTACATATTTTTAGATTGGCTGGAATTTACGGCCCGAACCGTGGCCCGTTTGCCAAAGTACGTGCAGGAACGGCGCGCCGGATTATGAAAAGCGGCCAAGTTTTCAGTCGTATTCATGTGGATGATATTGCCCAAGTGTTGGCCGCCTCGATTGATGCGCCGCGTTCGGGTGCCATTTACAATTTGTGCGACGACGATCCTGCCCCGCCCGAAGACGTAATTGGGTATGCTGCGAAATTATTGGGCATGCCAATGCCCGTGGCCGAGGGTTTTGAAACGGCAGACATGACGCCAATGGCGCGAAGTTTTTACGCTGAAAACAAAAAAGTTCGCAATGATTTGATCAAAAGCGAGCTGGGAATTTCGTTGAAATTCCCAGATTATCGCGTCGGATTAGAAACTTTGTTGGCGCAAAGCTAGCCGCGTTCAATTGCGATTGCCGTGCCTTCGCCACCGCCGATGCAAATTGCCGCGATGCCGCGTTTTAATCCACGGGCTTCCAATGCGTTCAACAGCGTGACAATGATGCGTGTTCCAGAGGCACCAATTGGGTGACCCAAAGCGCATGCGCCGCCATAGACGTTTAGTTTTTCACGGTCAATTCCCAATTCCTGAGCGAAGGCCATTGGCACAACGGCGAATGCTTCGTTCACTTCCCACAGATCCACATCATCCACAGACCACCCAATGTTTTTCAACAGTTTTTGCGCGGCTGGAACCGGGGCAGTTGTGAACCATTGTGGTTCGTGCGCATGGCTGGCGTGGCCGATGATGCGGGCGCGGATTGGCATATCGTTGGCAACTGCATTTTCGTGAGATGTTAAAACCATTGCTGCTGCGCCATCGGAAATAGACGATGCGTTGGCGGCGGTAACAGTGCCGTCTTTGGTAAATGCTGGGCGCAGTTGAGGGATTTTTTCGGGGCGTGCTTTGGCGGGTTGCTCGTCCGCGGATATGACGGTTTCCCCTTTGCGGGTCTTTACGGCGAAGGGTGTGATTTCTGCGTCCCATGCCCCTGATTTTTCGGCGGCCAGTGCGTTGGACAGGGACCGCAGTGCAAATGCATCCTGATCTTCGCGGCTGAATTGGTATTTTTGGGCGCAAAGTTCGGCAAAATGACCCATCAATTTACCATCTTCATAGGCGTCCTCTAGGCCATCAAGAAACATGTGATCCTTAAGGACAGCGTGACCAAGGCGTGCACCCGAGCGATTGCTGGGTGAAAGATAAGGAGAAAGGGTCATGCTTTCCATGCCGCCTGCAACCATGGTTGTTTGCGAACCGGCAATGATTTGATCATGCGCGGTCATTACGGTTTTCATGCCCGAACCGCACACTTTGTTCACCGTGGTGCAGGGTGTTGATTGTGGCAGACCAGCACCCAATGCGGCCTGACGCGCGGGTGCTTGGCCAAGGCCAGCGGGTAAAACACACCCCATCAACACTTCGTCGATGGCGTCGTTGGATAGGCCCGCGTTTTCAACAGCGCCCTTGATTGCGGCCGCACCCAGTTCGGTGGCAGGAGTCGCGGCAAAATCGCCTTGAAATCCGCCCATAGGCGTGCGCGTGGCACCAGCGATGACAACTGTTTTGGTCATGATTTACCCTTTACATATGCCCAAAGTTGGCGCCCATTTCAGGGCTTACAAGGCTGGGCGGTTTTTGATTTCTTTTTGGTAGCCGTAAGGTGTGACGTTTGCAACCATATCCAACGCGGATGATATGCGATAATGGTATCAACGGCGATTTTCCGCGTGTTCAAAAATGGCGAATATTGGTATATCTTGCAGGCTATATGATGCTGAAATACGATACAATGGATCAAAAACTTATAATATATGGGTAATATATTTTTAAAAATTGAAACCACCTAATTGACTAGCTAAATAGAAATCAGCTTTTTGGAGAAATTGAATGTTAAAAGTCGTACTCACCGCAACATTATTAGTGTCCCTAACTGCGTGTGGCGCGTCGATTTCGACGGGTGGGGCAAATGGGAGCGGCGCACCAGGCGATGGCACCACGGTGATTAGCATGAGCCGTATCGGCGAAAACAAAGTGCAAAACAGGCAATTGGATGCTGTGAATGCAATTCGTCAGTCGCGTGGATTATCGCCCGTTACGGTAGATCCGCGATTGGTTCAGGCGGCGCAATTACATGCCGAAGACATGTTTAAACAAAAGCGCCCGTGGAATTACGGCTCGGACGGTTCTACGCCGCTTGATCGCGTTGCACGTGTCGGTTATACGGGGCAATTGCTGGGTGAAAATGTATCCGAAACATTCGAGGATGATTTAAATACATTGGATGCATGGGTCAGTGATCCCACCGCGTCGATCAGTATTTTGGACGAACGCGCCCGTGATATTGGGATTGCATGGTACCAAGATGATACTGGCAAAATCTGGTGGGTTCAGATTATTGGTGGCTAAAGCGTTCGACGCTTTAGCAACTTGATTGACCTTAGGGTTTGATAAAAACGGGTGTGCCTTTTTTGACCATAGCATATACCCATGCGATTTCACGGTCTGAAATGGAAACACATCCAGCAGTCCAATCGCGCCGTCCGCGTTCACCTTTGTAACGTGGGCCGCCGTGGATAAAGATATCGCCACCCGGATTAACACCCGCCGCCGCCGCAAGGGCGCGATCATTGGCGTTGGGATAGTTTATGCCCAAACTTAAGTAGTAGCGGCTGTTTGGGTTTATACGGTCAATGTAATACAGACCCTCTGGTGTGCGACCATCGCCTTCTTGTTGTTTTTGACCTGTGGGGCTGAAGCCGAGATCGATCCTGAACTTGCGGATGGTTTTCGTTCCTGACAACAAGTACATACGCCGTTTGGTTTTATCGATCAGCAGTTGGGTAATCTCGGGGCCGTTGTATTTTGGAATTCGTTTGGTGACTGCTTGGGCATTAACCGTGCCTGCAAACAAATTGAATGCCAGCAATGCGGCAATAAAAATGCGTATCATTGACCTTGTACCTCCGCAGCCATTTGCTTGGCTGATTTGCGTTCGCGTTCTGTCGCGCTTTTCAATTGGCCGCAGGCGGCCATGATGTCTTCGCCGCGCGGTGTGCGCACCGGACTGGCGTAGCCTGCTTTGTTAACAATGTCTGCGAAACTCTCGATTCGTTCCCAGTCGGACCGCTCGTAAGGCGAACCGGGCCATGGGTTGAATGGAATCAAATTTATTTTGGCGGGAATGCCCGCGATCAGGTTGACCAAACGCAATGCATCCGCATCAGAATCGTTCACATCCTTAAGCATCACATATTCAAAAGTAATCCGTTCCGAATTGGACAGACGGGGATAGTCGCGACAGGCCTGTAACAGTTCAGCAATTTTATGTTTGCGATTGATGGGCACCAACACATCGCGCACATCGTCCGTTGTGGCGTGGAAGGAAATTGCCAACATGCAACCAATCTCTTCGCCGGCGCGGATGATTTCGGGGACGACGCCCGATGTAGACAGGGTGATGCGGCGGCGCGAAAGGGCGATACCTTCGTTATCCATGGCGATCAACATCGCGTCGCGCACGTTGTCTGTATTATACAGCGGTTCGCCCATGCCCATCAAAACGATATTGGATACCAGACGTTTTTCGCCCGCAAATCTGTCCCACTCTTCCAGATCATCGCGTGCAATCAGGATTTGACCAACGATTTCAGCAGTGGTTAGGTTGCGCACCAACTTTTGTGTGCCCGTGTGGCAAAATGTGCAGGTCAGGGTACAGCCGATTTGGCTGCTGATACACAATGTGCCGCGATCAGTTTCGGGGATATAGACCGCCTCTACCTCGTGACCACCTGCGATGCGTAGCAGATATTTGCGTGTGCCATCCTCGGAAACTTGTTTGGTCACGATTTCGGGGCGGGCAAGAGAGAAATTCTCCTCTAACGATGCGCGGATATCCTTGGATAGCGTTGTCATTTCGTCAAAACGACGCGCACCTTTCACATACAGCCACTGCCAAATTTGAGCGGTGCGCATTTTGATTTGTTTTTGCGGAATGCCAAATTCACCCAATTTCTGTGCCAATTCTTCGCGGCGTAAACCGATAAGGTTCGGCAAAGCGCCATCAACCGCTTTGCGCGGGATGGTCATGACGTCGGGGGTAATCGGGGTCTTGGATGACATGGAAAATATCCTAACTCGTTAGAGCGGCTTCTAGAATACTTCCGAGCAGATAAGAAGGGATTAAATTAAGGCAACATCGGTGAGTGCTTTGCTAAATGCCACAGCGTGTTTTGGCATCCTTTAGCGCGGCGGTGAACCCTTTCAGTGAAAAAGTATCCTTGGTTTGGGTGCCGCGTGCAGATTGTGCGCGCACAATTGCATCAGAACCCTTGGTCATAGAGACGCGGATTTGCGTGTCGATTGCGGATGACGCAGGCCATGCAAATTCGCCCTCTGGCACCATATCATAGGTCGCAGAGCCGATTTGTAATTTCACGACCTGTCCCGGATTGAAAGGGTAGCCGCCGCCAAACGAAACTTCGCCGATAATTTTTTGGGAAGGAAGGTATGTGACATACATCAGGATGTCGCCACGTTTTACGTTCGGTGCGGGTTTGCCGCCGCGTGTGTTTTCGACTTTTTCGACGTTTGAAACCAACCAACATTCCTTGGGACTTTCGGCGGTGTAAACGGCCCAATCGTCGAAGGCCGCAACGCGCTGTTGTGCGAATGCGGGTGTCATGATGGTTGTTGCTGTAACCAATGTGGTAATGATTGTTTTCTTCATGGGCCTGTTTGACCTTTCAAATGTCTGCCTGTCCACGGTGGCTTGGCGCCTTGGTGTGGAATTATTGATCACATTATAACAAAGAAAGGCCTCGATTCCAGCCCCCAATATAAACTAGGCTGAATTTAGCGAATTCATGTCTCAAAGGGTCAAAATGTCAGAAGTATTAGTCGAAGTGTGGCGTGGGCCATTTTTGGAATGTCAGCACCGTGGTCATGCGGTTGTCGTGAACGCCAAGGGCGATGTGATGGAGAGTTGGGGAAACCCGATGCAAGAAATCTTGCCACGATCTTCATCCAAAATGTTGCAGGCCTTGCCGTTGGTGGAAAGTGGCGCGGCCGATAGGTTTGGATTAGGAACAGAGCAACTGGCGCTGGCTTGTGCGTCGCATAACGGCAACCCGATGCATACCGAAGGTGTGCAAAAATGGTTGTCAGGTTTGGATCTAGGCGAGAGTGATTTGCGGTGCGGTGCCCATTGGCCCACGGGTCGCAAAACCGCAAACGCATTGGTAAAGGCGGGTGAAAAGCCGTGCCAGTTTCACAACAATTGCTCAGGCAAACACTCGGGGTTTTTGACGCTGAATAAACATTTGGGCGGGGGTGCAGAGTATGTAGACATCAATCACCCTGTGCAAAAGGCAGCCTTGGCAGCGTTTGAGGAAACCACAGGCGAAACATCGTCCGGTTATGGGATAGATGGCTGTTCCGCACCCAATTTTGCCACCAGCCTGAAAGGGTTGGCGACAGCAATGGCGCGGATGGGTGACGGCACCCGAGGCACGGGTGGATTGCGCTTGGTCGAAGCCATGGCGAAACACCCTCTGTTGGTCGCGGGCGAAGGCCGTGCGTGTTCCGAGATGATGGATGCCATTGGTGGGCGTGTGGTTTTGAAAACTGGCGCCGAAGGTGTGTTTATTGCGATCTTGCCAGAACAAGGTTTGGGCGTTGCGGTGAAAATCGAGGACGGGGCAACACGCGCGTCTGAATGCGCCACTGCGGCATTATTGGTGCGTTTGGGCGTGGCAGATGGTGCGCATCCGATGATCCAAAAACGTATGACGCCAGCATTGAAAAATGCGGCCGGTTTGGTCGTTGGTGGCATTCGCCCTGCGGATGGTTTGTTAAGTGTGAAGAGGTAAACTTAACGGCCTTCGGCCCGAAGATATTTGAACAAAGTAAAGGGGCGCGATTTTGCGCCTCTTAATCGTTGGGGAGTGTGTTCGTTGCGGGTGTGAACATATGCACGTCGCGCCGTGGATACGGAATTTCGATATTGTTTTCCTTAAGCGCGTCCCACAGTGCCAGATAGACATTGCCGCGAATATTGGTCAGGCCGGCGGTTGGATCTTTTATCCAGAAGCGTAATTTGAAATCGATGGACGAGTCGCCAAAGTTGATGATGTGACAGACGGGCGCGGGATTAGAAACCACACGATTGATCGACTTTGGCGATTCTGTCGCGATACGCTTCACCTCGTGGGGGTCGCTGTCGTAGGAGACACCAAAGTGAATGTCGAGGCGTACGAAATCCGATGAATGCGTCCAGTTGATAACTTGGCTGGTGATAAAGTCCTCGTTTGGAACCAGATATTCACGCCCATCACGGGTTGTGATGGATGCGTAGCGTGCGCCCAAGGATGTGATCCACCCAAAAGTTTCGCCAAGGGAAATCACGTCCCCTGGTTTGATGGATTTATCCAACAGGATGATCACGCCCGAAACCAAGTTCGAGACGATTTTTTGCAGACCAAAGCCAAGACCCAAGCCAATGGCACCCGTCAGTAGTGCAAGGTTGGACAGATCGAATCCGATGGTTTTCACCCCGATCAGCGCCGCAAGACCGTAAAACAAGATTTGCGACATCTTTTGCATCAAAACCTTGATTGACGGTGAAATATCAGTCGAGGCGTTCAGGCGGGATGTTGTGGTTTTGGTCAAGAATCCCGCAATAACGAACAGCAACGCCAACGTGAACAGCGCGGTCAGAATCATTAACACGGACAGCCGAAATCCCGATGTTTCAAATGCCAAACTGTCCAACAGGCCGCTGACATTTTCCCACAGACCTGTAATTGTCAGTGCGGCGTATGCCCAGCCAAACGTGCGAATTAACGTGCGCACGGATTGATTGGAAATCAGACGTGTGAACACAGCAATTAGGAACCACGCCGTGGCGACTGAGGCGGCGATATAGATGAAATAGCTGCGCGATGGCCATGTGGCGGCTTGCATCACGAAATAAGTGACCCAAGAAACCACCATGAAAAACACTAGTTCAAGGCGTGCGACGATCAGTGCGCCAATGCGAAGGGTTATCTTGGAGTATCCACCCTCTGCTAATTGTTTGCGAATGGCAGGGCGGCATGTGATTTTTAAAAGATAGGCCGCGACGATAATCGCAACGATGATGCCGATTTGATAAAGAGTCCATTTCTGCCCAAGCCGTGCGATGAAACCTGAAAAGACATCGGCCAACATGTTGGCCTGTTCGACCACCGCTTCGGTGCTTTGCGCCAACGTTTTTACTGTGGGTTCAACCTCTGTTGGGGGTTGGGGTGTTGATGTATGTAATGGGTCGGCCACGGCTCTCTCCTGCTTGGGGATAGATTAGGGGGACACTTCGTTTCGGGCAAGAGCCAAGTCAGGTTGTGAAACCAGAGCCTTGAAGTGATGCGTACAAAGGGGTATTGCGCGTGTATGACACTTATTTTTGACATGGATGACAAGACCAGATTGCCGTGGCGGTTTCACGGCGAGTTCCTGTGCATGATGGGCGATCTGTAAACGCCGCCATATTAGCCTGCCTCACATAACGAAATTCTAGCGGAGGAGACATTTCATGTCCGCACCTAAAACACTCTATGATAAAATCTGGGACGCACACGTCGCCCACGAAGCCGATGATGGCACATGCCTGTTGTATATCGACCGCCACTTGGTTCACGAAGTGACCAGCCCACAAGCCTTTGAAGGTTTGCGCATGGCAGGGCGTAAGGTACGCGCACCACAAAAAACAATTGCGGTGCCTGATCACAACGTTCCAACAACAATTGATCGCGCCGATGCATCGACGATGACAGAAGATAGCCGCGTTCAGGTGGACGCGCTGGACGCCAACGCCAAAGAGTTTGGCATCCATTATTATCCCGTATCAGATGTTCGCCAAGGTATCGTACATATTGTGGGTCCCGAACAGGGTTGGACATTGCCCGGTATGACCGTTGTTTGTGGCGACAGTCACACCGCGACACACGGCGCGTTTGGTGCGTTGGCGCATGGCATCGGGACGTCCGAAGTTGAGCATGTTTTGGCAACACAAACGTTGATCCAAAAGAAATCCAAAAACATGATGGTGGAAATCACAGGGTCGTTGCGCCCCGGTGTGACTGCCAAAGATATTACCATGAATGTCATTGGTAAAACCGGCACTGCGGGTGGTACGGGTTACGTGATTGAATATTGTGGCCAAGCGATTGAAGAGCTGTCCATGGAGGGCCGCATGACGGTTTGTAACATGGCAATCGAGGGTGGCGCGCGCGCTGGCTTGATCGCACCGGATCAGAAAACCTTTGATTATTGTAACGGTCGCCCGAACGCGCCAAAGGGTGCGGACTGGGATGCGGCGATGGAAAACTGGAAAACATTGTACACTGACGCGGATGCACAGTTCGATTTGGTTATCACCATCAAAGGCGAAGATATTGCTCCGTCCGTGACATGGGGCACATCACCAGAAGATGTGTTGCCAATTGATGCAGTTGTTCCCGCACCCGAAGATTTCGAAGGCGGCAAAGTTGACGCCGTTAAGCGTGCGTTGGCGTACATGGGTCTGACACCGGGTCAAAAACTGACCGATGTTGAAATTGATACTGTTTTTATCGGATCATGCACCAATGGCCGCATCGAAGACTTGCGTGCCGCTGCAGGCGTGCTGAAAGGCAAGAAAATCAAGGACGGCATGCGGGCGATGGTTGTACCGGGTTCAGGGTTGGTGCGTGCCCAAGCCGAAGAAGAGGGCTTGGCGCAAATTTTCATCGACGCAGGATTCGAATGGCGTATGGCGGGTTGTTCCATGTGTCTGGCGATGAACCCAGATCAACTGGCACCACAAGAGCGGTGTGCGGCAACGTCGAACCGTAACTTTGAAGGTCGTCAAGGCCGTGGTGGTCGGACGCATCTGGTATCACCAGTGATGGCAGCAGCAGCGGCGGTGACAGGCAAGTTGACGGATATTCGCACCTTTGGAGGAGCAGCATAATGGATAAATTTACAAACGTTTCTGGCGTTGCGGCACCAATGCCATTGGTCAATATCGACACAGATATGATCATCCCAAAGCAGTTTTTGAAAACGATCAAGCGTTCAGGTCTGGGCGTGAACTTGTTTGATGAAATGCGCTACAATCAGGATGGTTCTGAAATCGCTAACTTTGTTTTGAACCAACCTGCGTATCGCAATGCACAAATTATTATAGCAGGCGAAAATTTCGGATGTGGATCATCGCGCGAGCATGCGCCGTGGGCATTGAAAGATTTTGGAATTTCCGTTGTGATTTCAGAGAGTTTCGCTGACATCTTTTATAGCAACTGTTTTAAGAATGGTATCTTGCCAATCATGCTGCACAAAGAGGCGGTTGATGTGTTAATGGAAGATGCAACCAAAGGTGAAAATGCGCGTATTTCCATAGACTTAGAGAGCCAAACGGTTTCTTCAACGGACGGTACAGAATTCGCCTTCAAAGTGGATGCATTCAAAAAGCACTGCTTGCTGAATGGTTTAGATGACATCGGTTTGACCTATCAAAAGATCGACGCAATTGATGCATACGAAAAGGATCAGTCTGAAAAGACACCTTGGCTGTGATGCCACATTTATGACACAATTCTAGGGGCGCCGTTTGTGGCGCCCTTTACTTTTGTATTGATTTAGAATGGTAGTTAAAACAACACGTTAAAAATAGTAACAGTTTATAAAGGGGTGGCTTTATGATCAAACAAGTATTCGGCGCACTTCTTCGTGCAGTCATTGTCGTATTCATTATTGTAATACCATCGGCGTCCGTTTCCGCAGGCGCTAGCCACGCGCAATTGTTTACGTTTACTTTTGCTCTGTTAGCGGGATCTATCGTGTTTGTTGAATACTTGGTCGAAACGCCTGCCGTGCTAGAGTTTCGTTTCGCCAGCCCCTACAATCGTTTACGCATTATGGGCGCAGCGGTTTTAGCCTTGGTTTTGGCGTTAAGCCTGAGTAGCCAAGTTTTGATTGGCGAAGGTATTCTGCCCAGCATCGCAACACTGGCGGAACGCGCGATGACAAATTGGAACAGCCCGGCCACCCTGATGGTTAACGCATTTGGTTTCGAGGATGCTGGATTTTATAATTTAGTGTTTCGCATCGCCAGCTTTCTGTTTTTTATCGGTTTGTTTTTCGCAATTGTTTTTGGCGCCTACGTTTGGTTGGGCGCATGGCCATTAAGTAAGCAGGGTTTTAATCTGTGGCCTAACATGCCCAGCTTTACCGCACGCGCGGGTCAAAAGGCATCGACCAAGATTTTGCAGGTCGCAATCCTTAGCGTCGCGTTGGCGTTGACCTTGCCCTATATCCTGCCCGCTGCGGTAAAGTATGGACGTAATAGTATCGGATTGAATTTCGAAGACAGCAGATTGCTGTTGTATTGGGTTTTGCTGTTTTGGGCACTAACGCCTGCGATGGCATTGTTTCGGGCGATTTCGCTGCTGAAGCTGGCGTTTTTAGCGGAGAATATCCGTAAATTCGAATAGACGTTTTACGCCAATCCCTTGACCACTTGGCACTGACGCAGTAGTTCGACTTCGAAACAGTTTTAGGAAAAATCCATGAGCAATCCATCCTTGTTAATTTTGCCTGGTGACGGCATTGGCCAAGAAGTAATGGCAGAAGTTCGCAAAATCATCGAATGGTATGGTGAAAAGCGTGATCTGAAATTTGACGTGTCCGAAGATTTGGTTGGCGGCGCGGCGTATGACAAACACGGCACACCATTGCACGACGACACAATGGCCAAAGCGCAATCAGTGGATGCAGTTTTATTGGGCGCTGTAGGCGGCCCGAAATACGACGATTTGGATTTTTCAGTAAAGCCTGAGCGCGGCTTGTTGCGGTTGCGCAAGGAAATGGATTTGTTTTCCAACCTGCGCCCAGCACAATGTTTTGATGCGCTGGCTGATTTTTCGTCGTTGAAGAAAGAATTGGTTGCGGGTCTGGATATTATGATCGTGCGCGAATTGACATCCGGGTCATATTTTGGAGAGCCACGCGGTATTTTCATCGAAGATGGCCAACGCGTGGGTATCAACACGCAACGTTACACCGAGGGTGAAATCGACCGCGTTGCACGCAGTGCCTTTGAATTGGCGCGCCGTCGTAGCAACAAAGTGTGTTCGATGGAAAAAGCGAACGTGATGGAAAGCGGTATCCTGTGGCGTGATGTGGTGAGCGAAGTTCACGCCGCCGATTACGCCGATGTGGAATTGTCCCACATGTATGCGGATGCGGGTGCGATGCAATTGGTGCGTGCACCAAAACAATTTGATGTGATTCTGACGGACAATCTGTTTGGTGATTTGCTGTCTGATACGGCAGCGATGTTGACGGGTTCATTGGGCATGTTGCCGTCCGCATCATTGGGCGCGCCGATGGAAAGTGGCCGCCCCAAAGCGATGTATGAACCAGTTCACGGTTCCGCGCCTGACATCATGGGTCAAGACAAAGCAAACCCATGTGCATGTGTGTTAAGTTTCGCCATGGCGTTGCGGTATTCGTTTGATCAAGGCACAGAAGCGGATCGTTTGGAAGCAGCAGTCGAGGCCGTATTGGCCAGCGGTGTGCGCACTGGTGATTTGATGCAGGCCGATGGCGGCAAACCCGTTGGCACCAAGGCAATGGGTGATGCAATTGTTGCCGCATTGGACGCATCGCTGTAATTCACGGCACTAATTTTTTGAAAGGGCGTACAGTTTGTGCGCCCTTTTCACATCGATGTTAGTGGTATTCGAAATTAACTTGGTGTTAAATATCGCCACAAGGAGACGCCGATGAACCGCCGTATATTTTTCACGACTTTGATGGCCAGCACTGCGCTGACAAATATGGCGCGTGCGCAAGAGTTCAATGTGGTCACAGCGCAAGATGCCCTGATTTTTGGCGATGGATTCACGTTGTTCAAAGCGCTGGAATGGATCCGCGAACGTGGATCGGATGACATGGCCGCCAGCATTATCCAAGCCATGCGATTTTCCCGTGCGCCCGCGAATATGTTTACGGAAACCCTGACGGCGATTACCGGTGTGAATGTCGGCTTGGATTGGAATAAGTGGATGATCTGGCAGGAACAAAATCCACAGATCAAACCGCATCCCGTTTTCGTGGATTTTAAACGATCACTATATTTGCGGATTGACCCGAATTTTGATGCGTTCCTAAATCTTAAATATCTAACGCCTGATAAAATGGATATCCGTCTGGAAGAGATCACTTGGGGGGGTGTGAAAAAGGACGGCATTCCATCGCTGGATCAGCCCCGCATGACAATTCCCGAAGCGGTCACATATATGCGCGATGATGATTTGGTGTTTGGCGTTGCGATTAATGGCGATGTGCGCGCCTATCCCCTGCGGATTATGGGATGGCATGAAATGTTCAACGACGTGATTGGCGAAGTGCCTGTGGCGTTGGCGTATTGCACATTATGTGGGTCTGGTATTGTGTATGAAACGACCGTCGAGGGTCGCGAGGCACCGTTTGTTTTTGGTTCGTCTGGATTTCTATATCGCTCGAACAAATTGATGTTTGATCGCGAAACCAATTCGTTGTGGAATCAATTTACCGGCAAACCTGTGGTCGGACCATTGGTTTCAGAAGGTATTGAATTAAAACAGCGCCCCGTCGTGATCACCAGTTGGGGCGCATGGAAAGCGGCAAATCCGCTGACGCTTATTTTGGATATTAACACAGGATATGCACGCGATTACGGATCGGGTGTTGTGTATCAGGATTATTTCGCATCAGATGATTTGATGTTCCCAGTGGCGGTAGCTGCAAGCCCGCAAAAAGCCAAAGAATATGTATTCGGCATCCGCACCTTCGGTGCATCCAAAGCGTGGCCACTGAAGGCGTTCACAGACACGCCGGTGATCAATGACACGATTGGCGACACGCCGGTTGTTTTGTTGGGAAATGTCGAAACCCGCACTGTGCGCGCGTATGAACGTGGTGAATTTGAATTCACGCGCGACGCGGGTGGGCTGTTGAAATCTCAAGGTGGTGCAACGTGGATCGAAGAGGAAAACGGCCTGATCAGCGCCACGGATCAGATGCTGCCGCGCATAGCTGGCAGCATTTCGTATTGGTTTGCATGGAACAGTTATTTGGGCAGTCAATCCGAGGTTTATAGCCCTAATTAGCGGGCAGGATCAGCGGGTAATCCGCACCAATCCCATGCACCAAATCACGCGGTTTGATAATCACCTGTGTCACCGCATCAGGAATAATAACGCCCGACAATGAGCGCGTGAAGGGTTGTTCATTCACATGGGGATGAACCAAAACGCGGTAGCCAAGTTCAGTGCCGTCAGGTGCATAAACACCCCAACCATCCGCATAATTTTCCCACCCTGTGTCGGCGTGTTCAATGGCCACGGAAAACGTCCATGTTTGCCCTGATTTCACAGCTGTGGCATCCACCACGACGGCGGGGCCCGCAATGGCGATGCTGGGGATTAGATACAACAATATAGCGATCAGTTTCATAGCGGCATTCTAACCACTCTTCCCTTTTGTACAAGGGCGGGGTATAGGCGCGTTGTTCCGATAGGGACTTGTCCAAACTTTAACTTAGGAGACCTAAAATGGGTTACCGTATTGTTGTCGTTGGTGCTACTGGCAATGTAGGCCGCGAAATGCTGAATATTCTTGATGAACGTCAATTCCCGATCGATGCGATCGAAGTACTTGCAAGCCGCAGGTCACTGGGAACGGAATGTATGCTGGGCGACAAAACGATGAAGACGAAGGATTTGGACACCTTTGATTTCACGGGTTGGGACATTGCATTGTTCGCTGTTGGATCAGATGCCACGAAAAAATACGCACCGATTGCCGCCAAGGCGGGCTGTGTCGTGATCGATAACAGCAGCTTGTATCGTTACGACCCACAGGTGCCACTGATCGTGCCAGAGTGTAACTCAGAAGCAATCCATGGGTATTCACAGAAAAATATTATCGCCAATCCAAACTGTTCAACTGCACAAATGGTTGTGGCGCTAAAGCCATTGCATGATCGCGCGAAAATCAAGCGGGTTGTTGTGTCCACGTATCAATCTGTGTCTGGCTCGGGCAAAGAGGCGATTGACGAGCTGTGGAATCAAACCAAGGGTAAATATGTTCCAGGCCAAGAGGTTGCAGCAAAAGCATATCCCAAGGAAATCGCGTTCAACGTGATACCTCATATTGATGTATTTATGGAAGACGGCCAAACCAAAGAAGAATGGAAAATGGTCGCCGAGACGAAAAAGATCGTTGATCCAAAAATTAAGGTTACGGCCACATGTGTGCGCGTGCCCGTGTTCGTCGGACACTCAGAAGCGATCAACATCGAGTTTGAAGAGTTTTTGGACGAAGATGAAGCACGCGATATTTTGCGTGAATCACCCGGTATCATTGTGATCGATAAGCGCGAAGATGGTGGATATGTCACGCCGATTGAATGTGTTGGTGAATATGCCACATTCATCAGCCGCATTCGCCAAGATCCAACCATTGATAACGGTATTAACCTGTGGTGCGTTTCGGACAACCTACGCAAAGGGGCGGCGTTGAATGCCATTCAGATCGCTGAACTACTTGGTCGTGAAGTTCTGAAAAAGGGCTGATACCCCGCCATTTGGCAATTTACCGCTTTATATCAATGCCCGCCTTTGCGCGGGCATTTTTTTGTGGTCTGATGGGATCAACACAGGAGGATATTTTATGCGATTAATTATTGGATGTTTGGCAGGGTTATTGGCCAGCAGTGCATTTGCAGATGAGTTTTCAGTTCAGTCAAAGGTTAGCGATGTTTTAGTAACACCCAGTGGTGGAATTTTGACCCGTGCAGTGCCTGTGGATTTGTCCGCTGGAACACATGAAATCACAATTTTCGGCGCGTCGGTTGGCGATACAGCAACGGGCAATGGCATTGATTTTCCAGGTGGGTC
Organism: uncultured Rhodobacterales bacterium; assembly: GCA_963976255.1. Classification (GTDB taxonomy): domain Bacteria; phylum Pseudomonadota; class Alphaproteobacteria; order Rhodobacterales; family Rhodobacteraceae; genus Amylibacter. The sequence goes on from CAXBJO010000004.1 coordinate 116,100, forward strand.
TGGTCTGACGTTGATTTCAAAATCAGGCGAAATGGCGATTGCGCGTGATCCAATTTATAAACAATCCTCGGAATACCAAGCGTTAGAGCGTGATGTGGATACGGCACGTGCACAGTTGCATTCACACCGTAAATTAGAGAGCGAACAACAGGCGGTCGTTACGGCAACCGAGGTGCGTTTGACGTTTGTGAAACAGTTCGCCAATGGCGCCAGCACGGTTCTGTCATTGGAACAGCTGTCCGATCCAAACCTGATTTCCAACCTGACAAGTCAGCTGGGCGAACAAGCGGCCAAGGCGGTGATCGAAAATCAAGAGGCCAAGCGTAAAATGGAAGCAATGCACGTGTTGGGGCAGGATTTACAGGGCGCATTTGATCGGGCAGTTTTGCGATTGGAAAACATCACACCCGAAAACCGCAACCAGCAGATTTTAAAACTTACCATCAATGCGGCGCAACCGTTCAAGGGTAATATTGGTTTGCGGCACATGGCACGGAATGTGCAATGGAATATGCTAAGTGATGTGCTGTTGACACAGGACAAAACCAAAGGTGCGTTGCAGATCGCGCAAAAGGCGGTGGTGACACAGCAAACGGGCGAGGATTGGGACGATGTGACAGTCACCCTGTCGACGGTCGATTTGAACCGCGCGTCAGGTACGCAATTGCCGTACCCGTGGATTAAACGCCTGTATGATCCTGCGAAAAATAAATCAAAACGAACACTGAGCGTGACACAGTCGTATGAATCCGATGTCATGGGGAGCTTGGCGGCTGCGCCAAGGATGGCCGAAGAATCGGCCGATATTGGCAATGCAATGCGTGTTGCGGGTCAAACACAGATTTTCACAATTAACGCGCCTGTGGACATAAAATCGAACGGCGATGTTGTGACGTTGCCGTTGCAGGAAATCGATATGGATGTTGATCTGTATGCGCGTGCCACGAATAGCGATGCGGCTGGGTTTTTGTATGCAGACATCACCAACGAAACCGGTGGGCGGATATTACCAAGTCAGGCCAGCCTGTATCGCGATGGGCAATATTTTGGCGACTTTATAATGCCAGAAATCGTGGCGGGTGATGAATACCCGTTGCAATTGGGCGTGCTGGATGGGTTGCGCGTCGATTATTCAGTAATCAAGCGCGAGGATGGTGATCGTGGGTTATTGTCCAGCTCGCAAATCGCAGAATCGCGATTTAAAACAGTTGTGACCAGCCTGTTGGATTACGATATTCCTGTGCGCCTGTATGACCGCATTCCGGTTTCAGAATCCGAGGATTTGATCATCAAGGAGTATGCCAAACCCGCGATTTCAGAGCGTGATATTAAGGGACGTCGCGGTGTGGTGTCGTGGAATTGGGATATGGCAGCAGGCGCCGCGCAAACAATTGAATTTGGCTATGACCTAAGCTGGCCATCGGGTTTTGTTGTTGAATAACGAAACTGTGAAAATGGCATGCTTGAATAGGTTTGCCGAATACGTAATTCTATCGTGATAACTTGAGGAGAGATTATGAAAAAATTAATAGCAAGCGTCGCAATGATTGGCGCGATGACAACGGGTGCCTTTGCGGATGTAGACGCCAATATTTTGGCGCGCCAAGCAGCAATGAAAAATGTCGGCGCCGCCGCCAAACTTGGTGATTTTGCGGCAATAAGTAAGGCCGCTTTGGTTGCCAAAGAAGCATTTATGGTCGACACGACAGCAGACAGTTCCCTGCCAACAGCGGCACGTCCAGAAATTTGGGCAAACAAAGATGCGTTCGATGTTCTGATGGACACGTTGATTTCAAAGTCAGCCGCCGCAGACAAATCTGTTTTTGGTAGCTGCAAGGCGTGCCATGCGGACTATCGCCTTAAAAACTAAATCGCGACAAATTTCTCAGCGGCGGGATCGTAATGTTCCAAAGTTCCGTCGCTGATATCCAAAATGACCGCATGAATTGCCAACTCTTCGGCAGCAACCCGTTCGGATACGAAGGGGAAGGTCATCAAGTTTTCAATAGATGCCAAAATTCCTTGCCGTTCCATACGCGCAACTTGTTCGGCGTCTGTTCCACCTGATTTGGCAACTTTTTCATATGTTGGGCGTAGGATATCCATCCAGCGGCCAACGAAACTGGTGGTTTTTTCCAATTCGGGTGCTTTGCCCGAACACATGTCATGACACCCTTGAACACCACCACACAGAGAATGCCCCATCACCATCAAATTGGTCACACCCAATGCCGTGACCGCATATTCAACGGCGGCTGATGTTCCGTGGTAATCCTCGTTTGGGGCATAAGGGGGCACAAGGTTTGCGATGTTGCGGTGGATAAAAAAATCACCAGTGTCTGCGCCAAAAATAGAGGTGGCATGCACGCGGCTGTCACAACATGAAATGATCATGGTGCGCGGATGCTGACCGCCCTCGGCCAGACGCGCATACCATGCTTTGTTTTCTTGAAAACTGGTTGCCTTCCACCCGTGGTAACGATTGATCAGGCTAGACGGGAGCGGTTTGGCGGGAATTGTCATAACGAATGCTCTCTGTTGGTTTAAACAGTTTTGCTAAATTTACGCACATAATTCAACCCCTTGCGTGCGTGTTGCTTACCTTCTGTTTAACACCTTTGGGTAGGACTGTAGCATCTTTGAGCGAGGGTAAATTCATGGATGAAATGGTTATAGCATTAAAATATGCAGAAGTTCCGATCGTACAGCCAGAAGCAATGCAATCATTGCAGGCATCAATGGGCATTGACGAATGCAAAGACGTCATCGAACGTGCAGCATTTGAATTATCAGACCGCCTGTGGCTGTTGGAAAAGGCACTGTATGACAATGAAATGAACGAGGTTAAGCGCATATCGCGCAGTCTGGTGGCGATTTCGGCGCAGATTGGTTTGACAGAGTTTTCATTGGTCGCATCGGATTTGACCAAATGCATTGTGCGCAATGATAAAACTGCCACGGCATCGGTGGCGGCGCGACTTGCGCGTGTGGGCGAGCGGTCTTTGTTTATGGCAGTGCAGTTTCCAGAGATTACGGGATAGACTTGGGTGCTAAAAAAGCTAGGCTTGGTTCCAAGAATGGAGCCTATCTATGACACCCAAATTTGCATCAGAATCCGCCAAGGCATTACCTGTTTACGTTGTTCAGCCCGACGCATTGTCGGCACTGTCCAAAAAGTTGAATGTTGAAACATGGGTGAAAGCCAATGGTTTTATTGCTAAACTGGGGCAGGTTTTAATATTGCCAAACAGCGATGGTGCGCCGATGGGTGTTTTGGCGGGTTGGGGTACGGTGGATGTACGTGCGCGTGGTCGCATGCACATGGCTGACATCGCGTTGAAACTGCCCGCAGGGAATTATGAAATTGTATCAGGATTGCGCGGTGTTGCATTGGATCAGGCGCATTTGGCGTGGGTTTTGGCAGGCTATGCATTTGATCACTATAAAACTAAAAAGGGTGCCGTTGCGCGACTGAAGCCCAGCAAAGGTGTGGATACAAAACGCATCCTAACAGAGGCAGAGGGCGATTTCCTGACCCGTGATTTGATCAACACGCCGACAAATGACATGGGGCCAGATGCGTTGGAATTGGCGTTTCGCGCATTAGCCAAGGCGCATGATGCCAAGGTCAAAGTGATCAAAGGTGATGTGCTGTTGAAACAAAACTTTCCGATGATCCACGCCGTGGGGCGTGCATCAAATCAGGCACCACGTCTGTTGGATATGCATTGGGGCAAAAAGGGCGACCCAATGGTGACGTTGGTGGGGAAAGGCGTGTGTTTCGACACAGGTGGCTTGAATATCAAACCGGGCGCATCCATGGGGCTGATGAAAAAGGATATGGGTGGATCGGCGACGGCAATGGGGTTGGCGCATATGATTATGGCGCTGGGTCTGAATGTGCGTTTGCGTCTGTTGGTACCTGCCGTTGAAAATTCGATTTCAGCAGGTGCATACCGCCCCCAAGATGTGCTGATCAGCCGCAAGGGAATGACGGTCGAGATTAATAACACAGACGCCGAAGGGCGTTTGGTTTTGGCGGATGCGTTGGCATTGGCAGACGAAGAGAAGCCCGATTTGTTGATATGCAATGCGACCCTGACAGGTGCCGCGCGCGTGGCTTTGGGGCCAGATGTCCCACCGTTTTTCACCGATGACGAAGGTTTGGCGACGCAGATTGAAAAGGCCGCACAAGCACAGGCCGATCCATTGTGGCGCTTACCGTTCTGGGAACCTTACGAGGAAATGATAGAGCCTGATGTGGCCGATTTGGACAACGCACCCAAGGGTGGATTTGGCGGATCAATCACGGCGGCGCTGTTCCTGCGCCGTTTTGTGGATGACGCCGCCAGCTTTGTTCATCTGGATTTGTATGGGTGGTGTCCCAGTGCGAAACCTGCGCGAACATTGGGGGGCGCGTGTCAATCGGCGCGTGCGATGCTGGCTGTGATCGAGGCGCGTTATGGCTGATCTACGCCGAATTTGTAGCCCTGTTTCAAATATTTTGGATGCACCAGATGGGGCGTTACAACGCCAAATGTTGTTCGGAGACGGATTCAATGTGGATCGTGTTGATGGTTATTGGGCACATGGTGTGCGCGAACGTGATGGCTATGGCGGTGTTGTGGCTGTTTCGGAATTGGCGGGCTGGGCGGATCCAACCGCCTATGTCCGCGATCTGGGTGCGCATGTTTACACGCGGCCCGACATTAAAACCATACCCGTGATGCACCTGCCGTTTCAGGCGGGTGTGACGGTAGTGGGGGAACAGGGTGATTTTGTTGAATTGGCGGCCGGTGGGTTTGTGCATCAGATGCAAATCGCCCCAATTTCGGATCGTGAACCTGACCTGTTACGCACAGCGGAGCGATATTTAGGCGTGCCGTATCTGTGGGGCGGGAATACACAGTATGGCATTGATTGTTCGGGGCTGGTTTCGGCGGCGCTGCGCGGTGCGGGTATTAATGGCCCTGCGGACAGTGATGCACAACAGGCCACCTTGGGGGACACGATCCCAAATGACGTCCCGCTGACGCGCGGCGACTTGATTTTTTGGCGTGGTCATGTGGGTTTGATGTTTAATGACGATCTGTTGTTGCACGCAAACGGGCACCATATGAAGGTGGCATTTGAGCCACTCAAACAGGCCGAGGATCGGATTTTTGCTGCTGGCGGTGGTGCAATTACAGCGCGTAAGCGTATAGGTATATAGACAATGCAAAGTTATTTAACCGCTTTGATCAATTTGCGTTCCAACACACGCAGGACGGATTTAAGGTCTGACCCACGTTTCAGGATGTGCCCATCCATTCCGACGACGGCATACATGCCTTGGCGATCTTTCAATTTGGGGCGTTTTTCGATCGTATAAATCGGGTGTTCCGCGGCGCGGCGAAAAATCGCGAAGATGGCGACCTCTTTCAGGGATGAAATACCATAGTCGCGCCATTCCCCCGCCGCCACCATACGCCCATACAGCGAAATAATTGGGCCCAGTTCCGTGCGATGAAAATGGATGCTTTGTGGCGTTGTGCGGTTGACACCGCCCGCCATAGGGACATGCTTGTTCATGACAGCATTTTGCGACAACTATTGGCGCAGTGCAAGGGAGTAGGTCATATGCGTGATTTTCATCAACCAGGGCGGTCGGCCGTTTATGGAACAAACGGTATGGTGGCAACGTCCAATCCGCTGTCGTCCAAGGTGGCGGTGCAAATATTAGAGGCGGGCGGAAACGCCATGGATGCGGCGATTGCAGCCGCGGTTTTGCAGGGTGTGCTGGAACCGCAAATGACGGGAATTGGCGGGGACTGCTTTATGTTGATCAGCCCCGCAGGATCAGAAGAAGTGATTGCGTTGAATGGGTCTGGTCGTGCGCCGGCGGCGCTGGATGGGGCGCGTATACGCAATGCGGGTCATAAACAGATGCCGCTGGGTGATGTGGAATCCGTGACTTTGCCCGGCGCGATTGATGCGTTTTGCCGTGCCAGTCGGGATTTTGGTGAAATCGGAATGAAGGCCAGCTTGGCACCTGCGATTTATTATATGAAAGCAGGTGTGCCAATTGGGCCGCGCACCGCATTTGATTGGGGGTTGGCAGCCGATCGGTTACAGGGCGATGCGCGTGAATTCTATCTGTTGGATGGCAAGGTTCCCCGTGCAGGGCAGGTTTTTGCGGCGCCCAAACAGGCTCAGGTACTAGAGCAAATTGCGCAAAAAGGGCGCGCAGGGTTTTACATGGGCGAAGTGGCCGAAGATATGGTGGCATCCCTGAATGCGCTGGGCGGGGTGCATACGTTGGATGATTTTGCCGATGTTGCCTGTGAATATTGTGATCCAATTTCGGGCGATTATGGACGATTTGAAATGGTCGAGCATCCACCAAACGGACAGGGTGCGACGGCGATCTGTATGAATAACATTCTGTCACAGTTCGATATAGCAGGAATGAATCCATACGGCGTCGAGCGTACACATATCGAGGCAGAAGCGGCCAAGCTGGCATATGATGCGCGCAATCGTTTTATCGCGGATCACAGTGCGCGTATTGATCATATGCTGTCGATGGACACAGCGGTTAAGTTGGCCGCGTTGATTGATCCCAAGGTGGCAATGCAAAATCCTGAACGTGTGTCAGAGGCGGTGCACAAAGAAACAATTTGCCTGTCCGTTGTCGACAAGGATCAAATGTCGGTTTCGTTGATCTATTCCATTTTTCATTCTTTTGGATCGGGATTGGCATCGTCAAAATTCGGAATTAATTTTCAAAATCGCGGCGCTGGCTTTACCTTGCAAGAGGATCACCCAAACGAGGCGATGGGCGGTAAACGTCCGATGCATACCATTATTCCGGGCATGTTGCGTCAATCAGGCAAAGTGGTGATGCCATTTGCAGTGATGGGCGGGGCGTATCAGCCCAACGGCCACCACCGGCTTGTCAGTAATATCCGCGATTTTGGCATGGATATTCAAACTGCCATCGATGGACCCCGCAGCTTTGCAACCGATGGTGTCTTAAAGATAGAGCGCGGGTACACGGATGCGGTGCGCCAAGGATTGGTGGATTTAGGGCATCAAGTTACGACGCCAGAGGTGCCCATCGGGGGTGCGCAGGCGGTTTGGATCGATCAAAAACGTGGTGTGCTTGTTGGTGCCAGCGATGGCCGCAAAGAGGGGGCGGCGCTAGGATATTAATTCAGATGGCCGGTAACGCTGTAGCGGCCATCGTTCATTTCGCCAAACATTTCCGCGATTTCAGGATGATTTACGGGATCACCCGATTCGTCGGCCACAAGATTTTGTTCTGATACGTAGGCAACATAGTAGGAATCATCGTTTTCCGCCAACAGGTGATAAAATGGCTGATCCTTTTCGGGGCGCTTATCCTCGGGGATGCTTTCCCACCATTCATCGGTGTTGGAAAACGTCGGATCGATGTCGAAAACCACACCGCGAAACGGATGTTTGCGATGGCGCACAATTTGGCCAATAGAGAATTTCGCACTTGCTTTTAACATGTTCACCCACCTGATGTTGCTTCTTACTACGCTGAGATTGACAATGTGTCCACAGTCAGGTCAGTGGGTTTATGGAACTTATTTTAACAGTATTACAAATTGTCGCACCGGTGTTTTTATTGGCATCGGTTGGGTTTGCTTGGGTGAAAATTGGCTGGGCTTACGAAGTCGAATTCGTGACCCGAATCGCGATGATGATATCCGTTCCGGCGTTAATTTTTGTAGCCTTGATGCAGGCGGATATTTCGCCAGATACGCTGTCGGGGCTGTTTATGGCCAGTCTTGTGGCCTATTGCGCCCTGACGTTGGTGTTTTGGGTCATTTGTCGTGTGATGAAATTGGATCGCGCGACGTTTTGGGCGCCGCTGATTTTTGGTAATACGGGCAATCTGGGATTGCCGTTGGCATTGTTTGCCTTTGGCGAGGCTGGGTTAAGTTATGCGGTTATTGTTTTTGCGGTGATGGCTGTGGGGTCTTTTTCGGTTGGCGTGTGGATGGTTTCGGGCGGAGGCAGCGTTACCAAGATTTTCAAAGAGCCGATTTCATGGGCAACCCTTGCGGGGGCGTTGTTTTTAGTGATGGGATGGCAGACACCGATGTGGTTGACGAATACGTTGGAATTGACCGGACAAATGGCGATTCCGATGATGCTGATCACGCTTGGCGTCGCTTTGGCGCGATTGCAGGTGACGACGTTGTCGCGGGCGATTTTATTATCGGTGGTTAAGTTGGCGGCGGCTGTGGCGATTGCATGGGTTGTTGGCCGCTGGTTTGGACTGAACGATGTGGCGTTTGGTGTTTTGGTGGTTCAGATTGCAACGCCTGTGGCGGTTACATCATATTTGTTAGCACAAAAATATGGCGCTGATGCGAACGAGGTGGCAGGGTTGGTGATTGTTTCAACGCTATTGTCCGTGATCGCATTGCCTGTGTTGCTTGCCATCTTGCTTTAATCCTTCATTTCCAACATAATGCAAAAAAACCCAGCACAAAGACTGGAGCAGGCAGTATGACAAAACCCATTCTAATTCTCGTTGCGGCGAGTTTCGTTCTGATATCGTGTTCAACGGGCGGTACAAAAGCGCCGCGTAATTTGGACAACGCATGTTCAATCAAAGATCAACGCGCGTCTTGGTACAAAGATATGGTGCGGGTCGAGCGGCGCTGGGGCGTTCCTGTGCCTGTGATGATGGCTACAATTTACCAAGAGAGTAAGTTCGAAGGTAAGGCGCGCACGCCGTATCAATGGAAAGCAAATGTCATCCCAATGGGACGCCAATCATCTGCCTATGGATTTGCACAAGCGATTGACGGCACATGGGATTGGTACCGCGATGAAACGGGAAACCGCAGAGCGAAACGCGATCGTTTTAGCGATGCAGTGGATTTCATGGGCTGGTACATGAACGAAAGTAATAAACGTGTCGGCATCGCAAAATCTGATGCCTATAATCAATACCTTGCGTATCACGATGGACAGACGGGTTTTCGGCGCGGCACCTATCGCAAAAAGGCGTGGTTGATGCGCGTTGCGGGTTCAGTAAGCGATCGCGCGGTAATGTACAGTGCGCAATTGGCAAGCTGTCGACGCTGATCTGACGACCTAGTTTCGTTTCACACGTTCAATGTCAAACAAACGGGATGATAAATTTTTCTGTTCTTTTAGGCGACCCAACTGCACGGTGGTCTTTTGGCGTGACTGATCGGTCACGACCCATTGTTTTAAAGTGATTGGGTTATCGGTGAACATCAGCTCGATCTGACCTTTGGTTTTACCTTTGGGATCGCTTGCGACAATGATTGTATATTCCCCGTTTTCATAATGCTTCTTGACCATGCCGCTGGTTTTTAGATTCACATCCTTGTCCAAAATCAAACTAAGCGGGGTCTTTTTCAGGGGATAGATTGCAGGGCCGTTTTTGGACTTGTCGTCGTAAACAGCAACGCTACCCGCAGCGGCAATCACCAAGGCCTGATTGGGGGATGCATATTCAAATCGCATCTTGCCGGGGCGGCTGATGTACATCTGACCTCGTGACTTGGTCTTGTCTGAATTTACTTGTGTGAAATTGGATTTCACAATTGGCAATCCGTTGATGTATGCGTTCAAACGATCCAACGAAATTATCTCTGCAAAGCTGGGCGTTGCAGTGAAAATGGCGGTCAGGCACAGAGCCTTGAGGGGTGTAAGTTTTATCATATCTTTAAAATAGAGCTTTGGGCGCAAGAATATAAGAGCAGGTGTGTTCACAGGTTTGCGATTGGCGCAAATTGGCCAATCACCCCTGTTCTGGCAATAAAATCTCGCGCTTGCCGACGTGATTTGCGGACGACACGATACCATTATCTTCCATTTCTTCGACCAGTTTTGCGGCCTTGTTATATCCAATGGACAGTTTGCGCTGGATGTATGACGTGGAACATTTGCGATCCTGCGCAACAATCGCAACGGCCTGATCGTACAGGGCATTTTCCTTGTCTGTGTTGCCACCCAAGCCCAATACAGCGTCCAGATTGCTGGCTTTGTCATCATCGGCCGCTTTCACCACACCACTGACATATTCAGGTGGGCCAAAGGTTTTCAGGTGATTCACAATCACTTCGACCTCTTCGTCTGAAACAAATGGTGCGTGAATGCGGGTAATTTTACCGCCACCCGCCATGTATAACATGTCACCCATGCCCAACAATTGTTCCGCGCCCATTTCGCCCAAGATCGTACGGCTGTCGATTTTTGAGGTTACTTGGAATGAAATCCTTGTCGGGAAGTTGGCCTTGATTGTACCCGTTATGACATCGACGGATGGACGTTGTGTGGCCATGATCAGATGGATGCCTGAGGCACGTGCCATTTGCGCCAGACGTTGGATACAGGCCTCGATTTCTTTGCCTGCGACCATCATCAGGTCGGCCATTTCGTCTACGATTACCACGATATATGGCATCTTTTCAGGTGCGAATGATTCTGTTTCGAACACGGGTTCGCCGGTATTGTCATCGAATCCCGTTTGCACAGTACGATCGAAATTTTCGCCCTTGGACAGCGCATCCGCCACGCGACTGTTATAGCCAGAGATGTTGCGCACACCCATTTTCGACATCTTGCGATACCGCTCTTCCATTTCGCCAACAACCCATTTCAAAGCCACAACCGCTTTGCGCGGGTCGGTGACAACGGGGGACAACAGATGCGGAATGCCGTCGTAAACCGACAGTTCCAACATTTTTGGATCGATCATAATCATGCGGCATTCGTCTGGGGACAGTTTGTACAACAATGACAGGATCATCGTGTTGATGGCCACGGATTTACCCGAACCGGTGGTACCCGCGATCAACAGATGCGGCATTTTCGCTAAATCCGCCACCTTGGGCGTACCGGCAATATTTTTACCAAGCGCCAGCGGCAGGCCATGTTTGCCATCGCCGTAATCACGCGCCGACAGGATTTCACGCAGTAATACGGTTTCGCGGTGATCATTGGGCAACTCGATCCCAATCACGGTACGGCCCGGAACGGTGGACACGCGCGCCGCCAGTGCAGACATAGAACGCGCAATGTCATCCGCCAAACCAATGACGCGGCTTGCTTTCAAACCGGGGGCGGGTTCCAATTCATACATGGTGACAACGGGGCCGGGGCGCACGGAAACGATCTCGCCTTTGACACCGTAGTCATCCAAAACGTTTTCCAACATCCGCGCATTCTCTTCTAATGCTTCGTCGGACAGTTGCTGACGTACGATGGTGGATGGGTTGGCCAACAGGTTCAATGCAGGGGCTTCGTATTCGGCGTCCGCTTTGGCAAACAATTCTGGCTGTGCTTCTGATTTGGCGCGATTGCTTTGTGGAATCGGCTTGGTCGGCGGGTGTTCCACCACAGATTTCTGCGCAGAAGGTCTGGATAATGTGGGTTCATGACGCCCTGGCGCCAAGGGTAAGGTCGCGGACTTCGCCAAATCATCGTTATCATCTTGGAAAATGTTTTCAGGAATTTCGGCGGCACCCGAAAATACATTTCGCACCGGCGCCTTACCTCGGATTGAGGGCTCCTGACGGGTGGCGCTTACAGGTGTGATCACACCGTTTGAGTTTGGCAACCCAGCCGAAGACGGGTTTTCGGCGCGTTTTTCCATCTGCTTGCGTTCGATTGCTTGTTGAATACGGCGGGTCACGCGATCTGTAGTTTGAACGACTTCGCCATCATCATACATGAAATCACGTGGGTCATTGACGGGACCAGACGGGCCTGGGCGTGCCTCTAGCGCGATACCCTGCACCTCTGGACGTGACTTGTTGCTGCTGTTGAAAATTGGCAAGGATGGGAACAGCGTGCGGCGTCCGGCACGTTTGAGTGATTTCGCCTGTTGGGGCATGTTGGACTCGGTCTGTATTTCGGGCATGCCGTCTTCGCGTTGTTGCTCTTGGCGTTGTTGCAGTTTTGCCTTGGCGACGGCCGCGCCACCTTTGGCGGAACGTGCACCGAATTTAGTAATGTTTTTAAGGAAAGTAAAAACCAATCCCACGGCAACAATCAGGCTGTAAGTGCCACGAATGAAAATTGAGCGCACCTCGCGCCAGGTAAATCCAAGCGATAAGATACCAAGGAAAATGGTGACCACACCCAAAGCCAGAGACAAAACCTTGACCCAGACATTCAAATTAACGGGCTTATAATCCGTTAGAATTTCCAAAATAGCATCGCCTGAAAAACCACCCATCGAAAATCCATATGGCCAGCTGGCCGGTGGTACGTTGTTTGCCAAGAAGACGGCGGCAAATGCGGCGAATAGGGGAATGAAAATACCGCGTCGCAAAATCATATGATCATTGCGATGAAACAATAGACGCACGCCCCAAACCATCAAAGCCAAAGGAAACACCCACGATGCCAATCCGATCGCCAAAATGAACGTGCCCGCAAAGGATGCGCCAAGAACGCCCATTTTGTTTTGAAGTACACCAGATGTGGAATTCAAAAAACTTGGATCATTAGCAGAATGGGTCGCAAGCGCGATCGCCGTCGCAATTGACAGCAAAATAAAAACAAGGCCCAAAAACTCTGTTCCGCGTTTGCGAATTGTGGCCTGCATTTTTGCTTCTAACAGGGGGTCTCTTGTGCGCGTATTATATGCCATATTTATACCTTAAACAAACTTTCGCGGATTGTCTGCATTCCGCGCTTTGTATCTTCAAAATCGGCGACCATTGCGATGCGAATATATCGCTCGCCTGGATTACCATCGGGGGTTTCGCGGCTTAAATAAGCGCCGGGTAAAACACGAACACCCGTATCTTGCCACAATCTTAATGTGGCCTGTTCACCATTATCCACAGGTAACCATAAAAAGAAACCCGCTTGCGGTGGTGCGTATCCCGCAACATCGCCAAAAATGGCGTCTGCGGCCTTGTATTTTTCGCGGTACAGGTTGCGATTTATGTCAACGTGGTCCTCGTCCGCCCAAACTGCGGTGGCCACGTCCTGTAGGGGTGTGGGATTTGGCGCACCCGAATAGTTGCGTAATTGTTTGATCGCGGCGATGTTTTTGGGGCCACTGGCGGCAAAGCCTGATCGTAAACCGGGTAAGTTAGAGCGTTTCGACAAAGAATGGAAAATCACCACACGTTCGGGATCGGCGCCAATTTCACGCGCAACCTGCAATGCACCCACGGGGGCGGCATCGCGGTATATTTCGGAATAACACTCATCCGCAAAGATTTTAAAATCATGCTTTTCTGCCAACTTAATCAACTGAACCCAATATTCATACGACGCCACAGCACCCTGTGGGTTTGCAGGCGAACACAGGAACGCGATGGTGGTTTGATCTAAAACATCCGACGACAACGTTGCGTAATCAGGCATGAAATTATTTTCAGCGTGTGCCGATACAAATACGGGTTGAGCCCCTGCGGTGACAGCACCAACGGCATAAACTTGGTAAAATGGATTGGGCATTAATACTTTGGGTGCTTGCCCGTTTTTGCGTTCAGGGCTTAATGCGATTTGGGCGTTGAACAATCCTTCGCGGGTACCGTTCAGGGTGACAATTTCGGTTTCGGGGTTCACATCAATCGCATAACGGCGCTTTAACCACGCGGAAATTGCAGACAGTAAAGCCGGCTTGCCGTCATTGCTAGGATAGCTGTTGAAACCCGCAATGTTGCTGGCCAAAACCTCTGCGATGAACGCGGGGAATTTGTGCTTTGGCTCACCCAATGACATGTGCAACACATCGCCGCCCGCAGGATGGATATCCAGCAAGGCGCGCAAACGCGGGAATGCATAAGGTGGCAGGTTTGAAAACCGCTCGGGGAAATCCATCAATGCCTCATCGTTTAGGGTCTAACGCCCGTTTGGGGCATTATACCTATTTTTGAGGGCAGGCCAAACCATTAATCACCGTAGCAACGGTTCTATTTTTGCGGCGATATTCAACAGTTTAACCTCGGAATTGGGCGCGCCCATGACCATTAACCCACACGACGGCGTGGATGTGGGCAAACTGATGGCGCAAAGACCCAACATGTTGCCAATCCGCGTGTTGCGCAACGCCAACAGATTCGTGCGCTTGTAAAAATCACCGTCGGTCAAAAGGCGTTCCAAATTTGGCGGCATCAATGGCGAGCTTGGTAAAATCACCCCATCAAATTCCGCGCAAAGCGTTGCCCACTCTGCGCGAATATTTTCCTGAATAGCTTTTGCTCTGTCATGCTGATCCTTGCTATGGCGTTTGCCGGCCATGAATCGTTCGAAAATTTCTGGATACATTTTGTGACCATCCGTTTCCAACAATTCGCCCCACTGGGCGTAGGCTTCGGTGGTGAATAATATCGCCGCCAAACTCAACAGATCGCTGATTTGTGGAAATGATTTTTCAATTAATTCAATGCCTTGCGCACGCATTGTATCGCACGCAGTTTCAAACGACGCCTTGGGTTCGGGTGCCAATTCATCCAATGCCAAACTGGTTAAAACCATCAACCGCAACGATTTGGGTGGCTGTAATGGCGCAGGCTCTTGGTCTTTCAAAATTGCATACAATACAGACGCATCTTCGACAGTGCGGCACAGGGGGCCGACGGTGTCATAACTGGAACACAGCGGCACAACGCCGTCCAATTCAATATCACCCGCCGTGGTTTTTAGCCCAACCAAATCATTCCATGCGGATGGAATACGCACCGATCCCCCGGTGTCCGATCCGATCCCTGCGGCGGCCAATCCAAATGCCACGGAACCCGCCGCACCTGATGATGAACCGCCAGAAACGGCATCCAAATCATTTACGCAGGGCGTGGTTCGGGTCATTGGATTCAGTCCCAATCCCGAAAATGCCAATTCCGACATATGGGTTTTACCCAAACATACCAATCCCGCATTCGTTGCACGTTTTAACACCAGCGCGTCGCGATCTGGTGTGCGCCCCGCCAACAGGCGTGTTCCAGCCTCGGTTTTAACGCCCTTGGAATCATACAAGTCTTTCCATGAAATCGGCACACCATCCAACAGGCTCAGGCGTTGCCCTGTTTGGGCACGTTGCTCTGCGGCGCGTGCCTCTCTCATCGCGCGGTTGGTTGTGACTGTGGAATATATGCGTGGTGTGATCGGATGGGCGGCGATTGCGCCCAAATAGGCCTGCGTTAATGCCACTGGCGAGATTGATCCATCGGCAATGGCGCGACCTAAATCGCATGCAGACAACTTTAACCAACTTTTTGACATGACAACTCCCCCTACGCGGTACTCTAGCGACGGTTTGTAGCGTGGACAATCCCGAGAAAACATTGATAGTGCGATTATGAAATATGATACAGATATATTGGTTGTTGGCGGTGGATTGAATGGCAGTGCGCTGTCAATTGCATTGGCCAGCACGGGGTTTGATGTCACGGTTGTGGATCGTCAATCGGACACCGTGAAACAGGCAGATGATTTTGATGGCCGTGGGTATGCGCTGTCTTATGCCAGCTGTCAGATGTTCAAAGCCTTGGGGGTTTGGCAACATATCGCGGATCAGGTACAGCCGATTTTGGACATCAAAGTGTCCGATGGTCGCGCCGGCGAAGGTGCCGCGCCGTACCATCTGCATTTTGATCACCAAGAGCTGGAAGAAGGCCCAATGGGTTACCTGCTGGAAGATCGATTTTTGCGTCGCGCCTTTCGGACGGTGATCGCAGAATCGACGGGAATTACGTATTTGAATGACGCCGATGTCGTCGCCCAAGACAGCGATGCATTGGGCGCATCCGTAACTTTGGCCGACGGGCGGGCATTGCGGGCACGGTTAATGATTGGATGCGATGGACGCGGATCTCAGGTGGCGGCGCGTGCAGGAATTTCACGCCGGGGTTGGGGCTATGATCAAACCGCATTGGTTTGCGCGGTTGCACATGAATTGCCCCACAATGGCACAGCACATCAGTTTTTCACGCCCTCGGGCCCGTTGGCGATTCTGCCGCTGCTTGGGAATAAAAGTTCGATCGTTTGGTCAGAAACCACAGCGCGCGCGAATGAAATTAATGCGCTGGACGATGCGGGATATCTGGATGCGTTGGCACCAGTATTTGGCGATTTTCTGGGACAGATTGAATTGGCGGGTGGGCGTTTCAGCTATCCTTTGACGCTGTCATTGGCAGACAGCTTTGTCGGCGAACGCTTGGCACTGGTTGGCGATGCGGCGCATGGGCTTCATCCGTTGGCAGGCCAAGGTTTGAACCTAGGGCTTAAGGATATTGCCGCATTAGCCGAGGTTCTGGCAAACGCTGCGCGTCGTGGCGAGGATATTGGAACCAAACCTGTTTTGGAACGGTATCAACAATGGCGTCGTTTTGATACATCGGCAATGGCGGCAGCGACGGACGGCATCAATCGGTTATTTTCAAATGATAATATGGTGTTGCGCGGTTTGCGGGATGCAGGTTTGGGCATGGTTAACGCCACCCCGCAACTACGTCGCGGATTTATGCGCCACGCGGCGGGATTGTCGGGTGATTTGCCGAAACTCCTGCGTGGGCAGTTGATTTAATCAATGGTGCGGGCTTCGTCGGGCAGCATCACAGGGATGCCGTTGCGGATGGGATAGGCCAATTTGGCGCCCTTGGAAATCAGCTCTTGGGTCTCTGCGTCATACGACAGGTTTGCGCGGGTCAATGGGCACACCAACGCCTCTAGCATTTTTGGGTCGAATTGAACGTCGAACTTGTTCATTGCAACACTCCTTTGTCGCCGCTGTTTTCGCGCAGGGCAAATTCCATCAATGTGATAAGGGTTTCAAAACGGCGGATCATTGTTGGCGCTTCTAACAGCGCTTGTTTTTCTTCGGGGGCGAAGGGGCACAGCATGGCCAATGAA
Source organism: uncultured Rhodobacterales bacterium (assembly GCA_963976255.1). Lineage (GTDB taxonomy): Bacteria > Pseudomonadota > Alphaproteobacteria > Rhodobacterales > Rhodobacteraceae > Amylibacter. The sequence continues at coordinate 132,972 of CAXBJO010000004.1, forward strand.
TTGATCAACATTTCGTCTTCCGCATCTTTCATGCTGTTCCAGTCTGTTGATAAGTCCATCACCTGAAAATAGCGTTCTAACACGGCCATAAAGTGTGGTCGATCCAGTGCCGCGTCTTTTTTGGCTGGATTCAGGTCATCGCCAAATTCATCCCAATTTATGTCTGCGGTGGCATAGGGCAGAAAACCGTTATGTACCCGTTCCACACGAAAGCGGCACGCCCCTGTTAGCGTAATTAAGCAATGCCGGTCAGAGGCTTCGCTAAACGATGTCAAACGCCCCGCGCAGCCAATTGACTTAACCTGTGGATTGCCGATGCGCTCATCCGATGGGATAGGCTGAATCATACCAATCAGGCGATGATCAGTTTTCAGCACATCGTCCAACATGGCTAAATAACGTGGCTCGAATATATTTAACGGCAGGCGTGAATGGGGTAACAACAATGCATTCCCAAGCGGAAAAATGGGAATATTGGTGGGGAGTGATGCCAGTTTGTACATGGTACAACACTACTCCTAATTAGATTTTAGGCAAACACCATTGATGCCAATTGACGACGCCCAGTTAATGTTACGGGATCTTCGGCACCCAAACTGTCGAAGAATTTGAACAACTGCTGACGTGCCGCGTCATCGTTCCATTCGCGATCTTTGCGGAAAATGGTCAGTAATTCGTCAATTGCCCGTTGTGCATCACCGGCCGTGAACAACGCCAAAGCCAGATCGTAACGTGTTTGATGATCGTCGGGATTCGCATCCAATTCTTTTTGTAACTCGGCTGTTTCGCCCAAATCTGCGGCTTGTTCAGCCAATTCCAATTGCGCGCGCAGGCCGATAACCTCTGGACGATTGGCTAAATCAATTGGTGCATTTTCCAACATTTCTTTGGCCGCATCAACCTCACCTGCGCCCATTTGCGATTTGAACAGGCCAACAAATGCTGCACCGTTTTGCGGGTCTTCGCCCAAAATCGCACCGTATGTTTCGGCGGCATCAACGTATTCGCCAGATGCCAACATTTCGTCAGCGGCGGCCACGGCTTCGGATAAGTCACCTGTATCATCCCCTGTTTGTGCGGCGATTTTGGTAACAAATTCTTTGATTTCAGACTGTGGTTTTGCGCCCATAAACCCGTCCACGGGTTGCCCATCAACGAAGGCAAATACAGCAGGAATGGATTGGATGCGCATCTGACTGGCTAATTCTTGGTTTTGATCGATATCAACCTTAACCATTTTGACCTTGCCGTCCGTTGCCTTCACCTCTGCCTCAAGCTGTGGGCCCAATGTTTTACATGGTCCACACCACGGCGCCCAAAAATCCACAATGATTGGCGTGGTTTTGGATGCTTCGATCACGTCCTCCATGAACGTCAGTTCGCTGACGTCTTTGACCTGATCATCGTTTTTTTGTGTTTGTCCAAATTCCAACATTGCGCATCTCTCTATTTCAATTTTGATGTAATCCGTTCACGTGACCCAAGCAACCCTTAGACGTCAAAGGTTGCAAAAACGGGCGCGTGGTCGCTTGGTTTTTCCCATCCGCGCGCTGGGCGTAAAACGCGGCTGCTGTGGGCGGTTGGCGCGATGTCTGGCGTTGCCCAAACATGATCCAAACGACGCCCCTTGTCTGCCTCGTCCCAGTCGCGTGCGCGGTATGACCACCACGAATATAACAGCCCCTCTGGAATATCTTGACGGGTGATGTCCACCCAACCACCTGCGGCTTGAACATCGGCCAATGCGGCAACTTCGATGGGTGTGTGGCTGACGATTTTCAACAGTTTTTTGTGATCCCAAACGTCGTCTTCGCGCGGTGCGATGTTTAAATCACCGACCAACACGGAACGCACGGGTGCATTGGCCGTAAAATAATCGCGCATTTCAGACAGGTAATCCAATTTTTGCCCGAACTTTTCATTGATTGTTCTGTCTGGTTTATCCCCGCCCGCTGGAACATAAAAATTATGCATCGTCATGCGCCCATCAACGGACGCCGCGATGTGACGCGCATGTCCAAGGGATGCGAAATCCTGACGGTCGGTTTCAATCAGCGGCAAACGCGACAGGATCGCCACGCCGTTATAACCCTTTTGCCCGTTGGCAATCATGTGGGTGTAACCCAGATCGGCGAACTTTTCCGTCGGGATTTTGTCAACAGGGCTTTTGCATTCTTGAAGACATAAAACATCTGGTGCTTCTTGCGCCAACAGATCGCAAACAATATCTTCGCGCAACCGGACAGAGTTGATGTTCCATGTACAGATTGTGATGGGCATTTGCGCCGCCTTTGGTTGTTGGATTTGAATTGTCTGACGTCTATATAAGACCAAGCGTCATAGAAATGAAAGCATAACAAACATGGAAATTACCACTCCTATATCCGCAGGCGAATTGTTGGACAAAATCACGATTCTGAAAATAAAATCGGCCAAGCTGACGGACGTGAACAAGTTGAAAAATGTGCAAACTGAATTGGATGCGCTGAATGCTGTGGCATCGGCGGCATTTAAATATGACGCCCCCCTGACAAAATTGGTGGATGGGCTACAGGACATCAACGGACAGTTGTGGGTGATCGAGGATGACATTCGCGATTGCGAACGCGCGGGTGATTTTGGTGCCGAATTTATCCGCTTGGCGCGGGCGGTTTACGTAACCAACGATGTTCGCGCGCAATTAAAAAAGGACATCAATTTGTTGTTGGGTTCCGCACTGGTCGAGGAAAAATCGTATCAAGATTACTGATTTTTCTGCGCCGCCAAATGTGTTAGTTCACGACGCACGTCCGCAAAAACAGCATCCCATTTGCGCGGGCTTTTCTGTTTGAACAGGCGCATGTTTGGATACCACGGCGTGTTAATCCCGTTCGCATAATACCAAAACGGCAGAAATTTCAGCAGACACCAAACACGGGTATTTAACGACCCCGCCAAATGCGCCACAGCACTGTCGACGGTGATAATCAAATCCAATTGTTCCATAAATGCGGCGCTGTCGGCCAAATCTTTGTCCGAATTGGATACATCCAAGATCTGCTCACTGGCGGGTTTGGACGACAGAATTTTGGGCATATCGCCCTTGTACAATGAAAACATTTGCAGGTTCGGAATATCAGCAAGATCCAAAAACCGACCAACCGAAATTGAACGCTGTGGGTTTTCAGGAAACTTTGGATTGCCGGTCCACAACACACCCACATTAAATGTGCTGCTGTGGGTTTTTAAAATCTTACGCGCCCGCGTGACTGATGATTTGGGAATGTTTAACGTGGGTGGGGCAGGCACGGTTTTGGGCGTGGTTTTAAAATACAACGGCAGGTCAAAAGTGAAAACCTGCACATCCGCATTGGATGTGTAATCTTTACGATCCGCAACCAAATCTACATGTGGATTACCATCCAGCAAACGATGCAAAGGCCGCGCTAGAATCACGTGAATTTTATCTGGGTTCATTGCCGCCAACATGGGCAGATAGCGCAAGAAGACTATGCCATCGCCCAATCCCTGTTCACATTTGAGCAGAAGTGTTTTCCCAGTTAAATCGCCACCATCCCACGCAGGGAACTTATATTTGCGTTTATACCTCCCTGTAGCAGTTTTTTCGGTACCCTTATCCCAAATCTCTTTCAGAAATTTCAACCCCTGCACATACTTTCCTGAGGACATTTTGCAGTAACTTTCGGTCGCTAGATAAATTTCTGATAATGTACGCGGCGCGATGTTGCGTTTCAGCTCTGCCATCACTTTGCAGGCGTGATTGAATTGCCCGGACAGGCGAAAAACCCGAAATTGATCCAACTGTAATTCTTGGTTGTTTGGGTTTTGTTTGATTGCTTGTGCCATCAAATCATGCGCCTCACGAAACTGCCCCGCATGACAGAAAACTACGGCTGCGCGTCCTTGAATGCTAGGTGATATTTTGGCTTTTGTTAAAACCTGCGTATAGGCTTGGGCTGCTTTAACCCATTTTTTTTCCTTGGCAAAAAATTCAGCCAATTCCGCCCATTTTGCACCATTATCAGGATCACGCCTTAACTCCGCGCGACAGGCGGCGATGTCATCGCTGTGCGGGGTTTTTTTCGACAGCGCGTTCACGTCCAAACGAATACTGCGATCTTTTGCACTTGTTTGAGGTTTTTGGCGCACGGAAAAATCCAATTGGGAAAATATACCCATTAATTGAGCTACCTCGGCATAGTTTGCAACAAAAAAGACCCACCAACATGGCGGGCCTTTTCGGGGGAGGAACTGAATTTTTAAGCCGACAGGCGATAACCACCTGATTCTGTCACCAACAAGCGTGCATTAGATGGGTCGGGTTCGATTTTCTGACGCAGACGGTAAATATGGGTTTCCAATGTGTGTGTCGTGACGCCTGCATTATAGCCCCAAACCTCGTGCAACAGGGTGTCGCGAGGCACCACGCCTTCGGATGCGCGGTACAGAAATTTCAAGATGTTTGTTTCCTTTTCCGTCAGGCGAATTTTCTTGTCATCCTCGGTCAGCAACATTTTTGCCGCCGGTTTGAATGTATACGGCCCAAGGCTGAAAACGGCATCTTCGGATTGTTCGTGTTGGCGTAATTGAGCACGCAGACGCGCCAATAAAACGGGAAACTTGAACGGTTTCGAAACATAATCATTCGCACCCGCATCCAGACCATAAATCGTGTCCGCATCGGTATCTTGGGCGGTCAACATCACAATTGGGCACTTAACGCCCTGCTTTCGCATCAGACGGCACAATTCACGTCCATCCATGTCAGGTAAACCAACGTCCAACAGAACCAGATCATACAACGCCTCTTTGGCGCGCTCTAAACCGGATGATCCATCTTCGGCCTCAAAGACATCGAATTCCTCGGTTAGAACCAATTGATCTGCCAATGCTTCGCGCAGATCCGCGTCATCATCGACCATCAGAATTTTCTTTAGATTTTGCATGTTCATTCCCTCCAAGGGCGCTTCTTTAATCAAACTTGGGCGTTTTAAAGCGAAACAACAAGACAATGTGGACAACCTCACACGCTCGTGTCGAAAATCGTACAAATGTTTCATATTCCAACTGCCGCTGATATAGGGCAAAAGGATTCTGTAACAATTGAAAGCCAAAATATGTCAATCGGCCTGACACCCTTCGAACAAGTGGCTCGCATGCGCGCGGATATGCGCATGGGCGTGGCCATCGTGCTGTGTGCGGGGGACCATCAATGGATGGTCGCATCGTCGGAAACTATCACGCTTGCGCGGTTTGATGCGATGCGGGCGATGGGGCAAATAGAATTGGCGATTACCGATTGGCGCGCGGTGACCCTGTCCACATGGGCGACGGATGGCGATGTGGCGCGTTTATCATTGCCGGCGGATCAGGGGCTGGATTGGGTGCGCTCTATGGCTGATCCCAGCGACGACCTGATCAACCCGCTTAAGGGACCGTTTACGCCCGTGTTTGGTGGAAGTGCCGATGCCCACCGCGCGGCCTTGATGATTTGCAAATTGGCGCATTTGTTGCCGTCGGCGATTGTTGTTGATGTCTCTGGTCAGGATTTGTGCGGACTTGATGCGGTTGAACTGGACGTTATCACACTGGCTTTGAGAGATCCCGCCGCACACCTAAGCGAAGTCTCCGTGGCCAAGGTTCCCCTGCGTGTGTCCCACGCCAGCCGCGTGCATGTTTTTCGCCCCCTTGACGGTGGCGAGGAACATTACGCGATTGAGATCGGCAATCCAGATCGCAACGTACCCGTCTTGTCTCGGTTGCATTCTGCCTGTTTCACGGGCGATCTGATTGGCAGTTTGAAATGCGACTGTGGCCCACAATTGCACGCAGCTCTTGAAGGTATTGCGGCGGATGGGTCGGGTGTGTTGTTGTACATGAACCAAGAAGGGCGCGGTATCGGTCTGGCCAATAAAATGCGCGCCTATGCATTACAAGATCAGGGGTTTGATACAGTCGAAGCAAATCACCGTTTGGGGTTCGAGGATGACGAACGCAATTTCAAACTGGGCGCGGAAATTCTGCGACTAATGGGTTTCTCGTCGGTGCGCCTGATGACAAATAACCCCGCCAAGGTGGCCTCAATGGAAGCGGCGGGCGTGACTGTTACCGAGCGTGTCGCATTGCGCGTGGGTGAAAACCCTCTGAACGAACAATACCTAAAAACCAAGGCTAAAAAAAGCGGCCACATATTATGATGCCCCGCAGGCATGATCTGGTGGTAACCCACTGGGGTGCGCGGTTTATGGGGCAAAATATGCCCGTGTCCATTGGACGTGGTGGTATCGCGCAAAAATTGGGCGAAGGCGATGGAATTACCCCCATTGGTGCGTTTTCAATCTGCGGTATCGGGTATCGCAATGACCGTGTTGATTTCAACGCGCCCAATATATTCCAACGCCCGATTGGGCTTAATGATGTGTGGTCGGATGATCCCACAGACCCTGATTACAACCACGAGGTTACCGCATACACGCATCCCTTTAGCCATGAAAAACTGCGTCGCGCGGATGGATTGTATGATGCGTTTGGAATTTTGGACTATAACTGGCCCGATGCGATTGCTGGAAACGGCAGTGCGATTTTCATCCACGCATGGCGTAAACCGCGCCATCGCACCGAGGGCTGTATTGCGTTCGATCCAACAGACTTAATTTGGATTTTCACAAACTGGCAACCAAACAGTCGCGTGATTATTCGTGGGTAACCGTTTTTACTTTGCCCAAATATCTTCCGCCCGAAGGGCATAAAGTTTTGCAGTCCTAGGAGTAATCCCGCGCTCCAAAAATCGCCGATCCGACCCGCACATGCGTTGCACCCAATGCAACCGCGCGTTCAAAATCACTGCTCATGCCCATCGACAAACCTGTCAGCCCATTGCGGTGCGCAATCTTGCGTAGCAACGCGAAATGCAATGCGGGCTCTTCGTCCACGGGCGGGATCACCATCAAACCTTTGATTGGTAATCCCAACGCCAAACAATCTGCAATAAACTGATCAGCATCGGCGGGGATTACGCCCGCCTTTTGAACTTCTTCGCCGGTGTTCACTTGAATAAACATATCGGGTGCGCGACCTTGCGTTTGAATTTCAGCGGCCAATTTTTTCGCCAACTTGGGGCGATCAACGGCGTGGATTGCATCAAACAATGCCACCGCATTTTTCACCTTGTTGGTTTGTAAGGGCCCAATCAAATGCACCTTTGCATCGGCGTATGTTTCGCGAAACATTGGCCATTTACCCTCGGCCTCTTGCACTTTGTTTTCGCCAAATAAACGATGGCCTTGTTCCAACACGGCCGCAACACGTTCGTTGGGTTGTACTTTGGATACAGCCAATAATTGGGTGCTGCCAACAACGCGCCCTGCGGCGGTTTCGGCGGCGTGAATGCGGGTTACGATTTCAGACAGGGACATTATTTCAGCGCCTCAAACAGGGGTTTCAAATCATCCTCATAACGTTGCCACGCTTTGACGGATGATTTGTATATTGGTTGACGCACCTGCATGATGCTTAGTGTTTTTACTTGGCGTTTAGATTTATAGAATTCTAAACACTCATCTTCCCAATCTAGATCACAATAATCAATCAATGCGCGGGCATGGGTTTCTGGATCGTCAATCAAGTCTTCGTAATTGATCTCCATGAATCCTTCAGGCATTTTTTCTCGCCAAAAATCCATAATTCGAATGAATTGCTTATAGTATGCGCCCAAGTTTGCTAAGTCATAGGCGTACAGATGTGTCCCATCGACAAATTGATTGCGATAAATCGATAGTAAATTGTCGCGGGGGTCACGGCGCACAACGATAAACTTACAATTCGGCATTGCCGCTTTCAGCAATCCCATACGTTTGTACGTCATAATCGATTTATCCGTTATATGCGATGTACCTGAATAATGATGCGTAAGGTATTTCCAATAATCAGAACCAATTTTTTGCAAGTGCTTGGGCTCGAGATGATCTAATCCAATTTCTTTGCCATCGCTGGTTTGCATTGTTCGTGCAATTGCAGAAGTGGTGTGCCCAACTTCACCTGCACCAGTTACTTTGCTGTGTGATGAAATGATTTGCTCTACTAATGTTGTACCTGAACGCGGCATTCCACAGATAAAAATTGGATTTGCATCGCTATGGCCCATGCCATTGAAGTTGGCCAGCTTGAAGTCTCGAAAATACTCGATCAGCCCGTCATTCTCTTGGACAGCGTCTTTAACGTCATATGGAAAACGGGCATGCATGTCATCGTTGGCGCCTTTCAAAAATGGAAAAACTCTGTCGTATTGCTTCGAGTCTTCCAACGCCTTGGTAATTGCAAAGCCAAGATTGATACGTTCTTCGTTGGCGGCTGTCGTATCACCATGTAGAGCGATCAGCTTGTCAATGACAGGGTCATCTTCGGTGATTTTTTTTGAAGCGACATATGATGCCAAATAGGCAGGGTTATTTGGTTCCAGCGCAATGGCTTTATTGATGCATTCTAATGCTTTGTCAAAATCACCAAGTTCGCGGTACGTTGCGGCTTTATGGGAAAAGATTGTTGCATTATCGGGGTCCAAGGTCTGTGCTAAATCATAATATTTTAGCGAAGTGTGCAATTGTTCAGCATTGTTATATGTATTGCCAATTCCGATATACAAAGCGGTCGTCGCTTTTTCACGCTTGATACCTGTTTTATAATGCGCCTCGGCCTCTTCATAGTTGCCAAGGCGGATGGATAATTCGCCAAGTAAAAGGTCAAATTTACCGCCCTTCAACCGCAACTTTTTCGCATTTTTCAATATGGATTGCGCGTCAGCAGCTTGCCCTAAATAATAAATCGAATCTGCAAGGCTGCAAATGGCCGAAACAGAATGTGGTGCCGCAACAACAGCAGATTTATACTGTTTAACAGCAGCACCGTAGTTTTTGGCATCCAACTCTGCCTTGCCGAAATTGTCAAAGGCATTGAAAAATGTTGGATCAAGGCTCGTCGCGATTTTGAAATGCGTTCGTGCCTCGTTCATCTGCCCCAAGTTCAAATACGTTCGTGCCAATAACTCTGCGACAACCGCATTTTTGGGGTGTTGTGTGTACAATGCTTTGGCCAATGCGTTCGCTTGGCCATGGTTTTTGTTCAAAATGGCAGACTGCACCGCATTCAGCGCAGATTTATTCAAATTGCCAATTGGAACAATTGATCCATCGCCGGTATTTAACAACTTGTTTTGCAATGGAATAACCAGGCGTTTATCCATGGTTGATTTCTTAAGGCGCGTGGCTGCTTTTTTGATCGCGTCTGGGTCGATATTGCACAGCAAGCTGGGAATATATTCGGTCCAAATTGCGGGCTCGTTTGGTTTCAACTGAATCGCAATATCGAAATGAAAAATTGATTTTTCAAACTTGTTTCCCGCATAAAATATGCGCCCAACCTGAAAATGCACTTCTGCGATATCGGGTTTAGAGTCCAAAATTTGGCTGTAAATTGCCAGTGCAGGTTCATTTTGCCCTTTTGATTGTAGGGCAAGTGCTTGTTTGTATTTGGCGGTGATTTGAGAAGCAGGAACTGGGGGCATTATCGTCCTTTGATAAATCAGAATGTTCGCGTTTGGCACAACTGTCCATACGGTCTTTATATTCGAATTTCAAAGGATGAAAAGCAAAAGAGCGGGCACAAGGCCCGCTCTTTCAAATCTTATCGACTTTAAGTCAGCTTAGAATGACAAGCCAAGACCCAAAGAGAATTGGTCTACACCAGTAGAGCTGTCACCGTAACCAGCCATTACAGTAGC